>NZ_LMNZ01000002.1:173388-365855 GCF_001423445.1 Rhizobium sp. Leaf311 | reverse complement strand
TCAGGCTCATAACCTGAAGGCCGCAGGTTCAAATCCTGCCCCCGCAACCAACGAAACTTGTAAATTCGACCATTCCAAATATTTGCTCATAAGCTCCTCACCATACTGGTCGAGGAGCTTTTTGAGTTTGGCATCGGTGTCGATCTCGCCAGACACATGCCGCAGCGATTTTTAATTAGAATTACTGCCGTCAATGGTAGAGCAAGGATACTAGTCGACGTGGCACCAGGCATTCTGGCGGCCACCTCAGCGGGCTATGGGATGCGGCAGCGTGCTGGGAATTCGCGTCATACTAGAGAAGAGTCGCGTAGCGGACACCTCACGCGGCCGCTTGCGCCTAACCGTCTCGATCCAGGCACGCTTACGCCGTTTTTCCGGTGGATGCGAAATCTTCATCGACCGTACGAGCGAATGTGGATCATCTCGAAGCTATGCTTGTGACCATAGCAAGAACGCTTCGCTTGGATTGGCAACAGCTGTTGAATGTGTGAATTCGAGCGTTATTTCAGTTCGCAGTCATGTTCAAGTGCCAGTCCCATCTGAGGGTTTGCGGCCTTGATCCGCTCAAGAGATTGGAAATGCCTAAAACAGCGCGACACTCAGGAATGTTGCTGTTAAACCCCCGTAACGCATTGAAGCCGAGCGGTCACTTTTTGATAAGTGGCCGATCTGATTCTTGGTAAGCCAAACTCAGTCACAAGCGACTGTTGAAACGGGCGGCGAAGTCAGCGTCCTCAGTAAAGGAGTATTCATTTGCCGGAATTCGAACAGACATTGTCTGCGGGTACCTTGATTTCCATAGCAGTGGGCGCGGTTGCGCTTCTGTTGTTGCTCATCATAAAATTTCGTGTTCATGCCTTCGTGGCCCTCATTCTCGTCAGTTTCTTGACCGCGCTTGTCACGGGCATACCGACGGCAAACATCATGAATACGCTCACGACAGCCTTTGGCTCCACTCTTGGTGGCGTGGCGCTCCTGGTGGGGCTTGGTGCGATGCTGGGCAGGCTATTGGAAGTATCCGGTGGTGCGCAGGCTCTGGCCGACGATCTTATCCAACGTTTTGGTGAGCAACGCGCGCCTATGGCTTTGGGCATCGCATCTCTCTTCTTCGGCTTTCCTATCTTCTTTGACGCCGGCCTCGTCGTTATGTTGCCTGTCATGTTCACCGTCGGACGTCGTCTGGGCGGAAGCCTCTTGCTTTACGGAATACCGGTAGCGACTGCGTTTTCCTGCATGCACGTTTTCGTGCCTCCCCACCCTGGCCCCGTCGCCGCATCTGAATTGCTGGGCGCTGATGTTGGCCTGCTCATTATCGTCGGCCTCATTGTTGCTGTGCCAACGTGGATCGTGGCGGGTCATTTCTTCGGTCAGTGGATCGGGAAGCGAATCTTCTTGCCGGTGCCTGACGATGTCTCGGAAGCAAAATCGTCTGACGATGGCGTCTCCTTGCCCAGCTCCGGCCTGGTGGTTGCGCTTTTGCTTTTGCCGCTGCTGTTGATCTTCATGAATACGGGGCTTGATTTCGCGCGCGCGCAGGAATGGGTGAACAAAGATGCTGGCTGGTTCCAGCTCTTGCGCGCCATAGGGTCCACACCGATCGCACTCCTCATATCGGTTCTCGTCGCGGCCGTTGTGCTTGGCCCAATGCGCGGTAGAGACCCTCTCAAGGTCGAGCGTATCGTCGATTCGGCCCTGGGTCCGGTCTGCTCGGTTATTTTGATAACCGGGGCCGGTGGCATGTTTGGTGGTGTGCTTCGCGCATCCGGTATTGGCAACGCGCTTTCAAGCGCGCTCGCGGATATCGGCATGCCCGTCTTTGTCGCCGGCTTCCTGATCGCCACGGCGCTGCGCGTTGCGCAGGGTTCTGCCACTGTTGCCCTCATCGCCGCTGCTGGACTTATCCAGCCTGCGGTCCAGGCGGCTGGTTACCAGGGTGTGGAACTGGCGGCTATCGTCATCGCAGTTGCATCGGGTTCAGTCATGCTGTCCCATGTCAACGATTCCGGTTTCTGGCTTGTTGGTCGTTTCTTCAACATGGACATCAAGACCACGTTCAAGACCTGGACCGTGATGCAGACGCTGGTGGGGCTCCTCGGCTTTGCCCTGTCGGGACTGATCTTCACTTTGGCTTGAAACGAGCTTTGAAAATGACGACCACCGATCTGCTGGCATCCGTCAGACCGGTGGTCGTCTTACACGCAGATCAGTTCGACTTGGAGAGCAGCGCTTGACGTTGACCTGTGGGTGGCGGACCTTTATCCGTTAAGAATGACACCAGACGTAGAAGCCAAAAGCCCCTTGGCAGGGCGGATCGAGCAGCTGCAGAGCAAGCTGCGCCGTATCGAACGCGGACGCGACACATGGGCTCTACGCTGGCAGGCGGTGCTCGCCGTGATCGATGTCAGCATCATCGCGTTCTTTATCTTCGGCCCTTTCCTGCGCAGTGGGCCGTCATATCTGATTATCGATTATCTCATCGCAATCTGGATCCTGGCCGAAATTCTCGCGAGGGCTTTTGCGACCGGCTCAGTCGTGGCATCCCTCAAGCGACCGATGACATGGATCGACATAGTCATACTGGCAACGCTTTTGTTTCCTAATGCTCTCTTCAACTTCGCATTTCTGCGGGCAATGCGATTGTGGGCAGTCGGCGAGAGCCCGCTCTTTGCTTTCGTTCTCAGACGGCTGGGTTGCCATCAGTACAGGGACGTCGCTCGCGCATCGCTAAACTTTTTCGTTTTCCTGTTCATGGTAACAGGGTTCGTCTACACTACCTTTTTCTACCACCAGAGCGGTCTTATCGGCTTTGTCGATGCACTTTATTTTACCGTCGCCACAATGACCACGACGGGCTTCGGTGACATCACCTTGCCCGGACCGTTAGGAAAGTTAACGTCCGTTGTCACGATGATCGTTGGCATCTCGCTGTTCGTCAGGCTGGCACAATCGATCGTCAGGCCCTACAAGGTCATGTACCCATGCGAAAAATGCGGTCTCCAGAGGCACGAAGTTGACGCGGTCCACTGCAAGGCTTGCGGTCATTTGCTAAACATTCCGAACGACAACGATTGACGGTGTCATTGCGTTTGCCCTTTCAATAGCCGGTGTGCGACGAGCGCCGGTCTACTCCCGCCGGTGAAGCGAACACCACCTGTGCCAGTTCCGCCGCATCGTTTTTGAGATGGATTCGAATGACATCACGCTGGGCATGGTTTTTTGCAAAGGTTGCGCGCCGCATCTGGTTTCGGGCGACATTGTTCTCGCTACTTGCCGTTGCAACCGCTCTTATCGCCATTGTTGTCAGCCCGTTTATTCCAAGTGACCTGCCGACCAAAATCGGCGCTGACGCCGTTGACAATATCCTCGGCATTATTGCTTCCAGCATGCTGACGGTAACAACATTCTCCCTCAGTACCATGGTCGCAGCCTATTCGGCGGCAACCAGCAATGTCACGCCGCGCGCGACAAAACTGGTGATGGAAGACAGCACGACGCAAAATGTTCTGGCAACTTTCGTCGGGTCATTCCTGTTCAGCCTCGTCGGTATCATTGCGCTGAGCACGGGCGCTTACGGTGATCGCGGACGGGTCGTTCTTTTTGTCGTGACCATCGCGGTTATCGTGCTGATCGTCGTGACACTGCTGCGCTGGATCGATCATCTCTCACGACTGGGCCGCGTGACAGAGACGACGGAGCGGGTGGAGATTGCCACCATCGACGCCATGCGCGCGCGACGTCAGAGCCCTTATCTTGGTGGCAAGAGGTTAACCGATGAGAAGGACATTCCGGTTTCAGCTATCGATGTGTTTATCGACAGGATTGGCTACATCCAGCATCTAGATACCGGCGCACTGTCCAAAATCGCAACGGACGCAAGCGCGCGCATTTTTGTACGCTTGATCCCGGGACAACTGATCAATCCTAAATGTCCGGTAGCATCCATCTATGGTGTCGCTGAGGACAAGATCGCAGACGTCTTGGCCTCGATCAGGACATGTTTTTCCGTGGAGGATACCCGATCTTTCGATCAGGATCCAAGATTTGGCGCATCAGTCCTTGCCGAGATCGCATCCCGTGCCCTTTCGCCCGCGATCAATGATCCCGGTACCGCGATCGATGTCATCGCCCGTGCGCTGCGCGTCCTGGCAGTCTGGGACGAACCTGTAGAGGCCTCGGGCCACGAAGCCGTCCCATATTCAAATGTCTATGTCCCGGCCATCCAGCTCGATGACATTTTCGACGACCTGTTCACGCCGATCGCCCGCGATGGCGCAGCGATCGTCGAAGTCGGCCTTCGCCTCCAGAAGGCTTTTGGTGTTTTAGCACGGTTCGACGCACTTGGCTGTCGAGACAATGCCATCCGACATTCGACGGAGGCGCTATCTCGAGCTGAGCTTGCTTTGAGTCTGGAAAGCGACAAACAACGCGTAAGAGCAGCTGCTCAGACTGTCTCCTGCGAGACAGTCTGACTTGCCTTGCAGGGATGGAAGAGAATGCTCAGCATTGCAAGAACGTAATGGCGACCACGGACACACGGTCATCGTCAAGCTTGTGCTTGCACCACTGGTTTTGGAGCATATGAACATCGGCGGACGGCGTCATCATTGCGCGACATTACCAAAGGTTTCGCGCAATGTGGACATCATGAGCGTTTGGCTTTGCCCGATCAGAGAATGTTACCTCAAGCCCCGAACGCTCCGTCGATGGTGTGCATCGCGCCGGTTACGAAGCCGGCTTCCGGCCCGGCTAGCCAGGCTACCATGCCTGCCACTTCTTCGGGTCGGCCATGACGCTTGATGGCCATGAAGCTATGCATCAGATCCCTCATCGGACCATGTTGCGGGTTGGCATCTGTGTCGATTGGTCCTGGCTGTACGATGTTGATGGTGATGCCGCGCGGGCCGAAGTCTCTCGCGAGCCCTCGCGCCATGCCCTGCAGGGCGGACTTGCTGAGAGCGTAGGAGGCCATGCCAGGCACGGGCATTCTGTCCCCGTTGACAGAGCCGATGACAATGATCCGGCCACCGTCACGCATCTGCCGGGCAGCCTCGACAGAGGCGTGATAGGGCGCGTGGATATTTACCCGGAAAAGACGATCGATGGCGTCAGGATCCTGTTCCAAAGCGTCGCCGAATACTGCAAAGCCGGCGTTGACGACCAGCACGTCCAAGGGTCCACTTTCTCGCACCGTTTTAATGACAGCGTCCCTGTCGCCGCTATCCGTCATGATCGCAATGCTGCCTGTCTCGGCGGCGAGTTTTTCCGCCGCCTCGCGTGAGCCGGAAAAGGTGAACGTCACCTTAGCACCATCGGACACGAAACGCCGAACGATTGCTGCGCCAATGCCGCGGCTCCCACCGAGCACGAGAACTGTTTTATCCTGGAATGCGGTCATGGCAATCTCCTTGCTAAATAATGTAGTACATGCTACATAAAGAAACTGAAATCAAAGTCAACGAGTTTTATAATGAAACCTACAAAAATATCAAAAGTGAGGGGACGTCCTCGTCGCTTCGATCCGGACGATGCAGTTATGACCGCTCAACAGCTCTTCCACGCGCGTGGATACGATGCAGTCAGTGTCGCCGATATTACAGAGGCACTGGGCATAAATCCTCCCAGCTTCTACTCTGCATTTGACAGTAAGGCGGGGCTTTACACCCGCGTTCTCGATCGCTGGGCCACGACCGGGGCCATTCCTCTCCAAGAGATTCTGCGCGCAGATCGTCCGGTTGCGGAGGCTCTCGCTGAGGTTCTAGAGGAGGCTGCGCGTCGCTATTCATCCGATCCCGCAGCCGGTTGCCTTGTGTTGGAGAGCACCCGTTGCAACGACACAGAAGTGCGCGAAGCGGCGCTGGCCTGCACTATCGCCGCAGAGACCGTAATCCGCGATTATATCAGCGAACGCCACCCGGAAGCGGCTGCAAGCGTTACCGACTATATCAGTACAACAATGTCCGGGCTTTCAGCCAAGGCGCGCAATGGCAGCGACCTGGCCCGCTTGCTAGCAACGGCGCGGCTCGCCAGCTCCGTTCTTGAGCAGGCGCTTTCACCTGACAAAAAATCAACGAGATTGGACTGAGGGTGGGCATTTAGATTTCACCATTTCCGTTGATGGCCTCGCATTCCTGGATGCACTCCTAATGGCGAGTTGGTAAAATCCGGCGAGCTGATCGTGAGGCTTGCGCTGTGAAACCGGGCTGCTCGAGATAGGGTTCACTGGTTCGATGGCCCATTGCACGTGACGAAATCCGCCGTCCCACAGGGTTCAGCGCCGGCTAGCTCACTGCCCTGTATATCGAGAACCCGCTGGAATGGTGATGTCTACGCGCAGCCCGCCTGACGGCGTATTGGTGGCAAATGCGCCGCCGCCATGCCATTCGGCGGCGCGACGTGTGATGGCAAGGCCGAGGCCAAAGCCCGAGCGGGTCGTGACGGTCGAGCTTTGTGAGAACGGTTGGAAAATAGCGTCCAGTTCCGCCTCCGGTACGCCGGGGCCCTCATCCTGGATCGACAGCGTAAGTTGCTGACCGTGGACCTTCGAGGTGACGAGAACAGATGTTTTGTCTCGGGTGTAGGCAATTGCATTGCGGATCACGTTTTCTAGAGCCCGGTAAATCAATTCACCATTGACCGAAGCGACGAATGTATCGACGCCTTCATATTGAACTTTGATATCGCGGGACTGGCCCTCGAAACTCGCGTCCTCGACAATCTCTCTAACAAGATCGACAACATCGAGGGTTTGCCGGTCAAAGCGCGTAGCCTGTCGTTCCGAAAGCCTGGCCAGAGTCAGAATTCCCCCGACCAATTCGTCCAGGCGCTCGACCTCTTTCCCCATCCGCTCGATCATTGCCGTCAACCGCGCTGGGTTTTGTTGTAGAACGCCTATGGCCGCCTGCAATCTAGACAGGGGCGAGCGTATCTCGTGAGAGACATCGTGAAACAACTGTTGTTGTGCAATCTGGAGTTCCTGAAGGCGTGCTGCCGTAATGTCGAGGTCGTGCGCCAGAGAGGCGACTTCGTCGCGCTTGCTGCCAATTGTATGGGCTATTCGAACATCAAGCTGGCCATCTGCTATGGCTCGCAGCCCATATCTGAGTTGCTCTACAGGGGTGATGAAGTATCGAGCGAGCCAGTAAGCCGCCCCCGCTGCCGCCAGAAGTGCGGCCAACCATGGAACTGTCCGCGGCCAGGTTTTCGAAATGACACCCTGATGCGAGCCGGCAATTTCGACCTCGTAGCAATTCCCGTCGCTTACCGCGTTTACATTCAGATCATGTCCCGCCTTTACCACGCAGTCGATTGCTGGACCAACCGGGCTGATGCGAATGGATAAATCTCGACCGGTACGCTGCATGGCTGCCACCAGCTTCTGTGCAGCGTCCAATCCATCTGATTGCAAGACCTGGGCTGTTATGTCCAAGGCAAGCCTGTTTTCGCGGTTGGTGACCTCTTCTTCAAAAGGAGATTGGAACAGGGTGCTGATGGCAAACAACAGCGCTATTGACCCTGCCATGGCCAGCCAAACCACGGTGAAGAATTTCCAGAACAGCCTATGCATCGCTAGCCCTCTAACAGCTGATAGCCGCGTCCTCTTACGGCCTGAATCCAGGGCTGCCCGTCTTCGCGCGTTCCGAGCTTTTGGCGGATACTGCTGATATGGACGTCGATGCGACGGTCAAATGCCGTGAGAGGTTTGCCGAAGGCGCGAAGGGAAATATCCTGTTTGGATACGAGCTGTCCGGACGACCGGACAAGAACCTCGAGCAGGCTGAACTCGGTACCCGTCAGTTCGAGTTGTGAACCGTGCCACTCCGCTCTGCGGTTTGACGGATAGAGCATCAGTGCGCCGGTCTTTAGCATTTCCAGTGATCCATCCCGCTGGCTCCGGCCGGAGCGACGCAGAATGGCGCGAATTCGAGCCGCCAGCTCTCCTGGCGAACAGGGCTTTGCAACATAATCGTCCGCGCCCAGATTGAGCCCGGAAATTCTATCGATGTCGTCTCCGCGGGCGGTGAGCATCAAAACCGGAACATCGCTGACCTGCCGGATTTTGCGCAGCACATCGAGGCCGTTTATGCGTGGCATCATGATGTCAAGAACAATGAGATCGATCGACGAGGTTGTGGCTGCGGCCACACCGGTTCTGCCATCGTTCGTGGTGGTAACGGAGAAGCCTTCTTCGGTCAGGTATTCGCAGAGCAAATTTGTCAGCTCAATGTCATCGTCGATTAAAAGCACCTTGGGCATATCTTGCATCCGTCGCGTCGATGCTTCCACTTCTAAAGCCTGGCGCCTGCAAA
Organism: Rhizobium sp. Leaf311; assembly: GCF_001423445.1. NCBI lineage: Bacteria > Pseudomonadati > Pseudomonadota > Alphaproteobacteria > Hyphomicrobiales > Rhizobiaceae > Rhizobium > Rhizobium sp. Leaf311. Next base: position 357,549 of record NZ_LMNZ01000002.1, on the reverse strand, counting down.
TACAGCACTTTTACATAACTTAACACGTTCTTGACCGACATTAACATCACCATCCCTATAGTACAGGCGTCAGCTCTCAAGGCAGCCTTAAACGCATGCGCAGATTTTTTTCCTCCATATCCATCGTCACTACTTTTGTGTCGCTAACCGGCTGCACGGCCATTGGCGACCTCAAGCCTTCCCACTCCGTCGTGGCTTCATACTGGCACGAGACATTGCCACATGGTGGCCGCTCTTCTGATCTCGTAGACTGGTGGGCCAGTTTTAAAGATCCTTCGCTCACGGAATTGCTCGATCTGGCAGAGCGAGGGAATCCCTCCATTCAGGAGGCGGTTGCCAACATCGATAAGGCCCGCGCGTCGCTCGATTCGGCACGAGCTGGCCTATTCCCGTCACTCGATGGGTCCGCTTCCGCGTCGCGTGAGGGAAACAAGGGAGATGACCTCAACAAAATCAGAGCCGGAACAAGCAAGAGCGGCGCACTGGATGCCTCCTGGGAGCTTGATCTGTTCGGAAAGACCAAAAAAGAGACGCAAGCCGCGGCTGCGAGAGCTGAAGGCAAGGTCTGGTCGTGGCATGACGCACGCGTTTCAGTCGCGGCTGAGTTGGGCGATTACTACGTCCAATACCGAGCCTGCCGCCAGTTGGAACGGCTTTACCGAGATGAGCTTGCGTCGCAAAGAGAGACGATACGGGCCACTGAAAAATCCGCAGATTCTGGCTTTACTTCGACCGCCGATCTCGCGCTGTCGCGAGCCAGCGCGGCAACATCGTCCTCCAGCCTGACATCTCAACACGGGGATTGTGAAATCCTCGTCAAGTCAATTGTACAGCTGACGGCCGCAGACGAGCTTTCGGTTCGAAAGCTGCTGGATAAGGGAAAGAGCCGTATTCCACAGCCGTCAGTCGTGCGCATTACCTCCGTCCCGGCAGAGGCTTTGCGGCAAAGGCCTGACGTCAATGCTCTGGAGGCCGAGGTAGCAGCGGCGATCGCCGATGTTGGTGCAGCAAAAGCTGATCTCTACCCAAGTCTGAGTTTAAGTGGATCGATTTCCATCAGCGAGGCTACCGTATCCGGCAGGTCGGTTCCCTGGTCGTTTGGTCCTGCCTTATCGATACCGCTGTTCGATGGAGGCACGCGACGGGCGGCGGTGCGAAGTGCTGTAGCGGATTACGACGTTGCTGTCGCAAGCTACAAATCCGGTGTTCTGACCGCGGTATCCGACGTTGAGACAGCGCTGATCAACGTCAATACCGCGTTAAAGCGTATTAACGACGCCAAAATTGCGGCCGACAATTACCAGAGCTATTTCCGATCGGTTGATGAGAACTGGAAGTCTGGCGGGGCCAGTATTCTGGACCGCGAAGAAGCCCGTCGCTCTGCGCAGTCTGCCGCCATAACACTCATCGAAATCAGGCGCGACGCGGTCCGATACTGGATCGCACTTTACAAGTCCCTGGGAGGCGGTTGGTCCGCTCCGGCTGGCGCCTCGAATGCCCTCACGACTGGAACACACTGATGCGTAGCTTCGCTTTTTCCTCTCTCGCCATGGCCCTTGCCATAACTGTCATGCCGCACTCGGCCCGCAGCGAAGACGCCGCACAGACCGGCTCTCAAGCTGCAGCTTTGACAGTCAGCGTTTCCAATCCTCAGCTTTTGAACTGGCCGGTGACTATTCCGGCAAGTGGTCGGCTTGCCGCATGGGATGAGGCGGTCATCGCCGCCGAGGTCAGCGGCTTTAAAATCATCGACGTCAAAGCAGATATCGGTGCGACAGTTAAAAAGGGAGACCTGCTGGTGCAGTTTTCTGCTGATACGGCGCAGGCGGATCTGGAACAGCAACGGGCCACCGTCGAAAAGCAGGAAGCGGCACTCGATCAAGCGGTTGCGGATGCGGATCGCGCCCGAGGACTGACGGGGTCGGGTGCGTTGTCGAAGCAGCAAACGACGGAGTATCTGATCAGCGAGCGCAAGGCGAAAGCCGACGTTCTCTCTGCGAAAGCAGCGCTGGCATCGTCGCAACTGACACTGAACCGGACAAAGGTATATGCCGTCGATGATGGGATCATATCGGCACGTTCGGCCTCTCTCGGTAACGTCGTGAATGCCGGTGACGAGCTTTTCAAGCTCATCCGGCAGAGCAGGGTCGAATGGCAGGCCGAATTGCCGGTCAAGCGGTTGGCCGATGTAAAGCAAGGAACCAGAGCAGTTATACCGACGCCTGACGGTCATATAAGTGGCGTGGTCAGGTTGGTTTCGCCCACCACGTCCACGAATAACGGTCGGGTCACGGTTTATGTGACCCTCCAGCCGGAAGCAGGAATGCAAACCCCGAAGACCGGCATACTCGCCAGCGGCTACTTCGAATTCGACCACACCGATGCACTGACAGTGCCAGCGACCGCCGTTACGCTCCGGGACGGATTTTCCTATGTCTTCATTCTGAATGAGGCCGACAAGGTAACCGTTGCGCGCAAGCGCGTCGAAACAGGCCGCCGACAGGGCGACCGTGTTGAGATCGTTTCTGGTATCGAAATGGCGGACAGGGTCGTCACAGCAGGTGGCGCTTTCCTCGCAGATGGCTCGGTTGTGAGAGTGTCTGACGGTGCCACAATCGCCGGGAAGGACGGAGCAAAATGAATTTCTCCTCATGGTCCATCCGCAATCCCGTTCCGCCCGTTCTGCTTTTCGTGTTGTTGACCGCCTGTGGTCTGTGGGCCTTCAATCGCCTCGACGTCCAGAATTTCCCCGATATGGATCTTCCAACCATCGAAATCAGTGCTTCGCTGGATGGGGCAGCGGCGTCGCAGCTCGAAACGGAAGTGGCTCGCAAGATCGAGGATGAACTCACGGGCCTGTCCAAGCTGGACTCCGTTACAACAACGATTACCGATGGTTCTGTCAGCATCTCTGTTGCCTTCCAGGTCGGAAAAGACACCCAGGAAGCACTGGATGAGGTCAAGAGTGCTGTCGACCAGGCAAAGAACGACCTGCCGGAAGAAATGAACGCGCCAACCGTTTCGAAACAGTCGTTGAACGCCTCGCCACTCATCACCTACGTCGTGCATTCAGACAAATTGGATTCTGCAGAGCTTTCCTGGTTCATCGACAACGATCTGTCGCGCGCGCTGATGGCAGTGGACGGTGTTGGTGAAGTCGGCCGCCTCGGAGGGGTCGATAGAGAAGTCAGGGTAGAGCTCAACGCAAATCTCCTCGAGGGCCTCGGTTTGACCGCGAATGATGTCAACAGCCAGGTCGAAGCGGTGCAGTCTGACCTGTCTGGAGGCAAGGGCAGGATTGGCGGCGAAAGTCAGTCTGTTCGGACGCTGGCAACGGCAGACAGTGTCGAACAGCTCCGGTCTTTACCGATCCCCCTGCCAGCCGGGAGTTGGGTTCGGCTGGACGAACTCGGAACGGTGACGGATACCCACAACGATCTGACCTCGCTTGCGTACCTGAACGGCAAACCCGTAATCGCCGCTCAGATCAAGCGTTCAAAAGGGTATTCGGATACGGCAGTGACCGAGAAAGTTCGCGACGCGATGAAGGCATTTGCCGCGGCCAATCCAAGCGTGACGATTGAGGAAGCCTACAATACCATCGTGCCCACCGAGCAAAATTACGAATCCTCTATGCACATGGTCTATGAGGGCGCCCTCATCGCCGTTTTCGTCGTTTGGCTGTTTCTGCGCGACTGGCGTGCGACGCTTTTGGCGGCTGTTGCCCTGCCGCTGTCGATCATTCCGACGTTCCTCGTGATGTATCTGCTTGGCTATACGTTGAACACCATCACCCTGCTGGCCATTTCCCTCGTGGTGGGAATTCTCGTGGATGACGCCATTGTCGAGATCGAAAATATCGAGCGACATCTCAACATGGGCAAAAGTTGCTTCGAGGCAGCGATGGAGGCCGCTGACGAAATCGGCCTTGCTGTTATTGCCACCACGTTTACCTTGGTCGCAGTCTTCCTCCCAACCGCTTTCATGGGGGGCATTCCCGGCATTATCTTCAAGCAGTTCGGTATCACGGCGTCGGTTGCCGTTCTCGCCTCGCTTCTGGTTGCGCGACTGGTAACGCCAATGATGGCGGCATATATAATGAAGGCCAGCGGCAAGACACATGACGAGGACGGCCGCCTGATGCGCGGTTACCTCTGGCTTGTGAAAGGTGCATTACGCCGCCGCTGGATTCCCGTGCTTGGGACGGTCGGGTTTCTGGCATTCACGATCCTGCTGTTGTCTCATTTGTCTACAGGCTTTTTCCCGGCCTCTGACAATAGCCAAACGCAAGTTACCCTCACCACGCCATATGGATCGACGATTGAGGCGACCGACGAGGCGGCGCGAAAGGCGTCAGAGATCATCGCAGGTGTAAACCACGTCACCTCGGTGTTTCAGGCAACTGGCACTGCCTCTACGGGCGGGATGAACAGCACGTCGAACTCAAGCACCAACAGCGCCACGCTCGTCGTCAATCTGACACCGATTGACGACCGCGATATAAAGCAGGCGCAGATTGAAAATGACATACGAAAAGCCTTGGAGCAGTTGCCCGGCGTTCGTCTGGAAATAGGCTCTGGAGGCAACGGCACAAAACTCACGCTCACGCTAGCAGGCGACGACTCTGATCTTCTTGATAAGGCAGCAGCGAGCCTTGAGGCTGATCTGCGCACTCTTCCAGGCATCGGTAATGTCACCTCCTCTGCGGCCATGCAGACGCCGGAGGTCACCATCAAACCCGATCTTGCGCAAGCGGCCTCTCTGGGTGTCACGTCCAAGGCCATTGCCGAGGCTATTCGAGTGGCGACGGCGGGTGCCTATGATGCAGCCTTGTCGAAGCTTAATCTGCCCGAACGCCAGATCGCCATCCGTGTCATGCTCGACAGCGAGAGCCGTCAATCGCTTGACGCGATCTCACTTGTCCCCGTCGAGGGTAAGGACAGCAAGGTCGCGCTCGGAGCTGTCGCCGATATCTTCATGGGCTCCAGCCCCAGCCAGATCGACAGGCTTGACCGATCGCGCAACGTCTCGCTTTCAGTGGAGTTGAATGGCAGAAACCTCTCCGAGGTGACAGCAGAGGCCGCACAACTGTCCAGCTATAAAAATCTGCCGCAGGGTGTGAAATTCGTAGAGCAGGGCGAATTGAAACGACAGAGCGAACTGTTCAGCAGTTTCGGCACGTCCATGGCAATCGGCATTTTCTGCATCTATGCGGTTCTGGTCCTGCTGTTTCATGATTTCCTGCAACCCGTCACGATTTTGATGGCGCTCCCGCTGGCGCTTGGCGGGGCACTGTTACCTTTGGTGCTCACAGGAACCAGCTTTTCAATGCCCGCCGTCATCGGTTTGATCCTGCTGATGGGGATTGTGTCGAAAAACTCGATCCTTCTCGTGGAGTACGCTATCGAGGCGCGCCGGGCTGGCATGTCCCGCTACGATGCGCTTGTTGATGCCTGCCACAAGCGAGCACGCCCCATCATCATGACGACCATCGCTATGGCCGGGGGCATGCTGCCAGCAGCTCTAAGTCTCGTCTCGGGAGACTCAAGCTTTCGCCAGCCCATGGGTGTCGTTGTCATAGGCGGATTGATTACATCCACTTTCCTAAGCCTTCTGGTCATCCCGGTGGTCTTCACCTTTCTGGATGACGCACTTGTATGGCTTAAGGCGAGGACTGGGACGCGCGAGATCGAACAGGCGAAGGAATTGTCCCCGTCCTAATTCTCACGCGGTCAAGGCCCGCCGGACGCATCTGCGGCGCTGCATTAGGCCACTACGTCCGACAGACGCCGATCAAAAAATGCAGTGGAACTGTGGTAGTTCGACCAAGTTTATCATGCTGCAAAATCCTGGAGGCTGCAGCTGGAATCCGCCACGCGGCAGGTGGCGCATTGCAGCCGTCTCTCGTGATATTCCCCATTGGGGTGTCCGCTGCCTGATTTGGTGGTGGGGTCAATATCGGTTAAGAGCAAAGATTATTTAGGTCTCAATCAGCCGTTATTGTTACGCTTGCTGCAGCGCGCTCCATATGCGGCAACTTTCATCTCTACCGTTCCACGATACGGGCGCGAACAATATTTCGCTTACCTTCACAAAGTCGTGAAACCTTTCCCATTGTCGCTCGTTCAGCGCCCATGAAAAACAATCAAGTAGAACCGGTCAATGGTGCCGACGCAGCTGAGACCGAAGCCGCATCCTCGCAAGATGTTCATGACAATGCTGAAGAGCTTCCCCCAGAGGAAGTGGAGCCCGATGCGGGTTTGACGCCGGAGGAGGCTGAGGAAGCGCGGCGAAAATATCTGCTGAAACGATTCTGGATCAGCGCGCGGGGCTTCTGGAGCCGCCGGGGAGATAAGTTGGCATGGCTATTCACGCTTGGCTTGCTGGCGATGATCGGAATCAATGTGGCAATCCAGTACGGGGTCAACGTCTGGAACCGCGGGATTTTCGACGCTATCGAAAAACGGGATGCGTCCACTGTCTATTCCCTTGCCTCCATATTTCCGCTTCTGGTTCTGGGAAGTGTATTCATCGTCACCTCGCAGGTTTATGTCAGAATGCGCATTCAGCGGCGCTGGCGCTCTTGGCTGACCAAGTTAACGGTGGGTAGATGGATTGCAAACGGCCGCTACTACCAGCTCAACCTGATTGACGGCGATCACAAGAATCCGGAAGCAAGGCTTTCGGAGGATATGCGCATCGCCACCGAGGCGCCGGTCGATTTCGTCTCCGGCGTCATCTCCGCTTTCGTTTCCGCCTCCACCTTCATCGTGGTTCTCTGGACGATTGGTGGAGCGCTCACAGTGTCAATCGGCGGCGTTTGGGTCACCATTCCCGGCTTTCTCGTGATAGCGGCCATCATCTACGCGGCAGTCACCTCCACTTCCATCGCGTTCATCGCCCGAAACTTCGTCAAGGTTTCAGAAGTTAAAAACCAGGTGGAAGCGGAATACCGCTATACGCTGACACGCGTTAGGGAAAATGGTGAGAGCATTGCCTTGCTTGGCGGGGAAGAGGAGGAGCGTAGCGATCTCGACAAAAGATTCGGCAATGTACGGCGGCAATGGCGGTTGATGGCGCAGCAATACATGCGGACCACCGTCGTCTCCAACGGCTCGGTCCTGATTGCCCCAGTCGTGCCACTTCTGCTCTGTGCACCGAAGTTTCTCGATGGCAGCATGTCACTTGGCGAGGTCATGCAGGCAGCGTCCGCTTTCACCATTGTTCAGTCCGCCTTTGGATGGCTCGTTGATAACTATCCGCGCTTGGCCGACTGGAACGCCTGCGCGCGACGCGTGGCCTCCCTGATGATGTCGCTTGATGGTCTCGAGCGCGCCGAAAGAAGCGAGACTTTCGGACGCATTATTCGCGGCGAAACCGAGGGCGAAACCATGCTGAGCCTCAAGGACGTATCCGTATCACTCGGTGATGGAACTGCGGTGGTGAAGGAGACCGATGTCGAAATCGGGGCAGGTGAGAGAGTGCTCGTTTCAGGAGAATCCGGCTCGGGCAAAAGCACGCTGGTTCGTGCTATTTCCGGCCTCTGGCCTTGGGGTGGGGGTAGCGTCAATTTCCGCGCCGGGAGCCAGTTGTTTATGCTGCCGCAGAGACCATACATTCCAGCAGGGACGCTTCGCCGCGCGGTCTCTTATCCGGAACCTGCGGAAAGCTGGACGGCAGAAGAGATCGGCATTGCTCTGGATAAGGTCGGTCTCGGCCAACTCAAAGACAAGATCGAAGACGATGCGCCCTGGGACCAGACCTTGTCAGGCGGAGAAAAACAGCGGCTTACCTTTGCGCGCCTGCTTCTCAACGCCCCGGATATTATCGTGATGGACGAGGCGACCGCAGCGCTGGACGAAAAAAGTCAGGACAAGATGATGCAGACCGTTATCGATGAGCTACCCGACGCCACAATTATCAGCGTGGCGCATCGTGCTGAGCTTGAAGCATTTCACAGCCGCAAGATTACTCTTGAGCGCCGAGACGGAGGCGCAAAACTGGTTAGCGATATCGAGCTTATTCCGCGTAAATCCAGAGCTCGGTCTATGCTTCGGCGGGTGGTGAAGCGAAGGTGATTTGTGTCTGCCTTCTACGACAGAGGTGAGGTGGCGCACTTACTGGTGTCAGTGGGCGCCGCGCGCCCATTTTAATCGTGGACGCAATCGAAAATGACGTTTCCTTATGCCGCTTGGCTGCTTGGTTATTTACAAAGAACAAACAGCGAAAGCATCAGCCGTCGCTTATGAAATGCCGCTGCTTGGCGCCCATGTTATTTAAGGCGAATGTCGCGCGTCCCCACTTGGTCGCATGTTCGTATGCGACTCTACCCTTTATATCCCGTTGCACACTCCGTCAGAAGCGAATCATTGCGGTGCCGAAAGAGCGGGAGTTTTGTGAAGGCCGCTGATCTTTGCCGCACGCATGGGAGCTCCGATGCGACCTTTTGTAATTGGGACGCTAAACATGGCGGCTTGGAGATGTGGAGTATAACACACCGCGGCCCTAACCACAGCCGGATATAGCGTCAGTGGCAGGTCACAACCTCTCAAACCGATGGGCTGACAATGATCGTTCTTGTATCGCGGGCACAACAGCCGATGATCTGGTCCACCATACGCGCAGCCTGATTGGCAATTTCAGGAACGCCTGTAAGCTCGCCGAACGCCGGGCGGGCGAGCGGGCCGGCGACAAACAGCGTAGCGTTCGGGGTTCCTGCGATGCTGAGAGCTCTGCCTCCTGTATCGCAGCTAAGGCCGAGACCGAGAGAATCCGCCTGGATGAAGCCATCCCGGTGCATGCCGAGCAGAAACCTCTGGTGGTCTGCATAATCCCGGAATTCCGGCCCCGTCGCCAGAAGAATGCGGCGATAGCGAAGCTCGGACCCGCTGTTGCGAGTTTCAATCCAAGCCAGCAGGTCTTTTCCATCCCGTGTTATCGATACGAGGTCTCCGCGCTCGACGGTGACGCGGCCCATATTGAGGCCCTTTTCCAGCGTTAGGGCCGCCTGTGGCGGCATGCGATAACGGTGGACATCGTACCAGCGGCGAAGGCGGCGCAGAAACTTTTGCCGCTCGGGCATCGGTAGATCCTGCCAGATTTCCTGGGCATGCTGCCGAAGCGCATCGAAAACGGATTGCCATGGAATACCCTGCGTTTCCGCATCGGCGATCGTCGCCCGCACCTTTGCCAACAGCTTTCTGGCGGAGGTGAGGTCGGCGCTGCGAAAGTCACCAAAGGGCGAGAAGCCTCCGCCTGCATGCGGCCTTGGCATCAGGCCGGAGCGGGAAAGAAGCGTGATCTCCCCGTTATGGCCGAGGGCATCAAGGCGGCTGAGTGCGTCTAGCGCTGTAAGCCCCGAACCTACGATGAGGATCGGGTCGGATTTGCCGATGCCGTCAAACACGTTCGGCGCGAAGACATCGGCGATACGAGACGCCGTCAAAGGATCGAGGTTGTCGATCACGGGCGGCCTCGATAAAGGAGGATGCCCTGTAGCGATGATCAGGATATCGGCCGAGATTGCGGTGCCGCTGGAGTCCGTGATCCGCCAATGTTCGTTTTGGCGATCAACGCTCCGAACGGTTTGGCGAAGGTGCCTGATCGCGCCGCTGTCCAGATGTGGCGCTAATTGTTCCTGCATGAAGCGCCCGAAATCGCTGCGGCGGGCAAAGATGCCTTCCGGGGTCACTGCCTCGGGATCGACGGTGAGAGTTCCGCTGGTCTGCAGCCAGTCAAGAAAGGCTGCGGGCGAGCCGGGTATGGCGCGCATTCTATGCGCTGCGACGTTGAGGCGGACATCAATGTTCTCGACATCATAGGCAAGGCCACAACCGAGCTGCTCGCGAGGCTCGAAAACAGTGACCTCTTCAATGTCGCGCAATCCTCGCTCGACCAGAAGTTTGGCAATGATGGCACCGGTGTATCCGCCGCCGATGATGACGACGCGAGAGGCCGGACGTGTCGTTTGCGCCTGCAGTCTCGGCGATGACATCCTGATCTTCAACATGGCAGTCTTCCTTCCGGTCCGCGGGGTTAGATCTGGGCATATTTTCTATAAAATATATGGAGATTAAAAACGCTTGTCTACTGATTGGGTTCCGCGGCTGTTACCCATGGTTCAGATGAAGTAACGCGGAGAGGTCAGATGAACATTTTTACCAGAAGTGAATTTCAGGAACCCCGGACGCGCTCAGTGTCGGATCGCCCGGCAGATGCGGCTGGCTTGAAGGAGGCCTTGAGAACGCTTGGAGGCGGCGTCAGTGTCATCACGGCAGGTGACGGCGCGGAACGCACAGGCGCGACAGTCACCTCTGCAACGGCATTGTCCGTCGAGCCCCCGCGCATGTTGGTATCCCTCAACAGATCCTCCTCCACCTGGCCAGTCGTTGAACGTTACGGACATTTCGCGGTCAATGTGATTGGCGCCGATCATCAGGACGTCGCAAACCGGTTTGCGGGCATTGGGGGCTTGAGAGGGGCCGAGCGCTATGTCGGGTCCGAATGGACGAGGCTTGCCAGCGGAGCACCAGTCCTGGAAGGTGCGGTTGCTGTGCTCGATTGCGAGGTCGAGGAGGCGATCGAGCGACATAGCCATGTCATCCTGATCGGCCGGGTTCTGTCGATACGCATCGGTGATGGCAGTTCACTGCTCTATCAGAATGGCAAATACTACGCGTTGACGTGACACCAGTCCGAGTGAAGGATGGCCTGCATGACGGTATCGACCTCTGATCGATTGCGACCAGTGCCGCCTGCCCTGACAAGGGAGTGCGATGTCGTGGCAGCGCTTGATCGGTTGGAATCCTTGGCGACCAGCGGCAATTTGGACCAATCCTCTGTTCTCGCCGCAAGCGGGCTTCTCGCTATGTCCATTCCGGCAAGCTTCGGGGGGGCGGATATTTCGAACCTGATCGTTGCAGAGGCCGTCAGCCGGATCGCAACGTGGAGCACCACCGTGGCCGAGCGGCTTCTCGGACATCTTGTCGCCCTGGAAATGATCCGGACCAGCGGATCGACAGAACAGCGCAAAGCAATTTACGCACGCGTCGTGCTGGGTGATGTCTTCGAACTTAGCAGTCGTCGCGAGGGCGCCGCGCTACCAAGGCTGGTGCGGTCGGGTCTGGCTTTCGCTCTGGAGCATGGTGGATCGGTTCTAGCGAACAGTGCGGTTGACTGGACAATTATAGGGGCATCTAGCGCCGGTTCTGAGCCGATGGTCGCTATTCTGGACAACAAGCACCTGTTGGTGCACGATGAAGACGCATTATCGGATTTGATCGTTCACCCGGACTACGTTCTTTCACTCGGTGAAAAAGCAGACTGTCTCGCGCGTCTGATGACGGCATTTCTGAAGGCTGCTTATATCCGCGGACACGTCAACGCCCAGATGCGGATAAATCCGCCGGAACCCACCATCGCAGTCGAAGTCGAACTCTTGGACGGCATGATCCAAAAGGCCGCATCCCTGATTGATGTCATTCAGGTGGACGATCCCGCGATCGACCTTGAACAGATCGATCGATATTGCCGGTCGTTGGACACGGCAAGATTACGCTGTTCTGCCGATCATCCGCCAGCGATCAAATCCTGATCGGTCTGTCCAGACGCCGCGAATTGCGTCAGCGTCATCGTGTCGAGAACGGCTGCCATCGCATCCCGGACCTGCGTCATGGAAATACGGATCTGGCACGAGGCTGGATCCCGGCAGTCGTCACAGGCTTCAAATGCCGTACGACTGGCACAGCGGATCGGCGCAAGCGGCCCGTCGAGGGCTCGGATGACGTGACCGATCATGATCTCGTCGGCTGGCTTTGATAGGGCGTAGCCGCCGTTCGGCCCCTTCTTCGAACGCAGGAAACCGTTGTTGCGCAGTTCCAGCAGGATCGTGTCGAGGAATTTCTTTGAAATATTGTTTCGCGTGGCGATATCGGTCACAAACGCTGTCTGCCCTGGTTCCAGACCGGCGAGGTCGACCAGCGCTTTCAAGCCATATTTGCCTTTGTTTGTGAGCATTGTTCAGACATCCGGTCGATGGCCATCGCGATTGAATTTGTCCAATTACATAGTTTTTATAAATTATCTGTTCAAGCTCTGATTGTCGCGACCGTATCCTTCTTCGCACCGTTTCGAAATCTGCGGCAGGCTTGTTCGCATCGATTGCTTGGCCCGGAAATCCATTTGCCATTAGGCGCAATCTTCGAAATCTTATTTCTCCATAAAAAAGATAGACAATATAGGCTTCTTGTATTCGATCATCGAGTGAGAGAGGACCAGCCATGACACGCAAGATCAGACTAGGAGCATTCCTTCCAGGTGGTGGCCAGCATATCGCTTCTTGGAGACACCCCGATCAACCGCTCGACGGCGCCGTCAGCTTCGAGTTTCACAAGCAATTGGCTTTGACGGCCGAGAGGGGTCTGTTCGACGCCTATTTTCTGGCCGATGGCCTCGCAGTCGGCTTCGGCGGTGCACGCGAAGGCGGCAACGCACGCGTCGCCGGGTTCGAGCCCGTCACGCTATTTTCGGCACTCGCGCCATTCACCACCCATCTCGGTTTCATCGCGACAGCCTCGACGACCTACGAGGAGCCCTATAACACTGCGCGCAAATTTGCCTCCCTCGACCTGATCTCTGACGGCCGGGCAGGCTGGAACGTCGTGACGACGACAGGCGATGCCACGGCGCAGAACTTCAATCTCGACACACAACTGGCCCATGCCGACCGCTACAAGCGCGCCGCCGAGCATGTCGATGTCGTCAAGAAGCTCTGGGACAGTTTTGAGGACGATGCCTTCATTCGCGACAAGCAAACGGGCGTCTTCTTTGATCCTGCAAAGCTTCATGATGCCGCTCACAAGGGTGAGCATTTCAAGGTCAAGGGACCGCTCAACGTCTCGCGCTCCCGACAGGGGCATCCCGTGATCGTCCAGGCGGGCCAGTCCGATGACGGGCGTGGGCTTGCCGCGGCAACAGCGGAGGTAATCTTCACCGCCCATCAGCACATTGAGACCGCCCAGGAATTCTACCGTGACATCAAGAACCGCGCCCGTGGCCTCGGCCGCAATCCCGATCACGTTCTGGTCATGCCCGGCGTCTCGCCTTTTGTCGGTCGCACCGAAGCGGAGGCGCGGGAGAAGTATGAGCGCCTAACCTCGCTCATCCTGGAAGAAGACGGTATTGGTCTTCTCAACGGCCTGACAGGCGGCACGCTGGATCTGAAGGGCTATGATCTTGATGGGCCGCTTCCGCCCGCCCCGCCAACGGAAGGCATGAAGAGCCGCCAGGCGCTGATCCGTCAAATAGCCGATGAGAACAATTTCTCGATCCGTCAGCTCTATCAATGGGTCGCCTCGGCACGCGGTCACTTCACCATTTTCGGAACTCCCGGTCAGATCGCCGACACACTGCAGGAATGGTTTGATAACGAAGCGGCTGATGGCTTCAACATCCTGCCACCGTGGTTGCCGACGGGCCTCAACGACTTCGTTGACCTCGTCATCCCCGAGCTGCAACGCCGTGGTCTGTTCCGCACCGCCTATGAGGGGCGGACGCTGCGCGAAAACCTCGGCTTGCCGTTCCCCATCAACCGCTACGCAGCCGACCGCTCGGCACTGCAGGCAGCCGAGTGAGGTCCGCCATGTCCTATGAAGATATCCATCAAGTGCGGGCCTATGGCCTCGACCTCGCCCCGGCGGCGCCGCGCCCGCCGCGCTGGCTAACCCACGCGATGTCGGCAATCACGCCCTTCCTCGCGCGCTATGGACTTGTGATCGCTTTCCTGGTGCTATGGCAGGCGTCGTCCACCTTGGGCTGGGTCAACGCATCTGTCTTTCCGCCGTTGGACCAGATCATCAGGGCGTTGTGGAAGGCAATTGCGACCGGTGCCATCCTTGACGATATAGCCATTAGTTTACAGCGATCAGGCATCGCCTTCGTCGCTGCCGTTGGGCTCGGCGTCCCGCTTGGCCTTTTCATGGGGCAGGTGAGAGCCATTGAGCGAGCCCTAGATCCTCTCTTGCAGTTCTTTCGCCAGACCTCGGCGCTCGCCCTCTATCCCGTTTTCATCCTGCTTCTAGGTCTCGGGGAAACGTCAAAGATATTCGTCATCTTCTGGGCGACGCTCTTCCCGGTCCTGTTATCGACCATTGGCGGCGTGAAGGAGGTGGATCAGAAACTCATCGAGATGGCCCGCACCTACGGCGCCGGATCGCTGCAGATCTTCCGCCGCGTGGTTCTGCCCGCCTCGGTCCCCGCGATTTTCGTCGGCCTGCGTCTTTCCGCTACGACGGCACTTCTTCTCCTCATCGCCGCCGAGATGATTGGCGCCAACAAGGGCATCGGCTTCCAGGTGATGAACGCCCAATATAATTTCCAGATCCCACTTATGTTCGCGGCGATCCTGCTTCTCGCGCTGCTCGGCCTCGCTGCCAATGCCGCACTCGTCTTTATGCAGCGGCGTCTGTGCCGCTGGGCCTGACCAGGTATCAAAGTTCATCCAGAAATTCGTGATCCGAAGGATTCTCCTATGACATTCCAATCCCGCAAGCTCCTCCTCTCCGCAGCAATCACCTTCGCCCTCTCAGGCTCCGCCTTCGCCGCAGAGGAGGTGAAGTTGCGCTATCTCGCCAGCCAGGGCGGCTTGTCCGCGCATGAACTTGCCGCCGAACTCGGCTATTTCGATGGCACCGGCATCACCATTGAGAATGTCGGCTACGCCACGGGTGGCCCGGCATCGCTCATTGCTCTAGCCTCGGGCGATGTCGAAATCGGCAGTGCCGCCACCTCTGCCGTCTTGAACTCGATCGTCGGCGGCAACGACTTTGTCGCAGCCTATCCGTCGAATGGCATCAACAATGAAGTGCAGTCGATCTTCTATGTGCTGGAAGACAGCCCGATCCGCGACATCAAGGACATTGCCGGAAAAAGCATTGCAGTGAACACGCTCGGTGCCCATCTCGATTACACGATCCGCGAAGCCTTGCACTCCGTCGGTTTGCCGACCGACGCCGCCAACCAGATCGTCGTTCCGGGGCCGCAGCTAGAACAGGTCTTACGTTCGGGACAGGTCGACATCTCGGCCTTCGGTTACTGGCAAACGACCTTCGAGGGCGTGGCGAAGCAGAAGGGCGGGCTACGTGCCATCTTCGACGACACCGATGTGCTCGGTGAAATCGCCGGTGGCTTCGTCGTCCTGCGCCGGGACTTCATCGAAAAACACCCGGAAGCTGCCAAGGTCTTCGTCGAACAGTCCGAGCGCGCTCTCGACTATGCCCGCGAGCATCCTAAGGAAACCAAGGCTATCTTTGCCAAGGCGCTGGCCGAGCGAGGTGAGAATGCCGACATAGCCCAGTATTTCCGTGGTTATGGTGTACGTCCGGGCGGCAAGGCGGTGGAGCGCGACCTGCAGTTCTGGATCGACGTTCTGGTTCGCGAAGGCAAACTGAAACAGGGCCAACTCTCGGCAAACGATCTTCTCTACACCTCCGAAACTGCGAGCAACTGATCCATGGCGCTCCCTCAGTTCAACACCGGCCGTGGAGAGGTGACGATCCGTCACCTCTCCAAGACTTTCACCCTAAACGGACAGCCGCTGCCGATCCTGAAAGATCTGAACCTTACCATCCGCTCCGGCGAAAGCCTGGCGATCGTCGGTGCCAGCGGCTCCGGCAAGACAACGCTTCTGCGCATTCTCGCAGGACTTGAGGAGGCCGATAGCGGCGACGTACTGATCGACGGTCGCCGCATCCACGGTGTCGGAACAGAGCGTGCCGTCATCTTCCAGGAGCCCCGTCTTCTCCCGTGGCTGACGGTCATCGACAACATCGGCTTTGGCTTGGAAACCAGGGGTGTGTCCCGCGAGGAATCGCGCTCTATCTCCCAGCGCTATGTCGATCTGGTCGGGCTGAAGGGCTTCGAAACCGCCTATCCTCGTCAACTCTCGGGCGGCATGGCGCAAAGGGTAGGCATCGCTCGTGCGCTCGCCGTCCAGCCGGAAATCCTGTTGCTCGACGAACCGCTGGGTGCGCTCGATGCCATGACCAAGATCGGCATGCAACAGGAGCTGGCGCGGATATGGAAGGAGGAGGACGTGACGACGGTGCTCGTGACCCACGATCTCGAAGAGGCGATTTTCCTTGCCGACCGCATTCTGATCCTGCCGCGAGAAAAGGGCGGTGAACCGCGGCTGATCGACATCGACTTGCCCCGGCCCCGCGATCGCAGCGCTTCAGGTTTCGTGCGCCAGCGGGAGGAGCTGCTCGGGTTGTTTGGATTGCATTGAAATGGGATACGCGGTGTTCTGTATTACCATGAACGAACTCCTTCCTACCCGTGGAGAGTGGCATAAGACTATTACAAGGCCTTTGCCGTGCGCGATTGCCGGAGCCCTCATCAACCCGGCTCGGATGCACGGCTAGCGGCTGAGGGGGTTGAAACTAAGGAGTAGAGAGACGCACCTAAGTGATTTGGTTGCGATAACATCTACGGTTTGTGAAAGTGCGTTCAGTAGCTTGAAGGCAATCCTTAAGAAAATTTACCGTTCCAGGATTTAGAAATCTGCAACCTTGCCCCAGACGGAGGTGTTCAGACGGGAGGGGCGGTAGGGAGCGGGATCGACGATGGGCGTTGCTCCGGTCACGATATCGGCGACCAGATGTCCCGCACCAGGGCCAATGCCGAAACCGTGGCCGCTGAAGCCGGCAGCCAAAATGAGGCCGGGTACGTTATCGATCTCGCCAATCGCCGGCACGCCGTCAGGCGTGCTGTCGATGAAACCGGCCCAGGCGCTGGCGATGGTCGTTTTGCGCAGTTCGGGCAGCAAATCTTTTGCCCGGCGAAAGGTTTCGTCGATTTGGGTCTGGTCGGTCTTGGGGTCGAGAATGCGGTTTTTCTCCATGGGAGTGATCTTGTGCATGGACCATTTCTTCAGCGTCTCATGGCCCGCCTTCCAGCCCTCTAACCCGCCGAGTGCCAGGCTTTTGCGGCGTTTTAGGAACATCGGTACGAACTCGCGGGAAAAGCGGAGCTGTTGCGGTGTGGGGTCGACACGCGCCCTGCCACTGATTGCCAGCGTGTAACCGCCATCGCCACGCCTGGTGATCGACACATCTGCCGTGTGCAAGGCATCCGGCAGATCTTGGGCACCTGGGGTCACAGATAAAATAGACGAGCGAACGGCTGCCTGCGGAAAGCGGATGCCAAGCTGGTGGCAGAAGGACGATGCCCAGGCACCGCCTGCCAACACGACTAACTTCGTCGCGATGGTTCCTTTTTCCGTGACGACACCGGATACGCTGCCAGCCTGCAACTCGAGACCGCGTGCAGCGCACATCTGGTGCACGGTTCCACCAAGCTTCATGATTGCCCGCGCCACGACGGGTGCAGCCCGGGAGGGGTCGGCGATGCCATCAGTCGGTGAAAAAACGCCACCCCGCCAATCCCGTCTGGTGGCGCGGCCACGCTCCTTCGCCTCATCAGCACTGAGCATATGTGTGGTTACTCCGACTGTGCGAGCGAAATCACGCCAGCGCGCCCAACCCTCGAGTTCCGCCTCATTGTTGCTGAGATAGAGCAATCCGCACCGGCGAAATCCGGTTTCTTCTCCTGTCTCGGCGGCAAACCGCTCCCATAGCGCCAAGCTGTGCGTGGACATGGGCAATTCACGCGCATCGCGGTTTTGTTGTCTGCACCAGCCCCAATTGCGGCTGCTTTGTTCGGCTCCAATGAGACCCTTTTCGACCAGTGCCACCTTCAGCCCACGCTGCGCCAGATAATAGGCGGAAAACACACCCGCCACGCCGCCACCAATGACGATCACATCGGCTTCTCCAGGCAGTTGCGACGTCGTCTCGATGCGGTAAAGCGGTGCAGGCATTGGATTCTCCTATCGACGCCCCATACTAACAGCAACATCCTATTGCACCTGCCGCAAGGAGCAGGTTTGACAGAATTTTATTCTGTAGCGTGTTATCGCGCCGCATCTATCTGCCAAATTTGCGTGGAGACCCGGCGGAGAACCTGTATTTCGGCGGTTTTGCTTGCGCTGCTCGATACGCCGCATATTATGCTGCGTGGAAATGACCCAGCGGGATGTGGAGCAACATGAAGCTTGACCGGATCGATATCAAGATTCTCCATGAACTTCAAAAGAACGGCCGCATCACGAATGTTGAGCTTGCAGAACTGGTGAATCTCTCACCCAGCCCGTGCCTGATGCGGGTCAAAAAATTGCAGGCAGAAGGGTTCATCACCAGCTATTCGGCGCACATCAATATCGGCAAGCTTGGCCAGACATTGACGGTCTTTACCGAAGTGACCTTGAAAAATCATCGTCAAATCGATTTTGCACGTTTTCTCGCCGCAGTCGAAAAGCTGGATTCGGTTATTGAATGCCATCTGGTTTCCGGTGGCTATGATTATCTGCTGAAATTTGTCACTGGCAGCATTGGGGAGTATCAGACCATCATGGAGCGCCTGATCGACATGGATATCGGAATCGACAAATATTTCAGCTTCGTCGTGCTGAAATCCCCCATAGTTAAACCGCATATGCCACTGACCAGCTTGTTCCCGATGTAGCAACAGCGCTTTAGCGCTGCGCGAAGGCCCGTACCAATTCTGGGTCCCGCTCCAGACCGTCCAACCAACCGGTGTCCAGTTTGGGTACGGAAGAGAACAGCAGCTTGGAATAGGGGTGAGCGCTGGCATTGCCCACGGCTGATGGTGGCATCTGCTCCACCTTTTCGCCCGCATACATCACGGCGATTTCATCGCAGATGGCCTGCACCACGGAGAGATCGTGGCTGATAAAAATGTAGGAGAGCTTCAACTCCCGCTGCAACTCTTTCAACAGGTCGATGATGGCGGCGGCGACGACCGTGTCCAATGCAGACGTAATCTCGTCGCAAAGAATGATTTTCGGATCGGCAGCCAAAGCACGCGCCAGGTTGACGCGCTGTTTTTGCCCGCCGGACAATTCGGCCGGACGGCGAAATTTTAAGGTGCGTGGCAGCCGAACCATATCGAGAAGCTGATCGACCCGTGCTTGGCGCGCAGCTCTGTCCATGTCGTGATAGAAAGCGAGTGGTCGTTCCAGAATGTCGCCAACGGCCTTGGAGGGGTTGAGCGCAGTATCGGCAAACTGAAAGACGATCTGAAGCTTGCGCAGTTCTTCGCGTCGGCGCTGGCGGGCGTCCGCGGCCAATTCCTTGCCATCGAAGATGATGTGGCCGGAGACAGGCGGCAGAATGCCTGCGATGACGCGGGCAAGGGTTGATTTTCCGCAACCGGATTCACCGATAATACCGAGATTTCGGCCCTCTTCCAGTGAGATATCGACCGATTTCAATGCGAGCGCTAACGGCATGCCGTTGGGCTGAATCGGTCCGTAACCTGCAACAATGCCCTTTGCTTCCAGCAGCGGCTTTTGAAATTTACTTCCAGTTTCCTCCGCGCTGGCGTGGATACGAGGTTTAAAGGCTGCAAGAAGCTCCTGGGTGTAGGGGTGTTGCGGCGCGGTCAGAATCTGTTCGGCGGTGCCGATCTCCTGCACTTCGCCACCCTTTAAAACGACGATGCGATCCGCAATCTGTGCGACGACAGCAAGATCGTGCGAGACGTAAACACCTGCTAAATTGCCGGCTTTCATGACGGATTTGAAGGCGCGCAGAACTTCGATCTGGGTCGTGACGTCAAGCGCAGTCGTCGGTTCATCAAAAATCACGAGGCGGGGATTGCCGATCAACGCCATGGCCGCAGAAAGCCGTTGCAGCTGACCGCCGGAAACCTGGTGCGGGTAACGATCACCGATCGTATCGGCATTGGGCAAGGCAAGTGCCCGGAACAGTTCAATGGCACGCTCCTTTGCGACCTCATCGCTCATGAGCCCATGAATACGCACGACTTCTATCACCTGATCCATGATGCGCTGCGCGGGATTAAAAGCGGCAGCCGCACTTTGCGGCACATAGGCGACTTCCGTGCCACGCAGTTTCGCAAGCCCTTTGCGTGACGTCGCGGCCATATCATTGGCGCCCAGACGAACCGAACCGCCAACGATCTTGCAGCCCGGGCGGGTGTGACCCATCAACGTCAACGCAATGGTCGTTTTGCCGGAACCGCTTTCACCAATCAGAGCAACGATTTCACCATCGGCAATATCGAAACTGACGCCGCGAATGATTTCGACCGTCCGGCCAGTATCGGTCTTTGCTTCGACCTTGAGATCACGAACTTCAACGAGATTAGCCATCATGCGCTCCGGTCACGAATTTTCTGCGGCAGATTGTCGATCAGCATGTTGACGCTGATGGTGAGCGTCGCGATCGCGATGGATGGAAACATCACGGCAGGTGCGCCGTAGGAGAGCCCGCCGATGTTTTCCCTCACCAGCGCGCCCCAGTCGGCGTTGGGCGGCTGCACGCCAAGGCCGAGGAAGGACAGGCCGGACAAAAGTAGCACGATGAAAACGAAGCGAAGGCCAAAGTCTGCCAGCACCGGGCCCAAGATATTGGGCAGGATTTCCGAGCGGATAATGTAGAAAACGCCTTCTCCACGCGCGCGGGCGACAGTCACAAAATCCATTGTGTTGATGTTGACGGCAAGCGAGCGGGCAAACCGGTAGGAACCCGGGGTATAGATGATGGCCATGGTTATGATCAGGACTGGAATGGATGGCCCCATGGCTGCCACGATGACGAGGCCGAAAAGCTTGCTGGGAATTGAAATCAGCGCATCCAGAAAGCGTGACAGACATGTGTCGAACCACCCGCCCGTAACGGCGGCGCACATGCCAAGCGTCACACCCGAAACGCAGGCTATGGTAACCGAGGCAAGCGAGATGCCGACCGTGTAGCGTGCGCCCATAAGAATGCGGGAGAAGATATCACGACCCAGATAGTCCGTGCCCATGACGAACTTCTGCGACATTGGACCGAAGTAGTCGAAATCAACGATATCGCCGACCGGATAGGGGATCAGCAGCGGCGCGAAAATCGCGATGGCGGCCCAGAAGAGAATGACCGTCAGCGCCGCAATTCCGACTGCGTTGAACCGATATCCGAGCTTGCGGGGGGAAAGAGCAAAACCTGCCATGATCAGCGGAGCCTCGGATTAGAGACGATGGCGATGATGTCCGCAATGGTGATCAATATGAGATAACCGAGGCAGAAGATCAGGGCACAGGTCTGGATAAGGGGCAAGTCGCGGGTGGAAACAGCATCGACCATCAATTTGGCAATGCCTGGATAATTGAAAATGGTTTCAACGATAATGACGCCTCCCAGCAGGTAGGATACAGAAAGCGCGACGGCGTTGACGATGGGGCCGAGCGCATTGGGAAGAGCGTGGCGCAACACCATGCGGGAGCGTGATGCGCCTTTCAGCAGGGCCATTTCCACATAGGGCGTGTCGAGCGTCTCAATCACGGCAGCGCGTGTCATGCGGATCATCTGCGCGGAAATGACGAAACTCAGCGTGATCACAGGCATTGCAAAGACGCGCAGCAATTCGCCGAAGGATTGGACCTCATTGGCAAAGGCAAGCGCTGGCAGCCATTTCAGATAGACCGCGAAAATCAGAACGGCGGAGGTCGCCACCATGAATTCGGGAACGGATATGACCGTGATGGTGATTGTCGTGACGATACGGTCGTATATCGTCCCACGCATGATGGCGGCGGTGATGCCGAGCGTCAACGCGATAGGAATGGAAAACAGCGCGGTCACGGCGGCCAGCTTCATTGTGTTGGCCAGCCGTCCACCGATGAGGTCGACAATGGCCATGTTGTTTGCGTAGGATTTGCCCAGATCGCCAACGAACAAACCGCCAAGCCAACGGAGAAAGCGTAGAATGGCCGGGTCATCGAGATGCATGGCGGTTCTCAGGCCCGCTACGGCCTCTGGCGTGGCTGACTGTCCGAGCAGGATTTGCGCGACATCGCCTGGCAACATCTCGGTTGCGAAAAACACGGTGAAGGCAACGATCAGCAGGGTGATGATCGCCACGAAGAGCCGGTTTATCACAAGTGCAAGGACATGTTTGTTCATACGGCCTCTCTTTCGGAAACGATCCTGGCTCCCGTTTCAAGTCATTGTCCGGCCAAAGCGTGCGGATATCAATGCGGGGAAATAGGCGGACCTTCGCCCGCCGCCTGTCGCGACGGGCAAAGGTCCGGGATCAGGCCTCGAGCCATACATATTCGGCGAAGGCGTAACCCATCATTCCGCCAAGCGGGCTGGGCTGAAGGCCCTTCAGCTTGGAAGATATGCCATCGACATTTGAGATATAGACCGGAACGATCGTACCGGCTTCTTCCGCGATCATCACCTGCATTTCGTTGTAGATCGTTTTGCGCTTTTCGATGTCGAGCATGCCGCGTGCTTCGACCAGCATCTTGTCGAACTTCTCCGACTTGTACTGGCTCTCATTCCATGGCGCGTTGGAAGCGTAGAGAAGTGAAAAGAGAATATCGGGGGTCGGGCGCGGGTTTATGTTGCCGAAGTGCATTGGTGCTTTCAGCCAGTAGTTCGACCAGTACCCGTCGGAGGGAACGCGCTGGACATCGAACTTCATACCAAGTTGAGCGCCTGCCGCCTGTACGACCATTGCCATGTCAATGGAGGAGTTTGCAGCCTCCGATGCGACGATCGGGATGGACTGGCCGAGCAGGCCAGACTTCTGGAAATGGAACTTCGCCTTGTCAGGATCGAAGGCTTTCGGCTTGAGGTCCTTGTTGTGGTACATGTTGGCGGGCGAAACCGGCTGGTCGTTGCCGAGTTCGGCCAGACCGCGCAGCACGGACTTCTGGATTTGCTCGCGATTGACCAGATTTTTCATGCCTTGCACGAAATCGGCCTTATTGCCCGGTGCCATGTCCAGGCGCATGTTGAGGTTGGTGTAGTTGCCTGAAGTCGTCTTGGAGATGACAACGTTTGGCTGACCTTCCATCAGGCGGATGGCGCGTGGGTTTACGGATGCGGCAAGCTGGATATCGCCTGCCAGAAGCGCGTTGACGCGGGCGGTATCGTCGGAGATCGCGAAGAACTCGAAGGAATCGAGATAAGGCCCTTCGGACTTCCAGTAGTTTTTGTTCTTCGTGGCGACCGAGCGGACGCCGGGTTCGAACACGTCGCAGACGAAAGCGCCGGTACCGTTGGCTTTCGAGAAATCCGTCGTGCCATCGGCGATGATCATGAAGTGGTGCAGCGCCAGAATGGTCGGCAAGTCAGCATTGGGATTTTCAAGGGTGATTTCGACGGTCAGATCATCGATCGCCTTGAAGCCGGTCATCTGCTTGGCAATCGAATTGACCTTGGAGCCGACGGCGGGGTCGAGGTGGCGCTTGAGAGAATAGACGACGTCTGCCGAGGTCAGCGACTTTCCGTTGTGGAATGTCACGCCCTTGCGAAGCTTGACGGTCCAGACCTTGGCGTCCTTGCTGTCAATGGTTTCCGCCAGTTCCATCTTCGTCATGCCGGCCTGATCGATGATCGAAAGGCGATTATAGAAGGCGCAGCAGCGTACATAGTCCGTGGAAAGGGACGCCTTGGCCGGATCGAGCGTATCTGCGGTGGAAGACGACCAGCCAGCCGCCTTTAGCGAGCCACCGGAAACCGGCGCAGCGGCAAGGGCCTGACCGGCGCGTCCGAGAATGGCGGAGCCAGCGGTCATGGCAACGCCACCTGCCATTAGCATCTTAAGAAGGTCGCGACGGCTCGCGCCACGGCGAATGGCATTTTCAACCATGGCATCGTCAGCTGAGGTCCAGTTGGTCAGTCTGTTATCGGTCATGTTCATTCCCCTTTTTGTTAGATTCAGGCGGGTCGAACGGCTTATGTGCGCCGCTTTTACCCTTGGAGGGCAGTGTCAGGCGTTGGCTTTCTCCTCGACTGCATCGGCGAGCGCTGCCATGGAGGTGAAGTGGAAATCCGGTTCGGTAAAGTTTTCCGGCTCGATGGTTCCGCCATAGCCCTTTTGCGCATGGCGTCTCTCGATCCAGCAATTCGTCATGCCCAGCTTCCGGGAAATTCCGATGTCGTGATACTGGCTCTGGGCTACGTGCAGAATGTCGTCCTTGCTGTTGCCTTCGGCTTGGACGAACGCGAAGACATGGTGGAAAAAGGCAGGGTCGGGCTTTTCCGTGCCGGTGTCGTCGGCGGTGAAGCCCTGATAGAACGGATTTCCTAGTTCCTTGGAAAAGCATTCGAAAGCCCAACGCTGGGCGTTTGTCATGGCAATCAGCCTGTAGCGCTTGGCAAGTTGCGAGAGGGCGTCAGCGCTATCGGGAAAGGCTTTCCAGCTTTTTGCGGAATCGCGAAGCCGTTCGCCGAGCGCGCGTTCGGCGGGCAAGCCGAGATCCGGTGCGATTACCAGATAAACGCGAACGAGATCATCCGGGAACAGGCCGACATCGGGCAAATAGCGGGCCTTGCGATAAAGCGTCAGCGCAGCTTCGGCATCGACGGACACGCCATGCTCTTCAGCGATCTGCTTCAGGCATGTGGTCAGGCCGCTTTCGAAATCGATCAGCGTTCCCACCACATCGAAGCTCAGATATTTGAAGTCTGCTAAACTCTTCGGCAAAGTCATGCTCCTGTTTTGCAAGCGGATCGCGGATGGGTCTTGATATCGTCGCAGAATTCTGTGCTGTCAGTTTTGATCCGTAATCACTCTGTTCCCGGCTTGGACGGTCGATTTTGGCGAAAGTACCGCGTTCTTTCCGTTCATCATGGCAAGAATTGGTCGCGGGATTCGCTGAAAGACCGGATCCTTGCGGCACTATATTCTGAATATGCCGCCCGAGCGGTATTTCCAACGCAGCCCGTCAGACCATAGCGGCGCGCACGTCCGGATCTTCGAGCGTCTGGTTCAGCGTCGCGCGCGTGCGCTCGATGATCGCGTCAATCTCGCTTTCGGTGCAGCAGAGCGGCGGCGCATAGCCGAGAACACCATTGCCGAAGGCGCGAATGACGAGGCCATTTTCCCAGGCTCGGTCAAAAATTCGGCGCGATGGGTCAGCAGCGGCAGGCAAAGGCGTTTTCTTATGCTTGTCCGTTACCAATTCAATGGCTGCCAGCATGCCGCGACCGCGGACATCGCCGACGAGGGGATGATCTGCAAGGCTCTGAAGTCCCGCCATCAATCGCGCGCCGGCCTTAACGCCGTTTTCAAGTAACCCGTTTTCATAGAGTCTCAGCACTTCCAGCCCAACAGCCGCGCTGACTGGATGGGCCGAGTAGGTGTAGCCATGGCCGATTGCCGCGGCCCCTGCACCATCCGCGATGACATTATACACCCTGTCGGACATGAACACGGCACCCATCGGCACGTAACCGGAGGTCAGGCCTTTGGCGGTGGTGATGAAATCCGGTACGACATCATCTTCCGAACACGCAAAGAGCGGGCCGGTGCGGCCAAAGCCGGTGATGACTTCGTCGGCCACCAGCAGCACATCATACTCTTTGCAAACCTCGTGCATGGCTTTTAGCCATCCCCTCGGTGGCACCAGAACACCGCCCGAACCTTGAATCGGTTCTACATAGAATGCCGCAACACGTGTAGCCCCAATCTCTTCGATCTTCGCTCGCAAGGCCGCAACGGAAGAGGCGATAATGGCGTGCGGATCGGTGCCGACCGGATTGCGATAGGCATAATGCGACGGAATTTTGTGCTGCCAGTCGAACGGCAGACCGAAGCCCGCATGAAATATCGGAAGCGCAGTGAGGCCCGCACCGACGGTGCTTGAACCATGATAACCCTGTTCAAGGGAAATGAACTGATCCTTCTGCGGTGTGCCGAGAGAATGGTAGTAATAGCGTATAAAGCGAACCGTGCTGTCCACGGCATCTGAGCCACCAAGCGTGAAATAGATATGGTTGAGGTCACCCGGCGCACGGTCTGCCAGTTCCGATGCCAGGCGGATTGCAGGTTCGGAGCCGAGGCTGAAATAGCCTGTTGCATAAGGGAGCTCGCGCATCTGTTTTGCAGCGGCTTCTACGATGCTTTCATGGCCGTAACCGGCATTGACGCACCACAGACCGGCGAAACCATCAATCATCTGGTGACCGGTCATGTCGGTTACGGTGGCACCTTTGGCCGATTTCAGCACACGGACACCGAGCTTTTCATGGCCTCTGTAGGACGCAACGGGATGGACCAGATGTGCGCGGTCGAGTTCGATAAGGGAATTGCTGAGCATAACGATCTCCAGGATCAACCGAGGGCCTGACTGGCCAATGCAAATGTTTGGGGGATGACTGTTTGAACGGCGATGTTTTCGCGATGCTTTGCATCCCGCACCATGGCGATGCCGCCGCCGACATGGAACAGGCCATGATCCGTCAGCCACGGGGCAAGGCCGGTGTGTTCGCTTGTGTCGACGCGCAGGAACTTGCCCTCCTTTCCGGCAAACAGAAACGAAAGCAGAGTCTTGGCATCCGCGGCGTTGTCTGCGACGACAGGTCCCGCGACATCGCCGCGCCCGAAGTGGCGGATGGCGCCGAAGCCGACAATGCGGCTTTCACGACGAATGACGGCAAGGTGGCCGTGTTCTGCCAGGTAGTCAAGCAAAGTGCGGCGATCCATGGTGCAGGCCGTGCGGTCAAGGTCGAGGCATTCCGCCAAATCCTGCCTGCCCGCCCACTCAACACCTTCACCGGGCCGGATGGAAGATATCTGTCCCTGATGTTGGACGATGCGGTGGGTCTCGCGAAAACCGAGCTTTTCATAGAGCGGCAATCCATCCTGCGTGGCAACTAGCCTGCATTCGCGCCCACTCGCCGCGTTCAGCGCAAAATCCATCAGACGCTTGCCGATGCCGAGTCCACGCATTGTTTCATCAACAATCACCATGTTGATAGTCGCGACATCATTGCCATAGAGCGTTGCCATTGTTGTTCCAAGAACACGGCCCTGATGTACGGCAGCGACGCCCTTGCTGAGTGCAAGACCCATGGCCCAGTCTTCGATTCTATGCGGCCATTGCGCTTGTTGCGAAAGCGCCAGCGCACCCTCCAGATGGCTGGAAGTGAATTCAACGAGATCGATTTGGCTCGCCAGCATGGCGTATTCCCTCACGGCATGTTTGCTTTCTTCATTGATAGCCCTTGGCGCAAAGAAGATCGTCCTTACCTCAGCGTCGGTTCGATCAGTTTGCGCTGTCTGTGGTTGAAGCTGCCGCATCTTATGCTGCGGCCATGGTGGATGGCCCCAACGAGCGAAGGTCGCACAACTCTCTGCCAAAGCGCTGCATCTTTACGCAACAATCTGCTTCGGTTGACGGTGATTGCGGTGACCGCCGCCGAATCCGACCACTATTATGACGTGATGAAGAGCTCAGCCCCACGGCCACTGCACAAGGACAGAACGACATGACCCAGTTTCGACCCAAGTACATCACCTTCGATTGCTACGGTACGCTGACCAACTTCCAGATGGCGGAAGCGGCACAGACGCTCTACGGCGACCGGCTGGATGCGCAGCAGATGGCGCAGTTCATCAAGAACTTTGCAGCCTACAGGCTGGATGAGATTCTGGGAGACTGGAAGCCTTATAACGCAGTCGTTCACAACGCCTTGGAGCGCGCATGCCGCAAGAACGGCGTTACCTTTAAGGATGAAGACGGTCGCTTCGTTTATGAGCAGGTGCCGAGCTGGGGGCCGCATGCGGATGTTCCTGCCGGTCTAGCTAAGGTCGCCAAGGAAATTCCGCTGGTTATCCTGTCGAATGCCATGAACGAGCAGATCATGTACAATGTGGAAAAGCTCGGCGTGCCTTTCCACGCCGTTTACACCGCGCAGCAGGCCAACGCCTATAAGCCGCGCTTCAAGGCTTTCGAATATATGTTCGACTTGCTGGGCTGTAATCCGGAAGACATTCTCCATGTTTCCTCGTCATTCCGCTACGATCTCATGTCTGCGCATGATCTCGGCATCAAGAACAAGGTTTGGGTCAATCGCGGCCATGAACCAGCCAATCCTTATTACGGCTATACGGAAATCAAGGATATCTCGGGTCTCGCTGGCGTCGTCGGACTTTAACGCAGCAACATAGGGGAATGAGGACGATGCAGTTCAAATCCTACTGGCACGACACGGCCCCCATCTTTACATCTGCAACACCGGGAGAGGTGGAAGGTACGTTCGATGTCGCCATTATCGGTGGCGGCTTTACCGGCCTGTCCGCAGCGCGCAGTCTGGCCAAAGGTGGTGCGAAAGTGGTTGTGCTGGAGGCGCAGCATGTCGGCTTCGGCGGCTCCGGCCGCAATGGCGGGCATCTCAACAACGGCATCGCCCACAGTTTCATTTCGGCAAAAGAACATCTAGGCGTAGAGCGTGCCAGCGCGCTCTACCGCGCCTATGATGATTCCGTTGATACGATCGCGGCGATCGTGGCGGAAGAGGGCATCGATTGCAGCTTCCGCCGCGCCGGCAAACTGAAACTGGCGTCAAAGCCTGCACATTTCGACGCCATTGCCAAGAATTTCGAAGTCGTCCACCGCGAGATAGACGCCGATACCGCGCTACTTTCCAAGGCTGAGCTGCAGACGGAAATCGGTTCTGATGACTTCCACGGTGCGATGCTGTCGAAGAAAAGCGGCATGATGCATATGGGCCGTTTCGTGCATGGCGTTGCACAAGCGTGCGTGCGCCACGGTGTTACCATTTTTGAAAAGGCGCCTGTGACGTACCGCACCGAACAGGGTGGCATCCATCGGCTGACAACACCGCGCGGTTTTGTCGAGGCGCGCAATGTCGTCGTCGCCACCAACGCCTACACGTCTGGCCCCTTCGATTATTTCAGGCGCCGCATCATTCCGGTCGGCAGCTTTATCGTGGCGACACGACCGCTGAGCGAAACGGAAGTCGCTTCCGTCATGCCCGGCAACCGCACCTGCGTTACCTCCATGAATATCGGCAACTACTTCCGTTTGTCGCCGGATAACCGGTTGATATTTGGCGGGCGAGCGCGTTTTTCCGCGACATCGGATGCGCGCTCGGATGCCAAAAGCGGTGAAATCCTGAAAAACGGGTTGGCAGAGATTTTTCCGCAGCTACGCGGTGTGGATATCGACTATTGCTGGGGTGGTCTGGTGGGCATGACCAGCGACCGGTTCCCGCGCGCAGGCGAAGTCGAAGGCCTGAACTTTGCCATGGGCTATTCCGGCCATGGCGCACAGATGTCGATCCATATGGGAACGCTGATTGCCGACAAACTGCTCGGAAAGCCGGATCGCAATCCGCTGAAGGGTCTGGATTGGAATGCGGTGCCGGGCTATTCCGGCAAGCCCTGGTTCCTGCCAGTGGTCGGCTTTTACTACAAGATGCTCGATAAGTTTCAGTAGAGTTAGAGGCCCGCAACGATCAGGTTGCGGGCATTTTTCTCTCAGTTCAAGCCGCCAATGTGGAAGGCCTTGGTCTCCAGATATTCCTCTATACCGCACTGCGCGCCTTCACGACCAAGCCCGGATTGCTTCATTCCGCCAAAGGGTGCGACTTCCATGGAAACGGAACCAGTGTTGAGCCCAACCATGCCGAACTCCAGTGCTTCTCCCACGCGCCAGGACCGCTTCAGGCTTTCCGTGTAGAAATAGGCCGCCAAGCCAAAAGGTGTGCCGTTGGCAATGGTAATTGCCTCTTCTTCCGTTTCAAACCTAAAGAGCGGGGCGACAGGCCCGAAGGTTTCCTCAGCGGCCAGAGCCATGTCTATCGTCGCACCGCCCAACACGATGGGTGCGGTAAATTGTTCGCCCTCAGGCAATGTCGGGAGTGTCGACAGAATTTCCGCTCCCTTGGAGAGCGCGTCTTCGACGTGGCGGTTGATCTTCTCGATAGCGGCAGCGTTGATCATCGGACCGATTGTGACGCCAGCTTTTGTGCCCGGACCAACCGTCATGGCGGACACTTTTGCCGACAGTTTGGCGGCAAAAGAATCGTAAACGCCAGACTGAACCAGAATGCGGTTGGAGCAGACGCATGTCTGGCCGCCATTGCGGAATTTGGACGCAATCGCGCCTTCGACAGCAAGATCGACGTCGGCATCATCGAAAACGATGAACGGAGCATTGCCACCAAGCTCCAGGCTCAGGCGCTTGATGCTGTCTGCGGCACCTCGCATCAGCAACGAGCCGACACGCGTGGAGCCGGTAAAGGATATCTTGCGGACCGTTTCGTTGGACAGCATCTCGTTGCCGATCTCTGTCGGCATGCCGGTGACGATGTTGATGACGCCTGCGGGAATGCCTGCCCGCTCTGCCAAAACGCCCAATGCCAGAGCGGAATAGGGCGTGAATTCGGAGGGTTTGATGACGACGGTGCATCCGGCGGCAAGCGCTGGAGCCACTTTGCGGGTAATCATCGCATTGGGAAAGTTCCACGGTGTGATGATGCCGCATACACCCACAGCCTCCTTCAGAATGACGATACGTCGGTCTGGGGTGGGGGATGGGATGGTATGGCCATTTATGCGACGGGCTTCCTCGGCAAACCATTTGACGAAGGATGCGCCGTAGCGGATTTCACCCTTGCTTTCTGCCAAGGGCTTGCCCTGTTCCATGGTCAGCAGGAGCGCGAGATCGTCCTCGTGCTCGATCATCAGCGCATACCACTTTTCCAGGAGGGCTGCGCGCTCTGCATGGGTTTTGGCCTTCCACAGTGCGAAGGCCTTGGCCGCAGCATCGATGGCTGCGCGTGTTTCATTCCCACTCATATCCGGCACGGTACCCAGCACACTCTGTGTGGCGGGGTCGATGACATCGACAGTCTTGCCTGACGCTGCGTTCAGCCATTTACCGGCAATGAAACCTTGCTGCTGAAACAGGCCCTGATCTTTTAGAGCGTTCATTCCATTTCTCCTTTAAGCAACGCAGTCAGCACGGCTGCGGTAATCACATCGGTTTTGTCCTTGCCGGGCACGGTTCCAACACCTTTGGCGGTGGCTGTCTCAATGGCCAAAATGATAGCAGCGGCGGCTTCTTTCTCGCCGAGATGATCTAGCATCATCGCGCCCGACCAGATGGCCGCTATGGGATTGGCAATGCCGAGATGAGCGATATCGGGTGCCGAGCCATGCACGGGTTCGAACATGGAGGGGGCCGACCTGTCGGGATTGATGTTCGCCGAGGCAGCAAAGCCCAACCCGCCCTGGATGGCGGCACCCAGATCGGTAAGAATATCGCCGAACAGGTTGGAGGCGACAACGACATCCAGTGTTTCCGGTGCCATCACCATACGCGCGGCCATTGCGTCGATATGATAGGTCGTCACTTCGACGTCGGGATAGTCTGCTGCAAGTTTCGCCGTCATCTCGTCCCAGAAGACCATAGAATATTTCTGGGCATTGGACTTGGTGATCGATGCCAGTTTCTTGCGGCGGGAGCGGGCCTGCTCGAAGCCGAAACGCAGAATCCGCTCTACGCCTTTGCGCGTGAAGATAGAGGTTTCGACGGCCACCTCGTCCGGTGTGCCGACATGGACGCGACCACCCGCCCCGGAATATTCCCCTTCGGTGTTTTCACGGATGCAAAGAATATCGAATTCGTCCTTTTTCAAGGGGCCTTGGACACCTGGCAACAGGCGGTGGGGGCGGATATTGGCATATTGCACAAAGGCTTTACGGATCGGCAGTAGCAGGCCGTGGAGCGATACAGAATCCGGCACCTCCGCTGGCCAACCCACTGCTCCCAAGAAAATGGCATCGAAACTGCGCAGCTTTTCTGTTCCATCCGCCGGCATCATTGCGCCGGTCTCCTTGTAGAAGGCGCAGGACCACGGAAATGTCGTCGCGCTCAGCGTAAACGTGCCCTGCTTTTTCGCCGCTGCCTGCAACACGGCCCAAGCGGCACGGATAACCGCAGTGCCGATGCCGTCACCGGGAATGAGTGCGATGGAATGGTTTTTCATGGATAGTGTCCGCCTTAGAGATCGATAAGAACGCTTTTGGACTTACGGTTGGCAATAAAGGCCTCACGCCCTAGATCCTTGCCTATGCCGGAGCTCTTGTAGCCCCCTGTCGGCAGAATGTGGTCGCGAGAGCGGCCATAGCGATTCACCCAGATCGTGCCCGCTTGCAACTTTCGCGTTACGCGGATGGCGCGCGCAAGATCACGCGTAAAGATGCCTGCCGCTAAGCCGTATGTCGGATGGTCGGCCAAGGCGAGAGCCTCCTCCTCATCCTGGAATGTCTGCAGCGTGAGAACCGGCCCGAAGATTTCCTCCGTGACCGCGGGGGAATCCTGCGTGACGTTCGCAAGCAAAGTCGGGGCGTAGAAATAGCCATCGCGATCCATTATCTGCCCACCCGTCAGACACTCTGCACCGGCGCCGATCGCGGCACGGACGATTGCGTCGATGCGTTCGATCTGCTTTTGCGAAATGATCGGGCTGTATTGGGTTTTCTCGTCCCATGTCGGCCCTGTCTCAACGCGGCACATGATCGCGGCGATAGCTGAGATGAGTTCCTCTGCGATTTCCTGCGCAACGATGAGGCGTGACCCTGCCACACAGGCTTGGCCCGCATTGGAAATGATGCTTTGTGCGACGGCCTTGGCGGTGCGCTCGATATCGGCATCGGCAAAGACGACTTGCGGGCTTTTGCCGCCAAGCTCCAGCGTCATCGGCTTGATGCCGTTGCGAGCGACATTCTGCATGATAGCGGCACCAGCGGTGGTGGAGCCGGTGAAGCTGACTTTCGATATATCCCCATGGCCGGTAAGAGCATTGCCTGTGACCAAGCCATCGCCCAGGACGACGTTGATAAGTCCTGCGGGAATGCCTGCCTCGACCGAAAGCTCGGCAATGCGGAGGGTCGAGAATGGTGTCATTTCCGACGGTTTCAGCACGACGGCATTGCCCGCCGCCAAGGCGGGGCCGAGCTTCCAGCCCGCCATCGACAGCGGAAAATTCCACGGCGTGATGGCGCCGACGACACCATAAGGCTCGGTCATGATCAAGCCCAGGCTGGTGTCGGAGGTGGGAACAAGATCGCTGCCTTCCTTGTCCGCAAATTCGGCAAAGAAGCGGATTTGCTCTGCAGTGACGGCGATATCGCCCGCAACCAGATGCCCAACGGGACGGGTGGAGGATACCGCTTCAAGCTTTGCCAGATGTTCCGCGTCCTGCTCGATTAGATCCGCCCAGCGTTGCATCGCGCGGGTGCGGTCTCGCGGGCGCACACCGCCCCAGTTGCTGCCTTTGAGCGCGGTTTTGGCAATCTGCACGGCCTGATCCACAAGATCGGCACTGGCGACCGGGCAATCTCCAAATGCCACACCATCCGAGGGGCGATGCATGGCAATGCCCTCGCTGGCATCCACCCTTTCACCGCCGATGAAGTGGTAATGCGGCAGTGATATCGTGTCTGGATCAAAGCTAAGCGTCATCGCCGTGTCGTTCCTTATGCCGGATCCGTCACGGTCACGTAGATTTTGCGAACCGTCTCGATGGTACGCCAGACGCCGACAAAGCCGGGCTTCATCATGAAGCTGTCGCCTGCGCGATAGGTAGTGGTTTCGCCGTCTTTTTCGTCCAGCTCGATGACGCCGGAGATGATGTGGCAGAATTCGTAGGTCGTGCCCTTGATGGAATGGGTCTCGCCTGGTGTCGCCTCCCAGATGCCGGTGTGAACGGTGCCATCGCGGCAGTCGTCCAGCGCCCATGTCTTGAAGGATGGGTTGCCGGAAATGAGCCGCTCAGGGGTTGGCTTTGCTTCTTTCGGCGTGGTCTGCGGATTAGTGTCGATACGGGTGATGAGCGACATGGACTGTCCTTTCTGTGCTATTCAGTAGCCGCGGCTGCGGTCGATGAGGCCGATGGGGTCGAGGCCGTTTGTGTGGCGGCGGATATTGTCGATAACGGCCATCGCTGCCGTTTCCGGCTGGGTGACAGAGGCGATGTGCGGGGTAATGATGACGCCGGGGTACCGCCACAGCGGATGGTCCGCAGGCAGCGGTTCCGGGTCTGTCACATCAAGCACTGCACCGGACAGATGGCCAATGTTCAACGCGTCTATCAACGCTGATTGGTCGAGCTGCTGTCCACGCCCGGCATGTATGAGAGCCGCTCCGGCGGGCAGCTTCGCAAAAAGTTGGGCGTTCAGGAGCCCTCGCGTTTCAGGCGTCAACGGTAGAAGGCAGATGAGAATATCCGTCTGCGCCAGAAAGCCATCGAGCTGATCTGCGCCGTGGTGGCAGGTCACGCCTTCGACGGCATGGGCGCTGCGGCTCCAGCCAGAGAGCGGAAAGCCGAAAGGTTTTAGCCTCTCCAAAACCGCCTTGCCGAGATGACCGAGGCCCATGACGCCGACGCGCCGCTCATGTGCTTGTTTTACTGGCAGTGCTTTCCATTCGGCTTTCGCCCGCTGCGCAAGATAGTCTGGCAGGCGACGGTGGAGTGCCAGAACGCCGAGCGTCACATATTCCTGCATCATCCTTATAATGCCGTCTTCCACCATGCGCACCAGTTTCACATGGGCGGGCAGGGCCGAGGTATCGAACTGATCGATGCCGGCACCGATGGAAAACAGAATTTCCAGATTTTTATAGCGGGCAAGGTCGTCAGGTGCCGTCCAGGTGATGAGATAGTGCACGCTTTCTGGATCGACGGAGGCGGGATCGCATATGAACGGCACCTCTGGCAGCTCCTGCGCAAAATGCTCGGCGAAGATTTTCGCGCGCGCCGCGTCGGAATTGAACAGAAATGTCATGCGCCAGCCCTCGTATTTCAGTCGCCCGAAGGTGGCGTATTTCAAACGGCAGGATGCACTGAAGCAGCAATGGATCGCAGCACATCTGACCGATTTGGCAGCGTCACGCGCTCAATCGCCTTCCAAGCTGGAGAAGCATTCTGTGGCAGAGGGAGAGTTCGTCGCGGGTAATGAACTCGTTTGCCTTATGCGCGCGCGCGATATCACCCGGACCGCAGATGATGCTGTCGATACCGGCGGCCTGGTATAGTCCGGCTTCGGTGCCATAGCTGACGGCGGCTAATGGTTCGAGCCCCGTTAATTCACGCATGAGTGCGGTTAGAGGTGCGTCTTCTGCGAGTGAGAGAGCCGGGTATTCACTCAATGTATCGAAGCTGACGTCGAAACCGTTTGTTTCCAACGTTTCTGTTGCCTTGCGCAGTGGCTCGAGCAGACTGGCGGGCGAAACACCGGAAATAGCCCTTGCCTCGATATCGGCGACGCAGAGGTCGGGAATGATGTTCACGGCCTGCCCACCTTTGATCGTGCCGACCTGGAGCGAGGAGTAGGGAGGCTCAAAATTGCTGTCGAAAGGACCATGCGTCAATGCATCTGCCGATTTCACCGCGCTTTCCAGTATCTTGCTCATCGCATGAATGGCATTCAGGCCCTGATCGGGTCGCGAGGAATGGCCTGTACGGCCCCTTACCGTGATACGTGCTGCCGCCTTGCCCTTGTGCGCGCGAATGGCGCGCAGGCCGCTCGGCTCTCCAACGATGCACATATCGGGTAGGGCGCAAAGTGTGGGCATGAGGTTGATGAGGTGCGGCACACCTTTGCAGCCAGCTTCTTCGTCGTAGGAAAAAGCCAGATGGACAGGTCGCTTCAGCCGCATCTTCAATAGCTCGGGCAAGGCAGCGAGAGCGCAGGCAAGAAAGCCTTTCATGTCACTGGTGCCGCGTCCATAAAGCCTGTCACCGTCTGCATGCAGGGAGAAAGGATCAGATACCCAATCTGTTTCACCCGCCGGAACAACATCCATATGGCCGGAGAGAATGACTCCCGGCACATCGCGCGGGCCTATGGTGGCAAACAGGTTCGAGCGATCTCCCTCCGGTCCCAAGGCGATGGTGACCTGTGCACCATGGCTGCGGGCGTAGTCGGCAATCCATTGCACGATCGTTGCATTGGGCTGCCCAACGACTGACGGAAATGACACCAATCGTTCCAGTATGTCGAATTCACCCATGCCAGCCTCGCGATCTTTTCGCGACAAACTAGAACCTTTGTCATCCAGAATACCTCGAATGCATCGCAGCTTTAGTGGATACTGCTGAAAGTCAGGCAAATTCGGCTGAAATATTTGGCGTCGATGACGTATTTCTGGAAACCGTATTTATGACATGCAGGGAATGCCCATGGCGCACGGAACCTGCACAGGGGGGCGCGGTGGATCATCACGGCACCATACAGCTTGAGGCCTTTGAACTGACGCTGGAAGATATCGCCAGCGCCGATATCGAAAAGCTGCACGCATTGTCCGTCGGCGTTGGCTGGCCTCATCGGCCCAAAGACTGGCAGATGCTTCTGGAAAACGGCAATGGTGTCGTTGCGGTCGATTCCATTGGTCGTCTTGCGGGCTCGGCCATGTGGTTTGACTTCGGATCATCGTTTTCCACGATTGGTATGGTCATAACGCCTCCTCGGCTTCAGGCAAGAGGGGCCGGAAACTGGATGATGCTGCATGTGATGCAGCAGGCGGGCAAGCGCCGGTTTGGGCTGAATGCCACCCGTGCGGCAAAGCGGCTCTATCAGTCTTTGGGTTTTGTAATCGAAAAGACCGTGTTTCAGTGCCAAGGCGAGGCAACGCCGGTCGCCGATCCCCCCCTTGCGGCTGGCGCTACGCTGCGCGCTCTGGCACCCGGCGATGTTGAAGCCATTCTTGCGCTCGATTTGACCGCTTTCGGCGCCAGCCGCGACACGCTGTTCAAATCTCTGCTTCCGGTTTCCAAAGGCGTGGTACTGGTGCGCGGGCAGCGCATCGAAGCCTTCTCGCTCTGCCGTCGTTTCGGGCGCGGCGCTTTGATCGGCCCTGTTGTCGCAACCAACGAGGCCGATGCCATCGCCGTAACGCATCCGCATGTGGTGGATCATGCCGGACAGTTCCTGCGCCTCGATACGAGAGAAGAAAGCCACGCATTTCCGCAATACCTTGCAAACTCGGGCATTGCAGTCTTCGATACTGTCACCACCATGTCACTTGGCGGTTGCTGGATAGGGGGGCACGAGGCTTCTAAAAATCTCGAACCCAAAATATGGGCACTCGCCAGTCAGGCCTTCGGCTGAATCTCTTCGTCTAACCCGGAAATAATTTCTATCAACGTCGTAATCCGTTTCCGGGAGCTTCAGTTTCGACGCGGTTCGGTGCTTGGGTTTCATATGACCAGTCACGCAATGAGTGCTGTTCTGGTGAGACAGTCACCTTTTCTAACCGCAATTTGGTGAGCTGGACTCAACCGACCGTGAGGGCTTGACTGTTCTTCATCTAGCTTGAGCCGTTGCGTGAACCCTTGCCAGCGCCAGGAAAGCCTTCACGCCCGCCGACAGGTTGCGGCGACCGGGATAGTAAAGGCAAAGTCCTGGAAAAGGTGGTGTCCAGTCATTCAGGATACGTATGAGCCGGCCTTCTTCAATGTCGGCCAGAACGCTTTGCTCCATGAAAAAGCCGATGCCCGTGTCTTCAAGGACTGCCACTCTGGCGAGGCTGGCTTCGTCCAGGATAATCTGACCACGAACATCGATCTGTGCCATCTCTCCGTCCTTCTCAAAACGCCATCTGAAGACTGCACCATCGGGCAAGCGTACTCGGATGCACTGATGGCCGAGAAGGTCGGGCGGCACCAAAGGGGTGCCGTGTTTTTCCAGGTATTTCGGGGAGGCAACGACGGCATATCGCTGCGGGCGCCCAAGAGCGACCGTAATCATGTCGGTGGGAACGAGCCCCGCGACACGGACGCCGATGTCGAAGCCGTCTGCTACGATATCGACCAGCTTCCCCTCGGTCACGATGTCCACGACCATATCAGGATAGCGACGAAGATACTCCAAAACGAGAGGTGAAATGATCTCCCTGGCGGCAAAGGGTGCGGCGTTTATCCGTATCGTGCCAGATGGCGTATCGCGCTCTGACCGGACCGCTTCAAGCGCTCCTTGGATATCCTGCAGGGCCGGGCCCACCTGTTCTACGAAAAGCCGCCCTGCACCCGTCAGCGAAAGGCTGCGGGTCGTGCGATTGAACAACCGGACACCCAGATTCGCTTCCAGCTTATTGATGGCAAGGCTCAATGCAGTCGTTGACATACCAAGATCAATAGCTGCAGCCCGAAATGTGCCTCTTCTGGCGATCGCAATGACGGCGTTGAGTTCTGTCAATCCTGCTTTGTCCATTGTCCCGATTTCCGCTGCACCTCATCCCGGTTTATCCCACTTATAACTATAATTGTCGAATGTTAACTTTACTCATGGACGCATCAACCAAGAGGAAGAGAGACATGTCGACCGACAACGTGAACGACCGCATCACAGAGGAGATGTGCTGATGGACAATT
Source organism: Rhizobium sp. Leaf311 (assembly GCF_001423445.1). Taxonomy (NCBI): domain Bacteria; kingdom Pseudomonadati; phylum Pseudomonadota; class Alphaproteobacteria; order Hyphomicrobiales; family Rhizobiaceae; genus Rhizobium; species Rhizobium sp. Leaf311. The sequence continues at coordinate 319,264 of NZ_LMNZ01000002.1, read as the reverse complement.
TTCTCAATTTGAAAGGCAGACGCGTTCTCGTTACCGCGGGTACGAAAGGAACAGGCAGAGCGACTGTAGATCTGTTTCGCGACCTTGGGGCTCAGGTCATGGCGACCGCACGTTCCAGGCCACAAGGGTTTCCAGAGGAGCTCTTCTTTGCCTCCGACCTCACGACTGCCGATGGCGCTTTGGCGATGTCAAACGCGGTCAGAGAGCGCTTGGGAGGCGTCGACGTCATCGTGCACATGTTAGGCGGTTCGTCGTCCCCCGCTGGCGGCTTTGCTGCACTGGACGACAACCAGTGGGACGCCGAGATGAATTTGAACCTGTATCCGGCCGTCCGCCTTGACAGGGAGCTCGTGCCCGGCATGGTCGCCCAGGGACGGGGCGTCGTAGTTCACATTACCTCAATCCAGCGGGTTCTTCCTCTGCCGGAATCAACGACCGCCTATGCAGCAGCGAAAGCCGCTCTTTCGACCTACAGCAAGGCGTTGTCGAAAGAGGTATCGCCCAAAGGCGTACGCGTGGTGCGGGTTTCACCGGGCTGGATCGAAACGGAAGCTTCGGTTCATCTGGCTGAGCGCCTGGCTGAGCAGGCTGGCGGAGACTACGAGGCCGGCAAGAAGATGATCATGGACGGACTTGGCGGCATCCCGCTTGGGCGGCCTTCAAAACCTGCTGAGGTCGCAAACCTGATCGCCTTCCTCGCGTCTGACCGGGCCGCATCGATAACCGGCACCGAGTACACCATCGACGGTGGAACTGTGCCGACGGTGTGAGCACGATGGCCAGAGCCGACAGACCGGTTGCACGGATCTGCCGCCCGCGCGTGGCAGAATGATGCTTCAAACTCGATCAATTCATTAAGGAGACTGATCATGACTATTGAACTGCCAAAGGCAATCCAATCCTATTTCGAAGCAGACAAGAATGGCGACACCGACGGTGTTTCCAAGTGCTTCGTCGAGACGGCCTTCGTAAAGGACGAAGGCAAAATCCATCTGGGCCGAGACGAAATTCGAAACTGGAAAAGCAGCTCGTCAAAGGAGTACGAATATACGGTCGAGCCGTTCAAAATCGTAACGGAAGGAAACCGGACAGTGGTGACAAGTCATCTCGAGGGCAATTTTCCCGGTAGCCCGGTCGATCTGCGCTATTTTTTCGTTCTCGATGGCGACTTGATTCAAGAGCTTGAGATCAAGCCCTAGTCTGAGGGCATCGGCGAGAGCTATGGAAGCCCGAAAGCCGGCCTTGGCACCGGAGGGTGATTTCATCCTCCGGGCGTAGCGCCGACTTTCGGGCATTGGCCGCCAAGGCCACAGCACCTATTGCTTCGGTCGCGGTGACATGACGGAATAAACATTGTCGAAAGGCGGAGGCCCGACGATCGTAGAGCCGCCAGCATCCGCCAGTTCGGCAATGGCAGACAAATCGCCGTCTTTTAGTGAACCGATGAGCCTGAACGTCTTTTCCATGTGCCCAGGCGAAAAAAGGATCAACATCCGGACCGGCTTGTCTCCAAGATTACACCAGGCGTGCACTGTTCCCCTTTTGACGGTGGCAGAACCGCCAGCGGAAAGCACCAGTTTCTCGTCACCATTGGCCAGATGAAGGCTACCCTCCAGAACGATGAAATGTTCTTCTTCGTTGGCGTGGATATGAAGCGGTACGCCATTGCGAGGTTCTGCGATAACCTCGATCATTGTGTACCTGCCTTCGGTCTCCGTGACAGACGTGCGCAGCGCAAATTGCTCGCCGGGCGTAACCTCACACCATTCACTGACTGCAGCAGCCTTCTGGGTTAGCCCATTAACCGACGTATCCATTCGAAATTTCCTTTCAGACGTTGCATGACACCGTGTCAGCATGATGTGTCTTGGAAGGTCCGTGTTACATTTCGGATGCAGAGACATTTTTTGAAGTTACGATTGAAGCCTGAAGACGAAGCGTGAACTGGCGGTCTCAGCAAGAAAGATTGCCGCTCCGAGCTTCACGTCCACGGCCTGCGATTGGGTTCCCGGTATCCTAATGTCATTCGTAACGTGAATTGCGAATTCGGAAACCTCAATTCCATCTACAGCAAAGAGACTCCCGCTTGCTGTGACCCATAAAATCTGTCGGCGGATGAGTCGGTTCGGTGCTGCTCAGATTTGGGAAGAGCAGGTCCTGTCGCCACTGGATTCGATGTATTGAGGAGCTGACTATGAACTCTCTGTTCCCTGTCTACGGGGCACCCGCGCACGAAGATGCTATAGAAGCGAAGGCCTTTGTAGACTGGCACCGGGTTTGTTCCAGCAAGGTTCAGGATGATCACGGCTTTCAGTGCCTTCCGCTCGAACGTGGATGCGCGATCTCACTTCCAGACGCGCCGGGCCCCACCCTCAATCGCATTTTTGGAGTGTCGACGGTTGAGGAGCTGGAGGAAGCATTCACATGGATGAGCACAAAGGCTGGCACCAAATTTCTGCAGCTCAATATCGAATCCGCCTCTGACGAGGTGAGGCATTGGATCGATGCAAGGGGGCTGGATGAGCAAGGCCCCGCGTGGGCCAAGCTGGTTCGTAGTAGCGAATTAGATCTGGCTCCTCCGCCAAATGAGATGACATGCCGCAAAGTGCGCTCGACTGAACGTGAGCTCTTCGGGGCGATCATCTGTAGCGGCTTTGGCTTGTCTGAAGCGCTGATCCCCGTCTGGGCGTCAATTGTCGGAAAAGACGACTGGTCATGTTTTTTTGCTCTGGACGGAGATAGGCCGATTGGAACCGGCGCGATGTACTCGTCCGAAAACACAGTTTGGCTGGGTGGGGGAACCGTGCTGCCCGCTTTCAGAGACCGCGGGGCACACAAGGCTCTGATTTCAGCCCGGCTAGACGAAGGCAAGGCGAGAGGGGCATCTGCATTCGTGGTTGAAGCCAAAATCTCTCCACCCAGCACGGCCAGCGTTTCATACGAGAACCTGAAGAAGCTTGGTTTTCAGCATGTCTACAGCCGTAGCAACTTTGTTTTTTGAGCGCGTCAATTCTTATGACGCTACCTGCTCCGACCAGCTCCCATAGGAAGTGTGTCCCACCCCGACCTGACGAAAAGCGTCCGCATTTCAAGCTTTGGGGAAGAACCTCCCATGCCGCGGCCATGGAAAACGGATCGAATTGTCATCGAATATAGGAAGGTTACAAAATGTCTGAGACGTTCATTCCGCAGCTTCAGGAACTCGCCAAATCTGCGCGGATGCTTGCGCTCGTGGGTGCTTCGATCAAGCTGCGCTCCGATGCTTCGGTTGCTCCAGCCATCCGCGAGCAAATCGACGCAGGCGCGCGCATGGCTCTGGGCGATGTGGTTGACGTGACCGATGAAGAGCAACTGTCACTCGCCCAGGTCATGGTCGAGATGGCGTTGAGCGAGGCGGGTGAGCTCTTTCGCAATCCTGACCGAGGTTCAAACTGGGAGATATTGGATGTCGCTGCGATGCAGGCCATGGGTCGTGCGTCCAAGAGTGTTTTCACGCGCATCCAGTCCATAGCCGAGGCGCATCCGGGACTGCGCAAGACGTTTCAGGGTACTTTTCTGGACGTCGGAACTGGGGTGGGGGGAATCGCGCTTGAAGCGGCGCGGCTCTGCCCGGATATCAAGGTCGATGGGATCGACATATGGGAGCCGGCCCTGGAGCTTGCTCGGAAAAACATCGCTGAAAGCCCTTATGCGGACCGTGTGAGCGTGCGCAACCTCGATGTTTCAATGCTGGACGAGGAAAGAAGATACTCACTGGCCTGGTTGCCAACCATGTTCCTCAAGCGTCCGATTGTTGAAGCCGCGCTGGACCGTATCGCCCGCGCCTTCGTCAGCGATGCCTATCTTGTAGCGGGTGTGTACAGCCGTCCAGACGATCCGTTTTTGGTGCTGATGGCCAGTCTGAGGACACTTCGGAGTGGCGGAGAAATCAGTGATCCGGCCGACATCAAGGCGATGATGGAAGCACGAGGATATGTTGATATAGGGACGAGCGCCACGCCCATTGCAACTTTCGTTTTCGGAAGGCTACCGTGAGGATGCCGGACAATCTCGGCAGCCTCGATAGTCCATCGCATCAAATTTTTCTCTTGTAGCTACAGGGGCTAGAGGTCGTAGCACGTATACATGAGCAGGAGTAATGCCACATGAATACGTCGTTGCAGACCAGATTTCGCGTTGAAGGGATGGATTGCGCATCTTGCGCATCCAAGATTGGCACTGCCGTGCGGAGAATGCCGGGCGTCGAAGATGTTTCCGTATCCGTGACCATGGGTACGATGACCATCAGCCATGATGACAAAAGCGACCTCGATGCGATCACGCGGAAAGTGACAGGGCTCGGTTACAAGGCCGAGCCGCTCGTTGACACGGCCAGAACAAAGGAAGAGCCATCACACACCCATGGAGTCGGGTGTGATCACGGTCACCATGACCATGATCACAAACATGCGCATCCGCATAAGGAAACGCCGAGCGGCACCCGCGCCCCAGATCACGCCATGGAAGGCGTCCATGGCCATGATCATGGAATAAGCGAAGGCCCATGGTGGAAGACCAGGAAGGGACGCACGACAATTCTCGCCGGAGTGGCCCTCGTTATGGCCTATGGCATCGGGCACCTCTACCCGGCAATTGAGACCTACGCCTTCACAATCGCCATGCTGGTCGGGCTCATACCCATAGCACGCCGCGCGGCGATGGCAGCTATTGCTGGCACGCCCTTTTCCATCGAAATGTTGATGACGATTGCCGCTATTGGTGCGCTTGCGATCAATGCGACGGAGGAGGCTGCCGCCGTTGTTTTCCTTTTTCTTGTCGGAGAGTTGCTGGAAGGTGTCGCCGCTGGCAGGGCGAGAAAGAGCATCACGTCGCTCGCAGCCCTGGTCCCGAAAACCGCTTTACAGGAGGTGGACGGCAAGACGAGAGAAGTGCCAGCCGAAACTCTTGAGATCGGTTCTATTATCCTTGTGCGCCCCGGTGATCGCATCTCGGCCGATGGTGTCATTCTGTCGGGAGAAAGCGCAATCAACGAAGCGCCAGTCACCGGTGAAAGTGTTCCTGTCGGAAAGGGCAAAGGTGATGTCGTCTTCGCGGGCACGATCAATGGCAATGCGACATTGCGGGTACAAGTAACCGCAGCAGCACAGGACAACACGATTGCCCGTGTTGTGAAACTCGTTGAGGAGGCACAGGAGAAAAAAGCGCCGACGGAACGTTTCATCGACCGCTTTTCGAGATATTACACGCCCGCTGTTGTCGCTGTGGCCCTGCTTGTAGCGGTAATACCGCCCGTGTTGTTTGGGGCCTCCTGGAACGACTGGATCTATAAGGGCTTGGCCATTCTTCTGATTGGATGCCCCTGCGCTCTGGTCATATCAACCCCGGCGGCAATTGCGGCTTCGCTTTCGGCCGGTGCTCGGCGCGGGCTTCTGATGAAGGGTGGTGCCGTCCTTGAGGGCCTCGGCAAGCTGACCGCCATCGCATTCGACAAGACGGGAACATTGACCGAGGGAAAGCCTGAGGTCACCGATATCCTGGGATTTGATTTCGCCAACATGGACGTGCTGCGCATGGCTGCAGCTCTTGAAACGGGCTCGAGCCACCCGCTCGCACAATCCATCCTGGGCAAGGCGGCAGAGCTAGGCGTCGATATTCCATCGGCAAGCAATGCCCAGGCACTGGGTGGGAAAGGTGTTAGCGCCGATGTGGAAGGCCAGCCTGCGTTTCTGGGCTCACCGCAGGCTGCCAGTGAGCGCGTATCGATTGCGCAAAGCTATCGGGACATGATTGCAGCGCTGCACGCAGAGGGTAAAACCGTCTCGGTGCTGGTGGTTGGCGAAACACTGGCTGGCGCCATCGCCATGCGCGATGAGCCACGCGCGGATGCCATCAAGGGCATACAGTCCCTCAAGGACAGCGGCGTCAAGGTTGTCATGCTGACCGGCGACAATGCCAGGGCGGCACAGGCCATCGGACGTTCCCTTGGTATGGAAGTCCGCGCCGAGCTTATGCCGCAGGACAAGCAACGGATTGTCACGGAATTGCGTGACGAAGGCTTCATTGTCGGCAAGGTTGGCGACGGTATCAACGATGCACCGGCGCTTGCCGCGGCCGATATCGGGATTGCGATGGGTGGCGGCACGGATGTGGCGCTGGAAACTGCCGATGCCGCGATCCTGCACGGCCGCGTGGTTGACGTGGCGCGAATGATCGATCTTTCCAAACGGACAATGCGCATCATTCGCCAGAACATTGCCATGTCCTTGGGCTTGAAGGTGGTCTTTCTTGTAACCACGATTCTTGGCTTTACGGGCCTTTGGCCAGCCATTCTGGCGGATACGGGTGCCACGGTTCTGGTGACGCTGAATGCCTTGAGGCTTCTCCGCAGTGAGCGCTAGGACTTCGCGACCTCACCCAGACCGGGGACTTGACCGGTCTGGTCGTACGGTGGGTGAACGATGGTGATGGAAGATCCAATGCCAAGTCCCGAGGGATGGGCATTTGCCAGCCAAGGCGTTAACTGGAGCCGCAGGGTCTTGGGAGGCTGCATTCATCGAGAGCGAATGCAGCCTCCGCCATCGGCTGCTAGGCGTGTTTCCAGGCCGACACGGCCTGCGGTTCCAGAACCGCTTGACCAAACAAGACGCTCGCCTCTTGCTGGATGGGCCAGGCCTCTGTCCCATAATTGAAGGCGAAGGTCAGATTGCCTCTGCGGCGAATGCGGATATGGGCCGGCAGGGAAAGCGTCTCCAGGCCCGCCTTGCGCGCCGCGAGCGTCAGGACGCTCGTCAGCAGCTCTTCGTCTGCCCAGCAGGCGAGATAGAGCATGTTGCCGCTTTCGGTCAGCGCCGGGTCCCCGTTCGAGAAGCGGGCAAGAACATCAGCCGTTGTTTCAACGGTCTCGCGCCAGCGAATGGCCGCACCCTTGACGTCTCCCGCGACAGCGTCCGACAGACCCGGACGAAGCGTCGAGACCTGGATCACGCGGTTGCCGGTTCGTTGGCCGAGAGGGCCGGGCGGCAGGTTCTTCGGGATCACGAAGTTGCGGTCACGCGAACCTGTTCTTGCGCCGATCAGCACCGTGCCGGTTGCCTTTGCGAGTGCCGCTTCGGTTGCCAGGTCGACCTCGGTCATGCAGGGAACGACCACCAGCGGATAACCTTCCAGAGACGCACCCGGACGCACGAAATCGATATCGAGGCCAAGGCGGCGCAGGCTTTCATACCAGCGGAAGCACAGTTCCTCGTAGCGGAAGTCCTTGCCCTGCGGCTGGATCATCGTTGTCCAGTAGCTCTGGTAATCGAAGACTAGTGCCACCTGGGCCTTCTGGACATCCGGCAGGTTTCCGAAAAGGGTCAGCTCTTCGCCGACCTGTCGGGCCTCAAGGCCACCGGGCGAAAGCTCATCAAGTCCTGCCATGTTCAGACCGGCGTGCATCTGCTCCTGCGCGAACGGCGCCTGGCGCCAGCGGAAATAGCTGACGACTTCAGCCCCGTGGGCCAAGGCTTCCCACGTCCACAGGCGCACCATGCCTGGCTTGGGCACCGGGTTCCAGGGCGCCCAGTTGACCGGGCCGGGCTGCTGTTCCATGACCCAGAAGCGGCCTTTTCCAACACCGCGATAGAGATCGTGATGGTAGGGCGCAATATCCGGATGCGAGGTTTCGGCCCAGCGATTGCGTTCCTCCTCGGTAAAGGGGAACTTCTCGACGAAACCGATGGGGTAGCTGTCCCAGGATGCCAGATCGAGATTGTCCGCCACCTTGAAATGATCGAAATCTGAAACGAAACCCATGAAGTTGTGGGTTATCCAGCGTTCGGGCGAATGCGCGCGGAGGATGTCACACTGCATCTTGTCGTAGGCGGCGACCTGATCCGACTGGAAACGCCAGAAATCAAGCCGTGTGGCAGGGTTTGCTTCCGTGACCGTAAGGTTCGGCAAACGCACGTCGTCGAAACTTTTCAGTTCCATCGACCAGAAAACCGAGCCCCAGGCTTCGTTCAACTGGTCCGCAGACTGGTAGCGCAGACGAAGCCACTGCCTGAATTCCTTCAGATCTTCGGGGCCCCAGGATAGTGTCGTATCGTGGCAGCCATATTCGTTATCTGTCTGCCATCCGGCAAGACCGGGGTGGTTGCCGTATCTTTTGGCAACAATTTCTACGATGCGGGCGCTTTCGCGCCACCATGTTCTGGAGGAAAACGTATAGTGTCTTCGAGAGCCGAACCCGCGGATATTGCCGTCTTCGTCATAGGGCAAAATGTCTGGATGCTCATCGACAAGCCATTTCGGCGGTGTCGCCGTTGGCGTGCCGAGCACGATCCTGAGGCCAGCGGCGTGAAGCACATCCATGGCCCTGTCCAGCCAGCCGAATTCAAATTGCCCGCGAGATGGCTCGATGCGCGACCAGGCAAATTCACCGATGCGCACAAAGGAAATGCCGAGTTCGACCATCCGGCGAGCGTCATCGACCCACCGCGCTTCGTCCCAATGTTCGGGATAATAACATACACCCAGCATTAACGCGTCAAATCTCCGTTGATGATTGCCCTGCCATTGCTGTCGAAGAGGTGGCAGGCCTTTGCATTGATGCCGAGTTTCAGGCTGTCGCCCGGCTTGGCGGCGGCAAGACCATCAGCCTTGACGGAAATCTCTGAGCCATCGGCCAACTCGACAAAAAACAGGGTTTCCGATCCGAGATATTCAGCAAGCCGCACGGTGCCCTCGATGACCACATCGCCTGTGCCGGTTGCGCTGATATGTTCCGGGCGGATGCCTAAGGACGCTCCTGCAAGCGCAGTGTCGGTTTGGCCGTCGAGGGAAAGCATCGTGCCTGAGGGCAGTTCGACCAGGATTTTTCCGTCCTGGCTTGTCGCTTTCACTTTCAGCACGTTCATTTTTGGCGAGCCGATGAAGCCTGCGACAAAGAGATTGTTTGGACGATGGTAGAGTTCCAGCGGCGAGCCAACCTGCTCGATCTTGCCAGCCGAGAGGACGACGATCTTGTCTGCCATGGTCATGGCTTCGACCTGATCGTGGGTCACGTAGATCATGGTGGCCTTGAGGTCCTGATGCAGCTTGGAAAGCTCTCCGCGCATCTGGACGCGCAGGGCGGCATCCAGATTGGATAGCGGTTCGTCAAACAGGAAGACTTCGGGGTTGCGAACAATCGCACGACCAATGGCGACGCGCTGACGCTGGCCGCCGGAAAGCTGGCCTGGCTTGCGCTGAAGCAGCGGTTCGAGCTGCAGCATCTTGGCTGCGGTTGCGGTGCGTTCGGCAATGAGGTCCTTCGAATGTCCCGTCATACGCAGGCCAAAACCGATGTTTTCAGCAACAGTCATGTGCGGGTAAAGCGCATAGGACTGGAACACCATCGCCACGCCGCGCTCGGACGGCCCAATCTTTGTCATGTCCTGCCCGCCGATGGACAAAGCGCCGGAGGATATTTCTTCGAGCCCGGCGATCATCCGCAGGAGCGTGGACTTGCCGCAGCCCGAGGGGCCGACGAAGACGCAGAACTCGCCATCCTTGACGTCGAGATCGACGCCCTTGATGACGCTAAGCGCGCCGAACTCTTTCTTGACGTTGCGAAGACTTACGTCAGCCATTGGTCTTGCCTCCCATGACAGGTTCCAGTTCGAGGAGCAGCGCGCTTTCCGGCTTCAGCATCGGCAACGGCAAACCGGCAAGTCCGGCGCTGGAAAGCTCGAAGCTGATATTGCCGGCGAGCAGGTCTTTCTGCCCCTCGGATATACGAATGAATTCCGGCTTTGCCGGAAGAACGGTGGTGATCTTCCATTTGCCGCCTGCCGCGACGACATTTTGAGGCAGGATCAGGGGCGCGGGCTGCTCGCTGACCATCTGCGGCCCTTGAGCAACGATAACGGCGATTTTCTCCGCACTTACCGCACCCCAGACATAGCGTCCGTCCTGCGGCTCGACCTGAAAATTCGCACCCGGCGCATGGAAGAGGCTGCGCAGGCGTTTGTAGGTGCTGATGTAGAGCTCAAGCTCGGTACGCTCCTGCGGAGTGAGCTCCAGCGGATTGAGTTCAACGCCCATGTGGTAGGCCATGGCAACGAGTGCGCGGAATGCCAGCGTGTGGCGGCGCCCTGTCTGGTGATTTGGCGACGCGGAGATGTGGCTGCCGAGAATTTCCGGCGGGACGAATGTCGATGCCCCGCGCTGGATTTCCAGCCGCTCAAGCGCGTCCGTGCAATCGGATGTCCAGACGCGGTGTGTTCGGGCCAGAACGCCAAAGTCGATGCGGCCGCCGCCGGAAGCGCAGCTTTCGATTTCCACATTTGGATGCGCCGCGCGGACACGGTCCATCAGCGCATAGACCGCGCGCGTCTGTGCAGAGATTTTTGCCTTGCCATCGCGCCCGCCGGCGTGGGTCAGATCGCGGTTCATGTCCCACTTCACGTAGGAAACGGCGTGGTTGGCCAGGACAGCATCGATCTTTGAAAAGAGATAGTCGCAGACCTCTTTGCGGGTGAGGTCCAGCACGAGCTGGGTGCGCGATTGCAGCAAGGGACGCCCGTTGATCTGCAAGGCCCAGTCCGGGTGCTTCTTGAAAAGCTGCGAAACGGGATTGACCATCTCGGGTTCGAACCAGATGCCGAACTGCATTCCAAGGCCGGTAACATGATCGACCAGCGGCTTCAAACCATCCGGATATTTGCGGGCATCGATATCCCAGTCACCAAGGCTCGTCGTGTCGTCGTCACGCTTGCCGAACCAACCATCATCAAGCACGAAACGCTCGATGCCGACCTGCGCCGCCGCAGTGGCCTGCGCTTTCAACGACGTCATCTTGTGGTCGAAGTAATTGCCTTCCCATGTATTGAGCGTGACCGGTCTCGGCGACATTTCGCCACCGGGCCAAGCAAGGAGATCATTGCGCACGAAAGCGTGGAATGCTGCGCTGTCCCGTCCGGCATAGGCAACGGGGCTTCGGTAGGTTTCGCCACGTCCAAGCACGATTTCGCCTGGCTCGAACAATTCGCCGAGATGGATCAGTCGCTTGCCGTCGTCCGTGCGGTCTACGACGATCTGGTGATTGCCGCTCCAGCCGAGTGTGACGCCGAAACGTTGTCCTGCAGTCTCCAGGAAGATCACGGGAAAACGATCATGCGACGTGCGACCGCGACGGTTTTCCTGAAGCCAGACGCCGTTGCCGAGCACTTCCCGGCGCATCTGGAATTCACGTCCCCACATGCCGGTGAAACTGGTCAGTTCCGTTGTTCCGACGGGTGCGGCAAAAGTGGCCGCCATGCAGCGATCAAGCTGGTAGTCCGTATCGCCCTTGTTGGTGAGTGCCGTCGACATCGCGATAACGCCGGAGCGATGCGCAGTCAGCCGGATTGCAATGTCGATGCTGGCGACCGCATCCTGAGCTTTCAGGACTGTCGTTTCACCCTCTTGCTGCGCCGTCCATGCACCAAACTGCAGGGTGAAGTCGCGGCCACCACGATGTCCTGATATCGCTGGCCATCCGAAGAAGCCCATTCCGCCCGTCGGCAGCAAGACTGACGATGGAACTGCGACATCCATGCCATTGACCCGGCTGGAACGCTCGATATCGAAGAGTGCGTCATCGCTGGTCGCAAAACTGGCGAAGGAGAGGATTTCCGGCATGCCGAGTTTGGGCAGGCGCAGATTGAGCGTGAAGCTATCTGCACCGATTGTGATTACCTCGTTCATCCCTTGGTCGCTCCCAATGTCAGTCCGGCTATGAAGTGCTTTTGCATGATGAAGAACATGGCGACCGGGGGCAGTGCCGCAACCAGAGACCCTGCCGATACCAAGTGCCAGGCGGCGACCCACTGACCGTTCAGTGAATAGAGGCCTGCGGTAACCGGCATGGCGTGTTGTCCCTGCACCAGAACAGTCGCCCAGAAGTAATCATTCCAGACGAAGGTAAAGACGAGAACGGAAAGGGCCGCAATGGCAGGGCGCATCAACGGCAGCACGATGTGCCGGAAGATCTTCCATTCCGATACGCCTTCGACGCGTGCCGATTCAATCAAGGCAAAGGGCAGCCCCTTGATGAAGTTGCGCATGAACAGGGTGCAGAAGCCGGTCTGGAAAGCGACATGGAAAAGCACCAGTCCCATCGTCGTGTCATAGAGACCGGCGCGCAGTGTCATGTCGCGGACCGGGACCATCAGGATCTGGAACGGAATGAAGTTGCCTGCAACGAACATGAAGAACAGCAGCAGGTTTGCCTTGAATTTGTAGACTGCCAAGGCAAAGCCGGTCAGGCAGGAGAGGGCGACGGCACCGATGACGGTCGGGATCGTGACCTTGAAGGAATTGAGGATGTAGAGGCCGATCGGCGAATCCCGGAAAACGGCCGTGTAGTTTTCAACGCCTGCGAAGCCGGAAGGAATGCCGAAATAGTTGCCAGCCGCGAAATCGCCGGCAGGTCTGATGGAGGTGATGGCGACACCGATCAGGGGCACGAGCCACACGAAGAGTGCGATGGGCAGCATGATCTTGTAGCCGCGCTGAACAAGAGTCGACGATTTTTGGATGGGTGCGGGGAACATCAGGAATTCCTTTCCTGGCTGAGCATACGCACGATGAAGAGCGTGATAAAAATCATCATGATGAGGAAGAGAACGACGGCGATGGCCGCGCCATAACCCATGCGGAAACCGTATTCGGAAAGAGCCTGCTCATACATGAAATAGGAGAGGACGGAACTGGAGCCGTATGGACCGCCTGCCGTCATGACCGAGACGAGGTCAAAGGACCGGAGCGAACCGATGACGGTAACGACCATGGCGATGAAGGTTGCCGGGCCCAGTTGCGGCAGGATGATGTTCCACAAAAGCTTCAGACCCTTGGCGCCGTCCATGCGCGCAGCCTCTACCTGTTCGGGATTGATATTGTTGAGACCGGTCAGATAGAGGATCATGCAATAGGCCGTCTGCGGCCATAGGCCTGCGGCGATAATGCCGTAGGTGACGTAATTCTCGTCCGCGAGAACGGCGATCTGCTCGCCCGTCAGCCACTCCAGAATCTTCGAAAAAAGCCCGAAATCCGGTGCGTAGAACCAGCTGAACATCAGGCCGACAACGACCTGGCTGATAACGAATGGGAAGAAGAAAAGCGACTTGTAGAGCCGGATGCCATAAACATTCTGGTTGAGGAACAACGCGACCGCCAGTCCTGCCGGGATGGAGAGCAGATATAGAACCAGCCAGATGATGTTGTTTTTCAGGGAAACATAGAACGTATCGTCGTGAAGCAGTTCGGCGTAGTTGCCGATGCCGATCCAGGTCATTTCGCCCATGCCATCCCAGTCGTGGAAGCTGATCCAGATGGATTCCACGATGGGAACGAGGACATAGATGATGAACATCAACAGTCCGGGAGCGAGAAAAAGCCACGGCGCCAGCTTTTGCTGATTGCGCTTCCAGAAACTGGGCGATGGGGTAACGGCGTTGCTCACGGCGGCACCTTTGGAATTTTTACAGGAAGACAGAGCTGCCGGGTGCCTTAAGGCTGTGCCTTTGTGACACCCGGCGCTGGGAGGAACGCTTTATTTGTAGACGCGAGCGCGTATCTTCTCGAGACGAGCCAGAATGGCGTCGATCTTGTCCGGCTTCACCATGAATTCCTGGAAGCCTTCCATGCCAGCCTTCGCCATTTCCGCCTGTGCGTCGCGGTCATAGAACTGGGCGATGGCGGTGGCCTTGGACAGCATTTCAAAGCCAGCAAGAAGGAACGGGTCGGCTGGCTTTTCCGCCTTGTTGTTGACAGGCAACTGGCCAAGCGTCGCGTTCATTTTGGCTTGCGCTTCAGGCGATGCGACATAGGCGAGGAATTTCTTCGCATCGTCCTTGTTCTTGGCACCCTTCGGAATGTGGAACGTGTCGGTCGGTGCTTCCTCGGCAACGGGAAGGCCCGCGGTAATTTCCGGGAAGGGCAGGAAGCCGATCTGATCTTCCTTCAGTCCGCCATTTTTCATGGTCGCAACCGCGAAGTTACCCATGAGATACATGGCAGCCTTGCCCTGTACGAGCTGTGGAATAGCATCCTGCCAATCGATGGCAGCATGATTTTCGATGAAGTAGCCTGGCTTGACCAGTTCTGCCCACTTCTCGAAGACAGCCTTCACGCGGGGGTCGGTGTAGGGAACCTTGCCCGATGTCAACTGCATATGGAAATCATATCCGTTGACGCGCAGATCGAGATAGTCGAACCAGCCTGCTGTTGGCCACAAAGCCTTGGTGCCGATGGTGAACGGCGTAATGCCGGCGTCCTTCAGCTTCTTCGAGGCAGCGAGAAGCTCATCCCAGGTCTTGGGTGGTGTGATGCTCTGGCTCTGGAAAATGTCTTTGCGATAATAAATGCCCCACTGGTAGTAGGTGTAGGGAACGCCCCACTTCTTGCCGTCAATCGTCATGGACGATGAGGCCGATTTCAGCTGGTCGTCGAGACCATTTGCAGTCCATAGGTCAGTTACATCTTCGAACAGTCCGGCCTTGACGAAGGGCTCCATCCGGTTGCCGGCATACCATGCCACGACGTCAGGGGCATCGGCGGTCAGGAAGTTGCGGATGGCAGACTTGTAGCCTTCGTGATCGAAGTTGTTCCACTTCACTTTCACGTCCGGATTGGCCTTCTGGAAGTCTGCGATCAACTCTTCCATCGCCTTTTTCGGGACGGGATCGGAGTGGTCGGAATTGACGGTGATTTCTCCAGCAAATGCCGAAGAGAACAGCGAAACAGACAATGCAAGCCCGCCAAGGCTTTTCAAAAGGGTCATGTTTTCCTCCCTATGACCGTTATGCGTCTGCTCCGGATGCATTTGCGCATGCCGGAGCCACGTCCAAGTTGGACTTGATCATCAAGCGCAAACCCGCAATAATCTACCGAAATTTTGGCTAGTTTCTCCAGGATTCTAAGATTATGCACATTGTGCCCGCCGTTATCCGTGACGAATCAGTGCCGGTTCACCCCGAGCACGATCCGCGACACCCGCTGGTTGTCTTCGGTGATCACAGGTTTTGCAGCGGAGAAGCCTCTCTCGTGCAGGTCATGCCAGGTCCGCATATGCATAGTCAGGTCGAACTTAATTTCGTGCTTAAAGGCAAGATGACGTATTGGTTCGACGGTCGGGAACTCACGATTGACGAGGGGCGGCTCTGTCTGTTCTGGGGAATGATCCCACATCAGGTCATCGCGCGAGATGAGGGAACCCGTTTCGTGTGCCTTTATGTGCCGATGTCTTTCTTTCTCGGGCTCGCAAGCCTCACCCGCTTCAGGGACGCGGTGTTTCGCGGGGCGATGATCGAGGCGTTGGAGCTTCGGTCCTACGACAATGAAATTTTTGAGCGCTGGCGCGACGAGCTGCGCTCCGGCGACGAGGGCCTGATCGAGATCGTGCGCAACGAGCTAGGCGCACGCGTGCTGAGAATCGAGCGCGATGGCTGGCGAGACCTGCGCGAAGAGGGCTCCGCAATTGCAAGGCTTGGCGTTAACGAAAGCGAGCGCGTGGAGCATGTGGAGCGAATGCTGCGCTACATTGCCGAAAATGCGCTGAACGACATTTCCGCAGATGATGTCGGCAGAAATTCCGGGCTCCACCCTAACTATGCCATGTCCGTGTTCAAGCGTGCTGTCGGCATCACGATCAACCAAGCCATCATTCGCCACCGGCTGGATACGGCACAATCCCTGCTGATCGCCACGGATTTACCCATCACCGACGTGGCTTTCGATTCCGGATTCGGTTCGGTATCTCGCTTCTATCAGGCGTTTTCGGAGCGTTTTGGCATGAGGCCGAAGCAATACCGCGCCAGTATGCGAAGCAAGGTATGAGTGGCCGAGCGTTACGGCCCCTCGCAGACCGGCGCCTGTCCGGTGATGGTTTCGCCGACTTCGACGCCGTAGGCGCGAAAGCCTTTCTCATCCAGCATGATGATGCGGTAGCAAGGATTACCGCCCGTCCAGAAGGGTACTGGGCTGGTAATATCCGTGATGAAGCGATGGGCGCAGGCCTGGCCTGAGCTGTAGGCGATGCCCTCGGCACTGGTTCCGGCCAGTGGCACATGGATATGTCCGAATACGATATGCCGCACACCTCCCTCATGCGCAGCGAGCGTGCGCATCATCGCGCCATCGTCATGCATGCCGATCCTGTCGAAATGGGCGATGCCGCAATCCATGGGGGGATGATGGACGAACAGCGTAACCGGCGTTTCGCCAGCCTGTGCCAATGCGTCCGAGAGAAAGGCCATGCGGTCTTCATCATAAATGCCGCCAATGACGTTGCGCTGATGGCTGTCGAGAAAGAGAAGTCGCCCGAAATCCGTATCCAGGCAAGACTGGATATAGCCCTTCCCATCACGTGGATGGTCCGGAAACGCCGCGATGAAATTGTCGCGATCATCATGATTTCCAAGAAGCAGTCGCACCTCTGTTTGCAGCGGCGCGAGAATGTCGCGCAATATCTCATAGGCTTCCGGCTCACCAAAGTTACAGAGGTCGCCGGTCATCACCAGCAGGTCGGCATCTCCATGCTTGGCAATGATATCATCGATTGCAGCCCTCAAATGCTTTTCGGGATCGACACCGTGGACGGTCTGGCCCGACTTGACGAGATGCGCATCTGTAATCTGGATAATCTTCACAAGAACCTCTGGCGTGTTGTCGGTCGCGGAACCTCGGTCCCGCGGCCTTTATATCGGCTTGGTTGCTTATTTCATGAGACCGTTTGTCTGCTCGACAATCTGCTTCAGGCCATCTTCCGGCGTCACTTCACCACGCATGACCGTGCCGATGATGTCGCGCTGGGTACGCCAGATGCGCACGGAATCGCCACCCGGATAACCTGCCCAAGGGAGCGAACGTTCTGCCTGCAGCGAGGCGGTCTTCACGTTCGGATGCTCGGCATAGTAAGGCGCCAGAAAATCAGGGCCGGTCGCCAGCTTGTTTGTGGGAAGATAGCCGGTGATGCGTACGATCACGTTCTGGGCCTCAGGACCGGTAATCCATTTCATGTATTTCCAGGCGGCGTCCTGCTTTGCCTTGTCCTGGGTCAGCATGACAGCAGAGTTGCCGCCGGTCGGTACGCCACCCTTTTCAGGATTGTCGAGAGGGAAGGTGGCTGTCTTCAGCTCGAAACGGTTGCCGACGAGGCCTTCAACGGTCTGGACGTGGGCAGGAGTGGAGAAGATGAAGCCGGTAAGGCCAGCGCCGAATTGCTGGCGCGACTGGTCCCAGTCGAGCAGGTTCTGGCCACCTTCGGTAACGAAGCGACGTGTGAGCTTCAGCGCGTTGAGACCGATCTCATTGTTGAAGGCAACGGTCTTTGAGGCTTCGTCCACCAGCTTGCCGCCCTGCTGGAAGATCAGCGCCTGCCACAACCAGTCATCCGGCCAAAGGTTGATGTCGTAGCCCATGCCGGCAACCTTGCTGTCCTGCTCATGGATCTTGCTTGCAAGCTTGATCAGGCCATCGAAGGTCTTGGGCATGTTTTCCGGATCGCCACCGGCTTTGCGGACAAGTTCGGCATTGATGTAGATGATGGGCGACGACGCATTGACCGGCAAGCCATATTGCTTGCCGTCTATCTTGCCGAGTGCCGCCATGTTGGGCGTGTAGTTCTTGTCAAGAAACGCCTGACCGCCCTCAGCCTCGATAAATGGTGCAAGATCGGTGATCTGCTGGCGTGGTACCAGCGAATGCACCAGTTCCGCCGTCAGATTGTAGCCGGAGAAATACACGTCCGGCAGGCTGCCGGTAACAGCGGCGCGCAGAACCTGCTGCTGGCCTTCATTGTAACCCGGTGCCGGAGCCAGGAAGTTGATCTTGATATCCGGATTTTTCTTCATGAATTCATCGGCCAGCGGTTGATGGAATTTAGTGAAGCCCGGCAGATTGTAGAGCACATTCAGCGTGACATCGGCAGCAAGGCTCGGGGTCGCGACGCTGGCCATGGCAAGGCTTAGGGCCAGGCCACCAAGAGCGGTCCGTCGGTTGATTTTCATGGCGGTCTCCAGAGTTTACGTTTGGGAGGAGGAGAGGGAAGTTACTTCACGCCGGTCATGGTGATGCCTGCGATGAAATGTCGTCTGGCCAGCAGAAAGCAGATGACCATGGGAGCGGTGATGATGGTTGCGCCAGCCATGAGCGCGCCGTAGTTTGCGCCCGACTCGACATCGGCGAAGAACAGCATTCCAAGAGGCGGCGGTGCGAGATTGGTGTCGGTAACGACGATCATCGGCCAGTAAAGGTCGTTCCAGTGCGCCACCAGCGAGAAAACGGAAAAGGCCGCGAGTGACGGCAGGGAGCCGCGCAACACCAGCCGCCAGCAAATCTCCAGTTCTGAGAAACCGTCCATCCGCGCGGCCTCGATGACCTCATCCGGGTAGCTTCGAAACGACTGGTTGAAGAGAAAGATGGCGAAGACCGACAGCAGGAACGGCATCATCATGGCGAAATAGGTGTTGAGCATTTCCGCCTTCGCGAGCCCCACGAAAAGCGGCAGCGCCAAGGCCTGGATCGGGACGCAAAGCGCAGCGATAACCAGTGTCAAAAGCAGCTTTCTGCCCGGAAAGCGCAGTTTGGCCAGAGCGTAGGCTGCCGGAACGGCGGTCAGGATCTGCACGATCAGAATACCAAAGCAGACGATTACGCCGTTCAGCATGAAGCGCAGCATAGGCACCTGGCTGGCGGCACGTGCGTAATTATCCACCGCCGAGAATGTTTCCGGGATCGGCCAGAGAGACACGCTGAAGATTTCCGAAGACGAACGTATCGATGTCAGGAACATCCAGTAGAAGGGCAGCAGCATCAAGAATGCGCCAATAGCCAGCACCAGATGCGGCAGATATTTGCGGATGATGACCATCAGTAATGCACCTTCCGGTCCATGTGCAGAGTTTGCCCAATGGAAAGAATGAGAACGATGATGAGGAAGATGAGCGTCAGGGCTGCCGCATATCCCGTGTTGGAATATTCAAAACCTTCAAGGTAAAGCGCAAACAAAAGCACTTCCGATCCCGAACGTCCCTTAGTCAGCACTGCAACAGTCTCAAACACCTTGAAGGCAGAGATGGACGTGGTGACGATGACGAACATCGTTGTGGGTCCGAGCATCGGCCATGTGACATTGAGAAAGCGATCGATAGGGTTTCTTGCACCGTCCAGGCGGATCGCTTCGTGAAGGTCCTTTGGAATGGCCGTCAGCCCTGCCAAAAACAGGACCATGTTGAAACCCAGCACCTGCCAAATCCCGATGATGGCCATGGTGGGGATGAGAAGGGACGGGTTCGACAAAAAGCCGACCGGCTCAAAGCCCATCCATTTGATCGCGGCATTGACCGGACCAAGAGAGGGGTGCAGCAGGAACTGAAAGACGGTTGCCATGGCAACCAGCGTTGCCGTCACCGGAAGGAAATAGGCGACCTCCCAAAAGGCTCGGCTGCGTTTGCGATTATAGACGAGCAGCGCAATGCCGAGAGCGAGAAAGACGCCAACGGGAATGACAATGACCGCGTAGAGAACAGTGTTTGCCATGGCGCGCAGAAAGACCGGGTCGCTGAATGCTTTCTGGAAATTCCGCAGGCCGACGAATTTCGTAGACAGGGCGCCGAGCTGATAGTCCGTCACTGAAAAAATGGCGAGGACGATCATGGGGATGATGTAGATTGCCAGCAACAGAACAACCGCTGGCAATACAAACAGAATGCCGCGCCGTGCCATGGACGATCTGCGCGCCTTGGCCTGCGGTGCCGCCGCTGTCATTGGAACGACCACGCTCACGCCGGCACCTGTTCACAAAGTGCCGTCTCGCAGCGTTTCTCGTCAGTGCCGAAGAGATGCGCCTTGCTTCTCGCAAAGCTGATGCGCAGGTTGCCGTCAACGACCGGGCCGAGATCATCGCCAGTGCTTAGTCGCATGACAAGCTGGATAGAGCGATCATCCACCAGAGCGCAGGTCACATAACGATCCGCCCCTTGCGTTTCTGTTCGCAGGATGCGCGCGTCGAAACCGTCGGCAGCGGGAAAAATGTCTTCGGATCGAATGCCGAGTGTTGCAGGAGCAGATGCAATTTTGGTTGCGCGCAGGCCAAGTTTCTGGCCGTGCAGGGCGATATTCCCCGATGCATCTGCTTCAACCGGGATGAGATTTATGGACGGTGTGCCGATAAACCGTGCGACCGTTAGAGTGGCGGGCTTTTGATAAAGCTCCTCCGGCGTGCCGAGTTGCTCGATGCCACCGTCGGACATCAAGGCAATTCGGTCCGACATGGTCATCGCTTCAATCTGGTCGTGCGTTACATAGATGAATGTCGCGCCGAGACGGCTGTGAAGATTTGTCAATTCGACACGCATATGTGCGCGCAGCTTGGCGTCGAGATTAGAAAGAGGCTCGTCCATTAAAAAGGCGGCAGGCGAACGGACCAATGCGCGGGCGAGTGCTACACGCTGACGCTGCCCGCCAGAAAGCTGTGCGGGCTTGCGGTCAAGCAGGTGGCTAATCTGCAGCACATCAGCTGCATCCTTGACCGACTGATCAATGTCACGCAGCGTGTCCTTGTTCGCAATGACGCGTCCGATCAGCGGAAATCTCTGCCAGAAGGTCAGACGACGCATCCTCAACGGCGTTGCGATGTTTTCATGCACTGTCATATGCGGATAAAGCGCATAGGACTGAAATACCATGGCAAGGTTGCGATCGGCAGGATCGAAATCAGTTACGTCGCGGGCGCCGATGGATATCCTTCCCCGGTCTGGGGTCTCCAGCCCGGCAATGATCCTGAGCAGGGTAGATTTACCGCATCCTGACATTCCGACCAGCGAAAGAAATTCACCGGGACGTATGGAAAGATCGATCCCCTTAAGGACATCATCGGCTCCGAAACCTTTTCCGATTCCAGAAATCGTAAGCGATTGAGGCTGCATACTGCGCTCCTTTTCAAGGGGGCGTATGCAGCCGCGACATGACGTTGGTGCGACAGTTTTGAGAAGTTTCCGTAACGCATCCCGGGGCCGAAAATCACAGGTTGCGCGTGGCGCTTTGCTGTCTCGTCTGACGCGATAAATATCGAAAGATCAGATATTTATCACGCCTTTGGTATGGATTGCTGCCGATGCCGCGGGATTTGCAAACCTGGCTTTGGAGCGAGGCTTGAATGTGCGCTTGCTTGAAGAACAATCAAACCATCTCGCAATTGTCCAACGCGGTCTTTGGGGTAATAGCTATTCGAAGGCAAGCTGTCTCATTGCGACCAAGATATGCTGCTGGAGTGGGAACCGATGAGAACAAAAAGCATTACCTGAACTGAAAAACAGGAAATGCTCAAATGCGCAATATCATCACCGGCTTGATCCTCACAGGTTGCATGTTGCCGATCGCGGCTGGCGGCATGAAGATCGCTACCGAACTGACAAAGGTTACGGCTCCGCACCAGTTTGCCGCTCTCGGCGGCGAGCCGCTATGGACACCTGATGTCAAACGGGTTGATGTTGCTTCGCAGTCATATGAGCGCGTGCCTGGCACCCCAATGCCAGAAACGCTTGTTGCGAAGGCGAAAAGCTCGGCCCCTGCGCTCTCGCCAACTCTACAAGCTTCAGCAGACGGTTCTGAGACCCCTGACAACAGGGGCGCTGAGCAGCAGATCGCGGCTGCAGCGCAAGAGTGGTGCAGCGAACGCTATCGATCCTACGACGTCTCTGACAATAGCTACCAACCATTTGGCGGTGGTCCACGCAGACCATGTTCGGCCCCGCTTGCGGTGACCGCGTCGATACAACAGGCGGAAGTCGCATCTTCCCCTGCAGCGCTTGACGAACATGCCCGTTGGTGCAGCAGCCGGTACAGTTCCTATCGCGTTGAAGACAATACCTATCAGCCTTTTTCGGGCGGTCGAAAGCAGTGCAACTCCCCCGAAATTCAATCTGCCAGCAATAATATGTCCGACGATACGAGCGATCTAAGCGCTTCCATCAACTAGGACGCCGGACTGGCTCCCTAAAGAACTTCGACAAACGTCAGGCAGATGGCCCGGTCAACTCTTTGACCGGGCCATCTGTGTTGGCGATCATTCTTGTTTCGACAAGCCGGATGCTCAGCATTGGCTGACGCCAAAAAGCACGGTGTTTGTCAGCCGTGTCAAAGCAGCTTTATAGGGCAGTAAACGTGTTACCGTCGTTACCCGGTCAGTTTACAGGCCACACGAAAAGCAAGGCGGGCACGCAGACCACGATAATCAGGACCGACAGAGGAAGCCCGAGTCTCGGATAGTCCGAAAATTTGTATCCGCCAGGACCAAAAACGAGCGTGTTGCACTGATGGCCAACAGGGGTCAGGAAGTCCGACCCTGCGCCGATGGCGACAGCCATCAGAAATGCTTCCG
The DNA here is from genome assembly GCF_001423445.1 of Rhizobium sp. Leaf311. Taxonomy (NCBI): domain Bacteria; kingdom Pseudomonadati; phylum Pseudomonadota; class Alphaproteobacteria; order Hyphomicrobiales; family Rhizobiaceae; genus Rhizobium; species Rhizobium sp. Leaf311. The sequence goes on along the minus strand of NZ_LMNZ01000002.1, from coordinate 296,880 downwards.
GTCTGAACCCCAGATTTGTGGCAAAGGTTGCGGCAATCGGTGCCATGACCAGAACGGTCGCGGCATTGTTGAGGAAAGGGGTAACGGCCATGGCTGTGACAAGGATCATCGCCAAAGCGCCCCACGCGGGCATATTTGCGGCCACGGTGCCAAGCCAGCCCGCAATCAGCTCACTACCACCGGTCGTTCGAAGGGCATCGGAGACGGGTATCAGTGCGGCGAGCATCACCAATATCGGCCCATCGACCGACTTGTAGAAGTCGGTAAGTGGAATGGCTCGGAAGACGACCATACCTAATGCTGCGCCGAAGAAAGCCACCGGAACCGGCGCAAAACCGAGAGCCGTTGTTGCCATTGCAAGCAAAAGGATGATCAACGGGATAATTGCGCGACGGCGCGTGCCCAGCAGTACCTCTCGTTGTGCCAATGGCAGAAGCTGGAAGTCCTGAAGCATGGCAGTCAAACTATTGCGGCTACCTTGCAGCACCAGAATGTCTCCCGTCGTCAGCGTAAGGCTGCCCAGACGTTCCTTGAGCCTGTCGCCGCGGCGGCTTATGGCCAGAAGATTGACGCCTCGCGTATAGGACAAGGCGAGATCCTTCGCCGAACGGCCAGCGAGTGGAGAATCCTGACTGATGATGGCCTCAAGCGATATGATTTCAGTCTTGGCGTTTCCGTCCTCTTTGAGGGGTTTACCGGAGAGCTGCAACTTGCCGCCGGAAACGATACGTTCGATTGCCGCCGATGGACCTTCCAGAAGAACGCTGTCATTCATTCGCAGCTTCAAATCTGGAAACGGCGCCATTCTCGTTGCACCACGAAGCACAGCATTCGCGATAACTTCTCCGTCTCCCATTTTCAGCAGGCCGCTCAGTGGCTGGTCGATAAGAACAGAGCCTTCATTGATGGCGACTTCACTGGTGTAATTCTTGATTTCGACCGCATCTTCTATCGAATTGTTCGACTTTGTGCGGCTTGGTACGAGCCAATGAAAAAACAGCAGGAACGTCACGCCGACAATCGTCAGCAGGCCACCAACCGGCGTAAAATCGAACATCGTGAAGGACGTTCCGGTCATCTCTTCCCGCAACCGCGAAACAACGATGTTGGGTGATGTCCCGATCTGCGTCATCAGCCCGCCGAGCAGTGCGGCAAAAGCCATCGGCATCAGATATTTTGAAGGGGAGACGCCGGACTTTTTGGCGAACTGGAAGGCGACAGGCATCATGATTGCCAGTGCGCCGATATTCTTGATGAAAGCCGACAGCACCGCGACGACAATCATCAATAACGCAAGTTGGGTATGCACCGTCTTGAGATTGGGAAAGAGTTTCTTGATCGCAATATCAACAATGCCTGATCGTGCCACGCCAGCGCTGACCACAAGTGCGCTTCCCACGATGATCACGATATCATCGGAAAACCCGGAAAATGCCTGATCAGGCGGGACTATGCCGACTGCAACGGCAAGAACGAGCGCGCAGCACGCGACGACGTCGTATCGAAATCGGTCCCAGATGAATACCGCCATCATGATCGCGATAACGGAGAAGGCGAGGATCTGCTGAGTTGTCATGTGGAACCAGTATATGTGGCCGGGGTGTCACCGACAACCAGACATTGGGAAGAAGCTGCCCTCCAAACGCGCTGTCAGGGTGCAAGTTCCACCGTCATAAGCGGCAGGAGACGCTTCTGCAATATTTGTTGGCGCAGCACTCCCCAGCTTTTCAGCATCGCCTGTTTCGAGCGCATTGTGGAACCAGATGCTCGCTTTTCAGTTTGGGGTCCTCTCCCATTGGAGCCTCCCATGACTTTTCCGACCGCAACATATCGCATTCAATTCCGCGACGGCATGACCTTCGATCGTGCCGTAGCCATCGTGCCCTATCTCAGAAAACTCGGTATAAGCCATCTCTACGCGTCACCAATATTCACCGCCACAACGGGTTCGACCCACGGTTACGACGTGACAGATGCCAACGAGATAGATCCGGCGATCGGTGGAAGGGAAGGCTTCGACAGGCTGGTCGCCGCCCTCAAGGGTGAAGGGCTCGGTCTTATCCTCGATATTGTCCCAAACCACATGGCGGCGTCTCTCGAAAACGGCTGGTGGAAGGATGTCATCGAACACGGTCCTAACAGCCGCTTTGCCCGCCATTTCGATATCGATTGGTCTCGCCGTCTCACGCTGCCCTTCTTGGGAACGGATTTTACGGAAGTCCTGGAAAAGGGTGAACTGAGAGTCGAAAGTGACCCGCAAACAGACAAGCCATCTTTCAGATACCACGACGCCTATTACCCGCTTAATCCCGCATCCTATGCCGGGCGAGAAGAGGAACTGCTCGAAACAACCGATACGAAAACGCTCAGCGCCCTCCATGATCAACAGCATTACCGTCTGATGTCCTGGCGCGATGCAAAATCAGACCTCTCATACCGACGATTTTTCGAGGTCACCGGCCTGGTGGGCGTGCGGGTTGAAGACCCGAAGATATTCGACGACACGCACCGTCTCATACTCGAACTGGTGCGGAGTGGAGCGGTGGATGGTCTTCGAATGGATCACGTCGATGGTCTCGCCGACCCAGCTGAATATCTTAAAAGATTACGAAGCGAAGTCGGCCCTGATTGCTACCTGGTCGTTGAGAAAATTCTGGGGCCTGGGGAAACATTGCCGGCCGACTGGCCGGTATCAGGCACGACCGGATATGAATTTATTGCCGCCTTGAGCAATCTCTTCGTTGACGACAGCAATCTGCCGCAACTGAAGTCCGCTTATGAAACATACGTAGGCCGACCGCTCGATATTGCGCAGGAGCTGCGGAACGCGAAACTTTTGATGGCCGATGTCAATTTTGGTGGCGAGTCGGCTCGACTGTTTGCGTTAGCCAAGACCCTGCTGAAGAACGAAACTTCTGCTACCGCTTTCAGTGATGAGGAATTGCAGGAAGCACTGCGGACACTTCTCGTTTCCTTCGCCGTTTACCGAACCTATGGTGATGAAAATGGTCTTCCCGCAGAGAGCGAAGAGGTGTTGGCAAATGTGATCAGCGAGATCCGTAAGGCCGATCGCCGTGTCAATTCCGCAGCGCTTTCGAGCCTCCAAGATTTGCTGCGCAACGGGAAAGGCAAGGATGCACTCGAATTCCGGACCCGTTTTCAGCAGCTTACCGGCCCGCTCATGGCAAAGTCTGTCGAGGACACGCATTTCTACCGGCAAAACATGGCCTTGGCGGTGAATGAAGTCGGCGCCGAACCGTTGAAGACGACTTTCTCGGTGCAGAATTTCCATGCTGAAATGGCAGTTCGGCTGGAGACACAGCCGGACGGACTGTCTGCCACATCCACCCATGATACCAAGCGGGGCGAGGACGCTCGGGCACGCCTTTATGCGATTACGCAATCACCCGAAATGTGGACGCAAGCCGTCGGAAAATGGCGGGAAATGAACGCTCAACTGCGTCAAACAGTAGAGGGTGAGCCATTCCCGGAGCCTTCGGTGGAATGGATGATCTATCAGGCGCTGCTGGGGGCTTGGCCATCCCTTGGTGCTTTGAAAGATGAGACCGAACTTGCCGATTTCCAGGAGCGGTTCGTCGCTTATCTGGAGAAAGCACTGCGTGAGGCAAAGCTGCGCACCAACTGGGGCGACAGTAATGAGGCTTACGAAAATGCGGTTGTGAACTACGTGCGAAAAATGCTCTCACCGGACAATCGTGCGTTGCTCAACGATTTTAACGACAGGATCGAGCCATTTGTCCGGGTAGGCTACTCCAACAGCCTCGCGCAGACGCTGATCAAGCTCACTGCTCCCGGCGTGCCGGATGTCTATCAGGGAAGCGAAGGTCTTGATCTCAGTCTTGTCGATCCTGACAATCGTCGGGCACCGGATTTTGATGGGCTGAATAGCACGCTGATGGGAGGAGCGTCTTCATTTCCTCAAGATGGGTTCGTGCCGAGCAAACAGAGCCTGATCGCCATCATGCTCCAGTTTCGCAAGGAGCAACCAGAGCTGTTTCGAAACGGCGCATATGTGCCCCTGGAAACCGAGGGTGGTGATAACGACAGGTTTGTTGCCTATGCGCGCAACACGTCCGCAGATGCGCTCATCGTCGTTGCATGCCTCCGGCCACTTGGAAAAGATGGTTCGCAAGAGGAGGCTTCGCTGCCGCTCCCCGAGCATCTTGCGCATCGCGCTTACATCAATCTGTTGAACGGAGAGGAGTACTCCATTTCAGACGGTATCAATATCCGGGAAGTTGTTGGTGACATTGGTGTCGCAGCTCTGCGCCGAATGAGTTGAATTTCGCTGACAACAAAGCGGGTCGGTGTAAGCCGCCCCGCCTCGAGATGAAGCACACTGCTGAACGCACAAAAAAACCGAGGCAAGAGCCTCGGTTTTTTCTTTAGACCATATAGATCACTTGGGGCAGGCAGTGCCTGTCGTAGCGGTGCCGCCAGAACCCTGGGCAGTCGACGGCGTGCCGTTTACGCAATTGGTGTTGTTGGTATCACCATTTTGCTGGCCGGAGCCCATTGAGCCGCCTGTTGTTCCGCTTGTGTTGCCGCCGGTCGAACCGGAGGAGCCAGAACCGGTGGTGGAGCCATCAGATGCGCCTGCACCGGAATTCGATCCACCGCTACCGCCGGACGCTCCGCCGCTGCTGCCGGCGCCCTGCGCAACGGCAAGTGATGTGAAGCTTAGGGCAAAAACGGTTGCGATAAGATACTTTTTCATTGTTTCCTCCGGGATGTGATTGTTCGCACTATACTAACCGGAAGCGTTCATTAGGGTTCCATTAAACATTGTGGCATTTGCTAGGCTGGACAACTATCGGGTTTGATCAGTCATGGTTCTCGCAACTGTATTTAAAGCCAGCCCGCTTTCTTGAAGCGAACGTAAAGAATTGAACAAAGCGCGGCGATGACCGCGAGAACGATGAAATAACCGTAGCGAGTTTCTAGCTCCGGCATATTCTTGAAATTCATGCCGTAAATGCCTGCAATCGCAGTCGGCACCGCTAGAATGGCGGCCCAGGCCGCCAGTTGCCGGGTTATCGCGCCTTGCCGCTGTTGTTCCAGGAGGTTGGACGCTTCGAAAACCGAGGTCATGATTTCCCGCAGGCCGCTGACCATGCTGTCCACTCTGCGGATATGATCGTGAACATCCTTGAAGAACGGCTGGACGTTCTCATCCACGCAGGGCAATTCCAGATGGCTCAATTTGCCGACGACTTCGGCCATGGGTCCAAGTATTCGCTGAAACCGTATGACCTGGCGGCGCATCCTGAAAATACGCCTGATCTGTTCCGGCTGCAGCAGTGACACCAGAACATGTTTCTCCAACTCCAGCACCTTGTCTTCCAAGACCTCGATGATGGGAAGATAGCCATCGACGACAAAGTCGATGATCCCGTGCAGGACGTAATCGGGACCTTGGCGCAAGAGCTTCGGCGAGCGCTGCAATTGTTGGCGCAATTCGCTATGGGCCCTGGCAGAGCCATGCCTGACGGAAATCAGATGGTTTGCCCCGACGAAGATGCATGTCTCGCCATAGGCAATCTTTTCCCCTTCCAGATGAGCTGTCTTCACCACTACGAAAAGCTGGTCGCCATAAATATCGACCTTGGGAACCTGTTTGCCGTTCAGCGCATCTTCAACGGCAAGCGGATGAAGGTTGAACATCGCCTTCAGATCGGCCATTTCGTCTGCCGTGGGGTCTACGAGGCCGATCCAGCTGAATTCTCCCTCTTTGTGCTCGATTGCCTGACGACCAAGGGGAACCTCCTCGGCACAGGTGCCGTCTCGGTAAAGGTAGGATGCAACAACTGTCATGGGCGCCTGTTCATGGGTGGGATGCAATGATTGCAAAACGCGCAAAGCCCGGATTCGGTCCCTGGTGAACCTCTGACTATCAAGTCGGAAAGGGGAATGCTTGGGCCTTTTCGCGCGTCTTCAGGAAACGGTGACGGGTTTTGATCGAAGACGGCTTGCCGTTGCCGGATCGGCACGTCGGCACAGCTGCGGCGGCAGGCCCTTCATGATGAGCTCGGCATCCGAGACCGCCATTGATCCCAATCTGTAAAACGCATCGCGTGTGCCACCGGTGCGATGGGCCGACAGAAGCAGGCCCGGCAAAGACCGTACCGGATCATCCGAGGCGACAGGTTCATCGGGGAAGACATCTGTTGCGGCGCGGATATGCCCTGACCGTACGGCATCCAGCATGGCAGGAAAGTCGACAACCGCTGCGCGGCTCATGAGGAGAAAGGCAGATCCCGGCTGCATGGATTGAAATTGCCGCGCGCCGATGAAACCTTCGTTTTCGCTTGTAACGCTCGCGAAAACATAGACGACCCGCGACTTTGAGAAGACCTCATCCAGCGAACTCGGAATGCAGTCGAGGCGGTGGATGATATCGTCGGGAAGCCAAGGGTCGTAGACGTGGACAGCGTTCTTGAATGGGCGCGTCAGCTCCCGCAGCTCCTTTCCAAGATCTCCGAAGCCGATGATGCCGATCGGCGCCCCTGCATAGCGAAATGTCCCTGTGTTTCCCGCCAGCCCGTATTCCTCCACGCCCTCACGGAACTGACGGTCTGCAAGCGTGATACCGCGCGCAAGATCAAGCGCCATGCCCAGCGATGCCTCCGCAACAGGTGATGAGAATGCCGAAGCGGGGGTGATCACCCATATGCCTCGCTCTACACAGGCTTGATAATCAATATTCGGGAGAAAATTCGACTCCACATTGATGATCGCCTTGAGTTTTGGCGCCCGTTCCAGCCGCTCTCTGGGCATGTCGGTCTGGCCGAATATCAGCACGGTGTCGGGAAGCAGCGCGTCCACTTGCTCGGCAGGCATCTGCCGGTCCTCTGAAATGACAAGCTCCCCAAGCTTTTCCAGACGGGAGCGAACATCGGCCTCCATGATCAGGTCAAGCGTCCGCGGCAGCGGATCGACCAGCACGATGTTGCGTCCCGTCATGTTTCCTCCTTGCGAAGCAGCTTATGCCGCCTTCCCTAGATGTCAGCGTGCCGCCCAGTTGGCGCCGCGCCTGAAGATTTCCCGCATCTGCGGGACTTCGAATTCGTTGGCCTGATGGCCGAGTGACGAGTAAAAGACGCGGCCCTTGCCATAGTTCCGCTTCCAGACCACAGGCATCACAACACCATCGATCCATGACGCGTGTTCGCCGGTAAACGTCGTTGTTGCCAGCACCTCGTTCGATGGATCAACATGCATATAGTATTGTTCCGACGTATAGGGGAAGTCGGTGATGCCTGCCATGAGAGGATCATCCGGGCGGGTTATGTTGACTGTGTAGTCAATTATGTTTCCAGGATGGGCCACCCATTGGCCACCGATCATGAACTGATACTCCACGCACTCACGGAAACTGTCACCTGCGCCACCGTGATAGCCTGCGATGCCGACACCGTTTTCGACGGCGGCGGCGAGGTTCTTGATCTCTTCCTTCTCGATCTTCGACATGGTGACGATGGGAACGACGAGGCTGAGATCGTGAACCGAGGGGTCCGCAAACGCCTCCGTGCTTTGCTCGACATAGACCTTGAAACCGTCGGCTTCCAGTAGATCCTTGATGATGACAGAGCATTCCTGCGGTTCGTGTCCGCTCCATCCACCCCAGACAATAAGTGCTTCACGCATGTTCTTCCTCCTCAGGATTACTTGGATAGCTGACCGTCGACCAACGATTCCGCCAGAGGCGCAGGGCGATCAACGGGTGTGGTAATGGCGATTGTCGTTCCGGTATCGGACGCGCCCTGGAAGGCTTCCATGACTTCGAGCACATGAAGGGCCAGGTCGCCATTGGCGCGATGGGGTCTGTTCGAGCGGATGGCGTGCGCCATGTCCGCGACCCCGATCGATCGATAATTGCCGTCAGAATAGGGCGACGTCAGGTCTTGATGCTCAAACTCCCCGCCTTTCTTCAAAAGCTCGACATCTCCACCGAAATAATTCGGATCGGGAACGATCAGCGTCCCTTCCGTCCCATAGAGTTCCAGCGGCACGTGTCTGTGCCCGGCGACGTCAAAGCTCATGCCGATCTGGACAATCGCTCCGTTCTCGAATGCCATCGCGCCTGTAACGTGAGTGGCGATCTCGACCGGAATAATCTCTCCGTTGCGAGGTTCGCTGGTGATGATCCGCTCTTTGCGTGGTGAGAATGCAAATCCGGCCACCTTTGCGACAGGGCCGAACAGGTTGACGAGATCCGTGATGTAGTAGGGGCCCATGTCCAGCATCGGGCCACCGCCGGTCTCGTAGTAGAAAGCAGGGTTGGGGTGCCAGCGTTCGTGGCCGGGGCACATGAAGGTTGCGGTTCCCCCAACGGGTTTCCCCAGAACGCCTTGGTCTATCAAGGTCCGGGCTGTCTGGTGACTGCCACCGAGAAAGGTGTCGGGAGCAGCGCCTATGCGCAGATTTTTGACTTTCGCTGCGTCCGCAAGCCGCTTTCCTTCTGCGAAGGTAACGCCGAGCGGCTTTTCGGAATAGGTGTGCTTGCCAGCGTCCAGTGATCGGAGTGCGACCTCGACATGGGCTTTCGGAACCGTCAGGTTGACGATAATCTCGATTTCCGGATCGCCGAGCAAATCCTCGACGCTGCGGGCGCGCAGATTAAATTCTTCGGCTCTAGACCTGGCCATGTCGGCGTTCATATCCGCGACGCCGCGTATATCAAGGATCGGGAAGGAGGCCATCGCCTTCAGATACGCACCCGAAATATTACCGCATCCGATGATGCCTATGCCAACTTTGTTCATGCTCTCTCTCCCGTCGCAAAGTTCCAGCCTGCCTCACTTGAAAGGGGCAGGGCCTGAGGTGTTCCATGGTGACTCGTAAAGCGCGTTCAGGGCCACGGCTGCTGCCCCCTGGGCCCAAAGCTCGTCGCTGGATTTCTCAAAGACCAGCTCTGCAACGCCCTGAAGAGAAGCGGGCACCGCCTGCGCAAAGGTGTCGCGGATGCTCTGGATGAAAGGCTCTCCCAGTTCCAGGCTCGATCCCACAACGATGACGCGCGGCGGCGCAAACAGAGTGACGATATTTGCGAGCGTCAAGCCCACCGCTGTTCCGGCCCGCTTCGCCGCCTGCGTCAATTCCGGCTGCTGTGTCAGCATCAACTTGCCCGCGTGGCGCATTCCCTGGCCAAGCCGAATTGCCTCCGCAAAGCGTCCATCAATGTGGCACTCTTCCAGAATTGCCGTTTCTCCAGCATGGCTGGCGAGCCGCAGAACGCCCTGATCATTGGTGACCAGAGCGAGGTCGCCGAGGTTGTGACTAAGGCCACCCGCCCCGCGAAACAGCGAGTTTCCGGACAAAACGCCAAGCCCGATGGTCTGTTCGAGCGAGACAAGCACCATGTCGTCGATATCACGCGCGCGGCCAAACCAGTGGTGACCAAGGGTTACGGCATGGGCGTCGCTCTCGACCATTGTCGGCGTCCCCAAACGGGTCGAGATGGCGCAGGCAAGATCGACATTCAGCTCAATTAAAACCGGGCTGGAGCGAATATGGCCACTGCGGTGTTCGATGACGCCGGGTAGACCCAGGCAGACCATGTCGATGTCTTCGAGCGAAAGCCCGGCATCGACAACGCAACGACGAATGCCATCCTCGATAAGGTCGATCACGACACTGGTTGATTGACGGTCCAGCCTGATTGGAAGCGTTAAAGCGGAAAGAACTCTTCCGCAGAAATCCGTCACCACCAGAACCGTGCGGCTGGCAGCAACCTTTGCGCCAACAACCCGAGCCGCAGCGGCGTTTAGCTCCAGCATGACCCGGGGACGCCCACGCGCGGTCTCATTCCTGATGTCGCCGACGTGACGTGTTAGGATGAGCCCGTCATCCAGGAGTGATGCTGTTATTGCCGAGACCGTGGTTGTCGAAAGCTGTGTTTTATGGCTGAGTTCAACCCGTGAAATCGGGCCGTCGCGCCTGATGGTGTCGAGAATGCTCCGGCGATTGATTGCTCGCATCAGTTCCGGATCTGCTGTCTTCATGATCTGACGGCCAAATATCGAGCTGTGTTATTTAAAACGGATCGCGGATTAAATAGAAGCCATACGCACACCCAAGTCAATCAAAATCGCGGACTTTCAACTTTTGGCGAGGGCGGCGCTCGGTATTTTTCCGCTTTCGGGAAAAATTCTGAACAGCGTCGGAGCGCAAATTATCTGTCTTTGCTTAGCCGTCATGAAAGAGATTGCGCCGCGAAAACGCTGCGATATGGATAGTCTGAACAGACTTGCAAGGGATCCTATTCATGTTGGTTCGAATTTGGAAAACGCAATTTGACGCCGCGCAAAAACAAAAACTGCTCGACTATGCCCACCACGTTTCGCTTCCTGTTCTCTCGACCAGAGAGGGCGCCCGGGGGGTGATGTTTTTTTCCAGTGGCAACCAGTGGACCACCATGACCCTCTGGGATGACCAGGCCTCGATAGACAAGCTCGACGGCGACGCCGAGTACCAGCAGATCGTTGCGGGCATAGAGGCGCTCGGAGTTCTCGGCGACGAGCACTCGGTCGATGTTTTCGACTATGATGGCGGTAGTCTGCCGATGTTTGTTGCTGGTGCAATGAATAGGGCGGGCACTGGCCTATAAAACGCCCCACGCGCGGAAACGACCGCGCCCGGTCATTTCTCGCAGCTCCAGATCGTTGGCGAGGCCAACTGCTCCTTGCGGTGTGGTGCCCAAGGCTTTGACGATCATCGCGGTGGACACGACAGGGCGAGCGAGAACGAGAGCGATCAGTTCCGGCAGGCGAGAACTGGATCTGCGTCCCAGAAGTCTGCGCTCCATGCGATGCTTGGCATTCAGCAAACGGTCGTGTTCCTTCAGGCCAAGCATAGCGGCCTCCCGAATGCCGTCCAGGAGGGCGATGAGACGTTGGTGGCGGCTTCCGGCCCTCCTTCGTTCCCAGGGAATGGCACGCAGGCCGGTATTGAGTGCTGGCAGAAATGCAGGTGTCAGGCCGTCGCTCCGGATGAGGGCGGACGCGAGTTGTCTGCCCAGCCAGGGGCTGCTCTGCAGCACATCCAGTTTTTGCCAGGCATCGATGGCAATTGCGGCTCGCAGCGTGGCCGGAAATCCGTCAGTCGATCTCAGGGCCACATTCCATTCCTCCAGCCGCTCATCCTCGTTCCAGTCGGGATCTCGCAACAGGTTCTGAAACGATGAGGGGGGCACTGACCTTTCGTCTTTCTTGATCGCATCCAGCGTTGCGGTGCTTCTGGCAATCAGCCGGTCGATCTCTGATAGTTCGTCGCTGAGCGTGGAATCGGCATCGACGTCGTCCTCCGCCTCTTCGCTCGTCGCAACGGTCTCGACTCCTTGGCTCACTGCTTCGTCTTGTCGCCGCTCCGCCTCCCTTGGCTCATCACCACGCAGCCGCGCCAGCCCCGCTGGGCTGAGTGCCCATTCGGCCTTGTTGGCGACGATTTGTCGTCGTGTTCTCAATATCCTGCTTGCAATGCCCATTTCGGACGTGGGTGGCCTTATGTCCATATGCGCATCGTGGAGGACGAGATCTTCGATGTGAACCAGTTCGCCGTCTACCCACAGCGAGGAGGCGGCCTCAGCGAAATCCTGTCTTTCGAGAAAGCCCTGCCCGAAGGACGAGCGCGAGATTCTCTCATCCAGACGCGCCAATGCTTCCGTTGCCGCAACACAGGGCAACATCAGCGACTCGAGCCGTAGTTGGTGGACGTCATAAAGCATTTAACGCTGATAGAATGCGCCCTTTATGAAAGCAATTTGGGAATTGGCTTTCATATGTGTTTTGCCCGCCTTTATCTTTCGGGCAAAGCGATTCTTGCTTCAAACCCATCTTCCCGGCCACTCGCCGGCGAGAAAAGGGCAAGCGAGCCGCCCATCTGTTCGACCAGATTGTGAACGATTGCCAATCCCAGGCCGGAGCCCGTTGCCTCAGTTGCACCGCGGGTAAAGCGTGTCGTCAGTTTGGGTAGAAGCGCCTTTTCGACAATTGCGCCAGCGTTGACGACCCGTAACCCATTGTCCTCATCGATGTACACATCGACAAGGCTGCCTTTCGGGCTGTGGACGAGCGCGTTTTCGAGGAGGTTGCGAACCACGATGCCATAGGCATCCGGGTTGACCCTGCCGTGCAGACTTCCCTCAGGCGAGAGATGAAACTGGATTCGTTTTTCCCCGATATCTGAGCGGCCAATGTCTTCCACCACGAGTTCCACGACGGGCAAAAGGTCGACATCCGTCTCCGATGCACCGATCCCGGCTTCTGCACGAGACATCTGGAGAAGCTTTTCGGCAAGTTGAGCGAGATGAGAAAGCGATCGCTCGATCTGGCCCACCCTTGGAGCGAATTCAGCCGGAATATCGGCCTGCAAACGCTGTGCCTGTGCGAGGGCACCGGCAATGGGTGTTCTCAACTCATGGGCACTATTGGAGGCAAAGGCTCGCTCGGATTCAAGGGCTGCTCGCAGTCGTTCAAGAAGCAGATTGACGGATCGGGCAATCGGGTGCAGCTCGGCTGGTAGGTGCGTGTCATCCACCGGAACCATGTTTCCGCTGTCCTTGGTGCCGATTTCATCGCGCAGCGACTGAACCGGGGCGAGGGTGCGTCTGACAACCAGAATGACGGCGATCATGCTTGCCGGTATGAGCAGCAACAGCGGCAAGATCAATGCTGTCCCCGCTTCAACAATGGCCTCGCGGCGATTGGCAAAGGCGTCTGCCATTTGCAGGTAGAGATTACCATCTGCGGTAACGACGGTGTAGATCCTTTGAGTATCGGTATCGGCAAAGCCCGGCGCCAGCGGGACGTCGAATGGTTCGGCATCGCTGTCGTGGGATCGAAGGACGACCTCGCCTTCGCGGTCTCGCAGTTGATAGGTAAGATACTCCGTACCGCTCGCTGGCTGGACCAGATGACGTTCCGCTTCAGGGCTGCGTTCCTTCAAATCGTCCGCAATCAGCGGCAGCAGCCGGTCGGCCGTTTCCTGAACGCCACTGTCGAAAATCTCGGCGAACTCGTCCTGCATGACCATGATGCCAAGCGATGATGCGATAAGCCATGACAGCGCGACAACGCTTGTCAGAGCGATCACCATGCGGCGTGTCATGCTTTCACTTCGCTTCATCTGCCTTACCTGATGGTGTAGCCGAGGCCCCGGACGGTCTCGACCCGGTCCGCACCGATTTTCTTGCGCAACCGACTGACATAGACTTCCACCGTGTTGCTTTCTATTTCCGCGCCGAACTCGTAGAGCGTTTCGTGCAGCTGTGCCTTGGATACGACCGCGCCCGGGCGTTCCACGAGCTTTTCCAGAACAGCCCACTCTCTGGCGCTAAGCGTCAGGGCTGTGCCGTTGACAGTGATGTTGCGTGCCACCTGGTTAATTTCTATTCCCGGCAATTTGACCACGGGTGCAGAGCGGCCCTCATAGCGGCGTGAAACCGCCAGCATGCGGGCCGTCAGCTCTCCCAGATTGAAGGGCTTGACTAGATAGTCATCCGCGCCCGCATTCAGGCCTTCGATACGGTCCGAAACCTGATCATGCGCGGTCAGAATGATAACCGGCGTAGGATCGTTGCGTTTCCGCAAGCCGCGCAGCAGCGTGAGACCTTCTCCATCCGGCAGCCTTAGGTCCAGCAGTATAAGGCCGTAATCGACGGTCTGCGTCGCAGCGATGGAGTCCGATACCGTCTTGAACCAGTCCACAGCATGTCCTGCCGCTGCCACATGGTCGCGAAGAGCTTCGCCCAAAACCCCATCATCTTCGACAAGCAGAACCCGCAAGCATACCTCGCTTCCAGCCCGGACTGAGACGGGCATGGTTAGTGCGTATGCTGTGCCTCTCGTCCCGTCAAGCGGTCCGCCTTTCACGCCGTCGGACGGTGGGTGCATGCGCTGAAGACATCGAGTGACGGTTTATAGACCGAAGTCGAAATATTCATCATGCCCAGAATGCTGTGAAAGAAATTGTCATGAGATTTTCCGCCAGCCTGTGCTTCCTTGGAAAGGCAACTGGTGTCCAGCCCCATGGACTTTGCAAAGTCATCATCGACCCACACGATGAAGGGGACATGTGTCTGTTCCGGTGGCGCTAGAATATAGGGCGCTCCATGCAGGTAAAGCCCGTTTTCACCCAGCGATTCACCGTGGTCGGATGCGTAGATCAAGCCGGTGGCAAGCCGGTTGGAGCGGGCTTTCAGCTTGTCGATGACGCTTGAAAGAAAGTGGTCCGTGTAGAGCAGGGTGTTGTCGTAGGCATTGACGATCTCACCGTCCTTGCAATCGGGAAGCTCTGCCGTCTGGCAATCGGGCTTGAACTGGCGGAACTCGTCGGTATAGCGCAGATGATAGGTCGGCCCGTGGCTTCCCATCTGATGCAGAACGATGACGCTGTCCTTGGTCACATTATCGAGCCAGCTGTCGAGCCGATCCAGAAATATGTCGTCGCGGCATTCGCCGGTCGGGCAGAACTTTGGATCAAGCGCAGCGGTCAGGTCGAAATAAGGAATACGGTCGGCGACGTTCTTGCTGCCTGTGTTGTTGTCCCACCAGCGTGCGTCTACGCCAGCATGAACGAGAACATCGAGGACATTTTCGTTCGAAAGCGCCTTGCTATGGCTGTACTCCGAGCGCGGAAAACGGGAAAACATGCAGGGTATGGAAATTGCGGTCGCGGTGCCACAGCTGACCGTGTTCGGAAAATAAGTGACATTCCGTTTCTTGAGCTCGGGATTTGTCTCGCGCCCATACCCATTCAGCGAGAAGTTAGCTGCCCGAGCTGTTTCCCCTGCGACGATGATGGTGATGCGTGGCTTGGTGACGCCGCCCAGCGCAGGCACTACTTTGGCATCCTGCCCGGTGGGTGAAACCGTGAGTTTCGCTTCCTTGTCTGCCTGGGAGAAATAATGAATCGTCGACGAAATCGGCGTCAGCGGATTGAGGGTTTTGACGATATCCTTGTGCTGGCGCACAGCGGTTGTGAATGTCTTGGAATTTGCCGCGGCCACCGCTGCGACCACGGAAAGACATGCCAGAATGGCCAGCGTATTCCACAAAACTTTGCCAAGGATGGGCCGGTGATCGATGCGCACGAATGCGAGCAGGGCAATCGGTATTCCAGCAAACAATACCAGATGGAGGGCAAAGCCTGCTGTCATCAGATTACCTGCTTCGGCGTTCGTTGTCTCAAAGGCATTGCGAACCATGTCGCTGTCGATGATTGCGCCAAAACGATCCATGAACCAGGACGAAACGGCGGCGATGATGATCAGAACCGAAAACACGGGTTTCGTTATGTATTTTGCGGAAAAGAAGATGAAAACAGCAGCAAAGGCTGCGCTCATGGCGATATAGAGCCCGTAAATCGCGACGGGATATGCGGACAGATAGGTGTGAACCTTTGTCCAGAACGTGTGGTTGGTGAAAAACAGCAAATAGAGAGCGGTGACAATACTGAGCGGCACGCTGCCAATTGTCGGTCTTCTAATGTCGCTATGCCCACCTCTGATTGTCTGAATTTGTAGTGCCATTGTCTTCTTTCCGCCATGCAAGCTCACGGAGGCGCGGCTTTCAGAAAGCTGCGCGTCGATAACATCTCGATGCGGGGATGTGTCATCTAGCTGACATGAAACTGAACGCTCGGCCACATGTCTGGCGATGCCGAATAAATGTGCACAGGGATGGCTGTTAAAATCCACCCTTCAGAACGCGTGGTTTTTCTTAGGGCCTATATCTGGTTAGTTCACACATGCGTGAAGAGAAAAATGCGCGGCAGAGTCGCTCCGATTTTTCCTTCGCCGGGTCGCATATCCATGACCTGCCTCGTGTTCGATGGATGGGAAATCCGATGGCCCCTTTGTCTCGTGTTCTGGCGCTTTTGCTTTCAGTCCTGATCTTTCCTTGCGGGGCTGCATCCGCCTTCGATGAGTTGCCAAGGCGTGATCAGATCGCCCTTATGGCGCAAGCGAAACATCGGGGTACGACAGGCATCGCCAGAAAAACCCGGGAGGTTGATGCTCGTCCTGCTTCTCCAGGCGAGATCGTTATCACCTTCATAAAGGGGCAGGGCGTAGAAACCCGATCCAAGCCCGCTGAAATTGGCGACTGGGTTGTCAGAAATCGCTGCGAAGAAACGGGTAATGAGGAAAGCCTAGTAAAAGCTCGCGTTTTTCGGGATCGCTATGGTGAACCGCTCACCGCTCAGGACGCAGCCGGTTACAGGGCGTTCAAACCTGACGGCCCTGAGATGACCTATTTCATCGTCACTGAGGCGGCAGGGCCCTTCAATTTCAAGGCTCCCTCGGGAGACACTGCAGTGGCGCTGCCAGGGGATGCGATCGTCCAATTGCAAACGGATGAAGGCGAGACGTTTGGTGTGGCCCAAGCCACCTTTGCCTGTACCTATGAAATTGTTGAGCCCGCGAGAACGATCATCGACGCTGCGATGAGGTAACTCAGGACAGGAATTCAAGCAATCTGCGCTCGTCCATGCGTAGACCCGCTATGCTTTTCTGTTCCGCCGCCATTATTTTTTGCAGCCTGCGCACGGCCTTTTCGTCGCCGGCCAGATCAAGAACGCTTGGGTGCACATAGCTTTTCCTGCAAATCGCGGGGGTGTTGGACAGTTCTTCGGCAGCCGCCACACACATTCCCTTCATCGTAGGCTTCTCATCCGCCGCAAGCGCGCGGCTTGCGTTGCCGAACGCTGCCAGCGTGCCGCCCCATGTCCTGAAGGTCTTGGCTGAAACGCCTTCGCCTGCGACCTCTGAAATATAGGCGTTGAGTGCACTGGAATCGATCGGATGAACAAGTCCCTTTTCATCCTGCCAGACAAAGAGCTGCTTTCCCGGAAGATCTGCGATGTTTTCCAGAATGCGTTGGAGGCGTGGATGTCTCAGTTTCCGCTTTACCCGCTGGCCGCCCTTCGCCGCAAATCTCAGCTCTATCGTTTCGCCGAAGGAGATGTGTTTCTTCAGCAACGTCGTTGCTCCGTAAGTGCCGTTCGTTTCGAGATAGGTCTTGTTGCCAACTCTCAAATAGGCTGCATCAAGCAGGAGAACGAGCGCCGCAAGCGTGACCTTCTCACCATGGACCTGCTTTGCAATATCATTTGCAGCCCGGCGTCTTATTGCAGGCAGCGCCTCGCCAAAGGTCTTCAGTTGGTAAAACTTGGTCTCACCTCTGAGCGTGTGCCAATCAGGATGATAGCGATACTGCTTGCGTCCACGTGCATCGTAGCCGGTTGCCTGAAGGTGGCCATTTGGGTCTATGCAGATCCAGACTTTCTCATAGGCTGGGGGTACGCCTAGGGATTTCAGGCGGGTAATTTCCACCTTGTCCGAAAGCAGCGCGCCATCGGGTAGCCGGTACGAAAAGCCTTTTCCGCGCCGCTCACGCGATATGCCTGGCTCCTGATCGCTGACATAGGTCAACCCGATTTTCTTCAAGAGACGAATTGGAAGCTGGTTCATGCTTTTGGATGCTCCTCACGCTGTGAGGAATAATGCGCCCGCCCTATGTCAGTTCCCATTATGCGCTGAAGGATGCGGCATGGTAGCCGCATCCTTTAAAAGCGGAATTATGCTTCGGGGCTTAGCTTCAATATCTGTGATTTTCCGCCGCCTCGTTCTTCGGTCACGGCGTATACGGAACCATCCTTGTCGATCTTGACATCGCGGATTCGAGCTTCAAGCGGAAGACGCCCTTCTGACACCACCTTGTCATTTTCCAGCTTCAGTACGACAAGACCCTGCGTAACAAGGCCGCCGATGATGAGGGACCCTTTCCACTCGGGAATAGCGTCAGAACTGTAATAGGCCATGCCGGATGGTCCAATCACCGGGTCCCAGTAGTAGACGGGTTGTTCCATTCCCTCTTTGGCAGTCAAGCCTTCGCCCACCGTTCCCCCACTGTATTCAATGCCGTAGGTGATAATCGGCCAGCCGTAATTGAGGCCAGCCTTGGGAAGGTTCAACTCGTCACCGCCCTTTGGTCCGTGTTCAACGGTCCACAGTCTTCCATCGCCATCGATCGTCGCGGACTGGATGTTGCGATGGCCATAGCTCCAGATTTCTGGGAGCGCGTTGTCCTTGCCGACGAAGGGGTTTCCTTCGAAGGGCTTGCCGGAAGTGTCGATGCGGAAGACCTTGCCCAGCCCGCTCGCCGTGTCCTGCGACTGCCCACGCATCTCGGCGTCGGATCTCTCGCCAACGGTCACGAAAAGCTCGCCCGCGGGTCCGAATGCCAAGCGCGATCCAAAGTGCTTGTCGCCGTCATAGGTCGGCATTTGCCGGAAGATTACGCGTGTATCTTCCAGAACTGCCGTATCGCCGTTTTGCACAAGCTTCGCTGAGGCGACCGATGTGCCGTTGCCGCCATCGCGAGGCTCAGAGAATGAAAAGTAGATGTTACCTGACGATTCGAAGTCTGGCGCAAGGGCGATGTCGAGCAAGCCGCCTTGTCCGTCGGATGAAACTTCCGGGACGCCTTCCAGCGCAGGACCTGCTTTTCCATCTGCGATAATGTGCATTGCCCCTTCTTTAGCAGCCACGAGAAGGCGACCATCGGGCAGAATTTCCATCGACCAGAGATGGGGCAGATCATCAGCGACGACAGTCTTTTGCAAGGATGGCATCTTTTCCGGCTGAGCGGCTCGTGTCTGCTCCTTGAATGCCGGTTTCTGATCGGGCGCGTTCGGTTGTTTCGTCTCTGCCGTATTCGCCCACTGGGCATTGGCCAGAGATGCGAGCGGGACGAAAAGGCACATCGCAAAGGCAGTGGTCGTCAACAGGCGCTGTGGTCTAGGCATTGGTCTCCCTTCCATGGATTGATTGCCAACCGAAAACACATGCTGGAAAAATTCGTTTCGACACGGCGGTATCAATAAAACTTGAAGAGTGCGGGGCGAAAACATGTGACCCAGAATTCACAAGGAACCTTTCCTCGTCATGTGAGTTTTGCAGTGTCGCAAATCGCAGGAGGGTGCCATGCAAATCATAGACAACAAAGAAATAGAAGCGACGGAGATCAAGCCTATCCTGAGCGTTGTGGAATTTTGTCAGCGTTATCGTCTGGACAAGGTCGAGGAAAGCCGCTTGAAAGCGCTGTTTGGCGACTTTGCTTCCCGCCATGAGTTGCTCATGAATGCTCAGCGCAAGGCAACATTCCGGTAAATGGTGCGTCAGGGATTTGCGGTGGCAATGACCATGAAGACGTCGAACCGGGTGCTCTTACCCAGGATTTGATGAGAAGGTTTGCGTATGCCGGGCATTGGCTCGGCTCGCAAGGGCCACTTGAGAACAACGCGTTTCTTCGCATTTGCAAGGGCAATTTCCATAAGTTCAGCCTGGTCGGAATCCGCGCCGACCAGCTCCCTCAGAACCCGCATCTCTTTCTTCACCAATGCGGTGTTCTGCCTTGGCGGGTGCATGGGATCGATCAGAATGACCTCGGGCGAAAGTGTCGGGATAAGCTCTCGAGAATCACCGTGAAGCAGTGTCATTCGCGAAACTATCTCCTCATAGACTCCATTTTCCTGTGAAGCGCGCGTGAGCGCATCGGACAACATGTCGTACATCGGCTTTGATCGTTCGATGAGCGTGACGTTGCAGCCGAGCGACGCGAGCAGAAATGAATCGCGTCCCAATCCCGCCGTGGCGTCGACAATGTCAGGGGTTTTGCCAGCCTTCAGCCCTGCCGCCTTCGCAAGCGCCTGACCGCGTCCTTCACCGGAGCGTAGCCTGTGGCCGACGGCGCCGCCCACGAAATCTATTCTGAAACCTGCGTCTTGATCTTCTGTCTTCATCGTCGTCTCAAAAAGGGCAGGGGCTGCTAAAGCTGATATCTTGTCCGTCCGGGTGGCGAAACCCAAGTTTTTCCGCGTGCAACAGCAAACGCGGGGCAGCGGCCAGCGCATCGCCCTCGGAATAAAACTCGTCTCCGAGAATGGGATGCCCAAGCGCTTTCATATGCACACGCAGTTGATGGGTTCTGCCGGTTAGGGGGTGGAGCCTCAGCCGCGTGGCCGGAAGTGAAAGACGCTCCAGCACCTGCCAATCCGTCTGGGCGTTCTTTCCGTTTGTGAAGTCCACACGGTGCCTTGGCTTGTTGTCGGGGTCGATCGCAAGTGGCATATCGATGTGGCCACTTTCGTCAGCCACTGTGCCCCAAACCACCGCGACATATGATTTCTCGGTCGTGCGCTCCTCGAACTGCCGCGCGATTGCCGCATGGGCCCTTCTGTTCAAAGACATCAGGACGATGCCGGACGTGTCCTTATCCAGCCGATTGATCATCAAAGCGTTGCGGAATGTCTTCTGAACTCTTGTCGCCAAACTGTCCGACAAAGCAGGATCCCGGCCAGGCACGGACAGCAGTCCGCTCGGCTTGTCGAGAACAAGAAAATCCTCGTCCTGATAGATGATCGAGACGTAAGGCTCCATGGGAGGATTATAGACAGGATTGGCAAGCTCTGTTGTCATGCTGCCTCATATCACGAATTTCTGCGAAGGCGAGGTCTGCATTGTCACTGGTTTGGCAGGGGAAGGGTGACGCGACCGCTTGTCAGATCCATGACCATTTTCGCCGTATCGGCAGCTGTTGCCAAGGGAACAGCGAGATGCAGCGTAGCGCCATCGGCGGTAAAGGTCTCGGCGGTGATGGAAAGATTTGGCACAGCCTGCAATCTGGATTTCACCAAGGCGAGGTCGGAAAATCCACATTCCATCTGCGCTGCAGTCACCGGTATGATCTCGGTCTTCTCACCATTTCTCAGGCAGGTTGCTGCCGTCCCGCCATAGGCCCGCATCAGCCCGCCACTTCCAAGCAATATGCCGCCAAACCAGCGGATGACGACGACCGCCACCATGTCGAGCGACTGACCGTCCAGAGCTTGGAGGATAGGCTTGCCTGCGGTGCCGGAAGGTTCTCCGTCATCGCTGAAGCGATAGACCTGGCCGGTGCGCCACGCCCAGCAATTATGCGTCGCGGTGGGGTCAGAATGTTCCTCGATGAAGCGCTTTGCCGCATCTTCATCTGCAATGGGACTGGCCAGCGCGATGAACCGGCTTTTCTTGATGTCCTGAGCAAAGGTTTCGAGGCGGGCGAGTGTGAACATGTCCTGTCATTAGCGCATGTACCGCAACACGCAAATCGTTATAAGGCATAGAAAAGAAACGCATATGGATTTTTCGGGCAATGGACGGCAGGCAAGTGACGATCATCGGTGGCGGACCGGCGGGCCTGATGGCCGCAGAGGTTCTGTCCTCAGCCGGTGCGATGGTAACCGTGTTCGAAGCCATGCCGACGGTGGCCCGTAAATTCCTCATGGCTGGCAAGTCCGGCCTCAACATTACCCATGCCGAGGACTATAGCGCATTCGTTAGCCGTTTCGGCTCCGCTCAAACGAGACTTCGATCTGCGCTGGATGATTTTACTCCAAAGATGCTTCGGGACTGGGCGCTGGAACTGGGGCAGGAGACATTCGTTGGCACGTCCAACCGGGTATTTCCCGTCGCGATGAAAGCCTCGCCGCTTCTTCGAGCATGGCTGGGCAGGCTAGAGCACCAGGGTGTGACGATCAAGACCCGGCATCGCTGGGTCGGTTTCGAGGGCGACGCTCTTGCATTCGAGATACCGGATGGGCGGATTCTTGTCGAGAGTGATCTGATCCTGATCGCCCTCGGCGGGGCAAGCTGGCCGAGGCTCGGCTCGGATGGTGCCTGGGTTCCGTGGCTGAGGGCAGTAGGCGCTGAGGTCGTTGACTTCCAGCCCGCAAATTGTGGCTTCAATGTTGGATGGAGCGATTACTTTCGGGACAGATTTGCCGGTACTCCCATAAAATCCGTCGCGCTGACGTCAGGCGAAGGGCGGTTCGAGGGCGAGTTCGTCATCAGTACCCACGGCATTGAAGGAAGTCTGGTCTACGCGCATTCGGCAAGCGTCCGTGATGCCCTCAAATCGGGAAAAGGTTCGACGCTCCTTGTTGATCTTGCGCCCGGCAGGACACAAGACCGTATTGCAAGTGATCTGGAGCGGCATCCGCGCAAAGACAGCCTGTCCAACAGGCTTCGGAAGGCCGCCAGCCTCTCGCCGGCGAAGATCGCCCTTCTGCGGGAATGTCACCCGGACCTCGCCAACATGTCCTTTCAGAAACTCGCAGCAGCCATAAAGGCTTCGACCATCCCCGTAACTTCGCCACGACCCATCGCGGAGGCAATATCCAGCGCAGGCGGAGTAGACTGGTGCGATATCGACGATCATTTCATGCTGAAATCCCGTCCTGGAATATTCGTCGCCGGAGAAATGCTGGACTGGGAAGCGCCCACCGGCGGTTATCTTTTAACTGCTTGTTTTGCGACAGGAAAAGCAGCGGCAAAGGGTCTTCTCCATTGGCGGAATCGGACGTATTAGCTATATGTTGCAATGCGCTATTGCGCAGGCGACAAAAAAACGCTTGATAGCTCTTTACGTGTGAAATGGGTAGAGACCGTTGCCGGTTGTAGGCGCGGCCTGGGTGGATGAGAGCAGCCGTTCTCGTTGGTGATGATTTATGACTGAAGCATCTGCATTGGGTCAATGGCCGATAGGTGGTGGCGAAGCGGGCGACCTCGTCCGTTCTTACGACTGGTCAAAGACATCGCTCGGCCCCATGTCGTCGTGGCCGGCCAACCTGCGCCACAAGGTGAATTCCGTCGTCAACTCCCCAATCCCGCAAGTTCTGATGTGGGGAAAAGACCACGTCATGATTTACAATGACGGCTACATCGAAATTGCCGGAAATTACCACCCCCGCGCTCTGGGCGACACGGTACCTGCGATCTGGCCGGAAATATGGGACTGGAACCAGAAAATTCTGGAGGCCGGTTTTCGCGGTTCGGTCCAGTCGTTTCGTGATCAGAAAATGGTGCTGAAGAGAAACGGGCAGCCGGAAGAAGTTGTCTTCGATCTGTTCTATACGCCGATTCATAATGATGCAGGCACGGTCGATGGCGTCTTGTGCACTGTGTTGGAGAACACCGACAAGGTGAAGGCCGTTCAGGAACTGGCAGAGAGCCGGGAAAATCTGATGGCCAGCAACAATCGCTTTCGGGCGGCGGTTGAGGCGGTTCACGGCGTTTTGTGGACCAATAGTCCCGACGGACGAATGCTCGGCGAGCAAACGGGGTGGTCCGGGCTGACCGGGCAGAGCTACGAAGCCTATCAGGGCTACGGCTGGGCCGATGCGGTCCATCCTGACGATCGCCAAGGATCCATCGACAGCTGGAATCGCGCCGTTGCTGCCAAGTCTACCTATATCTGGGAGCATCGCGTAAGGCGTCACGATGGCATTTACCGGACTTTTGCCATTCGCGCAGTGCCCACCCTCAATGACTTGGGCGCGATAACAGAATGGGTCGGCGTCCACACCGACATTACCGATCAGCGCGAGGCGGAAGAAACCTTGCGAGAGCATTCTGCCAATCTTGAGCGGGAGATTCGGCATCGTATAAGGGCGGAAGATCAACTCCGACAACTCAACGAGGGGCTGGAGGCGCGCGTCGCTGCCGAAATCGCTGAACGTCGCCATGCTGAACGGGCCCTCCAGCAAGCGCAAAAAATGGAATCCATCGGTCAGCTGACCGGCGGCGTCGCTCACGATTTCAACAATCTGCTGCAGGTCGTGGCTGGCAACCTGCAACTGCTCGCCAAGGACGTGGTTGGCAACGAGCGCGCAGAACGCCGGGTTACCAATGCGCTGGCAGGGGTGAGCCGTGGCGCGAAGCTGGCGAGCCAGTTGCTCGCTTTTGGACGCAGACAGGCGCTGGAGCCGCGTGTCATCAACATCGGCCGCTTTGTCGCGGGAATGGATGACCTGTTGCGCCGTTCGATTGGCGAGGCTGTCGAGGTCGAGGTTATCACCGCAGGAGGCCTGTGGAATACCTATGCCGATCCCGCACAGGTGGAAAATGCCTTGTTGAACCTTGCCATCAATGCCCGCGATGCAATGTCGGGATCTGGCAAACTCACCATCGAAGTCGGCAATGCGTCTCTCGATCTCGATTATGCCCGCACCCATGCTGAGGTGGAGCCGGGTCAATATGTCATGCTGGCGGTCACCGATACCGGGTCTGGCATGACGCCTGATATTATCGACAAGGTATTCGAGCCATTTTTCTCGACCAAGCCTGAGGGCAAGGGGACTGGCCTTGGCCTTTCGATGGTCTATGGCTTCGTCAAGCAATCTGGCGGTCACGTGAAGATCTACAGCGAGGTCGGACAGGGCACGACGGTCAAGGTCTATCTTCCGCGCTCGCTGTCTGACGAAGACCGTGAAGTCGTGGTTCAGACCGGACCCATCGTCGGCGGGACAGAAACCATTCTCGTCGTTGAAGACGACGATGAGGTCAGAAGCACCGTTGTCGAGACGCTTTCCGACCTCGGATATCAGGTGCTGACCGCACGTGATGCTCAGGCGGGCCTGACGGTTGCCGAAAGCGGAGTTCCCATCGATGTCATCTTCACAGATGTCGTCATGCCGGGTCCGTTGAAGAGCAGCGAAATGGCCAGACGCGCAAAGGAGCGACTGCCGCATCTCGCGATACTCTTCACCTCCGGTTACACGGAAAATTCCATCGTTCACGGCGGCAAGCTCGATGCTGGCATAGAGTTGCTGTCCAAGCCCTACACTCGCGAAGCATTGGCGCGTCGTTTGCGACACGTTCTTGCCAACCAGAAGCAGAGAGTGGAGTCAGGCAGGGAGCGGGACACCGACAGGAATGTTGTCGTCAATCGCCCGGATCGGGCGTCCATACGGGTCCTTCTGGTGGAAGACGACGAACTGATCCGGATGAACACCGCTGACATACTGCTTGAGAGTGGTCATGTGGTGGTGGAAGCAGCCAATGCGACACAGGCGCTTGATCTCATCGAGCGGGAGGAAATCGATGTCCTCATGACCGATGTTGGCTTGCCGGATATGAGTGGCGCGGACATGTCCGTGCTGATCAAACAGCGCAAGCCGGATATCGGGATAGTGTTCGCAACAGGGGACAGTTTCCTGCCGGGCAATGCCCCTGCCGGTTCCGTTCTGCTGTGCAAACCCTATAACGACAAT
Organism: Rhizobium sp. Leaf311; assembly: GCF_001423445.1. Classification (NCBI taxonomy): domain Bacteria; kingdom Pseudomonadati; phylum Pseudomonadota; class Alphaproteobacteria; order Hyphomicrobiales; family Rhizobiaceae; genus Rhizobium; species Rhizobium sp. Leaf311. Next base: position 271,767 of record NZ_LMNZ01000002.1, on the reverse strand, counting down.
GACGTGCGTTTCGCGCTCGCCCATGCCGTCAGCGAAGAGATTGGCGGCAAATAAGATGTGGACGATCAGTAGCCGCGGCTCATGTCCACCGTTGCAGGCAATGTACCCGTCTGTCGCCATGATCTGATATTGTCGGCCACGATATGGGCCGCAGTCTGGCGGTTCGTTGGTGCCGATATATGCGGTAGCACGGTGACGTTCGGGTGCTGCCAAAAGGGCGATTCCTGCTCAAGTGGCTCTTTTTCAAACACATCCAGCACTGCGTGAGATAATTGCCCTTCGGCCAATGCCGCCAGCAAGTCATCGGATACGATCACAGCTCCACGCGCAAAATTTATGATGGATGCGCCTGTCTTCATCTCTGAGAAACGTGCCCCGTTGAGCAGTCCGCGCGTTTCTGCCGTCAGAGGGAGAAGGCAGACGAGAATATCGCTCTCAGCCAGCAATTGCGTGAGCCCGGCGTCACCCGAAAAAGTCTCGACTCCTTCGATCACCTTGTGGGAGCGGCTCCAGCCAATCGTATGAAAGCCCGCCTGCTGCAACCGCTTGGCGGCTTGTGTCCCGAGTGTCCCCAGCCCCATGAGTCCGACGGTCACATCTTGCGGATGCCGGTATTCCAGTTCGGCCCAGATGCGCTTGCTCTGGTGGTCACGGTAGGCTGGCATGTCTCGGTGCAGGTAGTAGGTCCAGGCAAGAACGGCCTCGGCCATGACACGAGAAAGCTCGGGATCTGTCAGGCGAACGATGGGTGGGGCGTCCGCTCCAAGTTCCGCCACCAGCCGTTCCACGCCGGCCCAAAGACTGTGGATCCACCTCAGGCCTTTCAGTTGTGCGATATCCGCAGGGTCGGGATTGGCAACGATGGCTATCTCGGCGAGATCGCGCTCTTCTGCCGACATGCTCCTGAACGGCAGGATTGTTTCGGTTGGCAGTGCGGCAGCCAGTACCCTTATCCATTCGGCTTCATTGGCGTCGGTCGTGCGGGAAACAAACGCGATGGGTGCGGCCATGAGGGTGTCCTGATCATGAAGGTTTACGCATCAATGCGCAAAAGCTCCGTACAAATCCAGAGCAAGAACACCATGCACAAGAAAAAATGCCCGCAGAAAGCGGGCATTTTTGAATTGATTTATGCCGGTTCAGGCGCGGGCTTCTTTGCATCCCCATAATAGGCAGAGAACTGCTCGTGATAATGCTCGGAGCCGCCAGGGCCAGCGTAACGCTGCAATTCGTTCATGTCCGTCTTGTTGAGGACAATGCCGAGCGTCTTGTTGGCAATCTGCGGCTCATGGCTCATCAGGTTCTGGACCATCTGAATTGGCGTCTTGCCCCACTCAGTCACGAAGACAAAGCCATCAACCTGGGAAGCGAACGCCTTCGCGTCGATGACCGGCACGACAGGCGCAAGGTCAACGATGATGTAATCACAGGCTTCACGTGCCGAGTCCATGAACTTGCGCATGCCTGACGATGCCAGCAACTCGCTGGAGTGGGCAAACTGGTTGCTGGTCGATACTGGCAGGATGCCCATTTTGGTGCGGCTGTCGACCTTGACGGCTTTCGTCCAGGGAACCTCGTCCAGAACCACTTCCACCAGACCGGCAGACTGACGCGTGGTCAACATGCGGCTGAGGCCGGGGTTGCGGATGTCGGCATCCACAACGAGCGTGCGCTTGCCTGTGGTAGCGATGAGACCCGCCAGATTGAGCGCAACGACCGATTTGCCTTCGTTGGGCAAGCAGGAGATGACACCGATCACCCTGCATTCGCGTTCCTGTATGACGACATCGGCTGTCAGTTTCACGTTGCGAAGCGTTTCCGTAAAACTGGAGCGCGGGCTGTCGACCGCAAGGCGGAGCATTTTCTGGAACGAGACGTGGCCGTTGTCCTCGATATCCGTATCAGGAACATCAGGCGTCGCCGCACCGGTTTCCGCTCTCGTCGTCTCAACTCCCTTTTCTCCAATGAAGGGAAGGTAGCCGAGGAAGCGCATGCGCAGATTGTCGCGCACATCGTTACCCGTGTGGAAATAACGATCGCGGAATTCCAGAACAGCCGCGACACCACCGCCCAGCATCAGGCCGAGAACGATGGAGAGAGCCATCGTCATGGTCTTTTTCGGGCTGGATGGCGAGGTAGGCAGACCTGCATCGGAGATGATGCGGGCTTTTGCAATCGGGAAGGATTGCTTCTGTGAAGCTTCCTCGAAGCGACCGAGATAGGACTCGTAAAGCGTCTTCAGTGCTGCGGCCTGTTGTTCCAGTTCACGCAGCTTGACCATGGTCATGTTGGCTTCGGAATTGCGGCCCGCAACACGGTCGATGTTTTCACGCAGCGACTGCACGCGCGACTGCGTCACGTCGAAATCATTTTTGAAGCTGCCGGTCAGTTGCTGGAGTTCCTGGTAGATCTGACGGGACAGATCACCCTTTTCGCTGGCGAGAGCAATGGCCTGAGGGTGATCCTTGCCGAATTGCTGCACCACACCGCGCTCGCGGTCGGAAATGGCGATATAGCGTTTGCGCAGATCCTGAATGACGGAGTTGTCAGTGTCGCGTGCAGAAACGATTGCGTTGTTGACTGCGTTTTCCGGCCCTTGATCGACAATCGACTTATATTGGGTGTAACGCGCTGACGCCGTTGCCGCATCAGCCTGGGCGGCGATCAGCTGGCCATTCAGATCGGAAAGCTGCCCCTCGGAGATCAACTCCCCGCGCGAAGACACTATATTATTTGCAGCCTTGTATTTCTCGACAGCCAGCGATGCCGCTTGTGAACGCTGGTTCAGATCGGTCAGTCGCTCCTGAAGCCAGACCGAGGCCCGTTCGGTGGCGTCGAAATTGGCATTCAGCTGCTCTGTCAGATAGGAATTGGCGTAGGTTCTTGCGATCTGCGTTGCCAGCTGCCGGTCAATGGAGCGGATCGAAATTGCAATGACCGAGCTTCGTCCGACACGTTCGACGGTCAGAGCCTGCTGGATGACGGCAGCCGCTTTCTCACGGCGACCATTGCGCATTGCGTCTTCCGAAGCGGGCGGGGAATTCGGTGTCAGGAGATCGACCACGCCCTTGACGGATGCCTTGATGAGATCCACCGGCGACATCGGCGGATTGACGATTGTCTCGTTGCTATCCAGCTTCGCCTTATCGACGACTGTCAGCGCCATTTCCTTGGATTTGAGGATTTCGACTGCGCTTGCGATGCGGTTGTCGATGATCTGTGCCGCTGGCACGGGAGATTCATCTTCAGCATAACGGGACAAGCTTTCGTCCAGCAGCACCTGGGTCATCGCGGTGTAGACGGGTGTCGCCATCACGAGATAAAGACCGGCGAGTGCCATCGCCGCGATCACGCAGGCGGCGATGATGTTGGCGCGGCGTACCACGGCGGCCCATAGGCGGTCGAGGTCTATAAACGTATCGGCGTCCTTGGACGATTCAGGGAAATTCATGTTCGATCTAAAGGTCTTGTGGTGCATTGACCCACCTTGTGTTTAAAAACGGCGAGCGGGAACGCAGTTCTCGTGCTTTCCCCGCCTCACTCAACTTCATCGATCAAGCCGCTTTGACGCGACCTTCGTGGTTCCTCACCAATTCCTTAATGGAGGCCAAAACCTGGGCCTCCATATCTGCGCGCATCAGGGAAAACGCGACATTCGCCGCGATAAATCCCTGCTTGCTGCCGCAGTCGAATGTCCGCCCTCCGAACTTCTGTCCGTGGAACGGCTGTATCTCCCCCAAACGCTTCATGCCATCCGTCAACTGGATCTCATTGCCTGCACCGCGCTCCTGCTTGGCAAGAATATCGAATATTTCTGGCTGCAGAATATAACGGCCATTAAGGTAGTAATTGGATGGAGCCGCAGATGGTTCCGGCTTTTCAACCATTTCTGTTACGCGAAAACCGTGGCTGACGGTGTCACCAACGCCGACAATGCCGTAGGACGATGTCTCGTCCGGAGCACATTCTTCCGTGCCGACGATATTTCCGCCGACCTCATCATAGAGTTCCATGAGGCCAGCGATACAGCCGCGGGCACCATAAGAAACCATATCCGGCAGGAGCAAGGCGAACGGCTCCTTGCCGACGAGTTCTCTTGCGCACCATACGGCATGACCAAGGCCGAGCGGCACCTGCTGACGTGTATAGCTGACTGTGCCGGCAATGGGCAGCATCTTTTCGAGTTGCAAGACCTGCATGGTCTTGCCAGAGCGCGTTAGCGTGTTGACGAGTTCGGGCGCGCTATCGAAATAGTCTTCGATGGCTGTCTTGTTTCGGCTGGTCACAAAAATAATGTGCTCGATACCGGCCTGCATGGCCTCGTCCACCGCATACTGAACCACCGGCCGGTCAACGATGGTCAGCATTTCCTTGGGCATTGCCTTGGTTGCGGGCAGGAAGCGCGTGCCGTTACCGGCGACGGGGATTACGGCCTTTCTGACTGTCCTGTTAAGGTCCATGGCGTTCTCCTTGAAGGTTCGATAAGCGGGTCCAAACAAATCAGGATGCCTGCCGCTTCATGTCTGTGGGAAGGGGTGTCGGAAAAACCGCGCCGCGCAATTTCTTCAGCCTCGCCTCTATCGGCATCCGCAGATGCCGAAGCGCGACTGGGTCCTTTGCAGCTATTTTTATGACATCCATGATCGACCGGCGCTTGATACTGGAAACGAGCATCAGAAAGTGACGCGCTTCTACCAGGCTGCGTGTTCGCATCCTTTGTGCTTCGCTTGCTGCGGGTGGAAGAGCGTATCGGGACAGAAAATCCTCATCCGCGGCGATCATGGCGTCAACATGCTGAATTTCCAGAACGCGCGAAATCGAACCTTCCCGAATATTGTAGATATAGCCGGGCGAGGGCTCGATGGCGCAGCGCGCACCAACCGCCAGTGCTGATGCCAGCAGAAGATAATCTTCGCCGATCCGCAAGTCAGGCCGGAAGCGCAGGGCATTCTCGTTCAGAAACTCACGCCGGAACATTGGCTTCATGTAGCCAAAATTGAAGGTTGAGCGGAAAATGATATTTGAGGCTATGAAATTTTCGAGTGTGAGTGTGCCTTGCTGCTCAAGGAAGTTGGCCGGAAACATCGTTTCCCTGGCGCGCCCATCCGTATAAACGACATCCAGATTATCGACGACGATTTCTGCAGGGCCGCTCTCGGCCCGGTCTATCATCCGCCGTGTTCTGAGTGGCTGAATGACATCGTCGGAATCGAGAACCGCGATCCAACGACCGACCGCTGCGTCGATGCCTGCGTTACGGGCACCACCGGGCCCGAGATTGCGCTCAAGGGCAATCAGTCGGACACGGGCATCCTGTTTCATGAGCCCGGAAACGACCTCACGCGTGTTGTCTGAAGACTGATCGTCAACGACGACGACTTCCAGCGTGACCTCGTCCTGCGCCAAGGCGCTTTCGACAGCAGCAGCGATCGTATCAGCCGAATTATAGGCGGCGATGACAAAGGTAACGTCTGGCTGCAATGAAGCGTCCATCATGTTGCCTCCACGGTGCCGTACTGGCGTATTTCGCGAACACCGAAGGCGCCGCTAACGGAACCCATATGCAGCGCCATACGCAGCAATTGACGATTGCGACGGACAGGGCTGAAAGCGCTCAGGAGCGCTGAGGCCGCGCAAAATGCCACTTTCGACGCGGCCGTGACGATCTGCCCGATTCTGCGTGTACCCGGTTTGCGTTCTGCGAGCAGGCGTCCATGGGTCTGGCCTGAGCGGAAACGCCGTTTGGCCAGCCACATGAAGCTTGCACGGCTGTCCGGCACGGGTTCGGACAATATGGCCTTTTCGGCAAAGGCGATGCGCCCGCCATCCGCGTGCATGTGAGAGAAGAAATGCGTGTCTTCTCCACCGCTCTGGCCGAGAGACAGAGCAAACCGGCGACCCGCAACGGAAGGCGCAGTCATGCGCAGAAGGGTGTTGCAGGTATAACCTGTCACGATGTCTCCATTGACCCACACGGGAGCCGTCGAATGGAAATCACCCTTGCGCATCCAACTTGGCGCACTCGGCTTGTAGACGGCGGTAACAGGTCCAAGAACCGCTTCTGCACCCGTCTCCCTTGCCGTTTGTAGCAATTCGCAAAGCCAGTCTCTCGGGGCAGTCTCGTCATCGTCGATGAAAGCGAGATAGTCCGCGTCGGAGGCTGAAAGACATGCATTCCGCGCGATGGAGATATTCGATTTGGGGCAGTGGATGTAAACGATCTCGAAGGGTGATTTTTCGCGCAGCCGATCAATAGAGTCTTTTGCGCTGGGCTCTACATCATTGTCCGCAACAATAATGCGAAGCTTCGCTTCAGCCGGAACCTCCAACTCGAACAAGGAGAGCAGTGTCGCGACAACCGCAGGGCGGCGGAACGTGCAAACGCCGATATCGACGCGGATCTGATGAGTTTCGATAATTGCGGGAGTGGCTGTCATGACATCGCCTTTCCCGCCAAGGGGGCAGGCGCACCCACCGAGCTGACAAGTTCCAGCCAGAACCCTGTCGACCAGGCGAGATGCATAATCATGGCAGAAAACGCAGCCAGAAGGCCGTAGGGATTCTTTTCCACGATGGCCATCCACAGGCCATAGCCAACGCATGCGGCGATCCAGAGGCAAAGCGGTACCAGAGCAAGCCAGTGGAACACGCCAAGCAGTGCCAGGAGCGCGACCGGCATGACCGCCAATGGGATCATTTGCCGGAGCTTGGGCATGGAGCGATGCTTGAGGAGATTTTTCGCGCGCCCACGACCATAAGCCATATACTGATTGAACAAAGGCCGCACGTTGGATCGCGGGTAGTAGGTCATGCGGGTCTTGTCGGTCATCCAGATGCGAAAGCCAGCCTTGCGCAGCCGATAGTCCAGTTCGGCATCCTCATTGTGGCTGAAACTCTCGTCGTAACCGCCAACCTCGGTAAAGGCTGATATGCGCATCAAGGCGTGGTGCCCGTGATCGATCCAGTGCCCCTTCGCTCCTTCGCGATGCTTGGAGCCGCCGTTTCCGAGCTTGGAGTTCTGAGCGATTGCGGTGGCTTTCTGGAACGTTCCGTGGCCGACAGTGTCCATTGCCACGACGACAGAATCAGCGCCGGTATGGACGGCGTCTTCCAGCAACCGGTTGCAGTAGTCGTCGGGATAGTCGCCGTGGGCGTCGATGCGGATGAGGTAATCATAACCCTGTCCAAACATTTCCACCGCCAGATTAATGCCGGCACTCTGGATGCGCTTCGGGTTGGCCAAAAGAATGACGCGCGCATCCTGCATGGAAAAATTTGCGACAATATCACGCGTTCCATCGGTACTACCGCCATCGGCAACGATGATCCGGTCCGCCGGATTGTTGAGGGTGCTGGAAAATTTAAGCAGCAGATCATCGATCGTGCGAGCCTCGTTGAGGCACGGTATGACGATCAATGTCTTCACATCCGGTATCTTGTGCGACTTCATGGCGTCGGTCCCGTCAGGCGGTTGAAAGTGAAGCTTCGAGGGCGCGGCCAGATTTCGGCGCTGCCAAAGAAGCGAGTTTTTGGACGAGTTGAAGGCAGTCCTGTTGATCGGCCATCCATTGTGTCCGGTCGACCGCCGCAAGGTTTTCTGCGGATTTAAGGTAACCCTCTTCGGTCAGGCCGGTGAAGAAAGCTTGCAGACTGTCAGCATCGGCGGTCTGCAGCACATGGCCGATGCTTCGTTTCTCGAGGAAACGGGCGGTCTCCGTTCCCGTAACCGCTATCGGAAGCGCACCATAGAGGCACCCTTCATAAAGCCTGTTCGGCAGCAGCCAGCTGGAGTTTTGCCCTTCCTCGAAGAAATCGATAGCCCAGGTAAATTGGACATCCTGGTAGATAGACTGGAGATCTTCGGGATTTTTGTATGCGCCGTGAAAACTCACAAAAGGGGACTTTGCGACGAAGCCCTCGAAGTCATCAAACTCGGAATGGGCTGGACGTCCACGCAGCACCACTTCAACCTTGCCATCCATCCGCCTGGCGAAATCGGCAAGGATGTGAAGTGACTTGCGGCAACGCAGAGCACCGAACCAACCAATTTTCCATGGCTCACCGTCTTTGGGCGGCCGGGCCGTTGGCTTTTCCTGGACTGTGTCCTGCAGTGCCAGCACCTTGTTCTCCTGCAGCAACACAGGAAGCGCCAAACCGGAGCGAGGGGCGAAGTAGTGCGTCACGAAAGCGGGAGAGCTCGTTATCAGCAGCTTTGCGTCGGAGGCAAGATAACGCTGAATGGCATTGACGAGCTTTCCGGCAGCACCTTCATGCAAAAGCAATCTGTGGATGTCCAAGCACTCGTAAACCACAGGAATGTCGCGGCCGAAAATGGAGGAGGCGCGGCGTGCAACTGCCAGCATTTCGAGATTTCGAGCGATGATGACGTCAGGTTTCCCCACACCACGCATTTGACCGCGAAGTGCGACGCAGGATTTGCCAACGGCTGTGATGCGCTGGGCAAACCGACCGTCTGCCGTTTCGCCCAAGACGACTGGCGCCAGCCCATCGACACTTGCCAATGCGTTTTCGCCACGCGTGAATCCAGCGAGGCTCACTCTGGCACCACCAGCCTGCAACATCATGACCCGGCGACGAATGGCCGGGTCTGCAAGGTCATGGGCTAGATAAAGAACATGCGTCATAAAACAGTCCTGAGCGGGAGATGATCGAGAGGCTTCGGTCAAAAGGCCGCTCAGTTTGAAAGGCAGGCCACGGACTCTGGGAACTGGCACTTGTCGCCGAGCGCTGTGAAAGCGAGCCGGTCGACATTCATGACTGTCGGTCCATTATAGGCAAACTTGCCCATCCAGCTTTTCAGGGTGTCCGTGCCCCACAGGCTGAAGAATATCTTCTGCGGATTTTGTGGGATTTTTGCCGGGTCTGTAACTTCATGAACCATCTTCCCGTTCACGAAATAACGCAGACGCTGCGGCTCCCATATGAAGGCGTAGTCATTGAAGGCCTTGTCCGCGCCACCTTCCACGTCGACCAGCTTCTCATTCCCGCCTTTTGCGGAAATATACTGGTTGAGCTGGACCTTTGCCGGGTCCTTGCCCAAGACTTCCATATCAATTTCATCATGCGGCTTCTTGTCGGTTGGTCCGATATAGGTAAAGAAAGCCGAATTGAGGCCAGAGCCGGTTGCCGTCTTTATCCGTGCCTCGTAGGTGCCGTAACGATAGCGGCCCTTGGTCTGGATTTCTCCGCAGGAGAAGTTGCGATCCTTGACCTTGCCTTCCTGAAATCCGAGTTGAAGTTGCCCGCCTTCGAATTTCACGAGCTTCTTCGACCAGGTACAGTTTTGATGCGGTCCATTGTTCCAGCCATCGGAAACGTACCAGAAAGACCGGTCCATGGAATCGAAATTCTCGACGAAGGATTTGCCGTTCCCCGGCGCTGCTGCCGGACCTGATGCGGGGCCGGGGGCTGGCTCGTTGCCAGGCGCGGGTGGGGCGACAGGGCTCTGCGCCATCGCCGCAGACGCACCGAGTGTGAGGGCCACACATGTGGACAGGAACGTGCGCGACTGAACGCGGGTGATAAATGCGATCATTGGTTCACCTTTGCAGTTGCAGGCAGGGCTTCGACAGGACGCTGTGCGGGATGGGAAGTCTTTGGGGCTTTGATAGAAGGCCCCGGCTTGTCACTGCGACTGCCCGTCAAGACAGCGTAGAGTTTAGGCAGCTTCGACCGCACCTGCGCATTGCTGATAACGAGGATGATAAAGGACAGTGCTACCGCACCGAGATAGAAGGCGGGATAGAAATCCGGGCCGCCTCTGTTCCAGACCATCCACATCATTACCAGCAGCGGATAGTGGGCGCAGAAGATCCAGAAGCTGAGACTGCCCGTTTCCGAGAGACGTTTTCCAGCCTTGCTGCGAATGAGCAAAGAGGATGACGCCCACAAACCCATTGCGCCAAAGACCGCAAGGAGGTTGCGAAGCAACTCAAGTTCGAACGGAAAATCCGGTCCCGTAAAATAGAGTGCGGTTGCAAGGATTGCAGAGGCCCCCAAGACCGCAGCCGTGATTTTAACGGCATGGGCGTCGAGAGCCTTGAGATCGATCTTGTACAGCGCCAGCGCAATTCCCAGCGTGAAGCTGAAGAGGATGGATTTCTTCTGGACGATGAACAAGGTGACTTCAGGCCATGCGGTAATGACGAGCAGAACCCCCAATGTGGCCCATGCATATCTGCGAACCAGAAATGCGAGGATCGGGGAAAGAAGAATGCAGACGAAGAGATCCCGCAAGAAATACAGCGGCACATTCAGAGGAAATTCTTCGACTGCCGCGCCATGGCTCATCATTTCCCGCGGCGTTGCGTTCCACAAATCCGGAAAATAGCCGACGCCTACGCCGAAACGCTGCAGGAGGAGAACAGCGGCAACAAGCGCGCCATTCCATAGCAAAAATGGGAGGAGGACTGTCCGCGCCTTCGACTTGACGGTGGCCAGATAATCAAATGCCTGCATTCCCTTGCGAAACAGCAGGTAACCTGAAATCGCGCTCAGGCAGGGCACACCGATGCGGAACAGCGCATCACCCAGGAACACGCGTAGCCAATCAAAAAAGCCGTAGACGCCGAGAAAAGGGCTGGTCTCCGGATTGTGTGGAACATGCACAAAAACAATGCCCGATATCAATATAATGCGCATCAAGTTGATGCGGGAAGATAGGTTCTGATCAAAAGTCACGTCAGTTCCCCTCAATTAGGCGGTGTCTCCCCCCACCGCGTTAAAATTAGGACGAACGAAAGCCCGTGCTAAAGTGTCTGGTCTACATGAGGGTAAAATGTGGCAGCGCGGCAAAAGGGGTCTTCTAATTGTTGCGGGTAAAACTCTGGAGGTCCATATCTCCCTTAAGGAGAGGCAGGCCAGCTCATTGAAATAACAGGGGATTTTCCTCGGTCGCCTCTGGGGCAGTCCCTCTGTTGGCGGCGGGAGAAATAATAGCGATGCTGCGATGCAGCATTATCGCGCCGCTTTGCCCGCAGTGGAAGGCGCAACAGTGTGGCAAATGTTCTCAATTGTGGCAGAAAGACGGCAATTTTTCCTGGTGGGCTTCCTCAAGCCGCCGCCTGTTTCGCTTTCCGCTCACGCACGAGACCCAGTATCTTTCGCAGAAGTTCTCTTTCTGTGATGAGAATCAGAACTCCATAGATTGCGCCTCCTGCGACAGCTCCCACAAGCACCTGCATATAGGCGTGAGGCAGGCTGTCGGAGAAGATATGAAGGATATAGCGTACCGAAAGCGCCATCACGAAGGACGCAATCATAGGGCGGCTACTGACATAGAGACCCTTCAACAGCGGCGTTTCGCTGGCCTTGAAAACGGCCCAGGAATAGAAAATCAGTGTCACTCCATTGACGATGCAAAGCCAGACCATTGCATCGATAAGTGTGCCGTAAATTGCTGCAAGCCAGACTGCACCTGTCGTGACAACCGCACGGATTGTCGCGGACCAGAAGAGAACCCGACCGTAGCCGGCGCCCTTCAAGTAAGGAATAAATGTGCTGCAGGGCGTCAGTATTGCTTTTGATAACGCCAGTAGCCCAAGCACCGGCCAGGCATAGGCCCAGTTTGGTCCGAAAATCACGAGCATGGCGGGTTCGGCAATGGCCCACAGGCCAAACATCATCGGCGCCAGAAGCACTGTCAGCACCTGCGTGCTGAACATCAGCGCGTCGCGGCGACGCTGCTTGTCATCCATCATTCTGCTGAATGCCGGGAACAGAACACCCATCACAGCGGAAAGGACGACTTGGTTTGGAATGCTGGCGAATCGGTTGGATGCCGAATAGGCGCCAGCATCTGCAAGTCCCAGATGTCGGGCAATAATGACCATTGGCGACTGGAACGTCACGAAATTCGCTATCTCTGAGCCCATGAGGCCCGAGCTGAATCCAAGAAGCGGAACGAGCCGACGAGGCTTCATGACAAAGCTTGGCTTGTAATGGGACACCGCGTAGAGGCCCACGAGCCTTATCAGCGCAGCGGCGAAAAGCTGGATGATCAGGGCCCAGACACCGAAACCGGCGAAGGCAAGTACGACTGCGACGATGGCCGCCGCACTTTCCGAGGTCATGCTCCAGATGGCGTCCTTGCTGAAATTCATGCGTCTGGCCAAGAGGGAATAGGCGACGTCGCCAGCCAGTTGCAGCGGAATGAGAAAAGCCATGATTCGCAGAAGATAGGCGCTTTCGACTGCGCCGAGCAGTTCACCAAAAAATTCCGCGCCGAAGTAGAGTATGGCTGCCATCGTGCATGAAATTGCAAGATTTGCCCAGAAGACAGTATGGATTGTGTCCATATCCTCTTCCTTTTCCACAATCAGAGCGGAGGTTAGTCCTGCACCCGCAATCATGGTTAGAAACTGCACGACCGTCAGGCCGACTGCGACGACGCCGAACTCCTCTGGCGTCAGCAATCGTGCGAGAATCGGCACCGTGACAAACTTAAGCCCGAATGTGCCTGTTTTTGATAAAACGCTCCAACCGACATTTGCGGTAATCGTCTTGACGCTCGGAGCTGGGGGCATACGTGCTTCCTATATTTTGGAGGCCAGCAACCATTTTGCTGGCGGGAGGTTTGCCACTCATCGGGGCCGCATTCGGTCGGGCCCGACCACTTCTTGATCAACACAAGGGGCGAAACAATGGCGAAATTTACTGTCGTTATTCCTTATTATCAAAAACAGCATGGCGTCCTTGGTAGGGCACTAGCATCCGTTTTTTCACAGACCCTGCAGGATTTCGACCTCGTTATCGTTGACGATGAGTCGCCTTATCCGATTGAAAAAGAAATTGATGAACTGACTGAAAGCCAGAGAAGCCGGATCAAAATCGTCAAGCAGGCCAATGCCGGTCCAGGCGGCGCACGCAATACGGGGCTCGACCATGTTCCAGCAGAAACGACCTATGTCGCATTTCTGGATTCGGATGATATCTGGACGCCCGATCATTTGAGCAACGCCGCCTTCAGTCTCGATACATTCGGGGGAGATTGCTACTGGGCATCGATGCAGGCCAGCGACGAGTTCTATTACCACTTCGCCATGTCGGAACTGGAAAAGAATGAGGCAGCGAACCGACTATCCGAAACTCCAAAGGTCATTGAATTGCCGGACCTCGCGAGCGTCATGCTGCGCAACTGGAGTTTTCTGCACCTCTCCTGCATGGTCATAGGCCGTCCTCTTTTCGAGAAGGTTCGTTTCGATCCTGCCTTGAGGCTGGCTGCGGAAGACGTCCTGTTCTTCTGCGATTGCATTCTTGCATCCAGCCGTACGCTTTTGTGTGACGACGCTGGTGCTATGCGGGGAATGGGGGTGAATATATTTCACAGCATCGACAATACGTCGCCCGAGTTCCTGCGCCAACAGTTCAACACATGGGTAGCGCTTGACACGTTGCAGGAGAGGTTTTCATCTCGTCCCGCCGACGTAGAGTCGATCGCATCCTATAAAAACACGGCTCGCAAACAGGCGCTGTGGAGCCAGGCTGGTAAGTTGAAGCGTCGCAAGGCGCCGGAAATGGGCCTCCTGTTCAAATGGATGATGCGCGATCCTGCTATCCTGCGCGCGGCGGTGGAGCTGGGAACCGGTAAACTGACCGGCCCACGATGACCCGTAGCGCCTGCCTTTTTTTATTCAGGAGTAATCCATGAGACCATATCACTGGGAATCGCACCACGGAAATTTTGGCGATGACCTCAATCTCTGGCTTTGGGATTTCCTGCTGCCAGGCCTGCGGGACGTTCATCCTGACCTGCTGCTGGTTGGCGTCGGCACCGTTCTCAACGATGTGCTGTTTCCACCCGCGCAACGCAAACTGGTCATTGGCAGTGGCTATGGATATGGTGCGGTACCGGATATCTCCAACAATGAGCTTTGGGATATCAGGTGCGTCCGCGGTGAAATGACAGCCGCCAAGCTGGGCCTCCCTTCGGAAATGGGGATAGTGGACCCTGCCGTGATGGTAACGGAAATGTCCGAATTTCAGGGCTTGCCGAAGATCCACAAAAAGACATTCGTGCCCCATTGGGAATCAGCTGAATTCGGCATCTGGGACTTCGCTTGCGAGCCTGCCGGGCTGACCTATCTCGATCCGCGCGGTGAAGCGAAAGCCGTCATCAAACATATCGCCCAGTCGGAATTCATCGTTGCGGAATCGATGCACGGCGCCATTCTTGCCGATGCTTTCCGCGTCCCATGGGTTGCCGTGAGCACATCGACATCCATCAACAGCTTCAAATGGAGTGATTGGGCTGGAAGCGTTGGTGTCAAGTACGAGCCACGTTATGTTCCCGTCTCGACCAGAGCGGAAGCGGCTAAGAAGGGCTCAAAATTCTGGGGTATGAGCTTTCCGCCGCCGCCTCCACCCGTTGAAAGTGCTGAGCACGCCTCTTCTGGCCATCCTCACGATGGCGATGTTCTCGTTCGCCCCGTTCAGGAACAGAGGTCGCTCCGCAAACTTGCAAAGCAGGTTTTGGCTGCACCTTCCACGCTCGCATTGTGGCAAGCAAGCCGCGCGGAGCCACGGCTTAGCCCAGATGGTCGACTGGAAGAACGCAAGGAGCGTTTTCAGGCGGTCCTGGAAACGATCAAGAGGGACTATTTCTAAGCAAGAATGCCGCTCAGATCATTGTTTGAGCGGCTTTGCCTGCAGCAGGTATCTGATATCGGCAACCTGTTTTGGTTTGCTGCGATAGCGCGCCGTTTTGTCCAGCCATATGCCCTTTGCTATCATTGGAACTGCGGTCGGGCGTTGCAGCGCATGTTTCAAAGCACCAGCCATCCCACCTCTTGCTTTGGCATCCAGAAAATCTCGAAGCTCGAATTTTTCCCGGATGTGACGCTCATGCTCTTTAAGAAGAGCCGTCTCCTGCGGGTTCAGAGCACAGGTTGCCAGAATGCGTTTGTCTGCTTCGTAGAGTTGACGGAGATCTTCCGTGCGATGGCGGCCGCTCAGCGAGTCACCGCGAACAATCGCTCCATATCCGCAATTGCGAATGACCTTGTAGCGAGCGCCGAGGGCGAGCGCCCGAACATATAACTCGTAATCCTCGCCAAGCCGCATCGCTTCGACATAGCGGAGCTTGTGTTCATCGAGGAAGGAGCGTCGGATGACCGGCTTTAGAAATCCGGTTTCACCACGCTCTACGCCGCGCTTCGAGATATTGCCCTCGACGAACTCGGAAAGCTGAAGGAAGTGTTCCTGAGGCTCGAATCGTGCGGGCACGACTGCTGACGCGCCGGGCATCGACTGCTGAATGAAAGCGATGTTGTCCGCAACGAGATCCCAGTCATCATTTGCAAGCATCGCAGCAAAACGTCCCGGGAAATAGAAATCGTCTGCGTCCAGAATGGCAATCAGGGGAGCTGTCGAAATGGCTATGGCATGATTGCGAGCGGCCGATGGGCCTCGGTTGACGTCAAACCTCTCGACTTTCAGTCGTCCGCTTCCATCATCGAAAGACCGTGCAACGTCGGCCGTAGCGTCGGTTGAACCGTCATCTATGACGACAACTTCACTGACCTGAGGTTCAGCCAAGGCGGAGCTGATGGCGGTGCCGATCGTATCGGACGCATTCTTGGCAGCTATAATGACGCAAATGGACTGCAAACCCGGGGCCATGCCTACTCCTCGTTTCGTTTCACGGACATTTTTCTGTAGAAAATGTCAGAGATAAGGAAACTGTAAGCCAATTTCGCATCAGCGATAAGTCTGATGGCGACGAGTTTTTCAGAAATCGCTGAGCTTTGGGCTATGAGCGATAGGGGGAAGGTTTTCAGCTCCGGACTTTTCAGCCGAGGGTCCAGCTTCTTTTGAAAATCCGTATTTCTGCTGCATCCGCTTCTGTTCTTTGGCGACCATCAGAAGAACGCCAATGAAATATCCCACCTGAATGATGACGAGACACAGCACCGTCTGGAGGAAAGCGGTATAGAAGGACCCATGGATAATATATGTTGCAATGGCGAAGACCAGCAACGCGCACATCATGCTCACAAAAAAGCGCGGGGCGTACATGCTATTTTCCTCCGCCATAACATGTCCCGATAAAGGAGCATGCATTTTATAAAGCTTGTTTTGCATTTAATATATTATCATTCGCACGGGGTTTCAACACAGTTGTACTTCCATTACAGCCCCCTGGATGAAATTTCCGTAATGTTTAATGGTAAAATTTACACAAATTGCCGAGAAACTCCCGTCTGGCTGAGGCAACGCTCATTCTTTGCCTTTTGAGCAGCTGTGTTAGGGTTTGATACTCCAGCGAATGCAACTTTATATCGTCGTCTTGCGGCTGTGATTGGCCTGTTTTATGGTCTTTTGGCAGCAAGAGTTTCGCATCTGCAGACTTCGTTAACCATGCCCCCGGTAAAGATAGAGCGTTGATTCCCCCGAGCATTAAGGTGTGCGTGTGACCAAGCGTTCAGAAGTAATTGCGTTTCCTGCCAAAAACCGTATCGCTGACATCAAGCGGTGCGCTCAAATGCTTGATGACCTTCATGGAGAGGAGGCAAACCGCTTCTGGCGCGACGAGTGTCGTGCGCTGGCCGCCCGGTTGCTGAACCTCGGATATAGCGATAGCGCCATGCGACAGGAAGTCGCCGATTTCCAGGGGGCCGTTCAGGCAGAACTTTGGGCGTCAGCGCATCAGGAAGAACCTGCCCGCCGCGAAGGCTGTTGATTCTCTAGGACTCCTGAGAGGCACGCTTGCGTCGGTTTATTTCTGGATCGGCCGTTTCGTTGGCGCGCCAACGGAATTTCTTACGATGAGATCAGGTGTCAGCAGGATTTCCGGCTGTTCCGGTTGCTGGCCACCCAACAGATCCAGCAGAAGTGCCATTGCGTGTTTGCCGATGGACGTCCTTGGTTGGCGTATTGTCGTTAGGGCGGGAGACATGAAAACTGCCTGAGGAATATCGTCGAAACCAGTGACGGAGAAATCGCGCGGTATATCGTATCCGCGCGCGGTAAGGCCAATCATGACGCCGATGGCTGTCTGATCATTCACGCACATGAAAGCGGTCGGCAATGTGTCGCGCATGAACAGTTGTTCCACGGCCAGACGCCCGCTCTCCAAGGTTCCGTCGCCCTCGATCATCATGCTGGGAGTTGGTGTAAACCCGGCTGCCGTCAATCCTTCCACATATCCTTGACGACGGCGGCTGTAAGCGAGGCGTGTGCGGGAGTCCCCGATGAAGGCGATTCGCTCGTGGCCCTCTGCTATCAGCATGTCCACAATCTTGCGAGCGCCTGCGCTGTCATCCACACCCACATAGGGGATGCCGCCATTATAAATCGGCTCGAAAACCCCAACACATGGTGGCAGGCGAGCCGTCATCGCCTGATGTCCAAATGGCAATATCCCGGTAAACAGGATGAGCCCGGCGGCCTGGTTGGAATTGAGGAATTTTAAGTATTCCAGGCCACGCTGTGCATCATTTTGGGTATGGCCGATCAAGATGCCGTAGCCATGGGCACGCGCCTCGTTTTCCAGACCCACGAGAATGTTCGAAAAATTTGGATCCCCGATGTCGGGGGCAACGACGAGGATCATGTTGGAGCGGCCCAGTCGCAGGCTGCGCGCCATCGCATTGGTTGTGTAACCGGTTACCGCGATCGCCTGGTTGACCTTCAGCCGGGTGGAATTGGCGACTTTTTCAGGCGTGTGGATCGCGCGCGAAACCGTAGCGATGGAAACTTCCGCGATACGGGCAACGTCTTCAATGGTGGCGGATGAAGGATTCGACAATGTGGGCCTCGGATATATGCGCGACCGGACACTACACAGACTTGCCGATCCGTCAAACAGGATCAACGAAATGTGTTGATTGACGCCAATGTAAACCTTTACATCGCCAGTGTAAAGGTTTACACGAATTGCAGACGTAGGGAGACGTCTGGAGGAAATCATGCAGTCGGATGTCACGGAAGGCGAAGGCACAGTGCTGTCTGCGCGGCGCATTTCTAAATCTTTCAACGGTGTTCAGGTTCTCTTCAGCGTCAATTTTGACCTGAAGGCTGGTGAAATCCACGCGTTGATGGGCGAAAATGGCGCAGGCAAATCCACGCTTGTCAAAGTCCTGTCGGGCTTCGAGCAGCCGAGTTCAGGCGAGATCCTTCTTGATGGCAAGCTGGTCAGGCTGCCTCCCAATGGTGCTGCCGAAGCGCTTGGGATCGTGATCATTCACCAGGAATTCAATCTCGCCGAACATCTGACGGTAACAGAGAGCCTGTTTCTTGGCCGTGAGTTAACGCATTTCGGCGTGCTCAATCGAAAAGCCATGCGTGCGGAAACCTGCCGCGTGCTCGATGTGCTTGGCTGTCATGTCGATGAGAACGCACTTATTTCCAGCCTCTCCATAGCTGAAAAGCAGATGGTCGAGATTGCCAAGGCAATCAGCCGCGATGCCCGCATCGTTTTCATGGACGAGCCGACAGCGGTACTGTCTCGGGAAGAAACGAATTATCTGTTTCAGCAGGTCAGAAAACTTCGGGACAAGGGGACGAGCTTCGTCTTCGTTTCTCACAAGCTCGATGAAGTCATGGAGCTGACGGACAGGGTCACTGTCTTGCGTGACGGCCACTGGGTCAAGACGGCTCCAACCTCCATGCTGGATGGTGAGGCGATAGCGCAGCTGATGGTCGGACGAGAGCTTTCCAGCCTCTATCCTGCAAAGCGTGAGCCGGATGTTGATGAGAGGGTTGTTCTCAGCGTCAAAGGCGTTTCCACACGTTACGTTCAGGATGCGACATTCGATCTTCGCAAGGGAGAAATCATCGGCTTTTCCGGTTTGATCGGCTCCGGTCGCACGGAACTGGCGGAAGCGATCGTCGGTTTGCACGCGCGGTCCTCCGGAGAGGTTCGCGTGAATGGCGAGCTTTTGCCGCCGCACGATCTCCACGCGTCCATCGACGCCGGCCTTGCCTATATGACCAAGGATCGAAAATCAAAAGGCTTGCTGTTGAATGCTGGCATGAGACTGAACCTGACGCTTCAATCTCTGGAGCGTCACGGCCGGTTCGGCTATCTCAGTTCAAACAGTGAAGCCAGGTCTCTCGAAAGGGCACGCCGCCGGTTCGATATTCGGGTACGCGATGGCAGTGTGGCTGCTGGACGCATGTCTGGCGGAAATCAGCAGAAATTGCTGCTTGCGAAGGTCATGGAGACCGAGCCGAAAATCATCATCATCGATGAGCCGACACGCGGCATCGATGTCGGCACCAAACAGCAGATCTATCATTTCATTTCGGCACTCGCGCGGGATGGCCACTCGGTCATCGTCGTTTCGTCGGAAATGCAGGAAGTCATCGGCCTATGCACCCGCGTGGCGGTCATGCGCGAGGGACGCATGGTCGGTATGCTGGAAGGCGACGAAATCAATGAACGGGAAATCATGCGTTATGCCGCCGGGCTTAAAGCGCAATCGGCAGCATAGCAAAGGCCGTATGGCCTTATGTGACAGGGTGGGAGGTCTGTTTTGGGTATGAGTGTCAGTGAAGATGGCAGAGAAAAGCGGGCAGGGCGGTCGCTGCGCGATATCGATTTGCGTGCCGTTGCACCTTTTGTTGCCCTGCTTTTGTTGTTGATTGTCGGGGCCTTGGTGAACCCGAATTTCATCAGCATCAACAATCTGGCCAATGTGGCAACACGCAGCGCCTTTATTGCGATTATCGCGGTCGGTGCAACTTTCGTCATCTCTGCCGGGGATCTCGATCTTTCCGTGGGGTCGATGGTCGCATTCGTGGCCAGCCTGATGATCCTGCTGATGAATTCCGGTGCTGTGGCTGATCCGGCAGCGATGCTGCTGCTGGCCGTGGTGTTTACTTTGGTTGCGGGCGCCTTGTGTGGACTGGCCAATGGTCTCATTACCACCGTAGGCAAGATCGAGCCTTTCATCGCGACGCTCGGGACCATGGGCGTCTACCGTGGTCTGACGACCTGGCTTTCGCAAGGCGGCGCCATTACGCTGCGCGAGCCTCAATTGCAATCCATGTATCGTCCTGTCTATTTTGGCTCCTTTCTTGGCGTGCCAATCCCGATCCTCGTCATTCTGGCGGTCACCGCCATAGCGGCCTTCATTCTCTATCGCACCCGCTATGGTCGCCACGTCACAGCCGTTGGTTCAAATCGCGACGTCGCGAAATATTCAGGCGTTGCCGTCAACCGGGTGCGCACCGTCGCCTTCGTCATTCAGGGCGTGTGCGTTGCCATTGCGGTTCTGCTTTACGTACCGCGCCTCGGCTCGACCTCCGCAACAACGGGAATGATGTGGGAGTTGCAGGCCATTACCGCTGTCGTTGTTGGCGGCACAGCGCTGAAAGGTGGCGCCGGTCGGGTGTGGGGCACAATTTGCGGTGCCTTCATTCTGGAACTGGTCGGCAACATCATGCTGCTGTCCAACTTCATCAGCGAATATCTGATCGGCGCGATACAGGGCGCGATCATCATCATCGCCATGCTGGTTCAACGGTCTCTGATGCGCAGATCGTGAAAGCTGCCGGGTCAACAGGTCGCCCGGATTGACAACCAAGACCTATCTATGTGGGAGGAAAACACATGCGGAAACGATTACTGGGAATGGCTGTCGCGCTGGCAGCACTTGCAGGGGCAGCGCAGGCACAGGACAAGAAGGTGACCATTGGCGTCTCCATTCCAGCCGCAGACCACGGTTGGACATCCGGCGTGGTCTATCACGCCGAGCGGGTAGCGAAGCTTTTGATGCAGGAACATCCGGGCCTCAACGTCATCGTGAAGACGTCGCCCGATGCGGCAACGCAGGCCAATGCGGTGCAGGATCTTGAAACACAGGGCATCGACGCACTCGTTATTCTTCCTTCCGATCCAGATCCGCTGGTCAACGCCATCAAGGAAGTCAAGAGCAACGGCAAGTTCGTGGCGCTCGTTGACCGCGCACCCAGCGTAAACGACGATACGGTTCGCGATCTCTATGTCGCCGGCAACAACCCGGCGCTTGGCGAAGTCGCGGGCAAATACATTGCCGAAACCACACCAGAGGCAGAAGTCGTTGTCATCAGAGGTCTTCCGATCCCGATCGATCAGCAGAGACAGGATGGCTTCGACAAGGGCATAGCTGGTTCCAAGGTCAAGATTCTCGACCGCCAGTTCGGCAACTGGAACCGTGACGATGCTTTCAAGGTCATGCAGGACTATCTGACGAAATATCCGAAGATCGATGTCGTCTGGTGTCAGGATGACGACATGGCAGTTGGCGTTCTCCAGGCTATCGAGCAGGCAAAACGCACCGACATCAAGTATGTCGTCGCAGGCGCAGGTTCCAAGGATATGATCAAGAAGGTCATGGATGGCGACAAGATGATCCCTGTCGACGTGCTCTATCCGCCAGCAATGGTAGCGACGGCCATGCAACTGACTGCTGCCAGCTTCTACGATCAGATTCCTGTTCGCGGAACCTATATTCTGGACGCAACGCTGGTAACGAAGGACAATGCCAAGGACTTCTACTTCCCGGATTCTCCGTTCTGATCATCAAGCATAGTGCATTTGGCCCGTCCTCTTGGACGGGCCATTTTTGCTTTTGGCTTAGCCAAACCTGCTGGCGCGGAACGGATCGACGGATATGGCCGGATGGTTTCCTGTCACAAGATCGGTGACGAGTTTCGCGGTTGCCGCTGATTGCGTCAGGCCGAGGTGGCCATGGCCGAAGGCGTAAATTACCGAATTGCTGGCCCTGGAAGGGCCGATGACAGGCAGGCAATCCGGCAGTGAAGGCCTGAATCCCATCCATTGCTTTCCGCCTTCGGTCTTCAAACCTGGCAAGAAGCGCTTTGCCTTGTTCAGCAGAGCTTCTGAACGGCGGAAGTTTGGAGGCAGATCGAGACCGCCGAGCTCAACCGCGCCACCGACACGGATACCGGATGATAGCGGCGTGACGACGAAGGCGTGGTCGTTGAAATAGAGTTGCCGTGTCAGATCGAATGCGCCTTCGGGAAGCGTTGTGTTGTAACCGCGCTCAGTCTCCAGCGGCACAACATCCCCCAACGATGCCGCGAGTGTTTTTGACCATGCTCCGCAGGCAATGATGACCTTGTCGGCATCTATTTTTTCGCCTGATTTCAAGGAAACGATCGTGCTCTCGCCAACGATCTCGATGCGCGTGGCTTCGCCCTTGTGAAGCGTTGCGCCGCGCGCAAGGACAAGATCGGCAATCGAGCGCGTAAACTCGTATGGATCGGCAACCTGAAGACCGCCAGGTGTGAACATGGCATGTTGGAATTGCGGAGCGAGCCCCGGCTGCAGCCGCTCGATTTCGCTTCGATCAACCCGCGAAAAGGCAATCCCGGCCTTTTCTTTCAGGTCCCAGTCGTGGCGTGCTGCGTCGAAACTGGTTCTGTTGTCGTATAGGTCGAGGGTGCCGGTGTTGGAGATATGGCCGGCGAGTTCTGGAACAGCGGCTACCTTCTGCATCTCGCTTGCGGCCAGCGCCATCATTCGCATCTGCACATCAAGACCATACCGGAACCTGCGCGGAGAACTGGCTTTCCAGAAACGCCAGAGCCATGGCGCTATTTTCATCGCATAGGCGGGTGGCACGCTGAGGGGACCCAACGGATCGACAAGCCAGCGCGGCGCTTTCTTCATAATCCCCGGTGCCGGGATGGGTATGATTTCAGGAAACGCCAGAATGCCAGCATTACCCGCGCTCGCGCCGCGGGCAATTTCACCGCGTTCCAGAAAGGTCACCGACCTGCCGGCATTCTGAAGATAAAGTGCTGACATCACGCCGATGATGCCGGTTCCGATGACCAGCACGTCGCATTTTCCTGAAGATTTCATAGGCTGCATCCCGCAAATCGATGGGCACTGACTAACACGCCTGAATACAATCTGTCGACAAGATTGCGTTTGGCTATTTTAACAGGTCGCTTGGTGTCACGACGGCGTAATTGTAGCGCACTGCGCGATCCTTGATGGGGTAGAAGTGCGGGAGATCAACAAGATGTCTGGTAGGGGTTTTGACCTTCAGGTTCAGCTGTCCTTCAACCCACTGGGAAAGTTCGGCGACGGAATCATCGTCTCCTGTCCAGACAAGCAATGCAGGATGCTCATCCGTTATTTTGAACGGCGGATCGTAGTCGTTATAGATTGTTGTGGCGACTGGCACCTGCGGGAATACAAAACGGAGGTTTCCGCCGGATGGCCAGTCCGGCGTGACGATAACCGAGGGCGAAATGCCTTCCTTCTCTGCAATATAACGTTGGAATGCCTGCCAGTCATAGTTGGAACTGGAAGCCCTGCCTCTAGCAGCTGTTAGGGGCTGCGCCAGCAGCATGGCGACCGGGATAAGCGCCAGCATGATCAGTGGCACTGGCAAGAACCTTACGGCAAATTCCTGGATATCGGCCAGCCGTTGTTCCAGAAAAAGCGCGGCGAGGATCGGAAACGGCAAGAGAAGCGGCAGCAACCACCTGTCGCGCAATTCCGTCATTGTCGTCATGAGAATGACGATGGCCATCAGCGTTGCGATGGCAATGAAATAGTGAAGGAAAAAGCGCAGCCACGGATTTGAATGCGTGGCGCTTCTGGTCAGCTTTCCTTTGGAAGCCAGCGCCAGGAGAGCGGTGGGTATGGCAATGATGATAAGAGAACCAGCAATAAAGCGGCCCAGTCCGCGCCCGATCTGCAGAGCGCGACTTTCCGGCGCATCTTCTGCCATCCTCTTCAGGGTTACTTCCGATGCGAAGGCCAGGTTATCGATCAGCCAGAATATGTGAGGCAGAAACACAATGATGCTGACCGCGATGGTAAGCAGAAACCGGCGATCGAAAATGCGGCTACGACCCTGCGGGTGCAGCATGACAGCGAAAAGCACTGCTGGCAGCGCAAGCGCGAAATTGTATTTCGATAACATTCCCAGTCCTGCGATCAGGCCAACCAGAAGGTAGCCCATTGTCGTCGGTCGCTGCAGAAGCCGGATGCTGTAATAGAGAAGAAGTGAGAAGGTCAGCATGAACATGGCGGTATGGGTCAGATCCCGCTGCGCCTGCCAGAATACCTGTGGAATGACGAAAAGCGCCATGGCGGCCACAGCCACCAGACGCTTGTCCTCGAGAACCCGCTCTGCCGTTTTCACGAAGACAGCGAATGTCAGAAAAAGTATGAGATTTTTTGCAAAGGCAAGCGTGGCCATCGATGTTCCCAAAAGGGCGAACACGGCCTGCTGGTACCAGTTATAGAGTGGCGGTTGCGCATCGTAACCGAGAGCCAGCCACTGCGAGAAAAGGATCTGCTGCGCCTCGTCGATCCTCAGTGCTGGGGGTATGATCTGCCTTACCACGACCTGCAGGAGAAAATAGGCGCCAAACAAGGCTATGACCGCATTCGGGCTCCGCATGAGACCCAATGACAGTCGCCTAAAAAAGCCGGAGTGCCTTTCATTTGACGGTTTTTCCGCCGAATGCCCCGATATGTCCATGAGCCGTCCATTCTGGTGGAAAGCGCCGTATTCTATCGGCGCTTCGATAGCGGTGAAAAATCCGAACAATGTGGCCGAACCAAGGGTTCGACCACACCTTCTACGGATACTGCCGCTTCATGCAAGCATGTTTGCAGGCTCAGTGCGCGTCACCTCAACACGCCGATGTGTCAGTGCCCGGCATTATAGGCGGCAATGGCGGCCATATTGACGATATCGCTGTCCTTCGCCCCCATCGCGGTAATCTGCACGGACTTGTCCAGCCCCACCAGCAAGGGGCCGATAACAGTAGCGCCACCCAATTCCTGAAGCATTTTCGTAGAAATGGAGGCCGAATGAATGGCAGGCATGACCAGAACATTGGCCGCACCCGACAGGCGGGTGAACGGATACTGACTTTGCATCTTGTGGTGATTGAGGGCAACGTCGGCTGCCATTTCGCCATCGACTTCAAAGTTGACGTTACGCTTGTCCAGTATCCGCACGGCTTCGCGCACCTTGTCGGAACGCTCGCCAACCGGATGGCCGAAGGTCGAATAGGCCAGCATGGCCACCCGAGGCTCGTAACCGAAGCGTCGGGCAAGACCTGCGGCTTCTACCGCTATATCCGCGAGATCTTCCGCAGACGGCATATCGTGAACGGCGGTATCGGCCACAAAGACAGTGCGGTTGCGTGACACGACGAGGGACACCCCGATGACCCGGTGTCCCGGCTTGGTGTTGATGCAACGCCGGACATCTTCGAGCGCAGTCGAATAGTTTCGGGTTGTCCCCGTTACGACGGCATCCGCGTCACCCATCGCGACCATGCAGGAGGCGAAGTGGTTTCTGTCGTTGTGAACGAGGCGCTGGACGTCACGTAGCAGGAAGCCCTGGCGCTGCAGGCGGGCATAGAGGTAGTCGATATAGACATCGACGCGTTGGGACAGGCGGGCATTGGTAATCTGTATGGTGGAGCGGTCGAGATCGATGCCCGCCCGTTCTGCATTGGCGCGAATGATGTCATCGCGTCCCAGCAGGATGGCGGTGCCAAGACCCTGCGCGGTGAAGGAAATCGCAGCGCGCATGACCTGCTCTTCCTCTGCCTCCGCAAAGACAACGCGCTTTGGCGAACGGCGAACACGTTCGTAGAGGCGCTGTGTCGTTGAAGCCATTGGATCGCGCCGGGCAGACAGCTCGCGGGCATATTCTTCCAGGTCGCTCATGGCGCGTCTTGCAACGCCGGTTTCGATTGCGGCCCGGGCAACGGCAACGGGGATAGCCGAAATGAGGCGCGGATCGAAGGGAACGGGTATGATGTATTGCGGCCCAAAGCGGGGACGCACGCCCTGATAGGCGGCTGCAACATCGTCCGGGACGTCTTCGCGCGCGAGATCGGCGAGCGCCTTGGCTGCGGCAATCTTCATCGCATCGTTGATCTGGCTGGCGCGCACATCCAGTGCACCGCGGAAGATATAGGGGAATCCGAGAACATTATTGACCTGGTTTGGATAATCCGAGCGCCCTGTTGCCATGATGGCATCGTCGCGGATACGCGCCACTTCCTCCGGTGTGATTTCCGGATCCGGGTTCGCCATGGCGAAAATGATCGGCTTGGGCGCCATGGACCGGATCATGTCCTCGGTAAATGCTCCCTTCTGGGAAAGGCCGAATACGACGTCCGCGCCCTTCATTGCCTCAGCGAGAGTGCGGTTGTCTGTCTTGGCGGCGTGGGCGGATTTCCACTGGTTCATGCCCTCGGTGCGACCCTGATATATGACCCCCTTGGTATCGCACAGCGTGATGTTGGCGGGGTTGAAGCCCATGGCCTTGATCAGATCCATGCAGGCAATAGCGGCCGCTCCCGCACCATTACAGACCAGCTTCGTCGTTTCGAAGTCGCGTCCCGTCAGGGCAATTGCGTTGATGAGGCCTGCTGCGGCGATGATGGCGGTTCCATGCTGGTCGTCATGGAACACGGGAATATCCATGATTTCCCGCAGGCGGCTTTCAATGATGAAGCATTCCGGCGCCTTGATGTCCTCGAGATTGATACCGCCGAATGATGGCCCGAGATAGCGCACACAGTTGATGAACTCATCGGCGTCTTCGGTATCCACTTCCAGATCGATGGAGTCGACATCGGCAAAACGTTTGAAGAGAACCGATTTGCCCTCCATGACCGGCTTTGACGCCAGCGCACCGAGATTGCCAAGACCGAGGATGGCGGTGCCGTTGGAGATGACCGCGACCATATTGCCGCGGGTCGTGTAATCATAGGCCGTGTCAGGGTTTTCCGCGATTGCCTTAACGGGAACTGCAACGCCGGGAGAATAGGCGAGGGACAGGTCGCGCTGCGTCGCCATCGGCTTCGTAGGTGTGATTTCCAGTTTGCCGGGTCGTCCCTGAGAGTGAAAGTCCAGTGCTTCCTGATCGGTTACGGAAGTCTTCCCGCCCGTGGTTTTCGCGTTGTCTGACATGGCTCCCCACTTTTCTCGTTCGTTGCAAATGGTTGTCGTTATTATTGTATTTTCCACAAGCCTGCCAGCATCGAGTGCCCGCCGCAGTGAGAAATCGCAATATTGAGCACCGCGCGAACGCTTCAACCGATTAACCGTTCTTGAATTTTCGGGAACCGGCAGGATGCCCGGTCGTTGGTCAAACGGCGGGTCGGGGCAAGATGACATGATAATGTGCCTGGAGTATGCGAAATGGCAATGCGACCTTGGCATTCATCGCCACGCATGTTTTCTTGCCTGCCGTGTAAAGAGTGAAGAGTTGACTTTGAAAGGTGATTTCAGTGAACGGACAAGTTCGAAAGATTATTCCGGTCCTTCTGGCAGGGGGCGCAGGCTCCAGACTTT
This sequence comes from Rhizobium sp. Leaf311, assembly GCF_001423445.1. NCBI lineage: Bacteria > Pseudomonadati > Pseudomonadota > Alphaproteobacteria > Hyphomicrobiales > Rhizobiaceae > Rhizobium > Rhizobium sp. Leaf311. Next base: position 244,451 of record NZ_LMNZ01000002.1, on the reverse strand, counting down.
GGCCAGTCTCGCGCGACCAGCTGCCAAAACAGTTCCAGCCTCTGGTCGGGGACTTGTCCACATACCAGCAGACCTTGCAACGCGTGAGCGACGAATCCCTCTACGATGAGCCGCTCGTTATCACCAATGAGGATTTCCGCTTCTTTGCCCGCCGTCAGGCGGAAGAGATCGATGTCAAGGCAACTGTCGTTTTGGAACCGGCTCGACGCGATAGTGCTGCGGCGATGGCAGCTGCCGCCGTGCTCGCAGAGCGCAGGCAGCCGGGCTCTCTCGTACTTGCACTTGCTGCAGACCACGTCGTGCTTGAAAACGAGAAGTTTTCCGATGCCGTGAGACTCGGCTCGCAGGCTGCAGAAGAGGGCAACATCGTTGTTTTTGGTCTCACGCCGACAGAACCCCGAACCTCGTATGGCTACATCAATCCCGGCCACCCCATCGGCGGTAACGAGGACCTGTGCGTCGTCGAAGCCTTCGTGGAAAAACCGGATGAGGAGACCGCCGTCCAGTACGTGGAAAAAGGCTATCTTTGGAACTCCGGCAATTTTCTCTTCCGCGCGGATGTGATGATCGCCGAGCTCAAGGCGTATGCGCCGGAAATTCTCGAAGCGGTGACACGCTCGGTTGACGAGCATGAGAGCGACCTTGGTTTTGTAAGACTTCACAAGGAAAGTTTTGAAGAGTCTCCGAAGAATTCGATCGATTATGCCGTTATCGAGAATACCAAGCGCATGGCGGTGGTACGAGGACATTTCCGCTGGTCGGATATCGGTAGCTGGGATGCAATCTGGGAGATTGCCGACAAGGAAGAGTCCGGAAACGCAGTCGAAGGGCAGGGCATTTTCGTGGATTCGGAAGGTTGCCTCATCCACTCGCACAACATTCTGACAACCGTTGTCGGAGCCAAGGATCTCGTCGTGGTAGCAACCAAGGACGCGGTGCTTGTGACGCCTAAAGACAGGGTCCAAAGCGTAAAGGGTCTGGTTGAGTCTCTCAAATCCAGCGATCATGCGCGCAAGACCGAGATACACAGGCGCGCATATCGTCCATGGGGCCATATCGAGCAAACCGACTCAGGCACGCGTTACAGAGTAAGCCACCTCAAGGTAGAGCCCGGTCACCGCATTTCATTGCAGCAGCACTACCACCGGTCCGAACACTGGATCATTGTGCGCGGCACCGCGACTGTGACGATTGATGGCGAAAGCCGCCTTCTGACAGAAAACGAGTCGATCTATATTCCGTTGGGCAAGCCGCATCGTCTCGCAAATGACGGTCAGATCCCGCTCGAACTGATCGAGATCCAGACAGGCTCGTATTTTGGCGAGGATGATATCATCCGACTTCAGGACGACTACAAACGCAGCTGATGCAGCAAATCGTGAGCCGGATTGGCACGCAGGGAAGCGCTTGCGCCTGCGTGCCGAATTGACACGAAACCCTTGCCCGTAGGGAGAATTTGGGCGCCCTAACTGCGCCTTAAATGCTCCATACCCAAAATGTCTGACTTGATCAGACCGGCCTCTTTTCAGGCCTTGTTGACGTGGCGTGGATCGTTTTTGAAGAACAAACGTTACTCCTGCGCCATTCAATATCCGAAAAGGGCAAAAGGGCTGCTGCGGGTCAAGAATTAAAACAGGAGAAAACAAAATGAAAAAGGCTTTTGCCGTTACTTTCGCCGCAATGACGCTGGGCCTCGGTGGTACCGCAAGCGCAATCGCTGCTGACCTCGCGACCTATCCCGAAGCGACATATCAAGAGCAGGACGACCGTAACGGCGTCAAGATCGGCTATCTGACCTGCGAAGTGGGCGGAGGCGTTGGCTACGTCATTGGCTCTGCAAAGGAACTTGATTGCACATTCCAGTCCACCATGGGCGCTCGCCGCACCGACCATTATAGCGGTGCGATCCGTAAGATGGGCGTAGATCTCGGCTTCACTACCCAGGGCAAACTGGTATGGGCAGTATTCGCACCGACAGCTGGTTACCATAAGGGCTCGCTCGGCGGCCTCTATCAGGGTGCAACTGCAGAAGCCACTGTTGGTCTTGGCGTCGGCGCCAATGTTCTCGTCGGCGGAACGTCCGGCTCTATCCAGCTGCAGACAGTGAGCGTCACCGGACAGGTCGGCCTTAACCTTGCCGCAACCGGCACATCGGTCACACTGAGCCCGATCAACGGCTGATCGTAACGTCGATCTGACGCAGTCACAAAACGCTCCTCATGTCGTAAAAGACTGGGGAGCGTTTTTGCTTTTAGGGGTGAGGTAATGTTGAAGAAGACGAGATTTCTTGCTGGCTGTCTGGTTGTCGTGTCAGCATCTGCTGCCTTGGCAGACGGCGATCCCCAACGCGGTGAGCGTTCCTTCAGCAAATGTTCCGCCTGTCACAGCATTGAAAAGCCCAGAACCCGGTTGGGACCACATCTCATGGGCGTGGTTGGCAGACCTGCAGGTTCAGTTGCCGATTACGGCTATTCCGATGCCATGAAGGGCGCTGGGGCAAATGGGCTGGTGTGGACGGAGGAGAAGCTGCATGCTTTCCTTTACAGTCCCAAGAAGACGGTACCCGGTACCTCCATGCGTTTCTTCGGCCTGTGGAGCGACAGCGAAATTGATGACCTGATTGCCTATCTGAAAACGGTCCCTGCACCGCAATAAGCATCAAGGGGATGGTTGCGAGAGGATTTCCTCGGCGTCCTCAGGCGACATCCGGTAGACACGGTTCGCGATGTCGAAGCTATATCCATTGCGAGCGAAAGCGGAAATTTCCTTCTGCATTCTTTTCTCGTCGGGCTCTTCCCGGCGAAAAGGTCCGAAACGACGTTTGCGGGCCATGATGACGGCGGAATAAAGGTCGTCAGTATCGGTCAAGGCCTGGGCCGCGATCTCCTTGCTCACGCCTTTCAAACTCAGTTTCTGCGCAATCGCCCGTTTTGATCTGCCGCCACGAATTGACGAGCGAGTGGTGATTTCAGCAAACGCAACGTCATCAAGCGCCTTGATGTCATAGGCAAATTTAACCGCAGCATTGGCAAGGGCTTCGATCTGCTCTGGCGTGATCTCTTCAAACTTCTGCTTTGCCTTGCGCGCAATCGCATCGAACAGCTGCTTTTCCGTCATCATCCGGCGTTCAAGCCGATAGATCGTGGAATTGCGCACCCACGTCATCATTCTGGCAGTGGGAGCCGTTACGCCTTGGTCTTCTTCTGTCATCGCAGACAGTCCTGTCGTCCATTCATCCTGGATTGGCTTTTAGGACAAAATGTCGGTTTGTGAAATCCGCAGCGGAACTGCATCGCCTGCGAGTGGTCACGGATGTGACGGGAGCGCATAGACATTGATCGGAGTTTCCAGCCCTCTGAGCGTGCGCAGGCCGACATTTTCGAAATTTCGGATGTTGCCAGCCATTTCGACGAATGTATCCGACATCAATACCGGCCGTTTGATTTCCTTGGTCAGGCTTTCCAGACGTGAGGCAATGTTGACGGCTGGGCCAATGACCGTGAAGTCGAGGCGTCGTTTCGATCCGATATTCCCGTACATCACGTCACCCACATGCACGCCGATACCATAGCCGAGGGGATCGTGACCGCGTTTGATATTTGCCTGGTTCAATGCGTCAAGATGAACCTGTGCTTCCTCTATGGCGGCCACAAGGTTTGCGCAGGCATCAGGGTCGCTCAAGGGGAAAATAGCCAGCAATCCGTCGCCCATGAATTTCAGGATCTCGCCGCCGAATTTTTCGATCGGATCCGACATGGCGTCGAAATACCCGTTCAGCAACTCGATCACATCGTCGCGTGGCCACATATCGGAAATATGCGTGAAATCGCGTAAATCGCAGATCAATATGGCAGCGCCGACCGTGGTGCCACTGCCGCGCCGTGTTGCGCCATCAAGAATTGCCTGGCTGGCATGGGGCCCGACATAGGTTTCCAGCAAAGTGCGGGCGATGCGGTTTTTCAGGCGAATTTCCGAGACGAGTGAGATCGCTGGAACCAGATTTCGCAGCGTTTCGATTTCGTCGTCGGTGAAGCCACCCGGCTGATCACTGGAGAACGTGACGACATGGCGTTTGTCGAAGGTGTGGTTCAGCGGCCATGCACAATATTCCGTCAATCCCTGAGCGCGAAGGTCGGCGTAGATCGCGTATTCGCCGGGAAGTGGCGGGGTATCGAGCCGGTAGCGCAATTCAGTAAGGCCAGCATGGATGTCATGCACAGGGCTGTTGCGGTACTCCACGGTATTCTCGGACCCATATGCGTAGGTTGTGAATTCAGCCTCCTTCAACTCCCTGCGCCAAAGAATTCGGGCGCCGCGAAATTGCGGATTCTCCACCATGAAATTCAAGGCTGCTCTGGCAACCGACACACCCATATTGTTCAGCCGCTGGCAAAGCTCGACAAACAGATTGTCGATGAAACGCTGGCCGCTGGTTTCCAGCACAAGCCAGTTCAATATCTCGTAGGGCCTTGAGGGCCACAAATGGCTCGATGCGCGAGAGGGCGACAGTTCAGCGTGGTTTGCTTCTGTCATGGGGGGCTCACAATGCAGGTTTGGAATCTCGAAATCTTTGCATCACGCCGATGTTATCGAACATGATGGATTCTGCATGTGGTATATGAGGCGTCATTTGTTAAGGGCCAGAAAACGACAAAAGCGTTTTTCCAGAATTTCTCGCGCATCAATGGTAAATTTGATGGAGATAACAGGCGAGAAAAAGCCCTCGAGGAGAGGGCTTTTTTATACAGTCAAACGATAGTCGAGAAAGGTATTTGTAACGCTGCGGCAACTCGCTGGATGTGAGATGGATTGCTGTCCGCCCCATTTTCCAGGTCGGTGATTTCCTGCACGGTCAAGCCGCAGGTAATGGCCAGTTGTTCGACCGTGTATCCGGCGCTGTTTCGAGCAGCAGCAATTTTTTCCGCAAATGGCGCGTTGGTATGATCGCTGGAATCAGGCTGAGAAACAGATATTGTCATTATGATCTCCCTAGAATGGACATTGAATGGAACCGGCGCCCATTGGAGTTTCCGGCATTTAATGCGACCGCGCTGCATAGGAGAGGTGTATGCTGCAGCGCAGCACGGAAAATAGCCATCTTTCCCGTTCAAGCAATAGTTAAATTTTCGTAAGGATTTTGAAGGCCTGATTGCAGCCGCCCTACCGTCCAGTCCGCGACGTCTGTTGAATGCTATCGGCTTATGCAGTGCCGCCGGAACGCATGTCCCGCCTGAAGTCGGACGGGGACATGCCCGCCACCTGCCGGAACGCTTTGTTGAAGGCGCTGACGGAGCCGAAACCGCTTTCCATCGCCACGTGCAGAATATTGTCGTTGTTGTTGATCAGCATGGCCTGGGCGCGGGAGAGGCGCAACAACGTCAGGTACTTGATCAACGTCATGCCGGTCGATTTGCGAAACAGGTTCATGGCGTATTTCGGGTGAAGGCTGGCGGAACGCGCTATGTCTGTGGCGTCTATATCGTCCAGAAAATTGGCGGCGATAAAGTCGCACATTCTCACCACACTGAGTGAAGGAGAGCTTTCTGCATCGATTGTCTTGCATTCCTGAGGGCTCGGCGAAATGACCGTGTATGGCTCAAGGAACATTCTCTCCACACGTAGCAAAAGCTCTTCGACGGCATTTTCTGCCTTGAATGGATCGCCTGACGTCGCATAGCGGAACCAGCGGGCAAAATTCTCATCATCCGAGGGGTCGGTCACCGATGTCAGCATGGTTGCACCGCCCATAAGCCTGCTGGACACCGCAGCCGGTAATCGCATTCTGAAGAAGTGAACGAGCGGCAGATGGGCGCCCGCATAGAAGGAATCGTCGGAGGATTCGTCCATCTGGTGGGCCTGTCCACCCCAGAAGAGGCACATTTGCCCCGCTTCGATGCGAAAGGAATGGTCGCCCATGCGATAGTGAACGCTGCCCCTCATCACATAATTGATTTCGATCTGCGCGTGCCAGTGGGGCATGAGCATGACGGGCGGATGGGCGTGGAAAAATTGCAGCTTGGTGGGCGCACCTTCGATGCTGCTGGCGCCCGGCTGATAGATCGCTCTTTCCGAAATCTTACTTTCCGCCAAATCCATGTTCCCTTTCTACGAGACAGTTCATCTCGTGCCGCTAATCTGCACGTGTCGTTGGAGGACGGCAATTGAAAAGGGAGGTTTTCAATGAGCTTTAAAATTATCGGCGCATCCGTAACGCTTGCGCTTCTTGCTGCCGCACCCGCTGCCGCACAGTCCACCACCATCACCGTCTGGAGCTGGAACGTTGCAGCATCTGCCCTGAAGTCTACACTTGAAGGCTTCAACAAGAAATATCCTGATATCAAGGTGGATGTTCAGGATCTCGGAAACAATCAGGTTTACGACAAGGCGATTGCAGCCTGCGCCGCTGGCGGAGAAGGTTTGCCGGATATCGTGACCGTGGAAAACTTCGAGGCAGAAGTGTTCTGGAGCCGTTTCCCGGATTGCTTCACCGACGTCACAGCGCTTGGCTATACACCCGAAAAACAGGCGCTTTTCCCGGAGTTCAAGCGGACCGAACTTGAGGTTGATGGCGTCGCTTACGCGGTGCCGTGGGATTCCGGCCCGGTTGCCATGTTCTACCGCCGTGACTTCTACGAAAAGGCGGGCGTTGATCCGGCGACCATCAAGACCTGGGATGACTTCATCGCCGCGGGCAAGAAGGTCATGGAGGCCAATCCCGGCACGGTCATGACACAGGCAGACTTCAATGGAGACAGCGAGTGGTTCCGCATGATCTCCAACGAGCAGGGATGCGGTTACTTTTCGACAGACGGGCAGAGCATCACCATCAATCAACCGAATTGCGTGGCAACGCTCGAAAAGCTCAAGCAGATGAAGGACGCAGGCATCATTACGGCCGCCATCTGGGACGAGAAGATCCAGGCAAATACCGCAGGCAAGGTGGCCACGCAGATGTATGGCGGCTGGTATGAGGGCACGATCCGCTCCGGTTCGCCGGATCTGGCCGGCAAATGGGGCGTCTACGCCATGCCTAGCCTGACTGCGGATGGCCCACACGCGGCCAATCTCGGCGGCTCCTCGCTTGCCATCAGCTCGGCCTCGCAGCACAAGGAAGATGCGTGGAAATTCGTGGATTATGCCCTGCTGACCAGCGAGGGCCAGGTCACGATGCTGAAATCCTTCGGGCTCGTGCCGTCATTGCTTTCAGCTGACAAGGACGCCTTCGTCAAGCAGCCACAGGCATTCTGGGGCGGTCAGGCCGTCTGGTCGGATATTCTGGCGACCCTGCCGAAAATCGTTCCGAGCCGTGGCACCGCATTCCAGTCCGATGCCGAAGGTATCTACCGCGCCACGCAGACCAAATATCTCGCCGGTGGCTTCCCTGATGCCAAGACGGCGCTTGATGATGCAGCAAAGCAAATCGAAACCGCGACCGGCGTTCCGGTTGCGCAATAGCCTCCCAGACCGACCGTTGCCGGACGCCTCCGCGCGAGGCGTCCGGCTAAAATCTCATCTGGCTTTGCGAGGTTGATATGCCGTTGCGCAACAGGATCGCATATGCGTTTCTTGCCCCCTATCTGCTGATCTTCGCTACCTTCTGGCTGTGGCCGATCATCAATTCATTCCTGCTGTCGTTTCAGAACACGCGCGTCAATCCATGGCGTTTTGCGCCATCGATGAACTGGGGCCGTCTTGTCGCCGATCCCGCTTTCTACAATGCCTTGCAAAACACCCTGATCATCCTGATCGTGCAGGTGCCTGTCATGATCGCGCTGGCAACGGTCATGGCGGTTCTCTTGAATTCGCCGCTCTTAAAGGCACGCCCGCTCTTTCGCTTCGCCTTTTTCGCGCCTGTTGTCGTCGGCGAGGTCGCCTATGCCGCCGTGTTCCGGCTGATGTTCAGCGCCGATTTTGGCATCATCAACAAGTTGATCACATCTGTGGGGTTGTCGCCGGTTCCGTGGTTCGACAATTCCACGGCAGCCATGGCGCTCATCATCATCGCGGTCACATGGCGCTGGGCAGGATATAACGCCATCATCATCCTGGCCGGGCTGCAGTCTATCCCTGGCGATGTCTACGAGGCGGCGCGACTGGACAATGTCAGCAGGCGCCAGCAGTTTCTCTATATAACGCTGCCGCTGCTCAAGCCGATCATCATGTTCTGCGTCGTGCTCTCGGTTATCGGCACCATGCAGCTGTTTACTGAACCCTTCCTCATTACCAACCGCGGAGGGCCGGGGGGCGCTACGGAGACGCTCGGCATCTTCCTTTATCGCCAGGGCTTCACCTCACTCAATTTCGGTTACGCTTCGGCCATTGCCTATACGATTGCGGCACTCGCAGTTGCCATTTCACTCTTCAACATGTGGCTCGGGAGGGATGCGAAATGAGGTCCAGATCAAGATCCCTTTTCTGGCAGAAAGTTGCCCTCCACGCGATTTTGACACCGCTCGCGATCATCTGGCTGTTTCCTATCTGGGTCATGTTCGTCTTCTCGACGATGCCCGATTACGGCATCTTCAGCCCTGAAATCGTACTCCTGCCTTCCACTCATTTTGTGGAAAATTTCCGCAATCTTCAGGCCGACACGGATTTTCTGCGCGCCATGTCCATCTCCATCGGGGTTGCGGTTGTCTATACGGCTGTTTCCGTAATGCTGACATCCATGGCGGGGTGGGCGCTGGCGCGGTACAGATTTGCCGGGCGCACTGTCGTTGTCGCCATCATTCTGGGAACGATCACGCTGCCTTACGCGGTGGTCGTCATTCCGCAGTTCATCATGGTGGCGCGGGAATTCAAGCTTGCCAACACCTGGGTCGCGCTCATCGTGCCACCCCTGTTCAATTCGTTGGGCGTTCTGTTCATGCGTCAATCCTTCTCGATGATGCCGGGTGAACTCTTTGATGCGGCCCGCGTGGAAGGCGTGAAGGAGTGGCAGATCTTCCTTCGTATCGCCTTGCCTCTGGCAAGACCCACCATGGCAGCGCTCTCGATCATCCTCTTCCTTGTATCCTGGAACAACTATCTCTGGCCGCTGCTGATCAATTCGCGGCCGGGAATGATGACCGCTCCGGTGGCGCTGGGAACGCTGATCGGGCTGACCAAGGTGTCCTGGGGCGGCATCATGGCAGGCGCCATGCTTCTGACGGCGCCCATCCTCGTCGTCTTCGTGCTTTTGCAGCGCCATTTCATCGCCGGCATTTCCGCCGGCGCCGTCAAGTAATCCGGGAGGAACCGCATGGCGGAACTGTCACTGAACAATGTCGTCAAACGTTATGGTGCGCTGGAGGTCATCCACGGCGCTAATCTGGAAATCGCTGATGGCGAGTTCGTTGTCTTCGTGGGGCCCTCCGGCTGCGGTAAATCGACCCTGTTGCGCATGATTGCCGGGCTGGAAGATATATCCGGCGGCGAAATCAGCATTGGCGGCAAGGTGGTCAACGATGCCGAGCCGACAGAGCGGGGCATCGCCATGGTCTTCCAGTCATACGCGCTTTATCCGCATATGACGGTCGAGGAGAACCTGTCTTTCGGGCTTCGCATGAACGGCAATCCGAAGGCCGATACCGAGCAGCGTGTTCGCCGCGCCGCCGATATCCTGCAGATCAATGAGCTGATGCAGCGTCGACCAAAACAGCTCTCCGGCGGGCAGCGGCAGCGGGTGGCGATCGGCCGCGCCATTGTGCGCCAACCGCGCGTGTTTCTGTTCGATGAACCGCTTTCCAATCTCGACGCTGAATTGCGTGTGCAGATGCGGGTAGAAATTTCGCGGCTACACAAGCAGCTTGGCACGACCATGATCTACGTCACCCACGATCAGACCGAAGCCATGACGCTGGCCGACAAGATCGTCGTGCTGCGGGCTGGAAACATCGAGCAGGTCGGTGCGCCGCTCGATCTTTACGATGATCCCGCCAACCGCTTCGTCGCCGGTTTCGTCGGCTCCCCAAAGATGAATTTTCTTCCCGGAAAAGTCATCGCGCAGGGGGCAGGAGGCGTCACCGTGCAGGTGTCGAACGAAGCCGGCGCGACGATTACCCTGCCGGTTAGCTCCACGGTCGCCGTTGGCAGTGAAGTCGCGCTTGGCGTGCGGCCCGAACATTTTGGCGATGCCGGCTCAGGTGATGCCGATCTGACCGTCGAGATCGATGTGGCCGAGCATCTGGGCAATACCAGCTACGTCTATGCGCGCATGGCTGGCGACATCCCGCTCATCATCGAGCGCCCTGAATCAAGACATTCGACACATCAGCAGCAGCTGACGGTGTCGATTGTCGCTGCCAGAACCTTTCTTTTCGACAGCGCCGGTGCCCGCCTGCGCTGAGACGTGATCCATAGACAAGGAAATGAGGATTTCATGACTGACGTTAAACATATCCAGTGGGGCATCATCGGTCCGGGAACCATCGCACGCACTTTCGCAGATGGCGTTGCCCACTCCAAAACGGGTAAGCTTGTGGCCATTGCTACCCGAAACCCTGAAAAGCCAGGTCTTGCCGAGGCCTTTCCGGGCGCGCGGATCGTCAACGGCTATGACGCTCTGTTAAGCGATGCCGAGATCGATGCCATCTATATCGCAACGCCCCATACGGGCCACGCCGAATGGGCCATCAAGGCTGTTCGCGCGGGCAAGCATGTGCTGGTTGAAAAGCCGATAGCGCTGTCCTCCTATGATGCGGATGCTATCTTTCACGAGGCGAAAAAGGCCGGGGTCTTTGCCGGTGAAGCCTATATGTATCGCCTTCATCCGCAGACGGCAAAGATCATCGAACTGGTAAAAAGCGGGGTTATTGGCGAGGTCAGAATCATCCGCACGAGCTTTGGCTTCAACATGGGAGGCTTCAAGCCGGAGCACAGGCTGTTTGCCGATGATGCCGCGGGCGGCGGCATTCTCGATGTTGGCGGATATCCCGTCTCCATGGCGCGCCTGATTGCGGGTGCCATGGCGGATAAGCCCATTCTGGAGCCGGAAAAAGTCGCTGGTGTTGCGCAGCTGGGGCAGTCCGGCGTGGATGAATGGGCATCTGCCGTGCTGAAGTTTCCAAATGGAATCGTGGCCGAAGTGTCGTGCTCCATCATGGCGCAGCAGGACAATGTTCTGCGCATCATCGGTTCCCAGGGCCGCATCGAAGTCGAAAACTTCTGGTTTGCCTCCGGTCATAAAGGCGGTGTTGGCAAGATCGATATCATCAAGGGCGATGACCGCCAGACGGTTGAGGTGCGGGAAGACGGATGGCTCTATGCCTTCGAAGTCGATGCCGCAGGTGAGGCCATTCTCGCGGGCAGGTCGGAGTTTTCCTATCCCGGCATGAGCTGGGCCGACAGCCTGGGCAACCTGCGCGTTATGGACCAGTGGCGTGCCTCGGTCGGGCTGGAATACGGCGTTGAAACCTCTGCCAAACGGGTTTCAAACATCGTCGGCTCAACTGTCGTCGCTGGCAACGGCGTGCCGATGCGCACCATTCCGGGGCTGTCCAAGCAGGCTTCGGTTGTGGCGTTGGGCTTTGAGTTCTTTCCCAATTTTGCATCGGCTTCACTGACGCTGGATGCCTTTTACGAAGCTGGCGGAAATCTGTTCGATACCGCCTATGTCTATGGCGGTGGCAAGACCGAAAGCATTTTCGGAGACTGGCATACCAGTCGCAATGTTCCCCGTGAGGACATCGTCCTGATCGGCAAGGGCGCGCACTCGCCACTTTGCTATCCGGACATGATCTCCAAACAGCTGGATCAGTCGTTGCAGCGACTGAAAACGGACTATGTCGATGTCTACTTCATGCACCGGGACAACACGGATGTACCTGTCGGCGAGTTCGTGGATGCCATGGATGCCGAGGTGAAACGCGGACGCATTAGGGGCATATTTGGCGGTTCCAACTGGACCCGCGAGCGTATGGACGAGGCTGCAGCCTACGCCAAGGCAAACGGCAAGGCAGCCCCCGCAGCACTGTCCAACAATTTCTCGCTGGCTGAAATGCTCGACCCGATCTGGGCAGGATGTGTCGCTGCATCCGATGATGGCTGGAAAGCATGGCAGCAGGAGCGGCAGATCCCGAACTTTGCCTGGTCCAGCCAGGGCCGTGGCTTCTTTACTGACAGGGCAGGTCGCGACAGGCGCGACGATGAAGAGCTTGTCCGTGTGTGGTACTCCGACCGCAACTTCGAGCGGCGGGACAGGGCGATCCAGCTCGCAAAGGAGCTTGGACGCAGCCCGATCCACATAGCGCTCGCCTATGTCATCGCGCAGCCATTCCCGGTCATTCCGCTTATCGGCCCGCGCACGATCGGCGAATTGGAAGACAGCCTTTCGGCACTCCATATAAGATTGACGGCTGAACAGGTACGCTGGCTGGAAGGGTAACATCTACGCTGCCACCCTTTCAAACGACTCCCCGGCGTTCGCTGGGGAGTCCATTGGCAGTCGTCAGTCCATCAGGAAAACTTGCCAATCTCTTACGTCAAACTCTCCCTCAACACATCTTCCGCCTCGTAGATCGCGCAGACGATGTGGTAAAAAGTGCTGGCAGGGGCGGGCTCATCTATCATGGGCGCATCTGCGGGCCATTTGTCGAACCAGAGGCCCGGCACGGGTGTGTCCAGGAATGGCTGAAGCGCACCGATCGCCCGGACGGCCGAGCCGAGATAGGCGTACCGCGCTTCTCCGTGCGTCACAGAAGCCAGTCTCACTGCCGCCTTCAACCACTCTGTTTGCGGCCAAAGACGCGCCAGAGCATCATGGACGCTAAAGTCGTCGTAGAGGCTCATGATTGCGACCCTGCGCTGCGGGCAAATGCCGTATTTTTCGCCAATCTCAAAAAGTCGCTTCGCCTTGGTTATCGCGTCTTCGTTCTTGCGCAGATCTCCCCAGCGGGTCAGCAGCCAGGCCCATTCGAACTGGTGGCCCGGCTCCATGATGCGGCCCTTGTCTCCCGGCATCGGGTTCCAGTCATGGTCAAAGAACTCGCGCAGTCCGCCGGACAGGGCATCGATGAACTTGCTCATCGCAAGATGGGCGATATCGTCGGTCAGCCCATGCCAGGGCCCTTTCGGATCCACCTTTTCCCAGGCCAGCATCGCCTCGAAGAAATGCATGTGAGGGTTCGAGCAGAGAGGTTCGCGAGGCGGGTTGGCTTCCTCGAAACCGATGACGGGGTGTGCGTAATCCCGCTGCAGGATGGCAAGTATCGAATGGGCCTTCGCGAGCATTTCGTCGCGCCGTTCTGGGAAAACTAGCGCCGTTTGCGCGGTGGCAAACAGCGCAAAAGCCTGATTATAAAAATCAAAGCTAAGATCGATTAGATTGCCTGAAGCATCGGCGAGGTTGCCGTACAGGCCGTTTTCCAGTCGGTAGACGCTGTCAAACCATGTCAGACCGTGGTTGACGGCCTTTTTCCAATCGCCGTTCCAACCTTTTTGCCCTGCTGCTGCATAGCAATATGCCTGTCTTGGCTGCACGCGGGAGCGCCTGTTGTCGCCCGTCATAGGCTTGGCGTCCTGGCCGATGCGCTCGAAGAAGCCGCCGTCCGGCTTGGCAGCGCCGACATCCCACCACATCGGCAAGGCATCTTCATCGAGCCACCGGCGCAGCGTCTTGACTTCATCAGAAAGTTTGCCCGTTACGCTCATTGGTTGATCCGCCATGTTCATCCTTTGTCGTTCAGCTTTCTAAAGACGGTTCATTAACACCGTCGCAATGCCAATTGTCTTTCTCTCGTAAAGTTCCATCCAGGTGGCAGATTGATCTATTCCCGTCGAGATTGCCGAGAAGTCGATAATATGTGAGCGAAATATGATATTGCTAAATCGGCATCGTCACGTATTTCATAGCCATGGTCTGGTCATATTTGATTCGTTGCGCACACGACCTTACCGAACATGGTAAAGTGGTGAGTGCCGCGGTGGTTAAGAACGCCGCTTTTGTGCTATTTCCGTGTATCGGCGTTGTGCTCGTGGGTTGCAATAATCCAGGTGGCATAAGGCCTTCAGGCGCGCCGAAGATGCTGGCACCCGAGGAGGCGTTGATCTTTCCGCCACCCGGTGGACCGGAAATCATCAGCGTCATCAGCCGCACCTACTCCAATGCCGTCCAGCAAGATGTCATCCTGCGCTCGGATGCCCGCACGCCCGGACAAAATTATTTCAAGATCGAAATGTTCGGCCCGCAACGTGCAGAAGATACCGGCAAGGATGGCCTGTCCAGCGGCAGCCTGCGGGCATCTTCCATCTCGCGCGAAATAAGATCGGCCTTTCCGGGCCTGCCTGTTTCCACCTCTGCCGAGTATCTGCAGAATGCCTATGGCGCATTCTCCTACGCCTCGGGAAGAGGTGCGGGGGACGACAGCTGTATTTATGCCTGGCAGTATATCCGCTCGCCGGAAGACATGCGGCAGGGCTTCAAGAACCTTGGCCGGATCAATGTTTCGCTCAGGTTGTGCCAGTCAGGTGTCACTGTCCGGGATTTGCTGGCGGTCATGTATAATTATACAATCACCGGCAGCTACGATGCGGAGAACTGGAACCCCTACGGCACGGCACAAAAGCCGCCCGAGGGAATGGGCAGATCCGGCAATCCGATCTATCCGGTGAGCGCAACGGAATTTCCGATGCAACCAGGCACCCAGACCCCGTCAGGGCAAGCCGCTGCCCCGGTTCGTCGTCCCGCTGTCCGTGCGAATGTGGTGCAGGCTCCGCCGCAGCAGCCTGCAACGGTGGTAAGTCCCGCACCGGCACGCGTCATCATTCCGGCACCATCTGCTGCGGCGCCCACGCTGCCGCGCCCGGCAGACGTGCCCGCGTCCGGAGCAAAAGCGCAAACGACACGAGTGGTCATTCCATCACCGGATTGCATGTCTTCGGCAGAAGGTTCGCAAAGATGCAACTAGCGTTCTGTGCGTTACGTCTTTGGATCAGTCTGGCGGCTCGTGGCCGAAACGTTGCGATGAATCATTTCGGGGCGATGCGCCTCCATCTCATTTGAAAGCGAGGGTTTGCAGATGAGCAAGGTCATCACCGTCATTGTCTGGATGCTTGTCTCAGTCTGCGTTCTGGTCATCGTAACCCTGCCGGTCAGCCTGCAGACCCATCTGATCGCCACGGCAATCTCGCTTGCGCTGCTTGCCACCATCAAATCGCTAAACGGAAAAGGCGCGTGGCGGCTGATCGGTCTGGGCTTTGGAACCGCCATCGTTCTGCGCTATGTTTACTGGCGAACGACGAGCACCCTGCCGCCCATCAACCAGCCCGAAAACTTCATTCCCGGGTTTCTTCTCTACCTTGCCGAGATGTACAGCGTGCTCATGCTGGCGCTCAGTCTCGTCATCGTCTCCATGCCGCTTCCCTCGAGAAAGACCAGGCCGGGTTCGCCGGGATACACCCCGACGGTCGATATTTTCGTTCCGACCTACAATGAGGATGCGATCCTCTTGGCCAACACACTGGCCGCAGCAAAGAACATCGATTATCCCGCAGACAAATTCACCGTCTGGCTGCTGGATGACGGCGGCACCGTTCAGAAGCGGAACGCTGTGAGCGTACCAGAAGCGCAGGCTGCAACAAAGCGCCACGAAGAATTGAAGAAGCTATGCGCAGACCTCGGCGTCAACTACCTAACCCGAGAGCGCAATGTTCATGCCAAGGCGGGCAATCTCAATAACGGACTTGAGCACTCCACCGGTGAACTCGTTACCGTCTTTGATGCGGACCACGCCCCGGCGCGTGACTTCCTGCTCGAAACCGTCGGCTATTTCGATGAGGATGAGCGGCTGTTTCTGGTCCAGACCCCGCATTTCTTCCTCAATCCAGACCCGATCGAGCGCAATCTGCGAACATTCGAAACGATGCCTAGCGAGAACGAGATGTTCTACGGCATCATCCAGCGTGGTCTGGACAAGTGGAATGGTGCGTTCTTCTGCGGCTCTGCTGCGGTCCTGCGTCGCAGCGCGTTGAAGGAAACCGATGGCTTCAGCGGCGTCAGCATTACAGAGGATTGCGAAACGGCGCTGGCGCTGCATTCGCGCGGCTGGCACAGCCTCTATGTCGACAAGCCGTTGATTGCCGGTCTTCAGCCGGCCACCTTCGCCAGCTTTATCGGTCAGCGCAGCCGCTGGGCGCAAGGGATGATGCAGATCCTGATCTTCCGCCAGCCGCTTTTCCGTCGCGGGCTCTCCTTTACACAGCGGCTTTGCTACATGTCATCGACGCTGTTCTGGCTGTTTCCGTTCCCGCGCACGATCTTTCTTTTCGCGCCTCTGTTCTACCTCTTCTTCGATCTCCAGATTTTCGTGGCATCGGGCGGAGAATTCCTTGCCTACACTGCTGCCTACATGCTGGTTAACCTGATGATGCAGAACTTTCTCTATGGCAGTTTCAGGTGGCCATGGATTTCCGAGCTCTATGAATATGTCCAGACGGTCCATCTCCTGCCCGCCGTCGTCTCTGTCATATTCAATCCATCCAAACCAACCTTCAAGGTTACGGCAAAGGATGAGTCGATCAGCGAGGCGCGCCTGTCGGAAATCAGTCGGCCCTTTTTCGTCATTTTCGGCACGCTCATCATCGCGATGATTTTCGCGATCTATCGAATATATGCAGAGCCCTACAAGGCAGACGTTACGCTTGTGGTTGGTGGGTGGAACCTGCTCAACATCATCTTTGCAGGCTGTGCCCTTGGCGTGGTGTCAGAACGCGGAGAGAAGTCTGCCTCGCGGCGCGTGACGGTCAAGCGGCGGTGCGAATTGAAGATAGGCGATAGCGACGCGTGGTTGCCTGCCACGGTCGAGAATGTTTCCGTGCATGGCATGCTCATCAACATTTTCGAACCCGGCCTTGGCCCCGTGGCAAAGGACACCACAGCGACCATCCGCGTGAAGCCGCACAGTGAGGGCGTGCCTGAAACGATGTCCATCAACATTGTGCGCTCGGTCAAGAAAGATGGCTTCACGTCAGTCGGCAGTACCTTCTCACCCAAACAGGCCGTGGACCATCGCCTGATTGCCGACCTGATCTTCGCCAACTCCGAACAGTGGAGCGAAATTCAGCGCGTGCGCAGAAAGAACCCCGGTTTGATCAAGGGTACGGTGACCTTCATGGCCATCGCCATCTACCAGACACAGCGGGGTCTGTTTTACTTCTTCCGGTCGCTTAAACCTCAGCGCCAAACGAAACCGGTTGTCGGAACGGCACGCCCATGAGGAAACCGCTGCTTCTCACGGCTTTTCTGGCCTCCATTTCAACGCTGGTATTTGCGCAGTCCGCGCCGTTCGACATGTCGCCGGAAAAGCCGAGCACTTCGCCCGCGCGCCCGCCAGTCGTCGCCCCACCTGCGCCTGCCCAACCTGTACAGCCACCCATCGGGCGGGTTCCTCCTGCGGCACCAGTTCCTGCGGCCCCAATTCCTGCGGCGCCTGCGGTTACCGCCCCGGCACCACCTCCACAATCGAGTGCAGTTACGCCGCGAGCTGCGCCCAGTGATGATGATCGTCGTCGCTACATCCTGCCATACCGTGATCTGAGCCTTGCGGGAGAGACGGATCAACGGCAGTGGACGCTGTATCTGACATCGGAACAGGCAAGATCAGCCGTTTCGCTCAACATCGGCTATCAGAATGCCATCGTTGTCGCGCCTGAAAGCTCAAACCTGCAGGTGTCGATCAACAACGTTCCGCTTGAGCCCAAAAGCGTTTCTTCGCCGGATGCCGAGGGGCGAGCATCCATGGCCATTCCGCCGGGAGCCTTGCAAGCGGGTGCTAATCTGATTTCCTTCGGGGTTGAGCAGCGGCACCGGACGGACTGCACGGTTCAGTCTACCTATGATCTGTGGACCGAGGTCAATCCCGCCAGCACCTATATCGAATTCAACGCCGATGTCGGAAGCCGGTTCAGCACCATAGACGACATTCAGGCCACAGGTGCGGACCAGTCTGGTCTAACCGCCATCAACATTGTTGCACCCGGCCTGACAAACCCCATTTCTGCGCAACCATTGCTGAAGCTCGCGCAAGCCCTGGCATTGCGGACACAAATGCCAAATCAGAAGATAAGCTTCGACACGCGCCTGCCAACGGAGCGGCAGCCGGGAACGCTGACGGTCATTGCTGGCACCTCGCGTGAGATTGCGGCCGCCACACAGGCGGTTCCGCCCGAAGCACTTGCCGGTCCCTATGCGGGTTTCGAGAACAATATCGTCAATGGTGTATCCGCACTCATTGTCAGCGGACCTACGCCGCAAGCCATGGAAGTGGCTATCGACCAGTTGACATCATCCGTGGAGCGTCCGGCTGGGGCCTCTCGGGCAACCTTGTCAACGAAGACGTGGCACACGCCCGATGCGCCGCTCGTCATGTCGGACCGACGTCTGTCGCTTTCGGCACTTGGGGTCAAAAGCACGGAGTTCTCCGGCAGACGCTTTCGTACGGATTTCACGGTCGGTGCGCCTGCGGATTTTTATGCGGCGGCCTACGGCGAAGCCACGTTGCTGCTGGATGCCGCCTATGCCAATGACGTTTTGCCCGGCAGCCATATCGACGTCTATGTCAACGGCAATATTGCCTCGACCGTGCCTGTATCGAACAGGGGCGGCGGCATTTTCCGCCATCTGCCGATCAACGTTACGCTTCGCCACTTTGTGCCGGGCGTAAACACGATTGCGATTGAGGCCGTGCTGATGACGGAGGCGGATGCCGCCTGCCTCCCCGGTGCGCCTGCCAGTCAGACACCCCGCTTCGCGCTGTTCGATACCACTGAACTCCACATTCCAAATTATGCGTTGATTGGCCGAGCGCCCGATCTAGCCGCGACCAATGGTGTCGGCCAGCCTTACCGCGTAGGGGGGCAGCCGGTTGCGGTCTGGCTTGAGCGTGTCGATGCCGATACGATGTCTGCAGCAGCAACACTTCTGGGGCGTCTGGCAATTGCGGGCGGGCATCCCGTTACGGTTGAGCTTGTCGCAACGCCTGCGGCAGTTGGTGAGCGCAACGCGCTTTTCTTCGGAACCCTTGCGCAGATGCCGCAGGCGCTGGTCACCCAGCTCAATCTTGCACCTGCAAGCCAGGTTGCCTGGAAAGAGAGCGACGGGGCGGTGCAGCCAGCCCAGACGGATCAGCTTTTCGACCAGTGGCGCGAGCGCGTGGACAACGGCGTGTGGCAGGGGCAGGTGTCGTCCTTCGAGGAGTGGATGAAGCGGAACTTCGACATCACCTCCGATACGCTGCGGTTTTTGCCCGGTGCCGAGCAGGTCTATACACCTCCTGCCAATGTATCATTCATGCTGGCCCAAGGAATGAGCCCCGGCGGCGAAGGCGTATGGACGATTGCAACCGCACCCACCTCGGCAGATTTGCGCACGGGCATGGCGGCCATGGCCGAACAAGGGCGGTGGAATGCGCTTGCGGGACGCGTTGCGACCTATGATGCCAGCGCCGACAAGGTTGAAACGGTAGCGGCGCAACAGCCAAGCTTCATCGTCACGCGGTCCTTCAGCTTCTCGAACTGGCGTCTGATTGCAGCCAACTGGCTTTCGACGAATACGCTGTCTTATTCCCTTGTTTTCGTCGGCTTTTTGACGTTGCTTGGCTTTGTCACCTTCCTGATGTTGCGCGGCATGGGGCGACGGAAATGAAAAAAACCTTCAGCCTCGCGCTCAAATCTCTGGTGATGTTGGCAATGATGTTCTCCGCATTCAGCGCCAGGGCAGCGTCGATCAACCAGGCTGACTGGTCTGCCTACAAGGCTGCATTTCTGGACCCGACGGGTCGTATCGTTGACACCGCCAATAACAATATCAGCCACAGCGAAGGCCAGGGATATGGCATGTGGCTTGCCGTCCTTGCAGACAATCCTGCCGATTTTGAACTGATCTGGTCGTTCACCAAGACGGAGTTGCTCGTTCGTGACGACGGGCTTGCCGCATGGAAATGGGATCCGCAGACCGACCCACATATTTCCGACGTCAATAATGCCACCGATGGCGATATCCTCATCGCTTATGCCTTGGCGCTGGCATCGAAGCAGTGGGGCAGAGCGGATTACCAGCAGACGGCGCAAACCATGGCCCAAACCATCGTGTCGACCGCGGTGGTGAAGCGGGGAGGGCGAACCCTCTTGCTGCCCGGAACCGTCGGATTTGGCGAAGCTGATCGCCCGGACGGACCCGTCGTAAACCCTTCCTATTTTGTTTTCGAAGCCTTTCCGGTCTTGAACGAGATCGCTCCGTCACCTCTTTGGGAAGCGTTGTCGAAGGATGGATTGGCCCAGATTGCCGCCTATTCCTTCGGCCCCAGAAAGCTTCCCGCCGATTGGGTGTCGGTCAAGACAAAACCGCGGCCAGCGGACGGATTTCCGCAGGAGTTCGGATATAATTCTATCCGTATCCCGCTTTATCTGGTTCGTGCGGGCTTGGGTGATGAGAAGCTTCTGGACAGGTTGGCTACCGGTATCGTGATTGACGGGGGCAATATGGCAACCTTCGATTTGCGCACAGGCGCCACGAAGGATGTGCTTTCAGATCCCGGATATCGGATAATTCCAGCACTTTTGGCGTGTTTGGTTAAGAAAACACCTTTGCCCGACGATGTTCGCCGCTTTTCGTCAACACTTTATTATCCATCTACGTTGCATCTGTTGGGTTTGTCATTCGCGACTCAGACGCATCAGGAGTGCTTGTGATCGGAAAGCCGCTTTACATATCAGCCGCTCTCTTGGCACTTTTCGGTGTCACGGCCTATCAGTTCCGCGATGAGCTTTTGGGCAGGGTTTCACGCATCCACACGACCGGGTCCATAGCGCCTGGTGAAGGTGGCTCTCTTCTCTCGGTCAACGATGGCGCGTCGTTGCCTGCAGCGAACCGTATGCCGCCGCCGGTGCGTGTTGCGCAGACGCAGGCCCCGGTCCCCGCGCCGCCCGTTACAATTCCCGCTGTGAATGCGGATCAGGACGCCATATTGGCGCAGGCACGACGCCAGACGCCACCGCAGACTCCTGCCGCGGCCACGCCTACGACGCCTGCCACCGTCGATGAAAGCGCGTTGCGCTACTTCGCCGCGCAGGGAGATAAAGCACGGCTTGAAGCGGAAATCGCTCGTCTGAAGGCCCTTTACCCGCAGTGGACGCCACCAGCAGATCCGATTGCTGTTCCTGAGCAGGGTGATCCGCAGCTGGAAACCATGTGGCAACTTTATGCCAATGGCCGCTATTCCGAAGTCCGCAAGGCCATCGCAGACCGCCAGGCCGCCGATGCCAGTTGGCAACCGCCAGCAAACCTCACCGATATGCTGACGCTTGCAGAAGCCAGGCAAAAGCTCGTCAATTCTTCCGACCTCAAGCAATATAATGCAGTCGTTGAAACGGCAGCCGGTAATCCTGGATTGCTGACCTGCGGCGAGGTCGATGTTCTCTGGCGTGTCGCGGAAGCCTTTGCACGTACGGACAAGCCGGAGCGTGCCCGCGACGCCTATAATTACATATTGAGCAATTGCGACGGCGCAAGCGAACGCCTTGCAACGGTCCAGAAAGCATCTGCTTTGCTGCCGCTCGATATGATGGACGACCTGCTCTCCAAGGAAAAGCCGGGTGCCGACGGACAGCTGGAATTCGAGCCGGTGAAGGACGACCTTGCACGCCAGTTCGTGGCGGGCGCTGGCGAAAACAAGGATGTGACGGTGCCACCCGCATATCTTCTGCGTCTTGAGAGGGCGGCCGAGACGAACAAGCTTGCAAGCGACGCTCTCTTGCTCGGTTGGTACAATCTGCGCCGCGAAAAGAATCAGGATGCCGAGAAATGGTTTCGGCAAGCCCGCAGCGCTGAGGACTCCGCCTCTGCATCTCAAGGCCTGGCGCTCGCCCTGATCGCTCGCGGTGAACCCCGCGAGGCCGAAGAAGTCATGTATGAGTGGCGTCAGTCGTCCGACGATGCCCGCAAGACCTATCTTGCCGCAACAGCCAATCTCCTTGCGCTCGAGCCACCTTTGGCCCTTGAACCGGAGGTCCTTAAACGAATTGCCGAGGAAACAGTCTCGCAGAAAGACCCAGCCACGGCGCAGGAATTTGGCTGGTATTCGCGAGCTTTCCTGCAGCCGCAAATGGCCGTCCAGTGGTTTTCCACGGCGCTGAACTGGAAGACGGATGATGAAGCTTCGGCCTATGGTCTGGCATTGTCCTATCAGGAACTCAACAATGTTGCGGAAGTGCGCAGGCTTCAGCAGCAGTGGGGTGCGCAGTCGGAAAGAATCCGAATGGTCGGGATGGCTCAGCCCGACCCCGCCCAGCGTGTTGCCACCAGCCAGCCAGCCCCGGTGCAGGTCGTACAGCAAACCATGACGACAGCGCCGACAAATGTCGTTTACCAGCAAAGTTCCAGCCAGACCGTTGGCCGCCAAGGTCGCGTCGGGGCGCAGAACCAAACCTCTCGCAAGACGAGCAGATGTGGCGCGACCTTCAATCCGGATGGGCTTCCTCCGCAACAGGCCTTGCAACAGGGCTGGTGCCTCATGGATGCCAACCGGCCCGCAGAGGCGCTCAAGGCGTTCGGCGCTGCTCTTGCTGGCGGGCAATCCACTGTGCGAAGCGATGCGGCCTATGGACAGAGCCTTGCCTATCTGCGGATGGGGCTGACCGACAACGCAGCCGTCTCCGCTACAAAATCCGGCATGGACAAGACAAAGGCGACAGAACTTCAGATCGCGATCCTGACGGACCGCGCTTTGGCCGCATATAATAACGGCCAGTATGAAAAAGCTTTGATCCTTTTGGACCAGCGCGCGCGCTTTGCAACAGAGCGTAACGACCTGATGGTCATTCGCGGCTATGCCTATCTGAACCTGAAACGTTATGCCGAAGCTGTTCAAGTGTTCGAAGGGCCAGCCTCAACCGGTCACAGGGACGCGGTGCGTGGACTTGCCGCTGCGCGGGATGCTCGCCCAAGCAAGGGGCCGCAAGGCGGTTGAAGAACGGCCTGATGCCCTTTCAAGCCGTCAGTGCAAAACCCTCGGCGGATGCCAGTGTCGAGGCTGGTCGCTGTCGGTCCCCGCAAGAACGACGGATCCCGCGAGGATTGAGGGTGGGGCGACGAAAGCCCGGAGACGTGAAAGCGCTGACTTTGCTTTCTCGGCATAGTGCATATTGGCAGCGTCGTCAGAATGAAAGTTCTGCAGCTTCTCGAAAATCGCTGCAGCTTCGTTTCTCCGCCCCGCTGCAACAAGCGCAATGCCACATTTGTAAAGCGCCTCGTGGTGAAACGGTGCGCGGCTCGTGACATCCTGAAACGCCCTGATAGCGCCTGGAAAATCCTTTTGCGCAAGGCGCGTTTCCCCCAGGCGCAGCAAGGCGGGGACGGGGTCTTCGACTGCCCTGCTGATGGCGAGATAGGACACTTCCGCTTCGTGAAACTCTCCCTTTTCGAAGAGAAGATTGGCAAGACCAAATTCCGCGCCCCGGTGGTCAGGCACCGTTTCCAAAACCTGCCGGAAGGCAACTTCCGACTTGGCCTTTTCACCGGCCTTGTAGAACTTCAACGCCTGTTCATAGACAAAGCGGATGCTGAACGGATGGAGCCTGCCGTTGAGGTTCTCGCCGGAGCGGGATCTGAACTGGGTGCAGCTGATAGGTCTTTCCCACGGCCCGAACATGTATTTGTAGGGCTCATTTCCCCGCAGGAAGTCATACTCGCGAAAGCCCATTTCGATTGCGCGCCGGATGCAGAAGCCATGCAGGACAAGCCCGGGCGATGGTGTCGTCCATGTCTCGTCCCGGCCCGTGATATAGAAAAGCACCACGCCTTTGCTTTTGTCGATGATGTTTGCAAGTGCGCCAAGCGGTCTGTCTTCGTACCAGAGGACGGGTACTTCCAGCGTCCCATCCCTGAAACAATCCATCAGCATGTCACGGGTTGAAACGATGATCTTCTCGGCACGGTCCTTTCCCTTGTAGGGAGCCCATTTTGCGCGCCAGAACTTAAAGAGGATATCCATGTCACGCCCGATCGTTTCATGCGTGGCAAAGGAAATGCGGTAGCCCGGGTCACTTTCCACCTTTCGCAGAAACCGCCGCAACTTCTGCCGCGTCTGGCTGCTCATGCTGGTTTCCAGATACTCATCGAAACTTGCAGGCAGCGTCACCACCGGGCAGACGCAATTGTTGATATCGTTCAGGCTCTTCGGCGTGCTGTCGCGAAACATGACCTGCGGTCCCTGGAGCGCCCTTATCATCGCGTCGCGCCGGGAAAGGGGGCCGCACATATATTCAAGCTTCAAATGCGTCCAGCTTTGCTGCTTGAGAAAGGCGCAAAACCCGGCCACCGCGTGATGCTCATATGCCGGCAGCGTGATGAACCCGGTATAGTCGGCAGCGAAATTGCCAGCCATGATGATTTCATCGAAGAAGCGGCCAGTCTTCTTGTCCTGCTGGGTAATCACTCGAAGCGGAAAGAACGCGACATAGGCAGAGCCCTCAGCTTTCTCTCTCAGCGCAAGAATGAACCATCGACCTCGCCGCCAGAGATAGGCCTTCAACCAGGTGAAGGACAGGAAGTGCTGGGCATGCGGGTCCGCCATGAACACCTGGTCCCAGTTGTCCCGCAGCGCGTCAAAGCCCGCGCGGGTGTTGATGACGTCGATATGCATGGCCCCCTCCCAATACGATTGACTGCCCTTTGGGAGGCTTCATTCTAGGCGGAAATATCCTTCTTCAAATATACCCTTCTGGTTAGGCAGGGTCATCAATTAGAGCTAGAAACGCAAACGGCCCGCGCCGAAAATTCGGGCGGGCCGCGCATTCATCTGGACAATTGTGCTATTCGGCAGGCTGCGCTGCAGAAGCAGTTTTGACTTCGCCGATGCTTGGCACATCTTCGCCGCTCAGGACGAGGGCCAACTGCGCCTCGTCAAGTTCGCCTTCCCAACGGGCAACGACGATTGTCGCAACCGCATTGCCAACGAAGTTGGTAAGCGCACGGCATTCCGACATAAAGCGGTCGATGCCGAGGATCAGCGCCATGCCAGCAACTGGAACAGACGGAACGACAGAGAGCGTTGCGGCAAGCGTGATGAAGCCTGCGCCCGTGATACCGGCGGCACCCTTGGAGCTGAGCATCGCGACGAGAAGCAGCAGAACCTGCTCACCGAAGGACAGATGGATGCCCGTTGCCTGTGCAATGAACAGGGCAGCAAGCGTCATGTAGATGTTGGTGCCGTCAAGGTTGAAGGAATAGCCTGTGGGGATAACGAGGCCAACGACAGAGCGTTTGCAGCCCGCCTTTTCCATCTTGCTCATCAGGCCCGGCAGTGCGGCTTCCGAAGACGATGTGCCCAGAACGAGCAGAAGCTCTTCCTTGATGTAGCGGATCAGCGCCAGGATCGAGAAGCCGTTATAGCGGCAAACCGCGCCCAGAACGACCAGCACGAAGATCAGCGAGGTCAGGTAGAAAGTGCCGATCAGCATCGCGAGGTTGGTGACTGATGAGATGCCATATTTGCCGATGGTGAAAGCCATGGCTCCGAAAGCGCCGATCGGTGCGGCTTTCATGAGGATCGCGACCAGCTTGAAGATCGGATACATCAGCGCGTGCATGAAATCGACGACCGGCTTGCCGCGATCTCCGACGATGCCCAGCGAAATACCGAACAGAACCGAGAAGAACAGGACCTGTAGAATATCACCCTCCGCGAAGGCGCCGACAATCGTCGTCGGGATGATGTTCATCAGGAAGCCGGTGATGCTCTGCTCATGCGCCTTGGCGGCATAGGTCGCAACCGCCTTGCCGTCGAGCGTCGCGGGGTCGATGTTCATGCCAGCGCCCGGCTGGATGACATTGGCGACGATCATGCCGACGATCAGTGCGAGGGTCGAGAATGTCAGGAAGTAGATCATTGCCTTGCCGGCAACACGCCCTACCTTCTTCATGTCGTTCATGCCGGCAATGCCGGTAGCGACAGTAAGGAAGATGACGGGCGCGATGATCATTTTGACCAGGCGAATGAAGCCGTCGCCAAGCGGTTTCAGCTGCTCGCCGAGAGCCGGATAGAAATGCCCGAGTGCAATACCGGCCAGAATGGCGACGATAACTTGAAAATAGAGGTGCCGGTAAAATGGCAATTTGACGTGGCTGGTTGCCACGGGGGTGCTGTCAATCATGTTGGTTCCTCCTCGGTCACAACCCTGCCGTATTGGCCTCCCGGGTCCGCCGTCCTTGGTTCACGGCCCTGCGACCGTCTGCCAGTCATTTTGCAAGAGGCGTGCCAAGATCCGTCACATTCTGCAACCCTATGAAAATGCTAGAAATATTTTCAGCGTGTATGTCGTGACAAGCATTGATGTGTGGTTTGCCGCTCGTTTTGTCTTGCTGTTTGTGTGGAAATCCGCACAATATAGTCAGCGTTGGATGTGGTGCGGATGGCAAAAAACTTCGAAAATGCGCGGTCGCGATGGGTCGCTTTCATGGTGATGTGGGTGATAATCGCGCTCGGTGCGTTTATCGCCGCAGACAAGCTCGGCCGAATTCAGGCGATGAAGAGCCTGCTGGTGACAGCAAGTACCGATGGCCAGCTGAAATCCGCGCTTCTCAATGTTGCCCTTGAGCGTCCCAGGGTTCTGCCATTGGTTCTGTCTCGGGATCGGGACATCACCGATGCGCTGGAGAATGGCGGCGCGTCGGTCGAGCGGCTCGACCAGAAGCTTGAGGGGCTGATTGAAGGCACGCAGGCTTCGGTCATCTATGTCGCCAATATCGATGGCGTAACGATTGCGTCGAGCAACTGGCGCACGCCGGAAAGCTTCGTCGGCTCCAATTATGCGTTTCGAGATTATTTCAAACGCGCCTTGGAAACGGGCAGGGCAGAGCACTATGCGCTCGGCAATGTCAGCCGCAGACCGGGCCTTTATATCTCGCGGCGTGTCGATGGCACAGATGGCAAGCCGCTTGGCGTCGTCATTGCCAAAGTGGAATTCAACCGGCTTGAGACAGACTGGAATATTGGCGGTCGCCCGGTCTACATCGTTGACGATAACGGCGTTGTCCTGATGACGAGCATCCCGGAATGGCGGTTCAAGACGGTAGCGCCGATCAATGAAGCGCAGCGAAGTAAGATCGCTGAAAGTCTGCAATTCGGCGACGAAAAGCTTTCTCTCATGCCTGTGACGACGGTTTCGACACCCGGACCGCAGGTCGCTATGGTCACGGTCAACGCGCCGTCTTCACTCAAGGGAGAGTTCCTGCGTCTGGAACTTCCCGTGCCGACAACGCAGTGGTCGCTGCACTATCTTCAACCGGTGGCCGCTACCATGAATGCCGCGATCCGGGAAAATCGCATTATAGCTGCGGCGAGCCTCATGCCTCTTCTTGCGATATCAGCCATCTGGTTGCGTCGCAGGCAAAAAGGAGCCGAGCAGCGTGCGGCGGATGAACGTGATCGTGCCGAGCTGGAAAGACGCGTGCAAGAGCGGACAATCGATCTGACAATGGCGCGAGACCGGCTGCAATCTGAAATTATCGGCCACGAACAGACCGCCAAGGAGCTGCAAAGCGTCCAGCACGAGTTGGTGAAAGCCAATCGCCTTTCGATTTTAGGGCAGGTGGCAGCCGGTGTCGCGCATGAAATCAACCAGCCTGTGGCGACCATTCGCGCCTTTGCCGATAACGCACGCGTCTTTCTCAAACGTGACCGCGCGCAGGAGGTCGATGAAAACCTTGAAAGCATTGCTTCGCTGACGGAGCGCATCGGCGTCATAACCAGCGATCTCAAGATATTGGCGCGAAAAGGACGCACCGCTGCAGAGCCCGTCAGTATGCGCCTCGTCATGGAGGGTGCGGTGGTTCTGCTGCGCAGCCGCTTTGCCGGTCGTCTGGAAGCACTGGAAATTACCCTTCCTCAAGATGGTCTCATGGTGCTCGGAAGCCGGATCCGGCTGGAGCAGATCGTCATCAATCTTCTGCAAAACGCGCTTGAAGCGATTGAGGACAAGCCGGATGGAAGGGTGTCTGTGCGGGTCGATGAGGCTGGCGATGAGATTGCCCTTGTTATAGCGGACAACGGCCCCGGCATTTCGTCGGACATACGCGAGCAGCTGTTTTCCCCTTTCAATACCTCAAAAGAGGGAGGGTTGGGTCTCGGTCTTGTCATTTCCCGAGACATTGCCTCGGATTATGGAGGCCGGATCGACGTCGAGACCGGTGAGACCGGCACGTGTTTTTCTGTTTATTTGAAGCGGGCGTAAGATGACGATGGGCGGTACGGTATATCTGGTCGATGACGATTCTCAGCTGCGCAAGGCCATGCGCCAGACGCTCGAACTGGCAGGCATAGCGGTTGTGCCATACCCGAAGGCCGAGCAGGCTTTGGAGGCGCTGTCTGAAGATTTCGATGGTGTCGTGATAACGGATGTCCGAATGCCCGGCATGGACGGCCTGCAATTCTTTGATCGCGTGCGGCAGATCGATCCGGACCTTCCGGTCATCCTCATTACAGGCCATGGCGATGTGCCCATGGCGGTCGCCGCTCTCCACAATGGCGCGTATGATTTCATTTCCAAGCCGTTTCCCGCCGAACGGATGGTGGAAAGCGCACGCAGAGCGTTGGAAAAGCGTCGGCTGATCATGGAGAACCGGGCATTGAGGCTGGCCGCGCATCAGGCAGAGGACGATCTGCCATTGATAGGCCAGACACCGGCAATGGAACGGCTTCGCAATACGCTGCGCCATATCGCGGATACGGACGTCGATGTGCTGGTGGCCGGTGAAACGGGAAGCGGCAAGGAAGTGGTTGCCACAGCGCTCCACAAATGGAGCAAACGACGCTCGAAGGGCAATTTTGTCGCGCTGAATTGCGGCGCACTCCCGGAAACGGTCATCGAGAGCGAATTGTTCGGCCACGAAGCGGGCGCTTTTACCGGTGCGCAGAAGAAGCGGATCGGTCGGATCGAACACTCCAGTGGCGGTACGTTGTTTCTGGACGAAATCGAAAGTATGCCGCCGGGGGTGCAGGTGCGGATGCTGCGCGTGCTGGAAATGCGGCAGGTCTCACCTGTCGGCTCCAATGAGGAGAGGCCAGTCGATATTCGTGTCGTCGCCGCAGCCAAGGTGGACCTTGGCGACGCCCAGCAAAGGGGCGATTTTCGAGATGACCTTTATTACCGCCTAAACGTCGTGACCTTGTCGATTCCGCCGCTTCGAGAGCGTCGAGCCGATATACCGTTGCTGTTCTCCCATTTTGCGAAGAAAGCTTCGGATCGTTTCGGACTGCCGGTTCCGGCAATCACCGCTGCCATGTCGCGGCATCTTAATGACCATGACTGGCCGGGAAATGTCCGGGAACTGGGCCATTTCGCAGAACGGGTGGTTCTGGGGCTGGAAGCCACGGCTCAGCCGGCGGCCCCAGCGGCATCGCGTGACGCAGCATCAGGCACGCTGTCTGAAAGACTGGACCGCGAGGAGGCCTCCATTATCAGGGAAGCTTTGGAGAAGTGCGACGGCGATGTTGCTGAAACGATTGCCGCCCTCGGCATTGCTCGCAAGACATTCTATGACAAGCTGCAGCGCCATAACATCAGCCGCGCCGACTATGTCCAGAAGGGCGCATAGGCAACGCGGCGTCTTTGTCTATCGGAACGGTCAGCCTGCAACGCAGAAGTGGTTCTGGCCATCGTAACCGAGATACGTGCCGGTACGCGGGTTGAAGCTGCCGTAGCGCTGCGAGCAATAGTCATACCATGTGGATGTCCAAGGCTCGATGGTGCGATAGGTGCGGCGCGGCTGATAGGCCGGGCGGGTATCGTAAACCGGCTGGGCTCTATAAACCGGGCGCGGCGCCTGGCGGTAATAGTAGTTGTCGTCGGGTTCGCTGTAGGTGTAGCTCGGCTGATAGGCGGGATAGCGGCGCACCGGCGGCTCGTCGTAGACGCGCTCTTCCGAGTAGCGGGGCTGGGCCAGTGCGGAACCGACAGCCACACCGGCTGCAAGACCCAGCACGCCGCCCAGAAGCGCAGCGTCACGGTCATGACGGCGCCAGTCACCGGCGGATGCGGAGTTCAAGGGAGCGATGACGGTTGCAGACACTGCAAGAGCCAGAAGCGTTTTTGCTGCAAAAGAGGCCATGTTCGTTTTCCATCAAAGCGGCAACTGCGTGCCAGTGATTATCTGATGGTTAAGAATTAGCGATATGTGGCTGAACGGCTGCTGAATGAATTATGGCGCTGCTGTGGCGTGAAGGCGTACCCATGTCTGCATTGCTTACGCCTCAGTGGTCGCTGATTTCCGTGGGTGAAAACATACTCAACATTCCGCCGTATGGCTTGTGCAGCGGCGCGGCATAGGCGCCCTGTTTGGCTGTTTTCAGACCCAGTGTAACCAGCCCTTCTAAGTGTTTGACCGCGGCACTTACCCCATCGATGACGGGCACACGGAACTCTTCGGAAAGGCGTGATGCAAGGTCAGCCATGCCTGCGCAACCCAGAATGATGGCCTCTGCGCCATTCTTGCTGACGGCGGCGTCAATCTCCCGGCGCAATTTTTCAAGCGCGTCAGACATGGGGTCTTCAAGCGACAGGACCGGAATATTGGCAGCACGAACGGTCGCGCGGCTGCTCATTCCGTAGCGATGAACGAGATGTTCGATAGGCAGGCGGGACCGTTCCATGGTGGTCACAATGGCGAACCGCTGGGCGATGAAGGAGGCGGTGGCAACCGCCGCTTCGCAGATGCCGATCACCGGAATGGTCGCAAGTGCTCTTGCCGCATCCAGCCCCGTATCGTCAAAACAGGCAATGATGGCGCCGTCCGCACCTGCCTTTTCCCCCTTGGCGATTTCCACCAACAGACCCGGCACGGCAAAAACCTCGTCGTAGTAACCCTCTATTGAGACAGGCCCCATCTGCGATGTCACGGCCACGATTTCCGTTTCGCGTGCAGCCACTCCGCTTGCAGCAGATGCAATCGTTGCGGTCATGGATGCGGTGGTGTTGGGATTGACGATGAGAATGCGCATGATGCTGTGTTCAGGCTTTCAGTTGGCGTCGGTTCAGATAAACGATGAGGCCGAGCGTGGCCGCAATCACCAGAAACGAGAAAAATGTGGTGACCGCGCCCAGCGCGTAGAGAACCGGCGTCGTGACGTTGGTCGTCATTCCGTAGATTTCGAGCGGCAGGGTGTTGTAGGTGCCTGATGTCATCAGCGTGCGCGCAAACTCGTCATAGGACAGCGTAAAGCCGAAAAGACCGATGCCGATGAGGCTTGGCGCAATCATGGGTAAAACGACATTGGTAAATGTCTGCCAGGGCGTCGCGCCAAGATCGCGTGCCGCCTCTTCATAGGATGGAGAGAAGCGGTTGAAGACGGCAAGCATGATCAACACCCCGAAAGGCAATGTCCATGTCATGTGCGCGCCGAAGGCGGAGCTGTACCAGGACGGTTCAAGCCCCAATTGCTGAAAGAGGACGCCGATGCCCAGCGAGATGATGATGGAGGGAACGACGAGACTGGCGACGGAGAGATAGAACAGCGATGTCGCGCCAACGAATTTTCGGCGAAATGCGAGACCCGCAAGAAGCGAGACAAGCACGGTAGAGACCATCACCATAACGCCCAGAAACAGCGAGCGCCGGAACGATCCGCCAAAATCGCCAACCGCCTGTTGCTCGAAGAGGTTTCTGAACCAGTGCAGCGAGATGCCGTTCAGCGGAAAGGTCAGCCCGCCATTCGGTCCCTGAAAGGCCAGTATCAGAATGGCCGAGAGCGGGCCGTATAAAAACAGCACGAAGAGCGCAAAGAAGAAGGAAAGCACATAGAATTCGCGACCGCGTTTTTCCGAATACATCCTAGAGCTCCTTCCTGATATCGACGACGCGTAGAATTCCAGCCACCATCAGCAGCACGAGGGCGAGCAGGATGACGGCATTGGCAGCGGCTGCGGGATATTGCAGCAGCGACATCTGGTTCTTCATCATCAGCGCAACCGAAGCGCTCTGGCCACCGGACATGACCTGAACCGTGGAGAAATCGGCCATGACCAGTGTGACGACAAAAATCGTGCCGATGGCCATTCCGGGCTTTGCCAGGGGAATGATGACATTCCAAAGGATCTGCCAGCTTGTGGCGCCGGCATCCCGCGCGGCTTCCACCAGCGATTTGTCGATGCGCATCAACGTGTTGAAGATCGGGGTTACCATGAACAGCGTATAGAGATGAACCATGGCAAGCACGACGGCAAAATCGGAATAGAGCAGCCATTCCACCGGAGCCGGAACGATGCCCGTGCCGACAAGCGCGCTGTTGACCAGCCCGTTTCGACCCAGAACCGGTATCCAGGATATCATTCTGATGATGTTGGAGGTCAGAAAGGGCACGGTGCAGATCAGAAAGAGCACCATCTGCATGGTGGTGGTTCTGATGTGGAATGTCAGGAAATAGGCAACCCAGAAGCCGCAAAACAGGGTGATTGCCCAGACGATCGCCGCGAATTTCAGCGTGTTGAGGTATGTCTGCCAGGTCACCCAGGAGCCGAGAGTTTCGGTGTAGTTGAAGGTGACGAAGCCCGGATACATCTGGGCGAAGTCGTAGTCCCAGAAGCTGACAGTGGCGATCATGAGGATCGGCAGGGCGAGAAAGAAGCCGAGTATGACGGCCAGCGGTGCTGCCTGCAGATAGGCGACCAGCTTTTCCGGCAGTGCAAAGCTGCGGCTTTTCTTGTCCGTCTTGTCGCTGACGCCGATCAATCGCACGGTCACCATGATGAGGCCTTTCGTGGCTAAGGGGGCAGCGCCGCCAGCTTTCAGCTGGCGGTCGCTTGAGGTATGATGTTCAGGCTCAGGCGGCGATGAACTCGTTCCAGCGGCGAACCATGTAGCGGTCTTCGTCCATCACGGAGTTCCAGCACGCGACCTTGCCCATGCGCTCCTGGAAGGAGCCGCCGTCGCGGACTGCGCCGGCCTTTTCCATGACCTTGCCGTCTGGTGCGATGATGTCGCCCTGAGCGGCCTTGCCCTCGACCCAATAGCCCCATTCATCCGCAGTCATGTGTTCCTTCGCGGTGTCCATGGCGGCAGAGTAGTAGCCCTGGCGGTTGAGATAGGCGCCGACCCAGCCGGACGTGTACCAGTTGATGTATTCATAGGCCGCATCGAGCTTTGCGCCCGAGAGATGCTTGGCAAGACCCAGACCGCCGCCCCATGAACGATAGCCTTCCTTGAGCGGCTGGTATTTGCAGGCAATGCCCTTGGAGCGCACGGCAGCCACGGCGGGCGACCACATGGACTGGATGACGACTTCGCCAGATGCCATAAGGTTGACGCTCTCGTCGAAGCTCTTCCAGAAGGCGCGGAACTGACCGTCCTTCTTGGCCTTGATGAGGAAGTCGATCGTCTTGTCGATCTCTTCCTTGGTCATGTTGCCCTTGTCGGCATATTTGATGTTGCCCATCGCTTCCATGATCATGGCTGCATCCATGATGCCAATCGAAGGAATATTGAGGATGGACGCCTTGCCCTTGAACTTCGGGTCCATGATATCGGCCCAGCTGCTGATCTCGCGGCCAACCAGGTCAGGCCGGATGCCGAGCGTATCGGCATTGTAGATGGTCGGGACCATGGTGAAATAATCGGTCTCGCCCTTGGCGAATTTCTTGTCGCCCTGCTTTTCAACGAAACCGACAGTATGGGGCGCTGTTCCCTGGGCGATGACACTGTCGGGTGTCAGCTTGCCGGTTTTGAACAGCGGCACGATCTTGTCATAATATTTCAGCTTCTTGATTTCCATCGGCTGGATGACGCCTGCCGGATAGACCTTCTTCAAGATCCAGTATTCGATGTCTGCGATGTCGTAGGAGTTTGGCTGGGTGACGGCGCGTTGCGCAGCCGCGTCGGAATCGGTCGCCGTCATTTCAAGCGTGATGCCGAGGTCGGCCTTACATTTTTCAGCGATGGCATTGAGGTTCGAAACACCGGTGCCGAACTGACGCAGCGTGATCGGGTTCTGGGCCCAGATGGTCGGGAAGCCTGTAATCAGGCCAGAGCCGATGGCGGCACCGGTTGCTGCAGCGCCAGCCTTGAGAAGACCGCGACGCGAAAGACCTTTTTTCGAATTGGATGTTATCGACATGATGAGTTCTCCTCTGGTTGTTTTTTGGTCATTTTTCTATTCGGCCGAGCACGATGGCATCTGCCGCATTCCATGACAGTGGAATTGCTTCACCGATCTTGATGGGGCTTGCAAAGAAAGCGACGTCGCTGAGAATGACGTTGAAGTCCTCAAAGCCCGCGCCTGCGACGGTGATTTTGACCGTCGCCCCGTGATATTCGACATTGGAAACGATACCGGTGAAGCCATATCCGGGTTCCTCAGCTTCGCCGATGCGAACGCGGTCGGTGCGGATTGCGATATCGACGAGACCGTCCTGCATGGGCTCGCCTGTGGCGGTGAAGGAGCCGCCTGCGGGAACGTCAATGGTGATCAATTCGCCATATTGCGCGCTCACCCGCCCGGAAATGACGTTGTGGTGGCCCATGAAGCGGGCGACGAAGCCCGTCGCCGGACGCTCGAACACGTCACGTGGCGTTGCCGCCTGTTCGATGCGCCCGTCATTCATGATGACGATGATGTCGGCGAGCGCCATTGCCTCTTCCTGGCTGTGCGTCACGTGAACGAAGGTAATGCCGAGCGTCGTCTGGAGCTTTTTTAACTCCGCGCGCATCCGTATCTTCAGAAAGGGATCAAGCGCGGAGAGTGGCTCGTCCAGAAGCAGCGCTTCTGGATCGGTAATGAGCGCACGTGCCAGGGCCACACGCTGCTGCTGGCCACCGGAAAGCTGCGCGGGTCTGCGGTTGGCATAGGGTTCCAACTGCATCAGTTGCAGCATGGTCAAGGCCTTTGCCCGGCGTGTGTCGCGGTCCACGCCTTTCATCTTCAGGCTGAAGGCGACATTGTCCAGGAGGTCGAGATGCGGAAACAGGGCGTAGGACTGAAACATCATTGCTGTCCCGCGGCGCGCCGGTGGAAAATCGGTAACGACGGTATTGCCCAGCCGAACGTCACCGCTCGAAATCGTCTCGTGACCGGCAATCATGCGCAATGTCGAGGTCTTTCCGCAGCCGGAAGGGCCTAGCAGGCAGCAATAGCTACCGGCCGGTATCTTCAGGCTGATGCCGTGGACGGCGGTGGTGGTTCCGTAGACTTTTGAGACGGAGACAATATCGATCTCGGCGGCTTTACTCATGCATCTTCCCCTGCTGTCGATCATCTCCTTGCATAAGACGTGCCAGTTGGCGGAGCGCAGGGTAAGTTTCTGTAATTCAATCCGATTTTTCGAGCGTGGATTTCCTGGTTAACATCCCGTTCGTGGCGCTGATTAAAAAAGAAGCGATTGTGAGCGATTATGCATCACGATTGTATCCAATATTTTTGGCGATTGGGTACTTTTGCCTTTGCAGGCCTTGGTTGGTGGGAGTACAAAGGCTGGACCACCGGAAGATACAATGACAACAGCTGATATTACGCCAGACGCCGACGCTACTCAGGAAGGTCGCGCCCAGTCTATCCGCGACACGCTGCGCGATGCAATTGTGGACAGACGGCTTGCCCCGGGAACGAAATTGTCCGAGGCCGAGGTTGGCACGCTGTTCGATGTCAGCCGAACCGTCGTGCGCGCCGCCTTGCAGATGCTGGCCTTCGAGGGGCTGGTCAAGACGGAGCGAAATCGCGGCGCCTTCGTGTCCAATCCTACTCCGGAAGAGGCGCGGCAGATCTTTGCATCCCGCAGGCTGATCGAGCCGGGAATCGTCCAAAGTGCAATCGAACGGCTGTCAGCAGATGTGATTGCCGAGATGCGGGCTCATTTAACGGAAGAAGCCCGCCATCAGCATGAACGGGGGCCAAGCGCACGCCGGTCCGAGATCAAGGCCTCGGGCGATTTTCATCTGATGCTCGCCTCCGTTGCTGGAAACGCCATCCTTGAAAAATTCATGGCCGAGCTGGTCGCCAGGTCATCGCTGGTCATCGCGCTCTATGGGCGCTCCGGCGTTTCCAGTTGTGGGCATAGCGATCACGCCGCCATTCTCGATGCTCTCGAGAGCGGCGATGCCGAAAAGGCAAAGCGTTTGATGCTGCATCACATCGATCACATCGAAACCGACCTGGACTTGCGCAACAAGGAAGGTCTGGCGCTTAAAGATGCGCTGTCCTTGTGACGTGTATCGGCAGCCGGTTGCCGCCGATACGGGTGCGAATGTCAGGCGGCATATCTGCTGATCGCAAGATCCCCGGTTTCGATCTCGGGTCTGGTACCACTCACCATGTCGGCGAGGACCCGCGCAGAACCGCAGGCCATTGTCCAGCCAAGAGTGCCATGGCCTGTATTCAGATAGAGATTGGTGTAGCGCGTGGGGCCGATAACCGGCGTGCCGTCCGGCGTCATCGGGCGAAGGCCAGACCAGAATTTCGCCTGGGATTGGTCGCCGGCACCGCCGAACAAATCCTCGATCGAATGGGTCAAGGTCGCCTGCCGCTTGGCTGGCAGGTCTTTGCTAAAGCCCGCAATCTCTGCCATTCCCCCGACGCGAATACGGTCGCCAAGGCGGGTAATCGCGATCTTGTGCGCTTCATCCATGACGGTTGAAACCGGTGCGCGCGCAGCATTGATGATCGGTACCGTGATCGAATAGCCCTTGACCGGGTAAACCGGCAGATCGATACCGAGAGGCTTGAGGAATTGTGGCGTGTAGCTTCCCATTGCCCCGACAAACGTATCGGCCTCCAGAGTGCCCTTCGTCGTCTCAATGGCCTTGACGCGGTTGCCTTCGGTAATCGGCCGCAAAATGCCGGTGTCGTAGAGGAATGTCACACCGGCCTGTTCGGCAAGCTTTGCCAGTTCGGTGGTGAACATGAAGCAGTCGCCGGTCTCGTCACCGGGCAGACGCAGGCCGCCGACGATCTTGTCTCTGGATGCTGAAAGGCCGGGCTCCACGGCGGCACAACCATCGCGATCCAGAATCTCGTAAGCCACGCCGCCAGCCTTCAGCACCGCCACGTCCTTGGCAATGCCATCAAACTGCTTCTGCGTTCGGAAAACCTCCAGCGTGCCCTGCGTCCGCTGGTCGTACTGGATGCCGGTTTCATCGCGCAGAGCCATCAGGCAATCGCGGCTATATTCGGCAATGCGCACCATCCTGCTCTTGTTGACGGAATAGCGCGCGGATGTACAGTTGCGCAGCATCTGGCCCATCCAGCGCCATGCAGCCGGGTCCGCTGTCGGTCGAATGATAAGAGGGGCATGTTCCATGAAAAGCCACTTCATGGCTTTCATCGGAATGCCTGGGGCAGCCCAGGGCGAGGAGTAGCCCGGGGATACTTCTCCCGCATTGGCAAAGCTTGTTTCAAGTGCCGCAGCAGGCTGGCGGTCTATCACCGTCACCGAGTGACCCGCCTTTGCAAGATACCAGGCGGACGTGACGCCGACGACACCGGCACCGAGAATAACGATTTTCATATCTGCCTCACTCGTCTGCGTTGCTTGTTTCGCCGGTAACACCGGCTCTGTCTGGCTGAATATAGGTTCTGCGATAGCGTTGGCCGAGGCCCGTCAGAATCTCATAGGATATTGTCCCGGCATCCTCGGCAAGCGCTTCAAGCGATTGGTCGGGTCCAATCAGTTGCACAAGGCTGCCATGGGTCAGGCTTCCCGCAGGCAGGGCTGTGATGTCGAGGCTTATGCTGTCCATGGACACACGGCCGGCAATTGGCAGGCGGATGCTATTGAAATAGGCGGCTCCGCGATTGCTGAGAGAGCGGGGAAGACCGTCCGCATATCCCGCCGCAATCGTAGCCAGCCGCGTTTCAGCGGACGCACGGAACGTGCCGCCATATCCGACAAGCGTATCTGTGGGGACTGTCCGCGTCTGGATTACTGCGACATCCAGCCGAACTACCGGTTTCATCGGGTTGGGGCGCAACGTTGAAGGCGCGCCGCCGTAAAGAGCGATACCCGGGCGCATTAGCGCGTTGTGGTAATCGGCACCGAGGAAGATGCCGCCCGAGTTTGCAAGGCAAACCGGCGTGCCGGGAAACATGTCCGATGCCTTGCGCATCACGACGAGTTGCGATGCATTGAGCGGACTTTCAGGTTCATCAGCGCAGGCCAGATGGCTCATGAGATAGCTGATAGCGATGCCGCGAAGACGTGCCGGCTCTGCTTTCAGCGCATCTAGCTCAATGGGCGCCAGACCAAGCCGCGACATGCCTGTGTCGATCTGGATCGCCGCCGGGAGAACCTGTCGCAGTGCAGCTGCATGGGCTGACCACTGCGCGATTTGCTCAAGGCAGTTCAGAACCGGCGTAATGTTCATCGCCGTGCAGGAGGTTTCGTTGCCCGGCTGTAATCCGTTGAGAACGAAGATTTGCGCATCACCGGCAAGGCGAAGGCGCAGGGCGATTGCCTCATCCATATGGGCGACGAAGAAATGACGGCAGCCAGCGTCGTAAAGCACGGGCGCGACCATGTCTGCGCCCAAACCATAGGCATTCGCCTTCACAACGGCGCTCGTTATCGAGGCGGGTGCCTTTGCCTTCAACAGGAGATAATTGTCACGAAGCGCGCCCAGGTCTATCGTCAGATAGCCGCTGGCACCGCCACTTACCGTCTGGCGATTGATCGTCATATTCATCGTCGTTCCCTTATTATTGGGAACAAGTCTATTGCAACAATCATCGAATTTTTGCAGTTTGATGTGCAGATTATTCGAATGATTGGCTCAGCACGCAATTTTCAACGGCAGAACGGAATATCTTTATGTCTTCTCTGGACGCTACCGATCGCCACATCATCCGCCTGCTTCGGCTGAATGCCCGCATCAGCAATGCCAAACTGGCCGCCGAAGTCGGGCTTTCGCCGTCTGCTTGCCTTCGCCGCGTCGATATTCTCGAGCGGGAAGGTGTCATCCGCGGCTATACCGCGCTGACGGGAAGCGCGGCTGGTGGCGATGTCA
Organism: Rhizobium sp. Leaf311; assembly: GCF_001423445.1. Taxonomy (NCBI): domain Bacteria; kingdom Pseudomonadati; phylum Pseudomonadota; class Alphaproteobacteria; order Hyphomicrobiales; family Rhizobiaceae; genus Rhizobium; species Rhizobium sp. Leaf311. Next base: position 205,498 of record NZ_LMNZ01000002.1, on the reverse strand, counting down.
TCTCCGTTATCGTCCAGATCACGCTTGACCGGCAGACGGAAGATTTCCTGAATCGTTTCGAAAATGCCGTTCGCCGTTACCCGGAAATCCGGGAATGCTATCTGATGACTGGCGGATCGGACTACTTTCTGCGGGTAGAAGTTGAAACCGCAGGGGATTTCGAGCGCGTCCACAAGGATATCCTGTCGAAACTGCCGGGAGTATCCCGCATCCATTCCAGTTTTGCCATTCGCAACGCCTTGGCAAGCCCAAAGCCGAGAGCGTGAGAACGGTCGACCGCGCTTTGGGTGTGACAAGCTGCAGTCAGGCACTCCACCAGCGATAAAAATGATGCACGGGGCCGTGCCCGCCGCCTACCCGCAAGGTGCGTCCCGCAGCCAACGCCCCCTGGAGGTAATCTTTTGCCAGACCAATAGCGTCGGCCAAGGGATAACCCAGAGCCAGATTGGCCGTGATGGCAGATGCCAACGTACAGCCGGTCCCGTGGTCGTTTCGGGTTTCGAGCCGGGGCATGGCGAATTCCTGAACGCCCGTCGAATCCAGGAGAATATCGATACTCTCCGAGCCGGAGGCGTGCCCGCCCTTGATCAGGACTGCGCCGACGCCGGTCTTCAGGATTGTTTCGGCCTGCTGGATAACCTCATTGCGGGATGCGGCCATTTTCATTCCGCACAAGAGAGCAGCCTCAGGCAGGTTTGGTGTTGCCAGCACCGCCAGGGGAAGCAGCATGGACCGCAGACCCTCGACAGCATCTTCCTGCAGCAAGCGATCTCCAGATGTCGCCACCATCACCGGGTCCAACACCACAGGCATTTTGCGGCCTTGCAGGCCTGCGGCGATGCATTCGATGGTCTCGGTGCGCGAGACCATCCCGATCTTGACGGCATCGACCGTGAGATCAGAGAATACAGCGTCCATCTGGGCCCGCACCATTCCGGCCGAGACGTCTTCAACGGCGGTAACGCCCCTGGTGTTTTGTGCGGTGATGGCGGTCAAAACGCTGGCGCCATACACGCCCAAGGCAGAGAATGTCTTGAGGTCGGCCTGTATGCCCGCGCCTCCGCCGCTATCGGAGCCCGCAATTGTCAGTGCGATGACTGTCATCTGCGTGCCTCCAGCGCAATATCCACATGATGGCGGAAGTCCCGGGCTGCGGCGGCAATATCGGTGGCGCGAAACAGCCCGGAAATAACCGCCACACCGTCTGCGCCTGCGGCGATGAGGGCGGGCACTTTGTCCAGTGTGATGCCTGCTATAGCGCCGACCGGCATATCGGGCCGCATGTTGTTCAGAATGTTCCGAAGTTCCCTGAAGCCCTCCAGCCCAACGGGAGCGTCGGGGTTTACTTTCGAGACGGTATCGAAAACGCCGCCGATACAGGCATAGTCTGCCGGTGCGTTGCCCGCGCGCTCGGCGTCGTCCATGTTTTTGACCGTCAGGCCAATAATGGCAGCAGGCCCGAGCAGCCGCCTTGCCGTTGCCGCGTCCATGTCATCGGCACCCAGATGGACGCCATCCGCGCCAGACGCGAGCGCTACGTCGACCCGGTCATTGATGACGAGCGGAACGCCCGTGCCTTGCAGAGCTTGCAGAATGAGAACTGCCTGCTGGATCATCTCTCGGGTCGAGGAGTGCTTGTCGCGGTACTGGATGATGGTCGCCCCATGCCGCGCCGCCACCGCTGCGAGTTCCGGAAGGGGGGCGATATCGGCCAGCGATTTATCGACCAGCGCGTTCAGCCTGTAATCAATTCTCATGTCGTTCAATCCTCGCAAGCGAAACTATGTCATCGGTACTCAGTCCGTTCACGGCATCGAGAAACGCCGCCTCGAACGTCCCCGGACCACGCGAATGCCGTGCCGCAATTTCCGCAGAAACGCCTGTGACGGTCAGCGCGGCTGCGGCCGCCAGAAGCGGGTCTGTCTCAACCGCCATGAATGCTGCAATGACGCCGCCGGAGAGGCAGCCGGTGCCGGTGACTTTCGCCATCCAGGGATGACCGTTGTGGATGGTTGCCGCCCTGTTCTGGTCCTGAAGCAGGTCCTGCGGCCCGGTCTGGATACGCAGCGCCTTGGCGACATCGCCGATCACGGACATTTCCGCTTGGTTGCCGCGCACGATTGCGGGGCCGAGCGCAAGCATCTCCCTGGCAAATGCTAGGCGGGATGGGGAATAATCGCAGTGAACAGGGTCAATGATCCAGGGCTTGCCCTTGGCGTTTGCAATGGCGACTGCTTGCCGGATGACCTTGCGGCGTGCCTCGTCCAGCGTGCCAAGGTTGATTGTCAGCGCATCGACCATGAGGACGAAGTCCTCGATCTCCTCCGGCGATGACGTCATGGAGGGAATGCCGCCGACAGCGGTTATACCGTCTGCCGTGAATTTCTGGACGACGGTATTCATCAGGCAGTGCACCCGCGGACGTCGCTCGCGCACCCGCGTTAAAAGCTCGCCCGCCTTTTGGGCCGTGGGGAAATCGATCATGGTTTTCTCAGCACTCCAGACGTCTCGATGCAGAGACCCGGGCCAAGCGGAGAAGAGAAAAGCATTGCCTGCGCAGACTGTTCCGTTCCTACGCCGGCATGACCCGGATCAGGTTCAAGGGTCCGGCTCAGCGCCATCTCAGCATCGTCAGATGCTCCCCTCGGAATGTCTCGAAAGTGGCGTCTTTTACGCCTGCTGTCAATGGCGCGAAGGCATGGCAGTGCCACACCTTCGCGGCAACCATCAGGTCAAATGCACGACGGTTTTTTCGCGTGCAGATTTGAGTGCCGCATCGGCCAGCTTCAAGGCGATGAGGCCGTCCTTTGCGGAAGGCGAGGGTGCGGCATTGTTCTCGATGGCATCGATGAAGGCCGCGATCTCGGCGGCGTAGGCTGCTGTGTAACGCGTCATGAAGAAATCGTGCAGAGGCGGACGCGTATAGCCATCCTTCGTCGCGATCTCGATGGAAACGGGCCGCTGGTTTTCTGCGGCTACCGAGCCGAGCGAACCGTGGACTTCGATGCGCTGATCATAGCCATAGGTCGCGCGCCGTGAGTTGGAAATCATCGCCTGACGTCCCGTCGCCGTGGTCAAGACGATACTGGCGCTATCGTAATCGCCGAGTTCCCCGATCTTGGGGTCCACGAGAACGGAGCCGCTTGCAAACACGCTGACAATCTCTTCGCCGAGCAGGAACCGGGCGATGTCGAAATCATGGATGGTCATGTCGCGGAAGATGCCGCCCGAAACCTTGATATATTCCGGCGGCGGCGCGCCCGGGTCACGGCTGGTGATGGTCACCATCTCGACCTTGCCGATCTGGCCGTCATCTATTGCTTTGCGCACGGCACGGAAATGCGGATCAAAACGGCGATTGAAGCCAAGCATGATCTTGGCGCCCGTCTCTTCCACCACATCGATGCAGGATTGGGCACGTGCGACATCCAGATCGATCGGCTTCTCGCAGAAAATAGCCTTGCCAGCGCGTGCAAAGCGCTCGATCAGATCGGCGTGGGTATTGGTAGGTGTGCAGATGATAACCGCATCAATGTCGGGATTGGCGAGAACGGCATCGATGGTGCTGATCTCGCAACCGGTTTCATCGGCAATCGCCTGAGCTGCCTCCTGAAAGGCGTCCACCACGGCAACCAGCTTTGCACGCTTGTCAGAGGCAATTGCCTTGGCGTGCACTTTCCCAATGCGCCCGGCACCCAGCAAGGCCAATTTCGTAACCATCGTTTCCTCCCGATCTGGTCATCTGGGCGCGTTGGTCGCGGTCGAGAATAGAAAGTCGGCGCGAGCACGAAACCCATTTTGGAATATATGTTCCATCTTGCTAGATGCCCGTTTCATTTGTGTCAAGCAGTCTTGAGCGACAGGTGCAGGCCAGATATTTCGAGCAGCAAAAATCCCATGCGCACACGCCCGCGCACTCCTTGTCGGCTGCGTCTCTTTGGGAATGTCTGGAAGGTCTCGCGCTTAGCTCTCCGGCATCCCCGGTATCTGATTGATCGTCCGCATCTGGTTGATGGTGCGATCCGCCAGATGCTCCGCGCGCGCCTTGGACCGGTCAGCATCTTCGGGAAAGGTGTAGGTCATGTATGACAATGAGGTTTCAAGGTCATTGTTGTTGTGGCCAAGGATAGCGGCGAAATAGCTGTTCTTGGTGACCCGTGGGGGCGCGAAATTGCGGAACGCTATTTCCGCGTAGAGATGACGCAGGCCATAGGGTTTTGCCGGTTCTTCCTTGGGCCAGATATCTTCGAATTTGGCGATAACTGCATCCCGCAGGGGCAGACGAACTTCCGAGGTGAAGTCGTCGACGCTTAGCCCCAGCCAAAGCTTTCCATCGCTACTCTCGCGCAGGCGGCGATAGGCGTCGAGGACGATTTTCGATTGCTCAAGCACAGGAATTTCATAGGTGACACCGAATTTCGTGCCTTCGCCCTGCTTGGTCTTGGCCTGACCGTTGAAAAGCACACTCCATTTCGAAACGCCCTTGCCATAGGGCGCAGGCTTGAGTTCCGCCTGTGTGAAGATTTCATAGGGGCGACGCCCGGTCGTTCCCATCAGTCCAATAGCAATCGTCATGGGATCGGATGCGAGCAGGTAGCGGCGACACCGCTTCATGACTTCGGCATGGTTTTCGAATGTAATCAAAGAACCGTGCTTCTTGGCAATCTTCGCCATCTTGATCTTGCGTGCCTCATCGTAAAGCTGAGGCGTTCCGGCGGCGATGCGCAGCATCGGGTGCTCATCGCCAAAGGCCTCACGCAAGGCATTCCGGTATTTCGTGATGTAGGAGATTACGGTTGCCTGCGCCTTGTCCTTCATCGAGTCCATTTCGCGATCCCACAGGGCCTGCATCTCCGCCTTGGTCGAAACACCGTTGGTGGCGGCAATGAAGTTGGCAACGCGCAGGAGAAAACGCGGCTTGCGGCCAACCATATTGGCCTCGGCCCGCTCGAGTTTTTCCCGGATGGAAGTGGCGACACCGATGGCGGGATAGTCTGCCGCCTTTATATAGGTATCCAGCCGCTCCCGAAGTTTTTTCATGTTGCAGATGGCAAGCGGAGTCGTCTTGGGACCGAAGGCGTCTTTCAACGCGTATCTATATTTTACAATATATAGCTCGAGCGTCTTTTCCGTGCGTCCGTTTTCGAAGTGAAATCGCACCTCTTCGTTCCAGAGTGCGCCAATTTTCTTCGTGTCATACGTGCCGTCTGACTTTTTGGTATTTTTTATTTTTTCGATAAATTCCCCGATGCGGTCTACCAGCACGGGTGTTTTGGTTTTTCTTTTTTCGGCAACGGACATGCTTGACCCCGGCAATATGATTCGCACTGCAAAAAGTATATTTTATAATGACTTTGAAAAGCCAGTCTTCTTTATTAGCTCTATTGAAACGGCTGTGTCGGAGCTATGGCAGGGCGTGTAAACCACTGTGGCCCGGCCTCCGACATATAGATGTGGTCTTCCAGACGTATTCCGAATTTGCCCGGATAGACCAGCATCGGTTCGTTGGAAAAGCACATTCCCTTTGCAAGCGGCAAAGCGTTGCCACGAACGATATAAGGTGCTTCGTGGATTTCCAGGCCAAGCCCGTGACCGGCGCGATGCGGTAACCCCGGCATGGCATAATCCGGCCCGAGCCCATGTTTCCTAAAGACCGCGCGGGCCGCGTCGTCGAGACTGCCGCAGGCTGCGCCGATTCTGGCTGCGTCAAAAACCGCCTGCTGCGCTTCGCGCTCGATAGCCCATGCATCCGCAAAGGCAGCGTCTGGTTCTTCCAGCACATAGGTGCGGGTAATATCGGAGTGGTAGCCTTCGATGCGCAAACCGGTGTCTACCAGAATGACATCGCCTTCCTGCAGCACCTGGTCGCCATCCGCGCCATGCGGGAGTGACGTTGCCGTTCCAAAGGAAACGATGCAGAAGTAGGAACCGCTGCCGCCGCTGAGCGCCCGGTGCTGTTCATCGATGAACTGAATAACCTGCGAGGCGCGAATGCCGGGTTTCATTGCTGCGTGCGCGCGCCTGTGGACCTCAAGCGTAAGATCCATCGCATATTGGATGATCTCGATTTCTGCCGAAGACTTCAGACTGCGCAGGCCGCTGATGAGATGTCCGCCGTCGACAAGCCTGTCCTGTCCACAGGCCTTGGCCAGTGCGTGATAGACAAAAAGCGGCAAGGCATCATCCAGCGCGATTCGGCCCGCTCTGCCAACAATCCGTGCCACCAGTTCCGCCGGGCTTTCTTCTTCCTGCCAGAGGTGGATGTCGCCCTCGATATGCGGCAGCGTGTCGACGCGCGACTTCTCAAATCCCGGCACAATATAGTGCAGCGCAGATTGCGTGATGACGGCTCCCAGAAGCCGCTCGCTCTGGTGCCAGACGAGGCCGGTGAAATAACGCAAACTCTCGGTCGAGCCGAGAAGCAGTGCGTCTATATCTTGCTCGCGCATAGCAAGACGCAATCGCTCCAGCCGTTGCAGGCGTTCTGCGGTGGAGATGGAGGCTGGTCCGGGGGGCTTGAACATGCGTCGATCTCAAATTGATTTGACACCACATGGATTAGCGGCTTGCAGTGTTGTATTCAATATGTCGACCGAGAAATTACAGCCTTGGGCTACTGACCGAGACGCTTTTTCAACGATGAAACGATACGTTTGGTCAGGGCCTCGTAATCCTCGTCGAAATGGTGCCCTCCCTCGATCCCGATCGTCTCCACACCCTTGTCTTTGAGCGCAGGGCAAGCAGCTTCTTCGTCTTCGGTGCCGTAAACGCACTGCACGATTTTCGGGTTGATCTTTGCCAGATCCGCGACGGGGTCCTGCGCTCCGGAACCTGACACACCAAGCCATCCGCCGACAGAGATTTCGTATGATACTTCATGCGAGAGCGAAAGCAGGCTCATCTGAACGACGCGGGCTTTGTCCTTTTCCGGCAGGGTGTTGAAGGTCACGGGCAAAACGTCGGCACCAAAGGAATAGCCGATCAAAAGAACGTTCTTGACCTTCCACTCCTTGCGATAGGTATCGATGATACGTGAAAGGTCCGAGGCTATATCCTGCGGTTTTTTCTCCGACCAGAAATAACGCAAGGAATCCACGCCGATGGTCGGTACGCCATCCTGCTGAAGGAAGCTGCCGATATCCTTGTCCAGATCGCGCCATCCGCCATCGCCGGAATAGATGATGGCCATTGTGTCCATGGTGGGCTTGGCCTCAAGCACGGTCAAGGGCAACCCAAGTGGATCATCGCTGTTTCCGGCTGCGTCGATACGGTCGGTAAGAGCCTGCGCGAGGGCCGCCTGCGCCTCATCCGTCACGTCTTTGACGTCAATGTCCGGGTGGGATTTGGTAAGCTCTTCCACATGCGCGCGGCCCTTGGCATCGGCCTTCGGGCTAAAGACGACGCTGACCGGCGCCGGCAGGGGTCCGTCTGTCAGGCCGTAGATCATGCGGCCATTATCCGGCTGCTTGGTCGCTGGCGTGCAGAGGATTTTTTCAAGCGGAATGCCCGCAACCGGATCAACGGCTACAGCCTCGCTGATTGTTGCTGCAGGGCTTTGCGCGATCATGGCAAGCGCAAGCGTCGCGCCATCTCCGACACCGGCAATGATGGGCGGGCGGTAGTTGGACACTCCGGCCTTTCGCTGAATTTCCTGCGCAAGTTCCTCAATGTCCGAGATCATATAGATGCACTCATCCTCATTGGCCTTGAGTGCCTCTATGTATTTCGGCATGTCTATTCCAACGACAGCCGCGCCTTTCTCGACCAGCGCCTCTGCTTCCGTCTGCTCTGCCTCACCCCATCCGCTTGCGCCCGATATCAGGAAGACATTGGCGGTCAGGTCTCCGTCCGGCAGGAGAATATGGTCTGCGGGGATCATGCCTGTCTGAAAACCATTGGCTTCCTGTGCGGATGCACAGACCGGAACGAAGGTCGCAGCCGCCAGCAATGCGATTTTCAGGTATTGGAGGGCTGTCATTTACCAATCACTCCTCTGACGCCGCCGCTGATGAGGACGGTTGCGTCCATAAGCGCCAAGGCGGCACTCGTTCCGTTGGAAACCGCGACATAGCGTGGCTCCCATTTCGGGTGAAATTTCGACTTGAACGCCCTCAGACCCTTGAAGTTGTAAAAACGTTCGCCGTGTTCGAACAATGTGCCACCAACCCGGTCCCAGACAGGCGCGGCCTCTCTCTTGGACATGCCGGAAAGTGGCGCCATGCCAAGGTTGAAATAGGAGTAACCCTGTTCGCGCATATATTCAATAATGCTGACAAACAGGAAGTCCATCGACCCTCGTGGCGCATCGGGCGAAAAGCGCATGAGATCGACGGTCACTTCATCCTTTGTCTCGGTCATCAGCAGGTTCGCGAAAGCGGTGATCTGGCCGTCCTTGCGCAATACCGCGACCGGCTGCGAGAGGATGTAATCCTTTTCGAACGATCCGAGCGAGAAGGTCTTTTCCCGGGTGTTGTGATGCGCCAGCCACGAGTCCGATACGTTCTTCAGGGCATCGTAGATTTCAGGAACATCCGGCGTATCAACGACGGAGAACGTCAAGCCGTCGCGGGCGCCACGGCTGAGCGACTGCCTCAGATTGGCGAGCTTTCCGCCCTTCAGTTCGAACCGCTTGAGATCCACCATGGCGAGTTCACCGAGCTTGAAAGCCCGAAGTCCCGCATCGGCGCAGTAGGGGAGAATGGCAGGCGAAATCTGATAGAAGACCGCTCTGGCACCGGATGCGCGCGCCTGCTCGACGAATTGCCAGACAAGGTCGGAGAAATCGTTCTCGTCACCGACCGGATCGGCCAGCGCAATCCATGAGCGGCCTCGAATGCCGTACATGATGAAGGCGTTGCCGCTCTCCGACAACATGACGTGCTTGTCGCCCATACGTACGAGGTTGGCGTCCGCAACGCCCTGTTTTTCGACGATCGCGGTTGCCTTTTGAATATCCTCAGGATGGATTTCATCTGGTCTGTAGATGACGGGTCGCAGCAGGCTGAAAATGGCGACCGTTGATGAAGCCAGCACAAGGCCAAGGAGCGCACGCAGGCCGCGCGGTGCTTCCTCGGAAAACTCGAACTGCCACCACAGCGTCTGGCTGTAATCGGTGTCACGATAGACAAAGAACAGGATTGTCGCTGCACCGGCAACGATAACCGCCATCGCCGCGAGCCAGGTCGGCCCCAGAGCCTGACGCAGCAGGGAGGCATGACGGTTGAAGCTTCTGACATTGAAGAACAGCGCGACGATAAAGATGCCGAGGAAGATCGCCTCGAAAACGGCAATGGCCTTGATCAGCGAGAGGAAGAGGCCGCCCGCCGCGGAAACCAGCGCCACCCACCATGCACCGTCCAGCCTTTGGCTTAGCCCGCGGGACGCGACCACGAGCACCAGGCCAAGAATACTGGAAAGAAAGTGTGCCGCCTCGATGATGGGCAAAGGCACGAAGCCGGACAGGAAATCGAGATTGCTGTCCGGCGTTGGCGTCACGCTCGAGAAAATCAGCATGGTGCCGAGAATGAGGGCAAATGCCGACAGCAGGGACGGCGCCAGACGCCCGGCAAGACTGCCGATATCCGCCATGATCGGCTTGGAAGCGAACTGCTTCATTTCCGATGCCAGCATGAGGCAGATGGCAACGAGAAGCGGCAGCACGTGGTAGATCATGCGGTAAAGGACGAGACCGCCCAGAAGCTGATCAAGGCTGATGGCGTTGCCCAGACCGGCGACCATGACTGTTTCGAAAACGCCAAGACCCGCCGGAACATGGCTGAGAACGCCAAGGCCGACAGCGGTGGCATAGATGGCAAAGAAGCTTGGCCAGCCGACATTCGTTTCCGGCAGGAGCACATAAAGGACGGATGCCGATGCCGCGATATCGAAAGCCGAGACCAGAAACTGGCGTGACGAGGTTCGGCTATCGGGAAGGCGCAATTTGAGGCGCCGGATCTGGATAACCCTGCCGTTGCGGCCAAGAAACATCAGGGCGGTCATGACGCAGATGATCGCCAGAGCGCCACCGCGTAACCATGAGGGTTCTATGCCGAGAATGCTGGCAACCCTTGGGGCGACGATAAGAGTGGAGAGCGCGCTGACGGCGAGCAATCCCAATCCGAAAGAGAGCGTGACGAAGGCGATGATGCGAGCGATATCCGAAGGGCTGAGCCCCATGCGCGAATAGGCGCGAAAGCGGATAGCACCGCCACTCAAGGGGCCAAAACCGGCGGTGTTGCCAACGGCATATGCAATGAATGCTGTCGCGATGACCGAGGGCGCTGGCAATTTCTTGCCGATATACTCTATCGCGTTGAGATCGTAGCAGATCAGGGCGGCAAAGCTCAGGCCGGTGAACAGAACGGCAAGGGCTGCCGCACGCCAGCTGGTATCGGCGAGTGCGACGACAATGTCGTCGTAGCGAACCTCAGATGTCAGCTTGTAGATGGTAAACGTCATCATCAGGAAGACGACGGTTACCGCAATCGATGTGAGATGAGGTCGGTATCGCTCGAAAAAGCCCTCGAGTCCGGCTTCAGCCACTTCAGCCTGCGCTACGTCGTTCTTCTCTGTCATATGCTTTTCCACAAGATTGCGTCAGGCCAACCACAGCATTGTGACGCTAGTTCGTTGTGTTCTCAGAAATACGAAGATTTGCTTTTTATTTCATAAATTCTGAACACAAAACCGGTCGGGCAGCGCAGACCTGTTCCGGGCGCCCTTAACCGGCCTGTGGATGGCAAGGCTTCCGCTTAAGCGCCCCAGGTCTTTTCCAGAACCCTGATCCAGTTTCCATGGCAGATTTTATCAAGCGACGCCTGATCATAGCCCGCATCCCGGAGTGCATTGACGAGCATTTGCAGGTCGGATGCATCCTTCATTGCGGCAGGAATTGTCGTGCCATCGAAATCCGATCCCATCGCAACGTGATCGATGCCCATCCTGTCGACCATGTAGTCGACGTGCCGTACCAGCTCGCTGAGGTCTGTATCGGGGTTCTTGACCCCGTCCTGGCGCATGAAGAGGACGCCGAAGTTGATGCCGGCCAGGCCGCCGCTATCGCGGATGGCATCGAGCTGTCTGTCGGTGAGGTTGCGGCTGTGATTGCACAGCGTGTGGGCATTGGAATGAGACGCAACGAGCGGCGCATCCGTGATCTTGGCGATATCCCAGAAGCCCTGCTCGTTCATGTGGGAGAGATCGACGAGGACCTTCAGCTCGTTGCAGGTCTTGACCAGCCGCTTGCCGGCATCGGTCAAGCCGGGGCCGATATCGGGTGTCGAAGGGAAACGAAACGGCACGCCATAGGCAAAGCTGTTGGGCCGGCTCCACACGGGGCCGAGCGAGCGCAGGCCGGACTGGTGGAGGACATGCAGGGCGTCCAGATCGGTATTGAATGCCTCCACGCCTTCGAAGTGCAATACGGAGGCAAAAGCGCCATCGGCCATGGCGTTACGGATATCTGCAGCACTCCGGCAGACCTTCAGCCCGCCATTCGAGGCGGCTTCGATGCGAAACAAAAGGCTGGCCATGCCCAGCGTGGTCGCCAAAGCCTGCGTTTGTTCGGGAGCGATGAAGTCGCGATTGGCATCGAAGCCCTGAGGCGACGGCACGAAGATCGCACATAATCCACCGGCAAGACCGCCCTTTTTCGCGCGCGGCAGGTCGATATGTCCAACGGTGTCGCCATCAACGAATAGACGTTCCGGGGATGGGTGCCCTGAAAGTTTCAGACGTAGCAGGACGTCGTTGTGACCGTCGAATACGGGTACCGCTTGTGGGCTGCTCATGGGGAGGTCGCTTTCCGAAAATGTATGACAGGCGTTGCTGTAAACGGCAGATAGGTGCAAATGCAATGCAAGAACAGGGTAACGCCGCATCAAAAAAGGCATTGGACGGAAAACATGCAGAATGACTTGGACTGGAGCCGCGCCGCGAAGGTTGCTGACGGTTTCGCCTCTCAGTGGGGAAGCGCGGAACCAGGTGGAGCGATCATAGGCTTCGATCTGTCCGGTATCCGTTTCAAACGTTCGGGTGGCGTTGAAAGCCTTTCGACGCGCGCTCCATTCACGTCGGAAAGCGTCGTTCGTTATGCTTCGCTGACCAAGCACGTCTTCTGCGCCATGGTGCTGCAGAACAGCGACGTGATTTCACTCGATGATCCGCTCTCCATGCATCTTGAAGAATTGCAGTCGCCTCTGGCGGACCTCACGGTGGGCCACGCTCTGGATATGTCCGGTGGCTTGCCGGATGTGAGAGAATGCCTGTCCTTGCTCGGTCTTTCCGTTTATACGGAAACGAAAGCAGAGGCGCTGCTGTCCTATCTCTGCCGCATGACGAGGCTCAATTTCAAGCCGGGCCATGAGGTATCCTATTCGAATACCGGGTATCGGCTGGTCGAGGCGGCGCTCCAGCGAAAGGGGCTGTTCTTCGACGCCTTCGTTCAGGAAAGGCTCTCTCAGCCGCTCGGTATTTCCCTGAATGCACCTGATGTCTGGAACGATCCGGTTAGCGGACTGGCACCGGGTTACTGGAAAAGCGACAGAGGCTGGCAACTCTCAGCCGCGGGCCTGCATCTTTCCGCTTCGGGAAGTCTGACGGGCAGCGGCGAGGCGCTCGTGCGCTGGCTACAGGCGCTTTTGCGCGGTGAAGCGGGCTTTGCCGGGGTGCTGGACCGCCTGTCGGCGCAACGTCCCCTGGCAGATGGCAGAATGAGTGATTACGGGCTAGGGCTGCGCTGGTCGCGTCTTGGAGCACGCCGCTTCGTCGGCCATGGCGGTTCGCATCCGGGCTACAAGAGCTACTTCCTGACTGATCCTGACAATGGAACCGGCTTTGCCGTTGTCTCGAACCGGGAGGACACCAATGGCTTCAAGATAGCACTGGAAGCCATGGCGGCTCTGACCGGCCTGCCGCTGCCAAAACCGTCAAACACGCTGCCCGAAGGGCTGTATGTCACCGAAAGCGGGCCCTATTGGCTGGAGATAAAGGGCAGTGCCGCCACCTATATCGACGCTGAAGATACCCTGTATGAAGACGTCGACGGTTGGGTCTCCTCCCGCTCCGCATCATCGCCTATGCGCCTGCGCAAAGACGGGATTGCGCTGGTCGGAGAGGTTGGACATGCGCAGCGGCGCTTTCTGCCGGTCGGCCAGCATGAGGTGCCAGCGGCGCTTTCCGGGCGGTGGGTATTGCCAGAGGGGGCAGAGTTCGACATTGCCGATGGCGCGCTGTCCATGGGGACAGGTCCTGTGCGCCACACCATGCCGCTGACGGCGCTGGGCAACGGTCGCTATCTCTTCACCCTCATCGATGGACCCTGGACGAAACGGGTCTGTCTCAACATGCTGGGCGAAGACCACCTCGAACTGGTATCGAACCGCGCAAGGATGGTCGAATACCGGCGCTCGATCTGAGCCGACCAAGCGCCGTGAAGTGTCAGATCGCCGTGCGACGGGCGTGCTCGAGATAGAGCTCGCGCAGGCGCATGACCAGCGGCCCAGGCTTGCCGGTTCCAACAGGCTTGCCATCGATTGTGGTGATGGACATGACGAAGTTCGAGGCGCTGGTCAGGGCGGCTTCCTGTGCTTCCATCGCTTCCTGCAAGGTGAATGCACGTTCCTCCAGCGTCAGTCCCGCCTCCGCCGCCAATTGCAGCGCGGCCTGCCGCGTGCATCCGGGAAGGGTCTTGTTGCTGTTGCCGCGCGTGACAAGCTTCCCGTCCGCTGTGACGATATAGGCCGTCGATGACGCACCCTCGGTCACGAAACCGTCCTCGATCATCCATGCCTCGTCGCATCCGTCCGCCTTGGCCAGACGCTTTGCCATGACTTGCGGCAGAAGGCATACGGATTTGATATCGCGGCGGGCCCACCGCTGGTCCGGCACGGTTTTTACCGACAGTCCGGTTTCTTCCTGCGCACCGCCCAGCAGCTTTTTTGCCTGGGTAAACATGACGAGGGTGGGCGCCAGATCGGCAGAAAACAGGAAGTTGCGGTCTTCCGCGCCGCGTGTCAGCTGCAGGTAGATCATGCCTTCTTCCAGCTTGTTTTCCTTCACCAGTCGGCGCTCGGCTTCGACAATCTGCTGGGTGGTGACGGGCAGCTTAACGTCAATCTCACCGGCGCTGCGTTGCAGGCGCGCCATGTGAAGATCACTGTCGATCAGCTTGCCTTCCAGCACCGATGTAACCTCGTAGATGCCGTCACCAAACAGAAAGCCACGGTCGAAAATGGAGAGTTTGGCTTCTGTTTCCGGCAGAAATTCACCGTTGAGATAGACGATACGGCCGTTATCGGTGGGCATGTTTGTTCCTTTTCAAGGTCGAGAGGAGAGCAGCGCCTTGAGCGCGTCAATTGATATGGCGGATATCTTCGATGGTTTGCCGGTTGCCGCGTTGAACCCTGCCGTGGTGGATGCCATGCAGAGCGAATTGAGTATCGCCTCCTCCGTCGCTTCTATCGCCGCTTCGAAAAGCGGTGAGAGCACATCGTTGGAAAGCTCCGGGTAGGCGTGCAGCCCGCTGCGGCGAGATGGCGTGCGGCGTACGGATTCGGCGGTCGAAAATGCCAGCGCGTAATCTCCGGAACCATTGCTGAGCGCAGAGCCGGTGCGGGCAAGGCCACCAAAACAGCGTGATGCCAACCGTTTGAGATTGCGCGATGACAAGGGCGCGTCGGTTGCCAGCACGATCATGATCGAACCATCCTTGTCTTCATGCGGCGGGTTTACATAGGGCTGGCCGCAGACAAGCAGGTTACCACCGTAATTGGACTGGACGAGAAGGCCGATCGTGTAGTTCTGCCCCGCCACATTCACGACGCGCGAGCTGGTCCCGATGCCGCCCTTCATGCCAAAGGCGACGGTGCCGCACCCGGCGCCGACAGCACCCTCATCGAACAAGCCTTCGCTCGCACTCTCCAGCGCATGGGTGATTTCTTCCACGGTTGGGCGCGCTGAGCGAATGTCATTGAGGCGAGAATCATTGGTCTCGCCAACCACGGCATTCAGCGAGACGACCTGCTCATTGCCCGGTTGCGCCAGCGTGTACCTGTTTATGGCTTCGACAGCCCGTCCGGTGGCCAGCGTGTTCGTCAAGACAATGGGCGTTTCGATTTCACCGAGTTCTTCGATCTGTGTCGCGCCAACGAATTTTCCAAATCCGTTATAGGTGGAAAGCGCTGCAGGCACCTTCTCCTGAAAAATATTGCCACCATGCGCGATGATTGCAGTCGCACCGGTGCGGATGGTGTCACCTTCGATTGCGGAAAAATGGCCTACGCGCACGCCCGCAACGTCAGTCATGGCATTCAATGTGCCTGTCTCATAAATTCCAGGCGTAAAACCGATATCGCGCAGTCTTACTCGGATTTCGTCAGGCATTTGGCATAACTCGTTGGATGCTTGGCTACGATAGAGGACGGGGTTGAGCCTGCGACTCATCGTTGGTCAGATTTAACCCCATTTGCGGCGAAACGGCAGCGCAAACTGCCGCTCCTTCTATTCGAATTCCAAAATCACCTCGTCGACCGCGAGACTGTCTCCGGCGTTGACGGATATCTTGCTGACGCGGGCGCGGCGCTCGGCACGAAGGATGTTTTCCATTTTCATCGCTTCCACCGTCGCCAATGCCTGTCCTGCTTCCACCTGATCCCCGACCGCAACCGCTATTGATGTCACGACCCCGGGCATGGGGCAGAGCAGGAACTTCGAGGTATCAGGCGGCAGTTTTTCCGGCATGAGGCGCGCCAGTTCTGCCACACGCGGCGTGCGAACCTTTGCCGAAACATCTATTCCTTGCCAGCGAAGGCGAATTGCAGAGGGTGAAAGATCGATTTTGACCGCCATGGTCTGGTTGCTAACCGTAAACACCTGCAACGTCTGTCCCGGCGACCACTGCGTTTCGACCGGCAGCGATGCACCGTCATCAAAGGTGACGATAGCGCCTCTCTCTGTCATCTGGAGCGATAGCCGATGCTCGCTATTGATGAATGCAACCACCCATTCGCTGCCGACCACGCGACGGTGATTGCCAATCGTGCCCGAAATCTGCGTTGCACGCGTCTGGATACGGTGGTGGGCGACAGCGGCAATGGCCGCCAGTTTTCGCGCAGCATCTCCGCTAGGCTCGATATTTTCAAAGCCTTGCGGAAACTCTTCGGCAATAAAGCCGGTCGTCAGCCTGCCATCCCGAAACCGGTCATTCTGCATGACTGTCGAAAGGAACGGCAGGTTGTGGCCAATGCCTTCCACTTCAAAGCCGTCAAGCGCATCTGCCATCGCATCGATGGCAATCGTGCGATCTTTGCCCCATGTGCACAGCTTTGCGATCATCGGATCGTAATACATGGATATTTCGCCACCCTCGAAAACGCCCGTATCGTTTCGCACCACGGTGCCGTCTGGCTGATCGCCCTCACTCGGGGGGCGGTAGCGTGTAAGCCTGCCGATAGATGGCAGAAAGTTTCGATAGGGGTCTTCGGCGTAAAGCCGGCTTTCGATGGCCCAGCCGTTGAGCTTCACATCGTCTTGTGAGAAAGAGAGTTGCTCACCGCAGGCAACACGGATCATCTGTTCAACCAGATCGATACCAGTCACGAGTTCAGTGACCGGATGTTCCACCTGCAGGCGGGTGTTCATTTCCAGAAAGTAGAAGTTGCGCTCCCCATCCACAATGAATTCAACAGTTCCGGCAGAATGGTAGCCAACCGCCTTTGACAGGGCGACGGCCTGCTCCCCCATGGCCTTGCGTGTGGCCTCATCCAGAAAGGGCGAGGGGGCCTCTTCGATAACTTTTTGATTTCGGCGCTGGATGGAGCATTCCCGCTCGCCGAGGTAAAGAACATTGCCGTGTTGATCGCCCAGCACCTGAATTTCGATATGGCGTGGCTGGTTGACGAATTTTTCGATGAAGATGCGATCATCGCCAAATGAAGCCTTGGCTTCATTGCGCGAGGATTGAAAGCCTTCGCGCGCTTCGGCATCGCTCCATGCAATGCGCATTCCCTTGCCGCCGCCGCCAGCGGACGCCTTGATCATGACGGGGTAGCCGATGGATGACGCGATGTGAACGGCCTCATCCGCATCCTCGATCAGCCCCATATGTCCCGGCACTGTCGATACACCCGCTTCGGCGGCAAGCTTCTTCGAGGTAATCTTGTCGCCCATCGCCTCGATTGCCTTGACCGGCGGGCCGATGAAGATGACACCGGCTTTTCCCAGCGCTTCAGCAAAAACCGGGTTTTCCGACAGGAAGCCGTAACCGGGATGCACGGCATCGGCACCCGTCTTCCTGACCGCGTCCAGAATTTTCTCAATGACGATATAGGACTGGCTTGAAGGGGCGGGGCCTATATGGACAGCTTCATCCGCCAGGCGCACATGCAACGCGTTGGCGTCAGCATCGGAATAGACAGCCACGGTCTTGATGCGCATGGCTTTCGCCGTGCGGATGATGCGGCAGGCAATTTCACCTCTGTTGGCAATGAGGATTTTGGAGATCATCTGTTTTGTCCTCACAGCGGTATGGTGTCGTGTTTCTTCCAATGCGTCGTCACCTGCTTGTTGCGAAGGGACGCGAAGGCGCGTGCAATGCGGCGACGGGAGGAATGTGGCATGATGACTTCATCGATGAAGCCCCGTTCCGCCGCCACGAAGGGATTGGCAAAACGCTCCTCATATTCCCGTGTGCGCTCCGCAATCTTTTCAGGGTCCGAGAGTTCGGAACGGTAGAGAATTTCGGTTGCGCCCTTTGCCCCCATCACGGCAATTTCCGCGGTTGGCCAGGCATAGTTCACATCGGCCCCGATGTGTTTGGACGCCATCACGTCATAGGCGCCGCCATAGGCCTTGCGGGTAATGAGAGTAACCAGCGGCACCGTTGCCTCCGAATAGGCAAACAGCAGCTTTGCACCGTGCTTGATGACGCCTCCATATTCCTGCGCCACGCCGGGAAGGAAGCCCGGCACATCGACCAGTGTCAGAATGGGGATGTTGAACGCATCGCAGAACCGAACGAAGCGGGCCGCCTTTCGCGAGCTGTCGATATCCAGGCAACCGGCCAGCACCATCGGCTGGTTGGCGACGACACCAACGGTTTGGCCTTCAAGGCGGATGAAGCCGGTGATGATGTTTCTGGCAAAGGCTTCCTGTATCTCGAAGAAGTCACCCTCGTCGGCCAGGGCGTGGATCAGCTCCTTCATGTCATAGGGCTTGTTGGAGCTGTCAGGAATGAGGGTGTCGAGCCGGTTTTCCAGCCGTGCCGGGTCGTCATGGAAGGGGCGTGTCGGTGCTTTTTCGCGGTTGTTGAGCGGAAGGAAATCAAACAGCGCGCGCACGGCTTCCAGCGCTTCAATGTCGTTTTCATAGGCGCCATCGGCCACGGAGGATTTCTTCGTGTGCGTCAGCGCACCACCCAGCTCTTCTGCCGTGACAATTTCGTTGGTTACGGTTTTGACGACATCAGGGCCGGTGACGAACATGTAGGAGGTATCGCGCACCATGAAGATGAAATCCGTCATGGCAGGTGAATAGACCGCGCCGCCAGCGCAAGGACCCATGATAACGGATATCTGCGGGATGACACCCGAAACCTCGGCATTGCGACGGAACACTTCGGCATAGCCCGCAAGCGATGCGACACCTTCCTGAATACGCGCGCCGCCGCTGTCGTTGAGACCGATAATGGGTGCGCCGACACGCGCGGCCATGTCCATGACCTTGCAGATCTTTTGCGCATGTGTTTCAGACAGTGATCCGCCCAGAACGGTGAAGTCCTGGCTGAAAACATAAACCTGTCGGCCGTTGATGGTACCCCATCCCGTAACGACGCCGTCGCCTGCAATTTTTTGCTCGGCCATGCCGAAGTCCACCGCGCGGTGGGTGACATACATGTCATATTCCTCGAAGGAGCCTTCATCGAGCAGCACTTCGATGCGTTCGCGCGCGGTCAGCTTGCCCTTGGCGTGTTGCGCATCGATGCGTTTTTGTCCGCCGCCCATACGGGCCTGCGCCCGGCGCGCTTCCACTTCCTCAAGAACCGTCGGCATGCAGCCTCCCTCATGCAAATGTCTTCACACCGACTTAGATATCAAATTCGGGCGTGAAAACAGTCTACGATGGTAGCGAATGCCGATTTTTTGGGTTCAGAACGTCTGTGCCGCGTTGATGGACGAAACAAAACGGCGCGTCCGCTCCTGTTGCGGTGAGCGGAAAATCGAGTCGGACGAGCCCGTTTCGACCACTTTGCCCGCTTCCAGGAAAACAACGTTGTTTGCAATGCGCGATGCAAGCCGCAGGTCATGTGTCGCCATGACCATGGTCGTGCCTTCACGCGCCAACTGACCAAGCACGTCCACCACCTCTTCCGACAGTTCCGGATCAAGCGCGGATGTTGGCTCGTCGCACAACAGCACCTGCGGCGAGGGACCGAGCGCCCGCGCGATCGCAACGCGCTGTTGCTGGCCGCCGGAGAGATTGGCGGGCCATGCATCGGCCTTGTGTTCCATGCCAACCTTTGTCAGCAGCTCCATGGCGCGCGCCCGCGCCTTGTCGCGCGACCACTTCTGCACGATGAGAAGTCCTTCCATGACGTTTTCAATTGCCGTACGATGCGGGAATAGCTGGAAGTTCTGAAACACCATGCCGGTCTGTCGGCGGATTTTCTGGATCGACTGCCATGCGACCTTCCTACCGAAGGTAAAGCTTATCTCGTCGGTGCCAATCTTGACCGTCCCTTCGGTTGGCAATTCCAGCAGGTTGATGCAGCGCAGCAGCGTGCTCTTGCCGCCGCCTGAAGGGCCGACCAGCGCGGTCACGCTGCCTTCCGCAAAGGTCAGCGAGATGTCCTTGAGGATGACCGCTTCGCCAAAGCGTTTCTCGATGTTTGTAAGCTCGATCATCGGCTGGTCTCCATCATGCCACCATATCGCGCGAAGCGAACCTCCAGTCTGGACTGCAGGTTGGACAGCACGGAGCTGAGCGCCAGATATATCAGCGCAGCCTCGATATAGAGGATCAGGGGTTCATAGGTCGTCGCGACGATCCGTTGTGCGGATTGGAAAAGTTCCGGCACGGTGATGGCTGCGGCGAGCGAGGTGTCCTTGACCAACGATATGAACGTGTTGGAGAGCGGCGGCACCGCAACACGGCTTGCCTGCGGCAGGATGGTGCGCTGCATGGCCTGGCGCCAGCTCATGCCAGTCGAGAATGCCGCTTCCCATTGGCCCTTTGGAACCGACGAAATAGCTGCCCGGATGATTTCGGAGGTATAGGCGCCGACATTCAGCGTGAAGCCGATGAGGGCGGCAGAGAATGCATCGAGAAGAATGCCGACGCTCGGCAGGCCATAAAAGATCACGAAGAGCTGCACCAGAAGCGGGGTGCCGCGGATGACCCAGACATAAAAGCGCGCGAGCAGCCTCAGGGGCATGGGGCCGAACAGCCTGGCAACGGCTGTGGCAAGGCCAAGGATCAACCCGAAAAAGAATGAAAGAAGTGTCAGAGGGATGGTGAACTTGACGCCCGCCCAGAGCAATGTGGGCAGGGAATCCATCATCAGTTGAAGCCAATGTGGCACGTAAAACCCCTTGATGAAAAAAGAAGTCCGGCGCTGACGCCGGACTGTATGATCTGGTTTAGTATGACTTATTTTTCAGCGGGATAATAGACCCCGGACCAGCCCTTACTTGGAGACGTCCTGGCCGAAATATTTGTCCGAGATCGTCTTGTAGGTGCCATCTGCCTTGATGTCGCTCAGCGCCTTGTTGATGGCGGCGACCAGATCCTCGTCACCCTTGCGCACGATAATGCCGGAATAATCCGCATCCGCCTTTTCAGCAACGACCTTGACGGGGGCCTGTGGCTGCTTTTTCTTGAAATCGAAGTAGGAAAGGCTGTCGTTGACGGTCGCATCGGCGCGGCCGGTCAGGACAAGCTGGATCGACTGGTCGAAACCATCGGTGCCGACAAGTTCTGCGCCAGCTTCTGTCGCAAGCTTGCCGAAGTTGCTGGTCAGCGACTGTGCCGATTTCTTGCCCTTCAGGTCTTCAAAACCCTTGATGTCATCGTTTTTAGCGCTGACGATCAGCACGGCCTTGGACGCTATATAGGGCTCGGAAAACGCATATTTCTGTTTACGCGCCTCTGTTATCCCCACCTGATTGATAACAGCGTCGTAACGCTTGGAATCGAGGCCAGCGATAAGACCATCCCATTTGCCCTCGATGAACTCTGCCTTCACGCCCAGCTTCTTGGCGACTGCTTCACCGATTTCGACGTCGAAACCGACCAGCTTGTTGCTGGCATCGTGGAAGGTAAAGGGCGCATAGGTGCCTTCGGTGCCAATCTTGATTGTTCCGGCAGACTTGATCTGGTCAAGGTTCTCGCCGGCATGAGTGAAGGAGAACAGGGCGGCGTTGATTGCTGCCGCTGCCGAAATTGTCTTGAGCCAGTTCATTGGTATTCCTTCCAGAATTTCTAATGGTCTTTCATCCCACAAAAGCTGCACATTGAAATGGCAGAAAGACGCAAAAAGATGCATTTTAGGAGAATATTTTTCTCTTGTTTGTCGCACGCCTGATCGCCCGGCCAGCCACCTCAACGGCGCCAGTTGCCGGAGGCCCAACAATACGTTCTCAGGAGGCCCCGGGGCTCATGGCTGCCCAGGCCAGAATCATGTGTCATTTCAACTGACTGGCGATTCTTTTGGCCTCAAGAAAATGGTGCAAGTCAAGGCCCTCAGGAAGTTAATTTAAGAAGGCCAAAAGGGGTGGCGTTAACCATTTGTTAACCATATCTGGGCTACCTAAAGTCAATGATTTGTTTACCAAGATGACCAAAGTGCTAACAGACTCACGCTCAATCCGTATCAAAGGCCGTTCATTTCTGGCGGTCGTGCTGTCCCCGGAGCAGCCACTGGACCAATGGCTGGAGCGACTCGATGACCTGGCGGCGCGGTCTGCAGGCTTCTTCCTTTCGCGTCCCGTCGTGCTCGACGTTGCGGAACTGAAGCTGGACAAGGCCGGGCTGAAATCGCTTCTGGCCGAACTGGTGTCGCGCAACGTGGCCATCATGGGCATCGAGGGCGCGCGTCCTTCGATGATCGAGCCGGGAATGCCACCTGCGCTCAAGGGCGGCAAGGCAGCCTCCGATATCGAGATCGAGCCGGTGTCGCTTGCGACGACGGCCGAGGTGTCGGAAGAGCCGGCAAAGGCGCCGGTGACAGAGATTCGCAGTGTGGTCCAGTCGCTGATGATCAGCGAGCCCGTTCGTTCCGGCCAGTCGGTCATCTTCCCCGAGGGGGATGTGACCATCGTCGGTTCGGTTGCTTCCGGTGCGGAGGTCATCGCGGGCGGATCGATCCATATTTACGGTGCCTTGCGGGGTCGTGCCATGGCTGGCTCCCTCGGCAATGCTTCTGCGCGTATTTTCTGCAAGAAGCTGGAAGCGGAATTGCTCGCCATCGATGGTGTTTACAAGGTGGCGGAAGACATAGACCCGAAACTTCGTGGTCAGGCGGTCCAGCTTTGGCTGGAGAACGATACGATCAAGGCGGACAAACTCAATTAAGCCGGAAACGGCCAGGAACAGGAGAGCAAGGATGGGGAAGGTAGTCGTCGTTACTTCCGGTAAAGGAGGCGTTGGCAAGACCACGTCGACAGCCGCGCTCGGTGCAGCGTTGGCACAGAAAAAGGAAAAGGTCGTCGTCGTGGACTTCGACGTCGGTCTGCGCAATCTCGATCTCGTCATGGGTGCGGAACGCCGAGTCGTTTATGATCTGGTCAACGTCATTCAGGGCGATGCAAAGCTGCCGCAGGCGCTGATCCGCGACAAGCGTCTGGACACGCTGTTCCTGCTGCCAGCATCGCAAACCCGCGACAAGGATAATCTGACGCCTGAGGGCGTGGAGTGGGTCATCGGCGAACTCAAGAAGCATTTCGACTGGGTTATCTGCGACAGCCCCGCCGGTATCGAGCGCGGTGCAACGCTTGCCATGCGTCATGCGGATGTTGCCGTCGTCGTGACCAACCCGGAAGTGTCTTCCGTCCGCGACTCAGACCGGATCATCGGCCTGCTCGATTCCAAAACGCTCAAGGCTGAACGCGGCGAGCGCATGGAAAAGCATCTGCTCCTGACCCGCTATGACGCGGCACGTGCCGAACGTGGCGACATGCTCAAGGTCGAAGATGTTCTCGAAATCCTCTCCATCCCGTTGATCGGCATTATCCCCGAGAGCATGGACGTTCTGCGTGCATCGAACGTGGGTGCCCCTGTGACCCTGGCCGACGCGAAATCCGCGCCCGCCATGGCATACTTCGAAGCCGCACGACGTCTTTGCGGCGAAGATCTCCCCGTTGTTGTGCCCGGTGAAAAGCGCGGCATCTTCTCAAAGATTTTCGGGAGGGCCGCATGAGCATCTTCAGCCTTTTCCGAAAACAGAAATCGGCACCGCTCGCTCGCGAACGGCTTCAGGTCCTGCTGGCCCATGAGCGCAACGGCGTTGGCAATGAGCTGGTAGCTGTCCTGCGTGAGGAAATCCTCGCCGTCATCGCCAAGCATGTGCAGATTGATAGAGACAAGGTTCACGTGACCATGGACAGCGACGAGCATGTCTCGCTTCTGGAGATCGATGTCGAAATACCATTGAGCGCAAGTCTGCGCGCCGCGTGAACCATCAACACGACGAAAAAAAGCCGCCGGGATGCATGTCCCGGCGGCTTTTCATTTCCGTTGATCTATCGGTGGTTTGGCAACCGCGGCAAGAACACCGTGAGCAGACCAAGCAATGGCATGTATGAGCTGATGCGGTAGACGAATTCTATGCCTTCCCGGTCCGCAAAGACGCCAAGCACGGCTGCCCCGATGCCACCGAAGCCGAAGGCAAAGCCGAAGAACATACCGGCAATCAATCCCACGCGTCCCGGCACAAGTTCCTGGGCAAAGACCACGATAGCCGAGAAAGCCGACGAGAAGATAAAGCCGATCAGGACAACGAGTGTAATCGTCCAGAAAAGATTGGCATAGGGCAACATAAGCGCAAATGGGATGACACCGAGGATCGAAAACCAGATGACGATCCGTGAGCCGAAGCGATCACCAATCGGTCCTCCGAAGAACACGCCCGCTGCCGATGCGCCGAGGAAAAGGAACAGCAGCAACTGCGCATCCTGAACTGAAAGCCCGAACTTCTCGATGGTGTAGAAGGTAAAGTAGCTGGAAATGCTCGCAAGATAGGCATTCTTCGTGGCGGTCAGGATCAGCAGAACGACCAGCGTGATCAGCACCTTGTTTTTGGCCAAGGGCAGGGCGCGACTGACATGGGCGCGGCCAGCTGTGCTGCGGCGGTGACGGCTATACCAGACGCTGACCCATGACAGGACGGCGAAACCGGCAAGCGCAATCAGCGAGAACCAGCTGAGGCTTTGCTGGCCGTAGGGAAGAACGATGAAGGCCGCCAGCAGCGGTCCGATCGCCGTTCCCGTATTTCCACCGACCTGAAAGAAGGATTGCGCCAATCCATGTCTCCCGCCGGAGGCGACACGCGCAACCCGTGATGCCTCGGGGTGGAAAATCGCAGAACCGATGCCAATCATGCAGGCGCCGATCACCAGAACCGGAAAGCTGTGAGCAAAGGCAAGCGTAATCAGGCCAGCGCAGGTGGACAGCATGGCGACAGGCAGGGAAAACGGCATCGGCCACTTGTCGGTCGCAATACCCACTGCTGGCTGCAGAAGCGAGGCGGTGACCTGGAATGCGAAAGTCAGCAGTCCAATCTGGACGAAATCCAGCGCGTAATTTGCCTTTAGCAACGGATAAAGCGACGTCAGCAGGGATTGCATGATGTCGTTGAGCATGTGGCAGAAGCTCGCCGCCGCAATAATGGAAAAGGTCGTTCGTTCGGCATTGAAGCTCGTGCTGGTCACACTCGCCATGGGTCTCTCTCCAGATATCATGCACGGATCGGAATTCGGTTTTTCGGTCCTTGTAACCGCATTGTCCTCGGCCTGCTTTTGTGCTGTGGTCTAGTTTTTACGAGAGTGGGCCAAATGAGAGACGGTTCGTCCCCAGTTGTGGAGTTTCCAGGCGACCACGAGCAGGACTTGATGCTCGATTTTATCGATGGCAACAACGAGTCCCTGGTGGCGCTTCGCCGCGTCTATCAGGACGGGTTCAAAAGCTCTGTCCACTCGCATAAAAAAACCCAACTGTGGTTCGCCCGCAGCGGCGTCGTCATCGTCAGCTCGGGCGACGGCCGCTGGATGCTGCCGCCAGGCCACGGTCTCATCATTCCCGCCGGATTGCTGCATTCAAGCGAGGTCGTCAGCCAGGTTGAAATGCATTCGGTCTATGTGCATTCGGATTTCATCAATCCGGCCAGACCGCGCGTTGTCGAGGTTACCGTGCTTGCTGAAAATCTTATCGCTGAGCTGTTGCAAGATGAGGATGCCATACGAAAGGGTGAGCGCAGGCGCGCACTGGTCATGGAATTGCTGATGGATGAAATAAGTCATCTGCCCGAAAAGCCATTGGGACTTCCTTTCCCGTCCCATCCCAGCATCGCAGCTCTTTGCCGGCAGTTCCTTCGCGCTCCCAAAGCCAATGCCAGCATTGATGATTGGGCGCAGACGCTGGGAATGAGCCGCCGGACATTTACCCGTATGTTCCGCATAGAAACGGGAGTAAGCTTCGTGACCTGGCGACAGCAGGCCTGTATTTTCGCCTCACTGCCACGCCTGGCAAGCGGAGAAACCGTCACGAATGTCGCGCTGGATGCGGGCTATGAAAATGTTTCCGCCTTCACCACCATGTTCCGGCGGATGCTTGGCAGCTCCCCCAGCGCCTATCTCAAGTCTTCCGGAATGCGAGATGCCCTGTCAGCCGTCGCCTCCTAAATCCACGTCGTCCCGGCCTGCATGTGTAAGAAGCCAATCGACCAGTTTCTGGGCGGCGGACTGCCGGTTCTGTGGGTGTACCAGCCAATAGCCCCTTTCCGGTGCCGAGAGCATAGGGCCGACACCAATCAGCGCGCCACTCCTGATGAGTTCATCCACAAGGCCGGACCAGCCAAGTGCAAGGCCTTGACCCTCGATGGCCGATTGGACGACCAGTGAATAGGTATTGAAGCTGATGTCTCCTCTTCCCTGGTCCAGGCTCCGGTCGATTCCGATGTCGGTGAGATAGCTGCGCCAGTCGAACCATGTGGAAGCCCAGGAACTGTCGAGGTGGATGAGCTTGGATTGAGCGAGCTTCTTCGGCGTGATGTTTTTAGGCGGGCAATCCAGGAAACCAGGTGCGCAAACGGGCCGCACCTTCTCGGGAAGCAGCAGCGTTGCATCGTTCCCTGCCTCTACGCGGCTCCCGAAAACAATCAGCACATCGTCACGATCCGCATGATGTTGTCTAGGATTTTGGGTCGCGGCAATCTGGATGTTGACCTCGGGGTAAAGTGCGCGAAATTCCTGCATACGCGGTATGAGCCAAAGCGACGAAACGGCGTAGTCGGTGTGGATCCGTATGGTTGGCCGCTGCGGTGCCTTGAACTCGCGTGCCATTTGGTCGATTTCGCAGACGTTGCGCTCGACGACAGCCAGCAGTCGTGCTCCCTCTACCGTCAATTCGACTCCGCGATGCTGTCGCTTCAAAAGCCGGATGCCAAGCTCCTCTTCCAGACGGCGTATTTTGTAGCTGATGGCGGGTTGTGTCAGCCCAAGCTCCTCTGCGGCTGCGGTGAGACTGCCCTTTCTGCCGATTTCTACCAGCATCCGCATCCATCCAAGGTCGATTGGTCTCTCAGCCATAAAAATTCCTTTTGTCAGGCATCAAAAAATATCCGCTTCACGGAAGAGATCAATCTGTTGATGTTTTATTTTTTCCAAACATGAGGAGACGGCAATGCAGGTGAAAAAGCGTTTAAGGCAGCTCACATCAGGCCTCGTTCTTCTTGCTGGCGCGTTTGCCGGCTCAGCCCAGGCCGCAGACGACGCTGCCTGCAAGACCATTCGCATGAGCGATCCCGGCTGGACAGATATCACCGCGACCAATGGCGTCGCGTCCGTCCTGTTCGGCGCATTGGGCTACGAGGCCGACGTGAAGACGCTTTCCGTGCCTATTGGCTACCAAGCCATGAAAAACAAGGAGATAGACGTTTTCCTCGGCAACTGGATGCCCGCCCAAAAATCCTTTGTCGATGATCTGAATTCTGCAAAAGCCATCGAGGTCGTCGGCCAGAACCTTGAAGGTGCCAAGTTCACGCTGGCCATCCCGTCCTACATGGCCGAAAAAGGTATCAAGAGTTTTGCGGATCTTGCCAAGCATGCAGATGAATTCGATCGCAAGATCTACGGCATCGAGCCCGGCGCTCCCGCCAACCAGAACATCCAGAAAATCATAGCAGACGAGAAATTCGGGCTGAAGGACTGGGAGCTTGTCGAATCCGGCGAGCAGGCGATGCTGGCGCAGGTGGCGCGCGCCGAAAAGTCGAAAAAGGGCGTGGTGTTCCTGGCCTGGGCTCCCCATCCCATGAATGAGAGCTTTTCCATCGAATATCTGGCTGGTGGCGATGATTATTTCGGGCCGAACTTCGGTGGTGCCCAGGTTTATACGCTTGCGCGCACGGGCTGGACGGCGCAATGCCCCAACGCCACGGCCCTGTTGAAGAACCTCAAATTCGATGTCGGAATGGAAAACAAGCTGATGGGAGACATCCTGGGTGGCCAGACGGCGCAGGATGCGGCTAACGCGTGGTTGAAGGCCAATCCGGGCGCCATCGACACCTGGCTTTCAGGCGTCATGACGCTGGATGGCAAACCGGGTGCGCCGGCAGTCAAGGCCGCTGTTGGTCTGTAATAAGGAGTAGATGCATGGCGCGTCAGAATTTTCTTATCCTCATGGTCGATCAGTTGAACGGAACGTTCTTTCCCGATGGACCTGCGGATTTCCTTCACGCGCCACATCTGAAGCAATTGGCGAAGCGTTCCGTGCGCTTCGCCAACACCTATACGGCAAGCCCATTATGCGCGCCCGCTCGTGCATCCTTCATGTCTGGGCAGTTGCCCAGCCGTACGCACGTCTACGACAATGCGGCCGAATTCGCCTCAGACATCCCCACCTATGCGCATCATCTGCGCTCTGCCGGATATTACACCGGGCTTTCCGGCAAGATGCACTTTGTCGGGCCGGATCAGCTCCACGGGTTTGAGGAGCGGCTGACAACAGACATCTATCCTGCCGATTTCGGCTGGACGCCCGACTATACCAAGCCGGGGGAGCGGATTGACTGGTGGTACCACAATCTGGGTTCGGTCACCGGCGCGGGTGTTGCCGAAATCACCAATCAGATGGAATATGACGATGAGGTTGCCTATCACGCAACCCGCAAACTCTACGATCTGTCACGCGGGCTGGACGACCGGCCCTGGTGTCTGACCGTCAGCTTCACCCACCCACATGATCCCTATGTCGCGCGGCGCAAATACTGGGACCTTTATGAGAATTGCCCGGCGCTTGATCCACAGGTCGGCCCGTTGGATTTCGATGAGCAGGACCCGCATTCACAACGGCTTCTGGAAGCATGCGATCACAGGGCGTTCGATATCTCTGCCGAAGAGGTCAGGCGCGCAAGGCGAGGCTATTTCGCCAATATCTCCTATATCGATGACAAGATAGGCGAAATTCTCGATGTGCTGAAGCGGACGCGAATGGATGAAAACACCACGATCCTGTTTTTGTCGGATCACGGAGACATGCTTGGCGAACGTGGCTTGTGGTTCAAGATGTGCTTCTTTGAAGGCGCGTCCCGCGTCCCGCTGATGCTGTCCACCCCTGAATGGGCACCCGCCCGCATCGATCAGCCGGTATCGACGCTCGATGTGACGCCAACCCTGTGTTCGCTCGCCGGACTTGATATCACCTCGCTGAAACGATGGACGGATGGCGAAGACCTGACCGGGCTCGTAAAGCAGACCACCGGCCGCAGTCCTGTGCCGATGGAATATGCGGCGGAAGGATCGATCGCTCCCCTGGTTGCCATACGCGAAGGGCGCTACAAGCTTTGTGTGTGCGAACAGGATCCACCGCTGCTGTTTGATCTCGAAGCAGACCCACAGGAAAGCGTCAATCTCGCGGGCGATCCCAGACACGCGCAGCTGTTGAGTTCGATGACGCAGCAAATCCGAGATCGATGGGACCTCGCAGCCTTTGATGCCTCGGTCCGCGAAAGTCAGGCAAGACGCTGGGTGGTTTACAAGGCGCTGCGCAACGGCGCCTATTTCCCGTGGGATTATCAGCCCCTGCAAAAGGCGTCGGAACGCTACATGCGAAATCACATGGACTTGAATGTTCTGGAAGAAAACCAGCGATACCCGCGAGGCGAGTAGCACACGGGTCCGCCCGGCTGCCCAATTGCACGGAATCGTCAAAATGACATTGCCCAAACATCTCTGATGAGGTATCCAAGCCCCGTGAAAAAATGAGAAATGTCTACGTAGCTCAGCAGGATAGAGCACAGGATTCCTAAATGTAATTGGGGGTTATGGTCGGAAACGCCATAATCGATCTGCTCAAAGTCGGGGAAAGCTTCGTTGCACTCGCAACATGCCAATCCCGAGCCAAGCTCCGGGCGAAAGCCCGTTGAAGGTGTAGAGACTGGATGGGCAGCGCCTAAAAACCGAAAGGTTCATGGCGAAGGGACAGTCCAGACCACGAACGTCTGCGGACGGCGGCTAAAGCCGAAGTGGTATGAATCCTGGGGTCGGAGGTTCGAATCCTCTCGTAGACGCCACTCACATTTTGCCGGACTGTGTACACAACAAGAAGTCCGCACCACCGCACCAGCCACCCCCGCTTACTTCGCCTGTCCAAGGTCTTTCAGCAACGCCTCTATTTCCTGCGAAACAGGCACATCCGGCGGGCGGTCCAGCTTGGCGCGCTGGCGATAGGAAGGGGTCTTCACATACCAGTCGATCAGGGCTGATGCCACTTCCACCGCTCTCTCATCAGTTTTGCTGACGTCGTTTTCCTCACACCAGGCGGTGTGAAACCGGTCAATTTCTTCAAGGTCTTGAGGAGAAAGCAGGGGAAGAGAAGCGTTGGCCACGCGAGAATCCATTTTGCACCGCATTTGAGCAATTTTCGGCTAGTGCAAAACAACAAACCGCGTGGCCGTTTGTTCCGTCAGCCCATCACCCATCTTCGTGAAACCCTTTATTTTACAAGCCCATCATCACCGCATGGTGCTGGCAGCCGTCTCCTGCCACAGCGTAATCAGACCACCAGATGAAGCCAGAACAGGATCGCTGTCTGGTCGGGGTAGCGCCGCAATCGTGGCCAGCATCGCGGCGGTCGGCGCATCGCGCTGAATATCGGCACTTTGCCCGGGCGGATAAGCGCCAACAACCTGAAACTCCGGCGAGCTCTCAATGTTGCGATGCCCCGTTCCCGCAGGCAGTATCAGGCAATCTCCCTGGCTCACATCCAACACAGGCCCATCCGGCCCGCCGAGTTGAAGCTTGGCGCCCCCACGGCCCACGCCCAGAACCTCATGCGCCTGGCTGTGATAGTGGTGATAATCGAAAACGCCGTTGCGCCAAATGCCCGTCCACCCGCAGGCAGCAAACATCGCCTCAAAGTCAGCAGAGCCACCGGCCAAATCAATCTGCCGGTAGATGATGACGGGAAAATTCGGGTTGTTCGGCACCCAGTCGCTCTCGGGCAGCATAAAATGTTCAGTCCGCATGTCGCATCCTCACCATCGCCTTCGCAAGATCATCGCCTGCGAGAGATAACCATCGAAGCCTGATGCGGTTCGATCACATGCAAAACGAAACGAAAGCCACCCCTAATATCCGCCCCCACCCATGCTTGACGTATCAAACACGGCTGGCATTCTCATGAAACATGAGCCAGACGACAGATATCATTGGTGAACTTGTTCGAGATGCCAACCGCATGGAGCGCCTGAATGCGTCCCATAAGCGCCACATGCTGCAGCGCGCCGTGGCAACCATTGAGAATTTGCGCGAAGCCGCAGGCATACCCAAAGGCCCCGGCCACGATACCCTCGCAGATATCAAGACAACCGCCTCAGCGGCAGAACAGGGCTTGGCTGATGATGCTGAGCTGCGGGAAACGTTTCTGCAAGCCGCCGGAATGATCCGAGACCTGCACATCGTCCTGGATAGCGGCACAAAGGTGTCTCTGGTCTAAAACCAGAAACGACCCGCCTCCGCCTCAAGCCTCTTCGTCGCCCTGCGCCAACATATGCGCCCGCAGAACGTCGTTCATCCGCTCCTGCCAGCCGGGGCCATCTTCTTGAAAATGCGCCAGAACGTCGCTGTCGATCTTCAAGCTCACCAGTTCCTTGGTCCCGGGAATAGCCCGTTTCTCCACGGCAGGTGCCGCGACCTTCTTGGGTGCAGAAAACAAGGCTTCGGCTGCGTCTCGTGGGTTTAGCGGTCTGCGGGGTGCCATGGGGTGCTTTCTAAGGGTTGGTGAACCCGCAAGCCAGCGAGTCACAAATGCTTGCGTTGCTTCCACTATCGTCCGGCAGATGCCGCTCCGCAAGGCGGTTCTTGCCCGCTGAGATCGAGAGCGGCAGCCGAGGCGGCAGAATTGAAGGTTTGAACCACCTGGCAGACACCAGTTTCGAGATTGGCGCGACCCGCCACAAGCCACCAGCATCGTGAAACCACCCGCAGCAGAGCCGGTTTGTGCCGCACCACCCAACACCACGAAACGGCCCTTCCCGAAACCGGGATTGTTCTGCTAAGGCAGACAGGCAGTTGGCGCAGGTGAACGTTTGCCCTACCACCTTTCGGGAGTTGCAAGGATTGTGAAATGGACATCGAGCGTCTGAGCCATTTGCCCGAAAAGAAGCGCCGCGAATTGCAGCGCATCGCGCGAATCCTGTTTGATGAATTTGACGGGTCCCTGAAAACCAAGCTCTCGGAAAAGGCCAAACGCGGACGTATCCTAAAGCTTATCCTCTTTGGCTCTTACGCACGCGGCAACTGGGTGGAAGATAGAAAGAGCGGCTACCTCTCGGATTATGATCTGCTCATCGTTGTGAATTATGAGCAGTTTGCCGAAAAATATGATGCTTGGGAAAAAGCCGCCT
>NZ_LMNZ01000002.1:162788-173302 GCF_001423445.1 Rhizobium sp. Leaf311 | reverse complement strand
GGTCAATTTCATCGTGCATTCGTATGAAGAGGTAAACTCGCTGCTGGCAAGGGGCTGGCCCTTTTTCGTGGATATCGCCCGCGATGGCATCCCGCTCTACGAAGCCCCCGGCCATCCGCTGGCCTCACCAAAAAATCTGGCGCCAGAAGAAGCGCGGGCCGAGGCGCGATGGCGTCGTCTGTGTATACCATACGTGGTGGCGGGCGGAAACTCCCCCGGCTCCAGCCCGGCCATGACCACACGCTGTTTCAGGATCGCGTTGATGGCGCCCGGTTCCAGCGCATGTCTGGACAGATTTCCCCAGCGATCGATCTTGCGGAAAATGCTTCCGCTATCGATGCGCGCGGCTGTCATCCATGCATTCAATGCCTCGACGGGCCGCCCCGTTAGATAAACAACATCGTCGTTTTCACTTCCGGACGTTTTTGTCCGGCCAAGGTGAATGGAGAGCGAGGGGAGGGAAGGGGCGTTGTCGACCGCAATCGGGACCTCGACGGTCAACTGCTCTTTGCGCAGCCCGGCGATTTCGCTGCGCCGACGACCACCGGAGGCAAACGCCACCATCAAAATTGCCCGGTCACGGACGTCGCGCAGGCTATCGGTGCTACAGGTCGCAAGGAGCTTCGCCAGGACATCACCGGTCACAGCCTTGGCGCTTTTGCGTTTTCGCGGACGCGGCGTGACGCGGACAGCCAGCCGGATCGCCTGCTTGAGGGCAGGGGAGGAGAATACCCCTTGATGGCCGCGCCATTTCGTGAGTGTCGACCAAGATGCGAGCCTACGCCTCACCGTGTCGGGCGCGTGGGGACCGATGGATTTCAGAAACCCTTGCTCGCGCAGGAGATGATCGACGTTCTGCGGCATGCCATGATCATGATCAGTGATACGCTTTTCGGGATGGATGCATCGATAATAAAAGTCGTCAAGGACGGCCCTCGTCGCGCCACGACAAGATCTCTTCATTCCTCGATGGCATCGCCCGTGATCGTGCGGCGCGGACTTCGTTCATCAACAGTTGCAGATCGCTCTCCTTACGGATCCTCGGCATGCGAACAATCGGGTCGTTGCCACGCGAAATAATCACATCCTCACCGGCTTCGACCGGCACCAGCAGTCTAGTCGACATTCTAATATAAGTGTGGGACAGATCCCAATGCTGCGCACTTTCGTCTATGTCCGCGTTTCGACGACCGGACAAACAACTGAGAACCAGATAAAGGAAATCGAAGCCGCAGGCTTCCAGATCGAACCACGCAGGATCGTCGCGGAGACAGTTTCAGGCAGCACCGCCATCGCACAGCGTCGCGGGTTTTCCCGGCTCATGGACCGCTCGGAATCGGGTGACATTCTAATTGTCACGAAGCTTGATCGGCTCGGCCGTGACACGATCGACGTCAGCACCACCGTCAAGCTGCTCGCGCAAATAGGCGTGAAGGCCTACCGTCTCGCTCTGGGTGGTGCTGATCTCAATAGTTCCTCCGGTACGATGACTATGCAGGTTCTAAACGCCGTCGCGCGGTTCGAACAGGATTTGCTGATCGAACGGACGCAATCAGGCCTCAGGCGGCCAAAGTTCGAAGGCAAGACCCTCGGGCGACCTTCCACATTCAGCGATGGACAGAAGCAGGACGTGCGTGAGGATCTTGCAAAAGAAATGAGCGTTTCTGCCATCTCCCGGAAATTTGGAACCAGCCGCCAGACCATCATGCGAGGACGTGACGAGAGTTCACGGTCCGTTCGACCTTAGCGTACGATTCCGGACTACTCTTGTTCTGCCCCCCTTACCCGACGCGGACAACTGACTGAAGCGTTCTTACGAGATTTAGTTGAGTAGAGTCCAATCTCTGCGCGTCCTTTCCAAGGGGAGGGGCGGTCAGTATACTAAAGTGCTCGGCAGGCTCTGAAGGGAGCATGGCAAACGGCAGGGGGTCCCTATGACGATAAGCACGATAACGCTTTAATATTTCTCACGTTGACGGGTCCATTTCTGTATCACTGATCACAGTTATGTCGAGAGTTTCAACGGCCGCATGCGCGACGAGCTGCTCAACGAGCGTGTTCTTTGGGCTTGATCATGCCCGCAGTGCCATCGCGGAATGGGCTGACGACTACAACAATTTCCGGCCGCTTTCATCGCTCGGATACCGGACCCCGGCCGACTATGGAGGGATCATCGCCGCAACCGGCTCCAACGCTACGCAATGTGTGAACTACGCGTTTCCGCCGGTTGCTCACACCACGCCATATGGCTTATCGAAAACCGGCGAAGCTCTAATCGCACCCGGATGAAACTTGAGTGGCAGGTCAAAGTAAATTCAATGGCTTGCGGGCGTGGAAAACCCAAATAGGTTTACTTGGGCAGCTAAACGTGTTATTTGCCCTCAGTCGGAACTGACGCCTATCTTAGCGTACGATTTTGAACTGCCCTTGTTCTGTCCTCAACCACCCTAGCGCTCACCACCATCGCACCGGCGTGTCCATTATTCGGTGTACTCCATGTTATCGACATCATGTGGCGCTCTAAGATAGGCGCTCCCAGTTTTCATAACGCAGGGGCTTGAGAAAATCGTTGATTGCGCGGTAGGCCGCGGGCACGCACCCTTTGTTCAAGTCACCGAGCACAGGCTGCTCTCCGGCCTGGAAAACGACACCGCCCTCGTAAGGGTGATGGATGGCTTCCTCAGCAAGTAACGTTCGTGCCTTATCAATGCCGCCAACCCGCTCGAGCAGCTCATCGTTGACGGCCGTCAGCCACTTCACATCGCGGATCGTGTCCGTCCTGTCTCGTATCGCCAATCCAAAACGCGCGCCATCCTCGTAAAACAGCCCGGGAAACCTGCAAAAATGAGGGTAGGCTTTTGCCGTTGCACCCGACGCGTAGGAATAAAAAAAGAGCGACAAACCGGATACGGCGTAGAAAACCCGCAGATCGCGGCAGGCGTTAACGAAAAAACAGACCAAACAATCCCGATGCGCGACAGCGCCGATAGCCTCGTTTGGCACATAAGGTGTCCATTGCCACCGCGATAGCCGACGCCGGGAAGAAGGGCAGTGAAGTAGTCGTGGACCGGATCCGTCGAACGCAACGCCTGTTTTGGCATATGCCTTACATAGAAACTCGCCGTCTCCTTGTCGTCGTAATAGCCGCCCTGCAACAGATATTCCTCGATCTGTTTTCCTGCTGAAATACGACATGTCCGCTCATTGAATGACAATAAATTGGTGTTACCCTTTGCCAGATCGTAATAACGCAATGCCAAACCGAGCATGGATTGGCGTATTTGACGCGTTTCTCAATCCGCAAAATAGAAGCCGGAGGTCAGCCCAATCAGCCATTGAATGGTATTGTCAGGGGGCAAACCGATTTCATCCAGTTTTTCGAGTTCACCTCGCGCCTCAAGGATCGCCATCGTGGTGATGAGTTCGTTTAAATTCATGAGGCTTAGCAAGCTCAACGTTCACCATCGTCAAACCGATGCACCCACCATTGCGTATACTCCATCTCGTCAACACCGTAAGGAGCTTGTAGATAGGGGTAATCCCAGGCCTCGTAACGCAGGGGCTTGAGAAAATCGTTGACTGCGCGGTACGCAGCAGGCACTCGCCCCTTGTTCAAGTCGCCGAGCACAGGCCGGGCACCCGCTTGGAAAACGACGCCTCCCTCGTAAGGATGGAGGACAATCTCGTCTCCCAGCACATCTCTTGCTTTTTCAAATCCACCGAGCCGCGCCAGCAGTTCGTCGTTGATGGCTGTCAACCAATTCACGTCTCGGATCACATCGGTGCGACGCAATATTTCCAACGTGAAATTGCTGCCATCTTCGTAAAGAAGGCCTGGAAACCGACGAAACAAGAGATATGCCTTCTCAGTCGCACCTGCCGCATAGGAATAGAAGAAAAGCGACATGCCGGACACTGCATAAAAAACCCGCAGATCGCGGCAACCGTCAACAAAGAGGCGAACGACGCCGGTTGGATTGCGTGACAATTCCGATAGCCGCGTCTGATACATCAGCCGCCCGTTACCACCGCGGTAGCCAACGCTTGGAAGAAGAACAGTGAAGTAATCGTGAACCGGATCGGTCGAACGCAACGCCTGCTTTGGCATGTGCCTGATATAGAAGCTCGCGGTCTCTGCCTCGTCAAAATATTCATCTTGTGACAGATAATTCGCGACGTCATCCCGTGACGAGATACGGCGTACACGCTCGTTAAAGGACAACACATTTGCGTTGCCTTCCGCAAGGTCGTAGTAACGTAGCCCCAAATCGAGCATGGCTTGGCGTGTACGCCTTGTTTCACCATCCGCAAAATAAAACCCTGACGTCAGGCCAAACAGCCATTGAACAACATTGCCAGGCGGTAAACCGATTTCGTCCAGTTTTTCGAGTTCCCCTCGCTCTTCGACGTTCGCGACAACAGCGACCAGTTCGTTCAAATTCATGACATCATCCTACCAGCTTGGCACGGGCGGGCGGCGCCCGCCAGGGATCCGGGGCCCGGGCAACGGAAGCCAGATCGGCGGAGCATTCTCAAGCCCCTTTTTCAGCTGCCGCCATCGTTCTTCGGCTTCCCACTGGCGTTCCTGTTCGCGCTGTCTCACAGATTCTTCGCAATTGTCGCACTCATCCAACACCACGAACTCCCTGTAACGAGCTCTGTACCGTCTTGCGATAGCACGATAAGCATCATCCTTCGCCGCATCATTTGGAAACTTGTCACCCGGAAACTTCATGTCGTACATATGGGTCATCTGGCCGTTCTCGACTTTCACCACATCAAGCCAGCGGGAGCCACGCACATTGAACCATCGCGTACCGCCCCAGGGCGCCCTGCGGGGAACCTTGGGAATGTCGTATTCCTCTCCTTGGAAGATGACATTTCCGGGTGGTTTGTCCGGGAATGTGTTGCTTGGATTGTTCGGGTCCCAGAATCTAAGCTCGGAAATATAGCCGTAATTGGTGCGCGGATCGCCGACCGGCATGCTGCCGCCAAAAACCGTGTTCGGATATTGTGCTTGGATCGTCGCGTCCACACAGCGCTGGTAGCGACCGGGGCTCGCTTCGCGAACCGGGAGCCTCGCACGCCATTCATCGTCCCACCAGCGAGAGCCGGACAGGCTGTGGTTCAAGAAGATCTATCATGCCATGCACGCGCGAAACCGCCCGCGCACTGCGACACACCGTCCGCGGAGAAAGGCGTGTTGTTGCTGACAGCCCACATGCTGGTCAGTTCAGATCGATATAGGCGGCGTCCAGCGCGATATTCTACGGAGCCATTTGGATATTTTTTTTGCCTCCCACCCTCACGATTCCATCGGAACCCAATGAAACACGGGCTTCGCCGTTGCGAATCGTCAGCGTACCCGAACCATCAAGTTCGATCATCGTTGTGATTTTCAAAAGCTTGCCAAACGCGTCGTCCGGCAATTTAAGAACCTCTTCCAAAAGCATTTTACGATCAGAGATCTGATTCATATTGTGCAAACTCCCTCTAAAACTCATCAGACGGAACGCTGATCGCAAACGTCAGCGCTGCCATCGACCGCAACTCTCTATTTCAGTTGATCCACCAAACCGTCTCCAATGGTGCGCGTGACGAAGTCCGTATGGATCATTGCGGCAATGTCCGTTGGCGTGGCAGGAAACGCCGCGAGCGAAGCTACTGCGACAACCACGCCCTTCTTGAGACTTAGTAAGGTCTTGGCACGTATCTTCTGTCCGCTACCCTGGAGAGTGACGATATCAATAAAGCCTTTGTCTGCGTCGCCTATTTTTTCCTCCGGAACGAAGCTTACATCCTCATCCAATTTAAAGCCGACGTCTGGCATAAGGTTTTGCAATTCGATCTCTACTACCTTCGCAGCGAGTTGACGCAATTGTTCATCAGTGGGAGCGAGGTTCGCCTTTGGTGTTGGAAAAACGAATAAAGATACAGCCGAGTTTCCGTCGGGATCATTAGAGTTTGTAAAAATCGCACCAGCGTAGGAAGGATTCGGATCGTTGTTTTGAGAAAGCTTTTTCCATCCATCGGGTAGTCGAGCGGAGTATGTAGTATGACCGCTGGACGGCAGCTGTTCCGAATGCATCGCGCCGTCAATGCTATCAGCTCCCTTGTTGTCAAGCTTTAGCGCCCCCAGAAATTTTGCGATTTCGGGTTCGACACGTTGAGCCTGATCTTGCGCATAGCTGGCTCTTATGATGAGCAAAGATGTGTCTTGACGCCAAACAGCGACCCTTTCTCGGCGTTCGAATCCGTTAACAGGCCCAATAGCGAAAACGTCACCTGCATCTCTGCCATATTCCTTCATTGCAGAGACCGACGCTCCCGACTCTGTTGCGAAGAGGCGTGCGTAATCTACGCCTCTCGCCACTTTTTCGGGCTTGATTTCGGCGCTAATAATCTGAATTTCCAGATGGTCCCGGTTAGAGGGGTCATAGCCGATAGATTTCAGCTCAACTTTGTCGAACACAGAATAGGTATCCCACTCCGACAATGTTCTATCTTCATTAAACCATCTGACGCCATCAATTTTAACAGCGTGAAAATTCAGATTCTTCGAACCTTCAACGCTGAATGCTTCTGAAGCCTCGGCGTTTTTGTCTAATTTCAAATGGCTCGCATAATCTTCAGCCATCACATTCAATCCAATTGCGGTGGTCGATAAAACTAGCGCTGAAAAACACGTCCAACGCGTCACAGAGAATAGGTGATGCAACGTTTTTTCTCCCTGTCATTTTTATTACCATCCCTTGATAAGGTCAGCTGCCTTACCAAGACCAGTCAAACCAGCCGATCCTTTTACACCGCCGCCCAAACCAAGGCCCAGTTTTACACCCGCTTCAGCTCGAGCCTTACCATTCTTAATCCCCGCTTCGGCGGATCCCTCGGTAATCCCCCCGTTTTTAACGGGGCTTCGCGGTAGAATTCATGCGGCCATTTTCAGTTTCTGTGCGGGCGTTATGCCACCGATGCCCATACTGGGCGGTTCGTTGTTATACGTCCAGAGCCATTGCGTGGAGAACTCCTGTGCCTCCTCGATGCTTTGAATGATGTATTGGTCGAGCCATTCATGTCGGACGGTGCGGTTGTAGCGCTCGACATATGCGTTCTGTTGCGGCTTTCCGGGCTGGATGTGGCTCAAGGCAATTCCTTGCGTTTCTGCCCATTCCATCAGTTTGCCAATGACATACTCAGGCCCATTATCCACAGGAATGCCGAACGGTTTGCCGCGCCACTCAATGATCTGGTTCAGACTGCGGATGACGCGTTCAGCAGGCAGCGAGAAATCCAACTCAATGCCCAGCCCTTCGCGGTTGAAGTCGTCCAGGACGTTCAACGGACGAAATTGTCGACCGTCCTCCAAACGATCCGCCATGAAATCCATTGACCAGACCAGGTTTGGCGCATCCGGAACAGTCAAGGCATCGGGCTTGTCCCGCTTCAAACGCTTGCGTGGCTTGATCCTGAGGTTCAACTCCAGCTCGCGGTAGATGCGGTAAACGCGCTTGTGGTTCCAGCGATGTCCCCGGACATTAAGGCCGAACGACAGCTTCTCCAAAATGGTTCTGAAAGAGTCTAGTTTCCACATCACAAACGCGGTCGAGGTCAGCAGCTATTAGTTGGACGATCTGTCCATAAACGGCAGCGATGAGGACACGCCAGCCGACGCTCGTGCGGGATTCGTGAATGCGGCTTATGAAGCGGGGCTGTCGGTTTCTGACAACGACAACATTTAGTCGGTGAAGGATTACAAAAAAAGCCCGACAAGATGCCGGGCTTTTCTGTAGTCGTAAGTGATGATCAGAACTTTACACCGAGCCCGACGCGGATTGCGTGCTGGTCAACATCGGAGTTGATAGTGCCACCGCCGGCGCCGCCGAAGTCGAAGGTCTTATCACCAAGGTCTGTGTATCGATATTCAATCCGACCGAACATCATGTCGGTGAAAGCGTAGTCCA
The DNA here is from genome assembly GCF_001423445.1 of Rhizobium sp. Leaf311. Lineage (NCBI taxonomy): Bacteria > Pseudomonadati > Pseudomonadota > Alphaproteobacteria > Hyphomicrobiales > Rhizobiaceae > Rhizobium > Rhizobium sp. Leaf311. The sequence continues at coordinate 165,341 of NZ_LMNZ01000002.1, read as the reverse complement.
TGCCAACGCCAACCGTGTAGCCGTTGAAGGTTTCTTTCTGTTCGCCAAAGCCAGTGACATCTGCATACCCACGAGCATAAGCCCAACCAGCGGTACCGTATACAAGCGCACGATCGAAGGCGTATCCTACACGACCGCGGACAGAACCCTGCCAGTCAATGCCATAGTTGAGAGCGCCTCCGAACGCAGTCTCATCGGCCCAATTCTTTTCAAAATCAGCTTCAACACCGACTACCCAGCTATTGCCGAAGTCATAGTTATACCCGACAAAACCGCCAAGAAGGCCGCCATCAAAGTCTTGAGAGAAGCTGCCGGTGCCAGAAATGTCGGAATCGGTGCTGTTCCAACCGTATCCGCCCTGTACGCCCACGGTAAAGCCAGTCCAGCTGAAAGCGGGGACGACATCGGCTACTGGAGCTGCGGGTACTTCATTTACAGCGTCGGCCGCCATAGCTGTGGAAGCAGAAAGAATGATTGCGAGGGCTACGAAAGTTTTCTTCATGATCTTTGATCTCCCTTTTGAGCACTTAGTAAAACTCAAAAGTTCCGGAAATGCTGTAGATTCCACGCAACACAACGAGCAATACGCAAGACTTCATTACCTAAGCAGTTCGTTTTCCGATGGCCCCGCAAAAAAACTTAGTGACATTTTGTCGACAATTTCCCCGCTAGAGCGAACGACCTCGAAATAAACACCGTTTACGTCTTCGCCGTTGACTGTCCTGTCGGCGTAAATTTCTCGTGCCGAACGCATGGCCTCGACGCAAGCGTTCTTTTCGCTGGCAAAATCCGCGCCCTGTTCATCGACTATCTCGTGCTTTTCATTCCGAACTCGGAAAATATATAAAGGCATATCGCCACTTCTAATGTTTTTGAGGTGGAGGGAAGCTCCTGCCTATTGAATGCAAGTAGGTAACAATCTCTTGACGAAGGTGGTCTCTATCCCCGAAATCTCTCGATATCTGTTGCAGCAATGGTTGGACTTCATCGTATTTCGAATCAGACAGATCAGCGTCTCCTAGGACGTAGTGCTGATCGCCCACTGCCGTTATATCGCGACGCGTGGCTACTACAGCCTCAACAAAGGCAGGAATGTCTGCCTCTCTGATTTTTTTCACAGTGATATCATTTTCAGTCAACGCGTAGTCCCCTCTATTACCTCGTCTTGAGTATCTAGGATAATCTTGAGCGCCCGCAAAACTGCTGCAGCCTTCAAAAACGCAGCCTTCACCTTTTCATTTTCGATGTGCCCGTGTTCTATGAGGGCAGTCGCCGCCTGGAGATCGATCACCACATCTCGCGCGTTTGGACTGGCCGGTGCTGCTATTGCTTCTCGCATGTCCCGAATAATCATCACAGCCATTTCCAGCATCCGGCGCTTCTGGAAGTCGCGTAGACTTTCAATTTGATTGGCGCCTCTGATAAGCTCGGAAATGAACGCGGAAACGTTGTTGCACATGCATCAGAAATGCAGAGGCGCATCGGGAGAGTCAACTGTCAGGAAAGGTTGCTGCCTCGCCGGGGCTAACCTGCACTCGCGGAATGCCAAGCGGCACACGGCAAAATCCCGTTTTTACAACACGACCTTCAGAACAGGCGGCGAGGCGTCTAGCCTGAACGTGTAAGTCCACCTGAACCATCGGCCCGCGCGGAGTGTGTATTGTCAAAGTGCTGATCTCAACATCAAGACCTGACTTGTGAACGTCGTGAATGGCACCATTCAGTTGCCGAAGCGCAGTGGCGAGAAGTTCTTCAGCCTGCTTCTGTCGAGTGATGAGAGGTGTCATGTAAGTCAAATTCCCTGGCAGCGGCTTTCATGCGTCGGACCGGGGTGCTCAATTACCCCAGCCCGACTTCCTAGCCGACTGCTGCGGCAAGTGGCTAGGTTCCTGCTTATAAAACTTGACTGCGGCACCAATCAATCCGCTGTTTCGGATTCCATCGCTTTGCAAGACCTTCTGATATGAGAACCTGCCCAACCTCACGTCCATCGTTCAGATAAATGTTGATCAAGGGGCGGTCGCTTGAGGTTCGGTCCCTAGAGCCGCTGTCGTCGATCCAAGGTACGCCGGCAAGCAGCAATTCTTTCAGTCTCGCTTTTGCCTGCTGCGCTAGATTCCGCTCATATTCGCACTTGGACCGGCTCCCCATCTCTGGCGCGTCTACCTCTGACTTAAACGGGACACCACCGCCCAGAAGCCGCATATTTTGCCCCTCGCATTTGATAGTGTCGCCATCAATCACTAAAAGCGAGGCACAGGATATTGGCTGAGATGCTAAAGCAGGGGATGGTATCAACGGAATTGCTATCGCTGCCGCGGCAAAAAATACTGACCTCATTTGTTCGGCTCCTTATACGGGTAGTGTGCCCAGCACCACCACTGGACCTGCTCAGCCTTGCTGGGGTTGAATCCAAAGCCGCCCCACTTCTTGCACCGGCACACTGCAATAGTGATTCTCGTGAATGCCGTCACCCGTCTTGCTTGTTAGGTCGCTCAATGACCAGTCCTATTGTCCGAATTCCAGGTTTGCAGATAACAGGCATGGGAAGTA
>NZ_LMNZ01000002.1:162624-162762 GCF_001423445.1 Rhizobium sp. Leaf311 | reverse complement strand
TTCATGGATCCTCTGGTACCAACCCAGTCCGTCCACACGCCGGCAAAAAAGGCGAGGGGCTCTGCCTCATTGATCGCAAACCAACGTTTGGTTTTTCGGGGCTTTGTATCTTCCCATTCGCAAAATCGAGTCCATGGA
>NZ_LMNZ01000002.1:161761-162525 GCF_001423445.1 Rhizobium sp. Leaf311 | reverse complement strand
CTCGCGGCCTCCATCCTTGTTCCTCACCACCGGAGCAGGGCGATCCGGGTAGACTTCGATCTCCGGCTGAAGGTTGAGCCGCTCATTCATCGTGCCAGCGATGTCGCGCATGGCTTCCTGATTGCTACGGACCTGGTACAGATTGCACATGCGTCACCTCGGCATCTTCGCGACAGTGATTTTCACTTCGCCTCTTTTGAGGCACTTTTGACAACGCATCTGCGATCCCAGTTGATCCAAAGACTTGTCCTTATCGACATTCTTCATACGCCATTGAGGAATGTTAGATACGTGCCGCAGACCCTGCATTTAACGACAACGACCTCCCAAGCCCTCAGTTCTGATACCTTGCTGCTCGATGCCGGTCTCGCGAGCTGCTCAATCGGGTTCGCCCTTTTGTAGTAAGAGATGCCACAACGATCGGAAAACCCGACCATCGTCTTTTCGCATTTGAGCACTTTCCGAGATATGATGCAGCAATGTTGGCATTGGCAAATCGCCGCGGCGCTGTCTAAAGGTCCCCTACGTTTAGGTGTTAAGTGACATTGGCTTTTCACCTCCAGGCGGTAGACCGAAAAGGTGTCTTATCCAGTTCAGGAATGCTCCATAAGGTCGGCCGAGCATGATCATCATCACCGCTGCGCCCAAGACCCCTCGTATCAGCCCATCCCCGGAGGCTCCGCTAAAAGAGATGATCGCGGCGTAGATCGGCACCTGAAAGCTCATCAGCGCCAAGCTGTCCCATAGAAGCTGGGACAGTCGGG
>NZ_LMNZ01000002.1:41477-161647 GCF_001423445.1 Rhizobium sp. Leaf311 | reverse complement strand
TATCTGCAACATATGCCCATGCGCTTCGTGATCGATTCGTCGTCTGCGCCAAACTCATTCTCCGCGCCTGTTCTTGTCATCAGGACATAGCGCATTGAGGATGACTTTGTTCCGAGGCCAGACGATCAGCCAATGACCGGTTTTGATGCTAGCTGCCGAGACCACCGACCCAAGGTGACCACTCCGAAGAGGAAGTAGCTGCGTTTGTTAGAAAAATTCCAGACAGAGCCAACTGAACTGAGGGTCGGCGGTTCGATTCCATTCAAGGCGGGCGATAAGTAGGGCGTCGCGCGAAGTATTCTTCGATAATGAGAGAATTCAAGTTCGCCGCTTGATTTGTCGCATGTGCTCGATGATGTGACGGCCCGAACCTTCAACATGTTGGGCGATGATTGCTGCTGCGCCATCGGCGTCCTGCTTCTCGATGCAGTGAAGCAATCCCCGGTGCTCATTCATGACGCTGGTCTGGCGGCTGAGCGAGGTTGGAAATTGGCGGCTGATGGCGGACAGGATCTCACGGTGTCGCCACCACAAGTCAACGGCGTGGCGGTTGTAGTGGCGGTCGTACATGACCTGATGGAAGGCCATGTCGAGTTTTGAATGAGCATGTGGATCGGCGAAATTCATGGCCTCCATCTGCGCCTGTAAATCTTCCAGCGTGTCTAGATCAGCCTTGGTTGCAAGGCCGACAAACCAGCGCGTCAACGAAGGTTCGATCAGGACCTCGATCTCAAAAATGTCGCGCACGAATGTCTCATCAATCGCGCGGACGCGCGCGCCACGGTTTGGCATCATGACGACAAATCCTTCGCCACGCAGCTGCTGCAATGCCTCTCGTACGGGGTTTGTTGAGGTGCCCATCCGTTCGGCAAGATCGGCAATTTTGAGCCGTTCGTTGGCGACAAGCCTTCCTTGAATGATATCGTCGCGGATTCGCTCATAGATTGAGGCCTCAGCCACATCCGTTTCTTCCGTCAATCTTCGCAATTCGCCAATCGTGCTCATGAAGGTTTTCTAGCCGAAAAACGGGCTCATTGCCAAGTACGAAAAATCTCATTTCGCACATCCTTGTTGACAAATAATGTACGATCTGAAAACGTCCCGTCATATCGGCGGTCGGAGACTGCTGGATGTGTCTTAGGAGTGGGCACTGGCCAAGTGGAGGGATTTTACATGAGCTATCAGCGCAAGCTGCACAGCCTCGTCACACCGACGGGCATGATTGGGATCGTGGTTTGTGGCTTGTCTGGCGCCGCGTTTGCGCAGGACTATCGCCAGGCGCCAGCTCTGGAGGAGCAGGTCAAGGCCGGCAAGCTGCCGGCCGTTACTGATCGTTTGCCTGAACACCCTTTCATAGAAACGATGGTCGACGGTGTTGGGAAATACGGGGGCACGCTTCGGACCACAATTCTTGCCAACGGCGACCAGTACAATCTGACCCGCACAATCGCCAACGAGCTTCTTGTTCGATGGGATCCCGAGTGGAGCAAGGTCGAGCCATCGCTGGCCGAAAAATTCACCGCCTCCGAAGATGCCACCACCTATACGTTTACGCTGCGCAAAGGTTTGAAGTGGAGCGATGGGCAGCCGTTTACCGTCGATGACATCATGTTCTGGTACGAAGACGTCTTCATGAACCCAGCGCTGTCTCCTGCCAAGAACCCGACATTCACCGTCGCTGGCAAGCCGGTCAAGGTTCGAAAGATCGATGAGCAGACGGTCGAGTTCAAGTTCGATGCGCCATACGGCCTTTTCCTGCAGCAACTCGCCTACGGCCAGGGCCACCTGCCTGTCATCTACCCCAAGCATTATCTTAGCCAGTTCCATGACAAGTACAATAAGGATGGCATTCCGGCCCTGTTGAAAGCCAATCCGGCGGCGGGTGACTGGGTAGCGCTGTTCAATTCGAAAGTTTCACTGACGTTCCAGCCGCCGTTCTGGCAAAATCTTGCCTTGCCGACGCTCAACCCCTGGATCCTGACCGTGCCTTATGCCGATGGCGAGCGGGTCGCGGCGACACGTAATCCATTCTACTGGAAAGTCGATACGGCTGGTAACCAGCTGCCTTATATCGACAATATTACCTGGGCGAAGCTCGATGATCCCCAATTGATGGCGCTCAAGATGACATCAGGCGAATTTGATTTTGCGTTCCGGCATATCAATAATGCCACGTTCAAGTCCGTTTTGTTCGATGGTCAAGAAAGCGGCAATTATCGCTTTTTGGACGTCAAGGACCTTCCAGCCAACGATGCGGTCATTCTGCTCAACCTGAACTCCACCGATCCGGTGAAGAGGAAGGTTTTCCAAAGCAAGGATTTCCGCATAGCGCTAAGCCGGGCCATTAATCGTCAGGAGATCATTGATCTCGTTTACGTTGGGCAGGGCGTGCCCGCGCAGGTGGCCGTGCAGCCCGAACATGAGCTGTTTAATGAAAAAGAAGCCACGCAATATACGCAATACGACCCAGCGGCGGCCAATGCCGAACTCGACAAGCTTATGCCGAAGAAAGACGGTGAAGGCTTTCGCCTCGACGAGAACGGCAAGCGCTTCACCATCAATTTCATGGTCGCAGATGTCTTCGGTCTGTCTTACCCAGACGTCATGCAAATGGTGCAGCAATATGCCAAGGATGTCGGGATCGATATCCAGATCCGGGCCACCGATCGCGCCCGCCTCAATACCATGTGGAGTGCCAATGAGCAGGATGCCTATATCTGGAACTGCGTTGGCGGCCTTTCGGAAGTCTATACCGACCCGCGCTGCTACATGCCTTTTCAGAAAGCGGACATCTTTTTTGCGGTGCGCTGGGCTGAATGGTACGCCAACCATGAAACTGGCGAGGAGCCGCCTGAAAATGTCAAGGTGCTGATGGCAGCCTATGACAAGGTCAACGCTGCCGTCACGGATGAAGACCGCAAGGCCAAAATGAAGGATTTCCTGAATATTTCAGCCGATAGCTTCCTTAATATCGGCATTTCGCGACCCCTTCCGAAATACATGATGGTGTCGAAGAACCTCAAAAATGTCGTTGATGGCATTCCCATTACCGGCAACCTCTGGCACCCGGCGCCGACCCTGTCGCAGTGGTACTTCGACAAGACCGAGTAAGGGTTTCTCCCGACGGCCGGAGCCGCAAATGCCTCCGGTCATATCTCCCGCAACTCAACGGTTATTGTCATGCTTCGCTATATCGCCAAGCGGCTGGTGTTCGCCATTCCGACACTTTTTGCCGTCTCGATCATCGCTTTCATCATCATTCAGCTGCCGCCGGGCGACTACCTGACGACACTGATGGCTGACTGGGCAAGTCAGGGTGGTGCCGTTGAGGCGGGCACAGTCGCGGCCATGCGCGAACGCTATGGTCTCGATCAACCAATGTATTTTCAGTATTACAAATGGATAGCTGGCATCGTGACGCGCGGCGATTTTGGTATATCGTTCGAACTGGGAAAGCCTGTTACTGAACTGATCTGGAGCCGCCTCGGCTTCTCATTGATGCTGTCGCTGCTGACACTGTGCTTCGTCTGGGCGGTCGCCATACCGATTGGTATCATGTCGGCTGTGCGGCAATACTCGATCTCCGATTATGCCTCGACCTTCCTCGCCTTCTTCTTCCTAGCCGTCCCAGACTTTCTGATGGCGCTCGGCGCCATGTATGTGATGTCGGTCTGGTTTGGACAGAGCGTCGGCGGATTGTTTTCGCCGGACTATGTCGACGCCGGCTGGAGTTTCAGCAAGTTCTTGGATCTCGCAAATCATGTCTGGCTCCCCGTAATCGTCATCGGGCTGGGCTCGCTAGCTGCTCTAGTGCGTATCATGCGCGCCAACCTGCTCGACGAGCTGTCGAAGCCCTATGTCACGACCGCCCGCGCCAAGGGCATGTCCGAGTTTGAGTTGCTACTGCGTTATCCGGTGCGGCTTGCCCTCAACCCGCTGATTTCGACACTCGGCTGGATTTTGCCTGCTGTCATCTCGGGTGAAATCATCGTTTCAGTAGTGATGAGCTTACCGACCACTGGGCCGTTACTTTTGCGCGCTCTTCTGGCGCAGGACATGTACCTCGCCGGCTCACTGATCCTCCTGATCTCCGTCCTCACCATCATCGGCACGCTGATATCAGACATCCTGCTTGCCATGACCGATCCGCGGATACGACTGACATGACCGATATTTCCCAGCTTCCTTCCGATGAAGTGACCACCCTGGACCTGCGAGGCAAGGATATCGCTGTTGCCGGCCAATGGCGGCTGTTCTGGCTGAAGTTCAAGAAACACAAGATCGCTCTGGTGAGCCTGGTCGTGATTTGCCTGATGTATCTTGTCGCGGCCTTTGCAGATTTCATTGCGCCACTTGATCCCAACGCCACTAATGCTCGCTTCACCTATGCGCCGCCACAAGGCCTGTCCTTGGTGCATGAAGGCTCTTTCATGCCGCATGTCGATCAGTTGAAGATGACGCTGAACACGGAAAGCATGAGGCGCGAATTCGAGCCTGATCCGGCAAAGCCAGTGGCCGTCGGCTTCTTCGTGCCTTCCGCTCCATACCATATGCTCGGCTTCATACCGATGCAGACCAAACTGTTCGGTCTCGTCAATCCCAAGCCTGGCGACAGTCTCTACGTCATGGGTGCTGATCGTCTCGGTCGTGATATCTTTTCGCGCGCCGTCTACGGCGCCCGTATCTCGCTTTCGATCGGTCTGGTCGGAGTAGCTATGAGCCTTGTTCTCGGTGTCACCATCGGCGGAATTTCCGGATTTTTCGGTGGTTGGGTGGACATGGCGGTGCAGCGCGTGATTGAACTGTTGCGGTCCATTCCTACAATTCCGCTATGGATGGGTCTGGCTGCAGCGATCCCGGTCGGCTGGCCGCCTTTGCGCACCTATTTTGTCATTACTCTGATCGTTTCGCTGCTCGGTTGGACAAACCTTGCCCGTGAGGTGCGCGGCAAGTTTCTGTCGATGCGGGATGAGGACTTTGTGACTGCCGCCCGCCTCGATGGGATGAGCGAGATCGGCATCATCTTTCATCATCTAGTGCCGTCCTTTATGAGCCACATCATCGCCACGGTGACGCTCGCCATCCCGACGATGATCCTTGCCGAAACTGCACTATCCTTCCTAGGCGTCGGGCTGCAGCCGCCGATCATCTCATGGGGTGTGCTTTTGCAGGAAGCGCAAAACATCCGCGCTGTTGCGCAGGCACCTTGGCTTTTGTTCACACCAGCGGCGGCGATCGTAATCGCGGTCCTTTCTCTAAATTTCCTCGGGGACGGACTGCGCGACGCGGCCGACCCGTACGAGACGGTGTAATGAGCATGACAAACGGCACCATACTCAAGGTCGAAGACCTGAAAACCTATTTCAAAACCCGCACCGGCACCTTCAAGGCTGTCGATGGCGTGTCCTTTGAACTTCAGCGCGGAAAGACATTGTGCGTTGTCGGCGAAAGCGGCTCCGGTAAGTCGGTCACCGCCCGCTCGATCCTGCAGATCGTTGACAAGCCTGGCCAGATCGAAGGCGGCTCGATCCTGCTCACGCAGCAGGACGGTCGCCAGGTTGATCTCGCCAAACTCAATCCGCGTGGAGAGGAAATCCGCCGGGTTCGCGGCCGTGAGATCGCGATGATCTTTCAAGAGCCCATGAGTTCTCTTTCTCCGGTCCACCGGATCGGTGAGCAGATCGGTGAAGCGCTGCGTATCCATTTCGGCACGCCCAAGGCGAAGCGCCGCGAACGGGTGATTGAACTGCTGAAGCAGGTGGAAATTCCGCGTCCGGAAACCGCGATCGACCGCTATACATTCGAGTTTTCCGGCGGTATGCGCCAGCGTGTGATGATCGCCATGGCGCTTGCCTGCAATCCGCAGGTACTGATTGCCGATGAGCCGACCACGGCACTCGACGTAACGACGCAGGCGGAAATACTCGACCTCATCAAGCGACTGCAACAAAGCCACGGCATGGCAGTGCTTTTCATCACCCACGATATGGGTGTGGTCGCCGAAATCGCTGATGAGGTTCTGGTCATGTACCGCGGCAAGGTGATGGAACACGGCAGCGTCGATGAAGTATTCCATGCACCGAAGGATGATTACACCAAGCGTCTCATCGGCTCGGTGGTGCGGCTTGAGCGCAAAGCCGAGATTCGGCTGAAACGTGCCGAGATTGCCGCCGATGTGACACCGGTGCTTGAGGTTCGCAACATGTCCCTGACGTTTCCGTCTGGGCTGAAGGCGGTGGATGACGTGTCGCTGATCGTGAGGCCAGGAGAGACTCTGGGGATCGTTGGTGAAAGCGGATCCGGCAAGACAACGATGGGCCGTTGCCTCCTGCGCATCTACGATCCGCAGTCAGGCGAGATCAACTATCGTCGCGCCGATGGCAGCACTATCGATCTGCGCACTGCGGACAAGCCACAGCTGAAGGAGCTTCGCCGTGAAGTCAGGATGATCTTTCAAGACCCGGTCGGTTCGCTGAGCCCACGCAAGACTGTCGGACAGATCATCGCCGAACCTTTGAAGCTTGCCGGTATGCAGGGCAAGGAACGCGATGAACGGGTGGCAGAACTGATGCAGCAAGTGGGTCTTGAACCCGCCTGGCGCGAACGCTACCCGCACGCATTTTCCGGCGGCCAGCGCCAGCGCATCGGCATTGCCCGTGCCATCGCCGTCAAGCCGCGGCTGATTGTTGCCGATGAAGCGACCTCCGCGCTCGACGTTTCCTTGCGCTCGCAGATACTCGACCTGATGATGAGGCTTCAGGACGAGTTGGGCCTCTCATACGTCTTCATCTCCCACGATATGTCGGTGATCCGCTACATGTGCGATCGCGTCGCGGTGATGTATCGCGGTCGCATCGTCGAGGCTGGTGATACCGATCAGGTCGTCAATCGGCCGACCCACGATTACACCCGGGCCCTGCTCTCTGCCATCCCCCACCCAGATCCACGCGACCGCCGCATTCACAACCGTTTCCGGTACGTCGCGCCCACAGTTTTAGCAAACGGATAAGTCTATGAAAATCACCGATGTAAAAGTTATCGTCTGCTCTCCCGGCCGTAATTTTGTGACGGTCAAAATCTTTACAGACGAGGGTCTGACGGGAGTCGGCGATGCCACATTGAACGGTCGTGAAAAGGCCGTCGTCGCTTATCTAGAAGATCACCTTACCCCGCTTCTGATCGGTAGGGATCCGAGCCGCATCGAGGATATCTGGCAGTATTTCTACAAGGGTGCCTATTGGCGCCGTGGTCCTGTAACGATGGCCGCAATTGCAGGCATCGACACCGCCCTATGGGACATCAAGGCAAAGGCTGCCAATCTGCCGCTCTACCAGTTGCTGGGCGGTGCCAGCCGGGAAAAGGTATTGTGCTATACGCACGCGCAGGGCACCACCATCCCCGAGGCCGTCGAGGCGGTGGGCCGACGGATCGAGGAAGGATACAAGGCGATCCGCGTGCAGGTCGGAATTCCCGGCTTGCCTGACGTCTACGGTACAGGTGCCAAGACCGTGACCAACAACGCTATCGACGATGCCGTGCCGCATGAGGAAGTGTGGTCCACCTCGAAATACATGAGGCACATCCCTAAGCTGTTCGAGGCGGTGCGCGAGGCGCATGGATGGGACATCGAGCTTCTCCACGACGCACATCACCGGCTGACGCCAATCGAGGCCGCTCGCGTCGGTAAGGATCTGGAATTCGCCCGCCTGTTCTGGCTGGAGGATACGGTTGCTGCGGAACACCAGGAAGGATTTCGCCTGATCCGCAAACACACCACGACCCCACTTGCTGTCGGTGAAGTCTTCAACACGATCTGGGACGCGCGACTTCTAATGGAAGAGCAGCTGATAGATTACATCCGCACCACATGTGTGCATGCCGGTGGTGTCACCGCGCTGCGGCGGATCATGGACTTCGCCAGCGTCTACAATGTTCGCACTGCCTGCCACGGAGCGATGGACATGTCTCCGATTTGCCTCGGTGCCAACCTGCACCTCGACTTGTGGGTGCCCAATTTCGGCATTCAGGAGTATTCGGGCTATCTTCCAGAAATTCTTGAGGTCTTCCCAAGCGCGTGGAGCCTCAAGGATGGTTACCTGCATCCGGGCGATGCCATCGGCCACGGTGTCGATATCGATGAGACGCTTGCTGAGAAATATCCGTACCAGCGAGCCTACCTTCCGGTGAACCGTCTCGAAGACGGCACTCTGTGGCACTGGTAGAAAACTGGAGGGAGCGACATGAAGATCACTGCAATCAAGACCTATGCCGTCAAGGTCGGTATCCGTAACCAGTTGCTTGTCAAAGTCGAGACCGACGAGGGCATTTTCGGCTGGGGTGAAAGCGGCTTGTCCGGGCGTGAAAAGGCAGTCGTCGGCGCGCTTGAACATTATGCCGAGTTCCTGAAAGGACGCGATCCGTTCAAGATTGGTGCGCTGTGGCAGGAAATGTATCGCAGCCAGTATTTTGAAGGCGGACGCGTCTTGCAGGCAGCGATCTCGGCAATCGACATTGCCTTGCATGACATCAAGGGAAAGGCGCTTGGTGTTCCGGTTTATGATCTGCTCGGCGGTAAGCAACGCGATCGTATCCCGACATTCGCCACGACATTCGCGGCACCTGGGCCGGAAATGATCGACCAGGCAAAAATGCTGGTGGAACATGGATGGACGGCAATGCGGCTCTCTCCGGCCGGGCATGAAGAGAAGGAAATCTATGAGCCGCGCGAGCACATAGCGACCACAGCCAAATGGTTGGTTAAAGCGCGCGAGGAGCTTGGTGGAGATGTCGTGCTCGGTATTGATTACCATCATCGGCTCACCGTTGCGGAAGCAGCAAGTTTTTGTCAGAAAATGCCGTCCGGTACGCTCGATTTTCTCGAAGAGCCTATCCGCGACGAGTCCCCTAGCGCCTACGAGGCACTCCGACGGATGACCGACGTTCCCTTTGCCATCGGCGAGGAGTTCGCATCGAAATGGCAGTTCCAGCCCTACATTGAGCGTGACATCCATCAATTCAACCGGCTCGACGTCTGCAATGTCGGTGGTTTGACGGAGTCCATGAAGGTTGCGGCCTGGAGCGAGACGCACTACGTCGACATGATGCCGCATAATCCTCTTGGGCCGATATGCACCGCCGCAACTGTTCACTTCTGCGCCGCAGTGCCGAATTTTTCGTGGCTCGAGACCCGCAGTAGTCCTGCAGAAACGCATTTGGGTTTCGATAATTCCGATTTCTTCCCGGCACAGCCCCGGCTTGAAGGAGCATTCTATCCGGTTTCAGATACACCGGGCCTGGGGGTCGAGGTCAACGAGGAACTGCTGGCGAAACAGAGTTTTGAATTCTGGGAGGCACCGCATTTGAAGCGGCGTGACGGCTCTGTGACCAACTGGTAAGCGGCTGTCGTCGCAGAGATCATTTCGCCTTCCGCCACGCCACGATTTAACGCGGATTTGAGGGCATCAATCTCGGCTATTCGTAGGGCAAGCGGCCTACTTTACTAAGGGTCATCAAGCTGCCGATTGTTGCTTTGCACTTCTGGAGGTTCTGCTTGCGTGGGGATCGGATTCCTCTTCATCGTTTTGTGGAGCTCTACAAGGTAAGCCAGAGTACTTTCAGACCGTTACCGAACTTGGCCGCATGGGCTCACGTGAACTGCAGGACCTCGGCATCAACCGTGGGGACATTTAAAGCGTGGCTCGCTAGTCGGTCGGTTGCTGAAGCCTGTTATCACCACGGTTTTGTCTTTGCTTCGCACTGTAACTGTAAGAGATAATATCACGTGGCATCTGCTTTTAGAGGGAAAGATAATTGTACAGTCGTTCCCGCGCCAAGCCTTGAAAATATCTGCGCCTCTCCACCGCTTTGGCGAACGAAACCATAGACCATGGCAAGGCCAAGACCCGCTCCGCCCTGATCGCCGCGGGTTGTAAAATAGGGCTCGAACGCCTTGTCCATCACCCCCGGCGTCATGCCTGCTCCGTCGTCATCCACCTGTATCAGTAATAGATTTTCTGTTCGTCTGGCGCGAATGACGATCGACCCACCCTGCGGCATCGCTGCTGCTGAATTGAGACAGAGGTTGAGGATGGATTGTTCGAAAAGCGCCGGGTCCAGGGCGATTTTGGGCAGGCCCTCCTCAAGGTCGAGCCTGACGTGGCATTTCGCCCCGACGGCGATTTCCAGAATATCCGCCATCGTCCGCAACAGGTTGGCAACATCCATCGAACCGGGGTGAATAGGATGCTGACTGCCGACGGAGAGCATGCTGCTGGCAAGCGCACGCCCACGGTCTGCCGCCTTGCGGATGCGCGCAAGGTGGCGTTTTTGACGGTCGTTGAAGCCAGCTTCCCGCTCCAGCAGGCCAAGACTGCCCGTGATAATGCCGATCATGTTGCCGACCTCATGACTGACCTGATGCGTCATGCGCATGATGCCATCGAGCCGCTGCGCCTTGGACGCCTCAGCTTCCTGACGGTCCATGGCGGTCACATCCCGCGCCAGAAGCACGATACCCCTGTCTGGCTGACGTGACAGCGAGATCTCGATGACCTGCTGGTCCTCTGCGCGGTGGCGGACAACTGCCCGCTCCTGCAACGTCCCGGAGTGGGCATGGCATGGCAACAGGTCTGGATCGATTTCAGGAATGGCCTGCGCGAATTTTCGGAGTGGCGACTTCCTCGATGCGGCAGATTTTCCGATGAGGTCGATCACACGACGGTTCATCGTGATCGGGTGCCCTGCGGCGTCGAAAAGCGCGATACCCTCATTCATGTTGCGAAACGTCGACCGGATCGTCCGTGCCGCAGCTTCAGCGGTGCGACGCAAGCGCGTGACACGCTCCACGCTATCGTTAAAAGCCTTAAACGCATCCAGAAGCCTGATGAGCTCCGTCTCGTTGCCGCGATAGGACGGCGGACCGACATTCTTGTCGCCTTTGGCGAGGGCGTTCATGCCCTTAGAGAGGGAGACGATGCCGCGCGATACACGCATGACGGAGTGAATAGAGAACACAGCCACGACGAGAACCAGCAGCGAGGCCAGGGCAACGGTGATCAGTAGCCGGTAAAGCGCATTTGATGTCGAAAGCAGGTCGTCATTCAACCCTTGTGCTACGGTATCGCTCTGGGATTCGGTCGCATGTGAAAGGTCACGCGAGACATCATGGAGCTTCGACACCGATGCGCGAATGGCAAACATCCCCAGGAGGTAGTTGGTCTGCGCTTCGAAAACCCGCTCGTAGGGTAAAAGTTGCCCGGACGAAACCCTGAGATCCGGGGCTGCCCTGTTCTGCCGCATCTCGGTTTCTGAAACGTAGCGTCGGCGAAGTTCACCCAATTGGAAAAGACTATCTGATGTCGCCGCCGCCTGCACGATGCCGTTCAACTGGCGCCTCAGTGCGGCGTCTTCCACACCTTCGCCAGTGGCGATCTCACCCAACGCTGCGGCGGCCTTGGCTTTGTGATCCTGCGCTGCATCCGCATCCCGTGCCAGTTCTTGAGTCTGGGTGTGGATAAGGTTGAGCAGTTCCACGATCTGACCGCTTGCAAAACCCCGGATGACAGGGTCCTGCCCATCACGGCCGATCATGCTCAACAGCCCATCGACCTGCGCAACGACAGCGCGGCTTTCGCTGGACACACGGTATGGCGATGCGGCGTTCATCAGAAACGGCGCGCTCGATACCAGATCGGAAACCTGCCGTGAAATCAGCGATGCTTTCGCAAGGCTGGAAAAGGCTTGCAGCCCATAAGCCGCCATTTCGTTGCGCGCGCGCTGCAAGCCGTAGATTGCCGTTGCCGACAGGCTGAACACCAGACAGCAGATGAAGACGATGGCAAATGGCAGGCGGAAAGCGATGGACGAGAGGAACGAGCGACTGATCACGATAAAAGCTCTGACTCATCTGTGTGCAACACATAACCTTTGCCGCGCCGCGTTTTTATGTGCCGAGGCAGGTCGGGATTGAGCTCGATCTTTCTTCTCAGACGCAGCACAAGCACATCGACGTTGCGGTCGATATAGCGCTCACTCTCGGTCCCGAGCCGATCCAGAATCTGGGCTCGGCTGACAGGTTGATTGGGTGTGGCGGCAAGGATTTCCAGCAGTGCGAATTCCGCTGTCGTCAGCGTGCGGCTGCGGTCTGTGAGGCACGTCGCCTGCCGTCCATCGAGATCGACCGCCCAGTCTCCAAGCCGCAGCGAAGACCGCGCATGATCCTTATCGGTCTCCTTGTCATGCTTCAGTGCCGGGATGGTCCGGCGCAGAACCGCCTTCATGCGCGCCGTGAGTTCGATCGGCTCGAAGGGTTTGACCACGTAATCATCTGCCGCAGTTTCCAGCCCCAGAACACGGTCAGCCGCACTTCCAGCGGCGGTGACCATGACGATACCAATATCGGATTGAAGCCGCAGGCGCTGGGCAAATGTCCGGCCAGACGTACCGGGCAGATTATGATCGACCAGCACGAGATGAACCTGTTCCCGCGCCAATATTGCCGACGCCTCTTCCGCTGACCCGGCACAGATCGGTATCCAGTCCTCCGCCTCCACGAGATCGGAGATCAGCTCCGCCATATCTGGATCGTCCTCAACGATCAGAATTCGCACCTTCTGGTTCAGCAATGTGTCGTCCTCCCGGTGACACCATACGATTTTGCCTGTCCATGTTCAAAGACTAGCTGATGATGTGCCTCGACATATATGTAATAAATGTAATGTTCTTCGGCACTGCGGTGCAAAATTGGTAACCATTCTTCGATTGCGCCGACAGGCAAATCTGACATGCTGACTTCGGAGATTGGAACGGGGAAGTTCCAAGAGGGAGGCTCTATTGAAAGCATTGTTGGCGATTGCGGCGGGAATGACGGCATGGCTTTGCGCCGTAGCACCCGGCGTGGCCGACACCGGCCTCAACGTGTTGTGCGGCGCGGACGAAGCCTGGTGCATTCAGATGAGGCAATCCTTCGAAGCCAAAACGGGCATTCCTATTTCCATCACCCGCAAGAGCACGGGCGAAATCCTCGACCAGATCAGGTCGGAAAAATCAGCGCCGACCATAGATGTCTGGTGGGGTGGCACCGGTGACACCCACCTTCAGGCAGCGTCGGAAGGTCTGCTTGACGTTTACGTGCCGAAACATCAGACCGACATTTTGCCCTGGGCGCAGAATTTCTTCAAAATGTCCGGGCAGCACTCATCCGGCATTTACGCAGGCGCCTTGGGTTTTGCCTATAATGCGCAGGTTCTTGCGCAGAAAGGGCTTACGGCACCCACCTGCTGGAAAGATCTTTCCGATAATGCCTATAGGGGTCTTATTCAGGCGGGCAATCCAAACTCGTCTGGCACCGCCTTTACCATGCTCGCGACACTGGTTCAGCTTTTCGGAGAGGACGACGCCTTTCGCTATATCGGTGCGCTGAACCGCAATGTCGTAGAATACACCAAATCCGGCTCAGCGCCGGTCAAGGCTGCGGCCAAAGGCGAGACCTTGATTGGCATCTCCTTCATGCACGATGCGGTGACCCAGAAGGAAGAAGGCTTTCCGCTGGTAATCGTCGCTCCCTGCGAGGGTACAGGCTACGAAATCGGTGCCGTCAGCATCATCAAGGGCACGACGAATATCGAGGCGGCGCAAAGCTTCGTGGAATTTGCGTTGAGCCCCGAGGGACAGGCGACGGGTGCCGCAGCGGGCCAGAACCAGGTCCCCTCGAATGCCAAGGCACCGCTTCCGCCTGCGGCACCCGACATATCCCTGATCAAGATGGTCGATTATGACTTTGCCACCTTCGGCCAACCGGGCGAACGAAGTCGGCTTCTCAGGCGGTTCGATGCGGAAGTGACTGCCACGCAGTAATAGACAGCACGATTTTCGAAACAACTACCCAAAGGCGGCATGGAAGCCCATGCCGCGCAGGCAAAACTGCGCCTTTTTCATTCATATCCATCGCAAGCAACAGGAGGATAACGCATGCGACTTTCAGCTCTTTTCATTCTACTTTTTGCCGGGACATCCCTCGGGGCGGTTTCCGCGCAGGCAGCAGGTGAACTCAACCTCATCTGCTCGGCAGATGTGGTCATTTGCGAACAGATGAAGGGGGATTTTGAAAAGTCCCACGACATCAAGGTCAATATGGTGCGCCTGTCTTCCGGCGAGACCTACGCAAAAATTCGTGCCGAAGCCCGCAATCCCAAGACCGATCTATGGTGGGCCGGTACTGGCGATCCGCATGTGCAGGCGGCATCCGAAAACCTGACCATGGAATACAAATCGCCCATGCTCGACAAGTTGCAGGACTGGGCCAAGAAGCAGGCGGAAAGCACAGGTTACCGGACAGTTGGCGTTTACGCCGGTGCGCTGGGCTGGGGCTACAACACTACGATCTTCAAAGACAAGGGCTACAAGGAGCCACTGTGCTGGGCCGATCTTCTTGCCCCGGAACTGAAGGGCGAAATCCAGATTGCCAACCCCAACTCATCCGGCACGGCCTACACCGCACTGGCGTCACTCGTGCAGATCATGGGCGAAGATCAGGCCATCGACTATCTCAAGAAGCTGAATGCCAATATTTCGCAATATACCAAATCGGGCTCAGCGCCGGTAAAGGCCGCAGCCCGCGGCGAGACAGCACTGGGCATCGTCTTCATGCATGACGCCGTGGCCCAGACCGCCGAAGGCTTCCCCATCAAGTCCATCGCGCCTTGCGAAGGCACGGGCTACGAAATCGGCTCCATGTCCATCATCAAGGGTGCCCGCAATCTGGAAAATGCCAAGGTCTGGTACGATTGGGCGCTGAAGCCTGATGTGCAGTCCAGAATGAAGGATGCCAAGTCCTTCCAGCTGCCATCCAACAAGCAGGCTGAAGTGCCGAAGGAAGCACCGAAGTTCGAGGACATCAAGCTGATCGACTACGACTTCAAAACCTACGGCGACCCGGTCAAGCGCAAGGCGTTGCTGGAGCGCTGGGACCGCGAGGTTGGCGCCGTCGCTAACTGATCCCTTCTGTGCCTGGACCGGTGGGGCTCTGCACCGCCGGTCCATTTCTCCGGTGCCCGTTGCATCCTAATTTTCTATCTTGAAACAAGCGAGGTAAGCCATGAGACGTGGCAATCGCAGGCTGGACATCGTCCTTGCACTCGGGGCAGCGGCCCTCATTCTTCTGCCCTGGTACAGGATTGAACGCGGCTTTTTCGGCTTTGGCTGGCTGTCGGATTTCTTGTCATCCGAAACCTCGGCACCGGCTTTCTTGCAGATCGCCTCGCATGGCAAGCTCTGGCTGATCGGTGTCGTCGCCATGTTTCTGGCGGCGTGCCTGGCAAGAACCATACAGGAACCGATGAAACGCGGTCGGCTCATGTCGATCATCGGCATGGTGGGGTTGTTGTTTCTCTCTCTTCAGGGCCTTGCCATCGGCTTTACGGGCTGGACCTGGACAGTCAGCGAGACGCTCTTCGGACAACTGGCCAACGGCCAGCCCTCCATGGGCGCAGGTGCCGTCGTCATGGCAGTCGTTTTCGTGCTGCTCTTCGCCTTCGGTCTGGCGGAACGGGGCGTCATGAAAGGCGATGCCTTCATCGTGGCCTCCATATCGCTGCTAATATTTCTTGTCGCGATCTTCGTTTTCTATCCCATTGGCAGCATGTTCACCGCCTCGGTTCAGGACCTCGACGGCTCCTTCAACCCTGATGGCGTCATTCGAAACCTGCAAGACCCCGGCATCTGGAGCCTCGGCTGCGTCCCGGGCGAAGAACGATGCGGTGTGGCATGGCGCACCCTTGCACTCGCGCTGATGACGGCATCCGCCTCGACCTTGCTTGGCCTTGGCTTCGCACTTGTGGCAACACGCACGCGTTTTCCCTTCAAGAAAGGTCTGCGTCTTCTCACCGTCTTGCCGATCATCACGCCACCATTCGTGATTGGCCTTGCGCTTACATTGCTGTTCGGTCGTGCGGGAGTCGTTACCGAAGGGCTTTCGAGCCTGTTCGACATCGAGCCAGGACGATGGCTCTATGGCTTGACCGGCATCTGGATTGCGCAGGTCCTGTCATTCACGCCCATTTCCTTCCTCGTTCTCATCGGTGTCGTTGAAGGTGTCAGCCCATCGATGGAAGAAGCATCGCAGACACTGCGTGCAGATCGTTGGCGTACCTTCTGGCGCGTCTCGCTACCCCTGATGAAACCCGGCCTTGCCAATGCATTCCTGATTGGCTTCATCGAAAGCATGGCCGATTTCGGCAACCCGCTCGTGCTCGGCGGTAGCCATGGCGTCCTTTCGACCGAAATTTTCTTTGCGGTCGTCGGCTCCCAGAACGATCCATCCCGTGCGGCTGTTCTTGCCATGGTTCTGCTCTGCTTTACGCTTTCCGCCTTTCTGGCGCAGCGTTTCTGGCTGTCCGGGAAGAATTTCGCGACGGTCACTGGCAAGGGTGACAGCGGTGCGCATATTGCCCTGCCACGTGGCCTTTCCATCGGCGTGCATGCCGCTGTCGTGCCGTGGATGCTGTTTACCATCGTCGTCTACGGCATGATCCTGATCGGTGGCTTCGTCAAAACATGGGGTCTCGACAACTCCCTGACGCTGGACCACTACATCAGGGCTTTCTCCGTCGGCTTCAATAATGGCAGCATTGCCTGGACTGGCGTCGCCTGGAATTCGTTCTGGACGACCATGAAAATCGCGCTGATCTCAGCCCCGCTGACGGCTGCTGTCGGGCTGCTGACAGCCTATATCATCGTGCGCCAGAAATTTACCGGTAAGAACATTTTCGAGTTCGCGCTGATGATGAGCTTTGCCATTCCCGGCACGGTTATCGGTGTCAGCTACATCATGGCGTTCAACCTTCCGCCCATCGAGATGACGGGGTCGGCCCTGATCCTCATCGCCTGCTTCGTTTTCCGTAACATGCCCGTCGGCGTGCGCGGCGGCATTGCGGCCATGAGCCAGCTCGACAAAAGTCTCGACGAGGCATCGCTGACGTTGCGGGCGGACAGTTTTCGCACCATCCGCAAGGTCATCCTGCCGCTTCTCCGTCCAGCAATAACGGCCGCCCTCGTCTACTCATTCGTCAGGGCAATCACGTCGATCAGTGCCGTTATTTTCCTCGTCAGCGCGGAATACAACATGGCCACATCCTATATCGTCGGCCTTGTCGAAAACGGAGAATATGGTGTGGCGATCGCTTACTCGTCCATGCTCATCGTGGTGATGATCACCATTATCACGGGCTTCCAGCTCATTGTCGGGGAACGGCGCCTGAGACGCGAAAACCGCGTCGCCGGTGTCACCACGGCACCTAACGTTCCTCTCGTTCAGGAGAAAGCCGCATGATCAAGGTAAAACCCGGCTCCGTTACCTTTCAAAACGTTCGCAAGACATTCGGTGCCTTTACGGCCATCCCCGACCTGTCCCTTACCATAGAACCGGGAACACTCGTGACCTTGCTCGGGCCTTCCGGCTGCGGCAAGACCACGACGCTTCGCATGCTGGCGGGGCTCGAGCATCCAACCTCTGGCCGCATTCTGATCGGCGATACGGATGTGACGATGTTACCGGCGAATGAGCGTGACGTGTCCATGGTGTTCCAGTCCTATGCCCTTTTTCCGCACATGACGGCCCTCGACAATGTCGCCTATGGCTTGCAGTCTTCAGGTCTTCGCAAAAACGACGCCCGCGAAAAGGCGGAGGAAGGGCTGAAACTCGTAGGCCTCTCAGGCATGGGCCAACGACTTCCAGCAGAACTGTCCGGCGGACAGCAGCAGCGTGTCGCGGTTGCCCGTGCACTTGTGCTCGAACCGCAGGTCCTTCTGCTGGACGAACCGCTGTCCAATCTCGATGCACGCCTGCGCCGTCGCGTCCGCACCGAAATCCGTGAATTGCAGCAGCGCCTTGGTTTCACGGCAGTTTACGTCACCCATGATCAGGATGAGGCCTTGGCCGTTTCTGACCGCATCGTTGTCATGAAGGATGGGGAAATCGCTCAGTCAGGCGCTCCGCGCGAGCTTTACGAAGCCCCTGCATCGCACTTTATCGCCGACTTTATGGGAGAGGCGAACGTCATTCCCTGCGAGGTCATCGGCATCGAAGGTGAGCAGGCACTCATTCGCGTGGCGGGCGTCGATTACTCCGTCAAAGGCCGTGGGGCAAAGCCCGGTTCTGCGAAACTTGCCGTCAGACCCGGCTCCATCACCATCGGCGCGGCGGGCGGCAAGGGGCTGGCAGGACGGGTCTTGCATAGCGCCTATCTCGGCGGTCACATTGAATATGAGGTTGAGACTGGGGTCGGCACACTCTTCATCATAGACCACGCGATGGAAGCAAACCTGCCTGCGGCGAGCGATGTCACGCTGGGATTTAAAAATCGTGGTATCGCGCTGATCAACGGCTGAAACGCCGAACTTGCAATCAAAGGACATGACAATGACGACACATGAAAGCGCCATCGAACTGCGCTTTTCCCTCGCGAAGACTCTGGCGGAAAAAGCTAGCGCGATGGCGCTTGACTATTTTAACAGGCGCGACACGCTTGTGATCGAAACCAAGCGCGATCTTCACGACGTGGTTTCCATCGCAGACCGAAACGTCGAGACACTGTTGCGCGAACACGTGGCCGAAGCGCTGCCCGAAGACGGTTTTTTAGGCGAGGAGTTCGGTTACACCGAGGGACAATCTGGCTTTACCTGGGTCGTGGACCCCATCGACGGCACGGCACCTTTCGTCAACGGCATGCCGACATGGTGCGTGTCCATCGCCGTCCTTCATGACGGCATTCCCGTCGTCGGCGTCATCAAGGTGCCGTGTGAAGACGAACTATACGCCTCTGCCGAAGGCTTCGGTGCGACCCTCAATGGCAAGCCGCTTCGGCTTGATCCCGCACGCAACATTCAAAATGCGCTGACGGGCATTGGCAGCAATAATTACGTGACGCCGGACCGGGTGGGTGCCATCATAGCCTCGCTGCTATTCATCGGCGGGAATTTCATTCGTAACGGTTCCGGCGCGCTGATGCTGGCCTATGTCGCGGCTGGCCGTCTGGTCGGTTATTACGAGCCGCACATGCGGGCCTGGGATTGCATGGCGGGGTTCTGCCTAGTCAAGCAAGCGGGTGGGCAGTACATGCCGTTTCCTTGCGACGGGGAAAACCTGATGCTCGGCAGCCCTGTCCTCGCCAGCAATCCAACCGCTTATGACGAGCTTTTGCACATTCATGCTACAACGGCAGGAAGAGGTTCGTCATAGTCCAGACCTATTCTGCTTTGAAAAAGACGCCACAGGCTGACACGTTGTTTGGTCCCCAGGGTAAACCTTGAACTCAACACCCCTGGTCGCCGCTCTCGCAGCCCCGGGGTTGCCCGGCAGTTTGCCACGGGCCTTCGCCGCCTTGATCCCAGCTCTGGTTCGTTCGGCGATCAAAGCCCGTTCGAGCTGCGCGACAGCTCCGAGGACCTGAAGAGAAAACATGCCCTGTGGGGTGGAGGTATCGATCGGATCGCGGATCGATCGGAAATGAACGCCGCGTTCTTCAAGGTCCTCGATCACCTGCAACAGATGGCTGACCGATCGGGCAAGGCGATCCAGCCGGACAACGACAAGCACGTCGCCGGCAGCGAGCTCGCCCAGCAGTCTCGTCAGAACCGGTCTGGCCCGTGATGCACGGGATCCGTGTTCCTGAAAAATCCGCTCGCAGCCGGCGGCACGCAACTCGTCCATCTGCGCATCATGAACCTGATCGTCGGTCGAGACGCGTGCATAGCCGATAAGACGGTTGGGCGCCGTCCTCGGATTGGCGGCCTGTCGTTTTGCCATGGTTTTCTCACGCGCTTTTCAGGTGCTTTGTACAGATAAATCATGTGTGAGAAAATGACGAGTTGCAAACGTCTTTTAAAGGCCAAATGCAGCCCCACCAGATTCAAAGAATGACGTGGAATGGGCATCGGCTCGTAACCAGCGTCCAGCGCGATCTGGTGGCCATCTGCGGCGGAGATGCCTGAAAATAAGTAGATCGGAAGAGGGGAGCGCCATTGAAGCCGGTTCACGCGTAAAGACGATGGAGCATTCTGGCCCCTGACCATTATAAGGGGCACAGATATACGGTAGCTGGTTGCTCCATCCTGCTATGTTTCGCAGGCCAAGATCTTCAGACTTACGCTTGGTATTGAACATGAATAGCGATTTCACAAGTTATAGCGGAACTTTTTGCGTACTTCCATGCTTTTGCCACAATGATTGATTGCATTCGTTTGAGATTTTGACAGCTGATTGATATTTGTCCCATCCGATCACCGGGGTTCCCCATGACCGACCAGCCTTCGTCCGCCGATTTTATACAAGCTAGCCGTGTTTTGAAGGTCAAGTCGCCGCTCGGCGAAGACCAGTTGTTGCCCGAGCGGATGATCATCAACGAAGGCGTATCGCAACTGTTTGAGATACAACTGAATGTCCGTGCCAAGAAGGAATCCGTGAAGCCGGAAGAACTGATCGGCCGTCTGATCGATGTCTCGGTTGAGGTGCAACAGGGGGATGGCGAGGATGGAAGCGGAGTGCGCCGCCCGTTCAACGGTCTGGTCACCGACCTACACGAGGGACCACCGATTACCCGTGGCCTGCGCTCCTATGCCATGACAATCCGCCCCCAGATGTGGTTGCTATCCCGCCGTTCCGATTGCCGTATCTGGATGGATAAGAACTCGGTGGAGATTGCTGACACGCTATTTTCCGAACACGGCATACCAGCCCCGGATACTTCGGGCATCATCAAACTACCCCCTGTCCAGGGCTATAGCGTACAATGGAACGAAGATGATTTATCCTATCTTCTCAGACGGCTCGAGGAAGATGGGATTTTCTACTGGTTCAGCCACGAGGACGGCTCCCACAAGCTTAACATGGCCGATAATTCTTTTAGTTGGCTTGGGCCATCGCTTTCCGCTCAGGGCGAAGGCAGAGTGAGACTGGCACAGGGGTCGTCGGATCGCAACCACATTAACGACTGGGCCCGTCGCTTTTCCTATGTGCCGGGCCAGCGCGCTGGGGCCGACTGGAATTTCGAGACGCCCGGCATGGTGCCGGGCACGATGACGCCATCGCTGGTACAGATGCCTGACGCGACCAAGCGCGAGCTTTACGAATACCCGGCCCGCATCAAGACAGTGGAAGAGGCAGAGCGTGCCCAGAAGCTGCGGGCACAATCCATCGAAGCCGACCACGACCGCGTCTTTGGTGCCTCCACTTCGCGCATTCTTGAAGCCGGTCGCCGCTTCAAACCCTACGAGGAAGCCCACCCTGAGCACGAATACGAAGAACATGTAATTATCCGGGCGAGCCACACTATCGTGGATCGCTCCTATGAGACCAACAGCAACGAACCGGAATACCGCAACGCCTTCGAGGCTATTCCAGCCCGCGTACCCCTCACCCCGCATCGTACGACCAAGCGCCCGAAGATCGAGGGCACTCAGGTCGCCATTGTCGCGGGGCCAAAGGGCGAAGAAATTCATCCTGACCAATACGGCCGCATAAAGCTATGGTTCCCATGGGACCGCAAGGCCAAGAAGGATGGAACCGATACATGCTGGGTGCGTGTCGCGCAAAGTTGGGCTGGCTCGACTTGGGGCGGGCAGATCATACCGCGAGTGGGCATGGAAGTCATGGTCGCCTTTGTCGATGGCGACCCAGACCGTCCGTTGGTGACAGGTGTCGTGCCCAACCCGGCCAACGGCGTGCCTTACGAGCTTCCTGCCCATAAGACGCGCTCAGTATTTAAAACGCAGACATATAAAGGTAATGGTTTTAATGAGTTAAGATTTGAGGATGCAACTGATCAGGAAGAGATCAGAGTAATAGCACAGAAAGATCTTAATACCCTTGTCCGTCACCATGAATCCAAAATCGTGATGCGGAATTCGGCCGAGATGGTTATGAATAACAAGTTGAGTGAGGTGGTGGGAGATGAAATACGCTCAACTACAGGCTCATTGACCATTTACACTGGTCCTTCTGGCGTTACAGCTCTTTCCCCAAATGCCGTCGGGTCTACTGTCAACATGCTTTCTTCGTCTGCATATTCACTCGATATCGAAGGTATGTTCGCTAGTGATGCGTCTCCAGGCGATCTTAATATAATTTCAGACGGCGGCCACAATGTAATTGTAAGGGGTTCTGCCCAGCATCATGTCGAAAATAACTTCGACATAGCGGTTGCCAAGAACCATTCAGTGAGAGTGGCAGGTAATTACACTCTGAAGGTTGGTGGGAGCCAGGATGCCTATGTAGAGAAGTACCGAACAGAAATGGTGGGAGAAAAGTACATATTGATTTGTGGCGACAGTCGCATTGAGATGCTCAATGATGGCACCATTAATATTTCAGGTAAGACGATCAATATTGACGCAGATACTGAAGTTAATATCAGGTCGGCCAAGGTCAATTTCGAGAAAAAGTAGGAGCTTGAAATGGACGGACCTTCGCAAGGGCGTTTGAAAAACCTCTGTGCAGTTTTTAAAATACCGCTTTCTGATTGCGAAGCAAGTCCAGAGGCAGCTCTAGCCTTGCTTAGCTACCTTTACGCGATGCCGCTCATAAAAAATAAAAATGATCGGCACAATTATGGAAATCAAATCCTGGCGAATACCCAGGGTCACTTCGCTTCCAACTCAAATTTTGTCGGACGCCTGGGCACTCACGTTATCATGATGCAGGAACTTCCAGCCTGGTATCAGAATCTAAATAAATCCACAGATGTGCTCGTTGAACAGTATTTAGATATTGAGCGCACAGTAAATTTTCTGAACAAAGTGGGCTATGGGAGTGCCGGAGGCGCAGCAGCAGCCGGAGCTGCGGAGATGATCAAAAAAGGCAGTGTTAAGGAGGCCGCGAAAAAAACTGCCGAAAGGCTCGTAGGAAAAGGCGCAATTCAGGAGGCAATTGTAGGGCGTATCGGACAGAGAGCTGCAAGCGCAGCACCTTGGGTTGGCGCTGTTATCATCGTTGGCGGAAATCTCGCCTATCATGGAGGTCTCGAGCAAATGGAGGAAATAAAAAACATTTTGAGGGATCGTTTCCAAAAGGGGGACATGACCAACGAGCAATATAAGAAGGTTTTCGGCTCGCAAATCGATCCAGATGATGTAAAAAAATACTGGGAAATGTGACATGAGGAAGAAATTTTTCAAATTAACTCACCGGACGGGCTTTATGATTTTCATACCATTGTCCGCAGCGATATCATTTTTATATTCGTACTTCGCAGGAACCTATACCTTTAATTGGTACTTTTTGCACCTTATCACATTCATACCACTTTTTTACTTTGTCAGAAATAATATCGAGTGGATCGACAAGGAAGACATGTGAGAGGTCAATATAATGCCCCAACCAGTATCTCTTAAAGGTCACCAACATAAGTGTCCCGTTCATAATCATCAGGGCGGACCAATCACGGCAACACAGCAAAGCTTTGTAACCGTGAATGGTGTAGCAATTGCCACGGTCGGTGACGTGTGTGTCTGTACTGGTATTCCGACAGACGACCAAATAGCAGAAGGCTCTGCTTTGGCTTTCATTGAGGGAAAAAAGGTTGCGCGCTTAAATGATAAGTGTGCCCACGGCGGCGAGATTGTCGAAGGGGTCACTTGGATAAAGTTCGACTAGCTGCGAAAATGGACAAATCTGAACCACAAAGCCGACCATTGACCGCAAATGCTGATCGTCTAATCACATGCCATAACAAGGCCATGTACGCGATCAACCGAGTCGATGCGAACCGTCACGGCCAGAATGCCTGGCACGTTAACTTTTCCCGTGGCGGCAAGACGTTTCAGATGACATTCAGTGACGGCACCTATGGCGGGAATGAGCAGGCGCTGACCGTCGCAAAGGCTTACCGAGATGCTGTTTTGAGCGTTGTTTCGCCTCTGACGAACAGCGACATGCGCATGCAGGTTCGCAAGAACCGCTCCGAGGGAAGCAATCTGCCTGGAGTCTATTACGTACAGCCCGGAAATCATTATAAAAAAGGCGCATGGATCGCCCGGATTGAGTTGCAGGTTGAGGGCCACGAAAGTGACCCTGCAACAAAGAGACGCCGCAAAGCGCTCACCCGGACGTTCAACGTTGGCAGATATGGTTACGACGAAGCCAGACGGCTGGCAGAAGAAGAGCGGATCCGCATGGTGCTGGCTGTCGAGAATGGCGACGAACCCGCTCTTCGCAGTCCAGACGCTCTCGCGCTGCATCGAAAATTGAGCAACACTGAAGACTGATATTAGAAGCTCCTATTTCTTGCTCGTCTTGGCGTTCAGGCGTTCGCCATCTGCTCGCAACTCACCTTTCGGTTCGACAAATCGATAAAGCGTCTACGCGGTATACCGAGTTCAGCGCGGATCGGCCACCTTCGTTTCGGACTGTCCCAACGTTCTCCGTCTGATCGCCTACCTGTTCAAACGGTGTTTATAGCTGAAATCCAGCTCTGCCATACTCGAAATCCGGTGTCGAACGGGCATCGGAGGTTATGAATCGGCAGGGGGTCTCTATGCCGATACGCGCGATAACGCCTTGTTATTTTTCACGTTGACGGGGTCATTTCTGTATGGCTAATCGCAAGAAGCGTTACTCATTGGACGCCTTGGTTGATTTTGAAGGGAATGTATTGAATGAAAGGCTTGGACGGATCGAAATTTGTTTGTCTTGGGAACAGCAGACAATAAAGCTTTTTGTGATACACCACTGCCAAGGGATAGCATGCGTCGGCTTTGCTCATTTCGCCAGCATTGCATTTCTGTAAATCTTGCAAAATTTCAGAAGAACGGCACTTATCCTCGCTGCACTCGTATTGAGTGATACGCTCATAGCCGTTGGAATAAAATATCTGGGATTTCTGATAGCTCTCTAAGGATTCAATAGAGTTAGAGAGCGCGTCATACGCCTTATCGACGTCCTCTCTCATTCCAATATTGAAGGTAGAGGGACTATCTGAAGTGAATTCGAATTTCGCCGGATCTACTTCACAGGTTAGCGCGTTTGAAGACGAAGTGGCGGCCGTGAGTGCCGCGCAAGCTGCAGCAAGAGTTTTCATTTTCTGCATAGTCAATTGAGGTCGATCTTTCCGCCGCTGATTACGACGCGCTGATCTCCATTGATTTCAATCTCATCGAAATCAAGAAACAGTTACTACCGTTGATTGCTACCATGTCGTCTTCACGCATAAGGACATTGGCTTTTGCGCAGGTAAGATGGAGCTCTCCGCCGCTATGCACCGTTGTACTGTTTTGAGCGGTGAACGACATGGTATCGTTGCACATAAGATTTACACGATTACGGGCATTGACGCTGTATGACATACCGACGTTTGTCGGCCATCCCGATCCACGCCGCGGCGTCAAGTTTTTCTTCGGCAAGGTTGGCTTGAATGGTGTCTGAATCGAGGTCGTGATATTGGAGAGCTCGGTTGGATTTTAAACGTTAATAATTTCGGCAGCTAGGGTGTCGCAGTTGGAGGAGCTGTCGAAAGGGAACGCGGCGCCACGTTTTCGCCAGCGGTGCGACGCTTCTGCCGCACCGCTTCCGCAAGAAGTCACAGGCGGACATTCAGCCAAAATAAATACGGCAGTTGTGTAACCTCCGTTCTCAATCTGGCGTTTTTGAAAACTCATCAAGCGACCGGATGATATCACGGACTTGTTGGAGCAAAGGATTCAAATCCGAAGTTTGGCCATTGTTGACGTAAGACATAATGCCGATCCGATAGCCTTCAACCAGCGACCAGCCACCCACGGTAGCAGTAGGCGTTTCCGCTCCAGTGGCGATATCAGTCAGAGACGCCACCCAAGCCACATAGATTGCAAGACCATCAGGACCGATGATCTGCTTCTGCCCGATCTTAAGATCGTGCGCGATAAATTGGCGAGTCTTCTGCTTTGCCCGCTCAATGCTTACTGCAGCTTCGGAGCCAGGCGTGTCCATTTTATTAAACGCTTCAGCCCACCGTCCTAAGGCATAGGCGCGTGTGATATTCTCCATGGGACCCTCACCACCATCAGGGGCTCGCTGCAGAATTGCCATTATCCATCGCCGAGGTTCCATGGTCTCGCCACCACGCATCCGTTCAAGATCTTCACAAAGTGTCCACATACCGACCAGCTTGCCAGTGAGGCTGCTCGAAGTAAGCTCATACCATCTGCGCTCGGATTCTGGATCTACCCGGCAAAAACCGTCGGGCGCTTTCATTTTAAGTGTCGTCCGTTGTAAATGAATGGCATCCAAGCGGGGGGCATCGTCAATCACGCGTTCCTGGGCTATTCCCGAATTCGGAAAGAATATCTGCGAAAGCAGCGTTGCCAAAGACATCAGCAGTAAATTACGCACTGTGCTTCCTTTCATCAGAGCGAACATATTTGCGAGTTTTGCACGCGGAATTCGTGAAGTCAGCTTTACCTACCGGCTCCAAGCTTCCCATCAAAGCATCCGTGCTGCGCGACCGCTCCGCCGCGTGGCATTGTTATAATAGCTGGATGCTTGTTGAACAGAGCGATGACGAGATTGCTCCATCGCTTCCGGCAGCGGAATCCCACGGTTGGCAGCCTCGGTCAGATAGCCAGACCTTAGCCCATGAGCGGAAAACTCCCCCGGCTCCAACCCTGCCATCTCCGCTCGCTGTTTGAGTATTGCATTGACCGACTGCGGATCAATCGCCCGCTTGGACACCGTTCGGGCCTGTCGCAAATTTTCGGGCTTAAAGGTATATTGACCATAGGCATGAAATTTGCCGCTCCGAAAATTGGAGCGAGCCATGATTCTGAATACCATTGCCGAGAAGCTGAAGCGCCAGTCGAAGGTTGATTTCAAAGGCAGGCATTTCGAGGCATGGCTGATTGTACAGGCGGTTGCCTGGTACCTGCGCTACCCGCTCAGCTATCGGGACTTGGAAGAGATGTTTCGGGAGCGGGGCTTCGAGGTCGATCATAGCACGGTCAACCGCTGGGTATTGGCTTATGCGCCGATGATCGAGAAACGGCTTCGGCAATTTCGGCGACCCCACTGCGGCTCGGTCCGGATCGATGAGACCTACATCAAGATCCGCGGTAAATGGCGCTATCTGTACCGAGCCATCGACAAGCAAGGAAACCCGGTCGATTTCCTGCTGTCGGCAAAGCGTGATCTTGATGCGGCCAAGCGGTTCTTCCGCAAGATGCTTAAAGATGAACCCTTGTTGTCGCCGAACAGGATTGGGACGGATGGGGCCAACACCTTCCCGTCAACGATCAAAACGTCGGTTGATGATGGGCTTCTACATCCCGATCCCGTCCACTATGTCACCAAACACCTCCAGCAAGGCATCGAAAGTGACCATTTCCGGGTAAAGAAGAACATGCCAAAGATCGGTGGCTTCCAATCCTTCAACACGGCGCGGCGAACCATCGCGGGTTTCGAGGCGATGCTGTGGTTGAGGAAAGGCTTTGGCTTTTCCGGCGGCTGGACTGTCAACGACCAGAACGATTTGCTTGCGCGCCTCTTCGGGCTGCAAAAAGTTAATAAAGCATGAAAATGAAGATGCAGAGGGGGTAATCGCGCCCTCCGAAAATGTTTGCGACAGGCCCTTCTCGATCCCCTTTTCGGTCGCGAACACCGTTGCTTCCGCCGGTGCGCCAGGCTGCTTTTCGACTTTGAGAAGCGTCAGCCCGCTGGCGTTCAGGCTCTTTGTGACCATCACCTCATGCGGTCGGCCTTCGATCGCAAGATAGACACCCGGAAGATTGTTCGCAGCAATATTTGGAAGGTGGTCGAGTGCTGTCAGCAGCGCCTGTGCATGCGCCTCACGGTGGTTGACATCACTCGGATGTTTTGACGATCCGCCGGTTTTTGCTGCGAACGGGCGTGCTTTTCCGATTCCGCTCAGTGTGAAGTGGCGCCGATCTCGAGCCATGCTTTTCTGTTCCTATGCCTTGCAGCGAACGCCTCCGCTCCAGCGATGCCACCACGGCTGAAGTCTCGACGGCGCCCGAATCGAGAATGACAGCGCGGCGCGCCGCGTCTTCAGCAGCCGCGATCACGTCGGCCGTCGACAGGCCATCGGCGCAGCCGGTGATCTGACTCCAATTGATCGCACCGACGTCGAAGCCGTGCAGCCGGCGGCGCATCGCCTTTTCGATCGCGTCCTCGTTAGGCAGATCGTAAGACAGGACCAGATCGAAGCGGCGCAAAACCGCGCGGTCGAGCAGTTCGGGAAGATTTGTGGTCGCGATGATGATCGACGGACCAGTGTCTTCGTCCAGGAACTGCAGGAACGAGTTCAGGACGCGTCTTGCCTCGCCAATATCGTTCTCATTGCCGCGACTTGAGGCCAGCGCATCGATTTCGTCGAAAAGGTAGACGCCGCGCGTCGTCTTGATCGCGTCGAAAACCATGCGAAGCTTCTGGGCAGTTTCGCCCATGAACTTCGTAATTAGCCCGTGCAGAAGAACGGTAAAGAGTGGATAGCGAAGTTCGGCAGAGAGAGCCGCGGCCGTCAAGGTCTTGCCGGTCCCGGGTGGGCCGGCAAGCAGCACCCGCCGCCGCGGCCGCAGGCCGCGCTCTTCGAGTTTTTCGGCATGGTGGATCTCAACGACCAGATGCCGAAGTTCGTCTTCGATAACAGGCGGCACGATCACATCGGCCATCCGAGCCGTCGGATAGCTGGCCCCGAGGAAGCCTGACAGCTCGCCGCGCGGTGCGGCAAGCGGCATCAGGTTGGGTCGCTTCTGCTCGGGCGCGCTGGCGCCTGCCTCTGCCCATTGGCGAAGCTGTTCGGCAAGACGGCTGTGGCCCTTCTGGGATTCGGCGGCGGCCATCTGCATCGCAAGGTCGTAGAAACGATCCTTGTCGCCTTCAGCATGGCTCTTGACGAGCCCTATGATCTGTTGTGCCGATGCCATGGTCTTAACTCTAAGCGTGTTGCCTGATTTAGGAAGCCCCAGAACGATTATATGGGAACTTTCTGAACAGATTTACTCGTATCCTGCCCGAATTGGCTCGCGCGGACCTTACGGTCCGGAAGGAGCCGCAGGCATAACGCTCCGCCCCCGATAGTTGTTCGCAAGCTCATAGCAGTCAGGGTGGGCCGACACCACCCGATTCAGAGAAGAGGCGAAGAAAGGCGGGAAGGAACATGGTCACAGAGCTTCAGCGTCGGCGTCGGTTGCGCTCCCCGATCGCCCTGTGTTTGGGTGTCTGTCTTCGAAGGACTGAAAAGGGAGCAAGAGTGACCTCACCCGTCATTCGGTAATCGGTGCGTCAAGATAAATAAAAATCTTTTTCTTTCAGTTGCTTGGCTGCTCTGGTTGAATACGCCAGCTTATGGGGCAGAGGGTTCGAATCCTGTCAAGAGCTAGCCTTGTGCATGCCTGTTTCGAATCCATAGCTCGCAGTGCAATCAGCGGCAAAGCAGTTCTCGCTGGATCAGTGGATCTAATCACGGAAACGCTGGCGATGTTTGCGGCATCGCCAGCAACTTGTCTTCAAGCCGCCTCCCAAACCTGGTTTAGTATTTTTGCCGCCAGCGCTGCTTTGTCTTGCGGCAAGAAACGACCATAATGTTATTGAGCCATTTCCGGCGTATCCTGAATGGCGTAGCTCGCCTGTTCATATGAGCCGGTGAGTTTCAGAATGTGAGTTGCCAACACGTCCCGAACATTGTGTGGGCCGTGCGGCAGCAAGCCACTGATCGCTCCACGACCGGTGTAGGGGTTATAGATGCCGTAGCGTTGGATGACGAGACGCCAAGCCTCATAAAACGTGGTCTGGTTATAGGCAGCATCAGCGCTCGATAGCTTGACGGTCTTGACGAAGAACGTCCCCGGATCGGTAGCGTGACCGAGTAGAATCTTTCGGTGACGTTCGATGTAGGCGTTGATGTAGTGGTAAAGGTCAAGCAGATCAGGCAGGATCAGCCTGAATGGCTTCGATCCGAAGAAGGACGAGTTGGCATTCTTGAATGCGACCGATGGGATCAATACCTCCCAGCCATTCTCTCTGTCGTTCCACCGAATTTCTCCACGCCGCATTTCTTCAAGTCGTCTTTCAGAAGTTGGGAAGTGGCCGCGTGGGCAAAACAGCAGTTGCCGCAGGTTCTTTTGCCGCAGGCCAAGATGAAGCCCTAGCCGTAGCATGAGAAACGAGCGTACGGATTCTGCTGCAGCTCTCGGGTAGCGGTCTTTATCGGGCATACGGAGAAGGATTTCGTCTGTGATCTTGCGGTATTCGGCAAGAGGGCTCGGTGCCTCAAGCACGCACATGATTGGCTCGAACGGGTCTCGATGGACGCGCATGACCCGCTGGATTTCCCTGATCCGGTTTCTTGCATGGGAATGGAATGCATCGCAGCAAGCGTGCCAATCACGTCGGGCGAAGGCAATCTCTTCCTTTGTAACCAAGCCACTTACCGGCACCACGCGCTCAATGAGTTCAGGATGCTGCCTGATCCAACCGGTTTCCTCACGGGTGAGCGATAACGAGATGCTGAGCATGTCCGCTTCCCAGGCCGTGTAGAAGCCGCGTCGCCGCTCACGCCAGTGTAGATACCAATCCCAGACACCCGGAAAAACCAAGAGGCCGAAGGTCAATGCGCTCAGTGGCACGCCTCTGCCAGCGACTTCGCCCTCAGGTGACGCAGCAAGAGCACCAAACATCAACCCGAGATGTTCGAGCTTCTGAGATGCCGTCTCCTCGCCCCATACTCCATTGCGTTTGAAGCCAACTGCAGTCAGGGTAGTGGTCTTGAACGACATGAGATTAGCCATTTCGAGCGCGAGTTGAACAGGTGCGTCGATTACCCCGGAAAGCATATCGGGGTCTTCCAGCTCGTCTTTACATTCATCGACCACCTTACGGGGTGACGTCATCGGTCTGTGAGAACCGCCGTAGGTTACGCCAGGAAAGCGGATGGCATAACGTTGTTTCGTCGCCAGCGCCTGATAACGACGATAGTCCGTCGCACCGGTTAGAATAACCCGCCTTACCCATTCAAGGATTTCCGCACGCTTTTCCTCCGGCAATAAGTTGAAATCATCTGGCAGATGCCATGCGAGACGTCGACGCTCTGCGGGCGAGATATCGTCACCAACGTCATATCCGACCCCGGCGCGAGACTGATGCGGAAGCTTCTCCTTGAAATAACCGATTGGCAATCGGTACCGCCGCTCTATTCGATTGAGGATTTCCAAGTTAGCCACGCTCCGTGGCACTTTCGTTCCTTTCAGCCAGCTCAGCAAGGTTGTTGCTTCAAGCGCATCACCGTCCCGGAATATGGCGCGATGCAAATGGTAATAGCTCTCACCGAAACGGTCGATATGGAATTGGAGAGCAGCCTGAAAAGATACCGGTTCGTCGTAAGTCTCGAAGAGTGGTTCTGGGAACTCTTCGATGGGCTTGGGCTTCGGACCGGTTTTTGATCGATAACTGGTTTTGGCCGCATCAGGCGTGCTTTTATTCGAAAGGCTTTTTGCGCGGCTGCGTGTCTTTGTTGCTTTGCCTGTGGCCGAGGGTCTTTTATGACTTCGCCCGGTTTCAGCGAACCACCGTGAGATGGCATCGAAACCGTACTGACCGACCCTCCTGAGTTCTGCTGATATCTGCTCAAGACCGCATGCCAACGAGATTTCTTCCCAATTGACATGCCTGCCGAGCATGGGAGGAGGCATCCGGTCGTCAATCAGACCGATCATGTATTGTGAAAGCGCGCGAAATTGCTTTGCGTCCGTACGCGTTGCCACCTTCATCTCGCAGAATCTGGAAATCTTGCGCCGAAAGACGATTGCCGATTGATCTATGCTCATTCAGGTTTCCCTTGCAGATTACAGCCCAGCCCGGGGGCGGCTTGCTAAGGGAATTGGGTTGACGAGATATTAACGCTCAAAAAATGCGCGCATCAATATGTCTGGCGCGCGTAGTTCGTTCAGGGGACTTCCATTCAAGTGAATGTTCGGATGTGTTATCTTCCGAATTGTTGGCAGGAGATACGAAATTACGACGCGAGATATGGTTCTGATCAGAGAGCTTCTGCTCAGGTTGGACGCCATAGAAATTGATGGCACCGGCGGGCTATTGTTGACCGGCAGCAGTCCTGAGGTCGCAATTGAGGGGTACCGGGACGAGGTTATCCATTATCATCTGCACCTACTGGATGATGCAGGTTTCCTTATGCCGTTGAGGATCAAAAAGCAGCCTTCGATTTCAGTAAGCTTTCGGGGACTGAGTTGGAGCGGCCATGAGTTCCTAGACAGTGTCCGACGCAAAGATGTTTGGGATCATACCAACGCTATTATGAGAAGGGCGGGAGGAGGCACCTTCGAGATCGCGAAGGCAGTTGCTGTCGCTTATATTTCCGAGCAACTGTCGTCGCAGTTTGGTATCGCACTTAAAAAGTAGATTGGCGAAAAAACGAATGCTAGATTTTGTAATTCAATTGCATTACTATTCCATACCAATCTGGAGATAGTTATGGCTGCAAATGCGCTCGTTCAAACTCGTATCGATGCTGACGTTCGTGACCGGGCGTCCCTAGTTCTGGAAGGTATGGGACTTACGGTGTCAGACGCGGTTCGCATATTGCTTACGAGGACCGCCAATGAGGGCATGTTGCCGCTTGAACTTTTTTCAGGCAGCGAGGCTCACGATACCTGGTTTCGCGCCAAGGTGCTTGAGGCGCTCAATGATACAAGACCGGATATTTCCGACGATGAAGTCGAAGCTCATTTCGAAAAGCGTCGGCAGGCTGCGCGCAACAAGGCGGCGAGTATGACGTCTTGAGACTAACTTGGTCTGCGTTTGCCTTATCGGATCGCGATGCAATTTTTACGTTTATCGAGTCAGAGAACCCGGCCGCCGCCGTTTTGGTTGACGAACGCCTCGTCGTTGCAGTCCGTCGCCTGATCGATTTTCCAGCAAGTGGCCGGCTTGGCAGAATTGCCGGGACGCGCGAGCTTGTAATCAGCGGAACGCCTTACGTCGCGGCATACGCAGTTAGCGGAACTAAGATCCGCATCCTACGCGTATTACACGGGGCTCAGGAGTGGCCTGAAGCTTTCTAAATCAGTTAGCCTCGCCTGATAGCTTCCGGATCAAGGTGTTTGCGGTTCAAGTCCTTTCGAAGCAACAGAACACCATAGACTAAAGTCGGTTCAATCCACTTAAGAGATTGAGAAACAAGCTTTAATCTTCCAAGCTAAAAAAGTCGGAATCAGGTGCTGTCATCTGTCGTCGGTTTCAGATTGAGAGGAACCCATGATCGCACTATGAAGCGCAACTGCGAGCGCCTTTTCCGCAACAGGCTTGCGCACGACCGGAACATGCTTGAATTGGTCTGGAATATGAATCCCATCCCGATAGCCCGTGGCGAAGACGAAAGGAATGCCGATTTCTCCAAGTTTCGCCGCGACCAGTTCGGACGACGAGGAACCGAGGTTAAGGTCCAGCACTGCGCAGTCGGGTGCCGCTAGCTCAATCGAATTCAGCGCGGCCTCTACAGTTGCTTCGATCGAAACCTTGATCGCGCCGAGTGTAGAAAGAAGCTCTTCTGTATCCATGGCAATCAGCGCCTGGTCTTCGACAAGTAAGACGCTTAGACCCTGAAGGATCTGCTCATCGATGACGTCGGCCCCGTCCTTCGGAGCATCAGGTTGCGCCACAAAAGCATATAGGTGTTCCGCCGGGATAATGATCTGCGCTTTCAAACCGTCTTTGGCAAATTCGATTTCGACTTCACCACCGAGGTCGTAAGACACCGTCTTCTCGATGAGCTTCGATCCAAAACCGCGACGCGTGGGGACAACGACTTCCGGGCCTCCGTTTTCAGCCCAGGTGATCCAACAGTCGCCACTATCCTTTATATCCCAAGCGATATCCAGACGACCAGACGGAACCGAGAGGCTTCCATATTTTGCGGCATTGGTCATCATTTCGTGCAGAAGGAGGGCGACGACACCAAATGCGCGTTCCGTCAGTCCGACGGGTTGACCCGAGATCGCTACCCGATCCGGGACAGGGCCGAAGCGATGCATATCAGCTTCCGCTTCGATAAGCTCGCGCAGTCCTCCGCCGTCGCTTCCCGCAAACGACTGGTCGTGTGCGTAAGACAATGCACGGAGGCGACCTTCGAAGGCGTGCGTGTAGTCTTCTACAGATGCGGCGCTGGCGCCCGTCTGGAGCGCTATCGATTTCACCAGAGCAAGAATGTTCTTTACGCGGTGGTTCAGTTCGGAGTTGAGAAGCTTGCGCTGCTCGTCTGCCTTGCCGCGTTCTTGCTCGGTCGCGTCATTGTGCGAAAGCATCATGTCACGGACGTATCCCCTGATAGCGTCGGCGACGACAAAGTCGGCGTCGGTCCACGGGATCGACTTATGGCGCACATCTTCGCGCCAGGTCTCGAAGCTGCCGCGTGGCGACAGTCGATGACCCTTCTCCGTCAAGGTCTCGACCTTTTTCGGCTCACCTGCCCATTCGATCTCGTGGGCCTCTTCGCTTCTGAAGAAGACCAGAAAATCGGGCGAGGATATCGAAATCGGAATTGCGAGAATTCCAGCGACACTTTTTCCGTACTCTTCGACGTCTCCGGTGACGTCCCGAAGGTCTTGCGTCGCCCAGATCGATCGTCCCGCTTTTTGGGTGACCATTCTCATAAGTGTTGGAACCGCTTCGTCTGAAGGGGCAGTGCCGGTACTCGCCCACTCCCCACTGATCCAAAGTCCGGCACCGTCGCTGGCGACCAACGACATGAACTCATGAAGCCGTTGTTTGAGAGCAGTTTCGACCGGAGCGTTGGGATCGACACCAGAGATAATGGCGTCCAGGCGGGTGCGGGCGCTAAGCGCGGCTGCTTTCTGGTCGCGGTGCTCAATGCCAGCAACATGAAGCGAAAAATACTGAGCGAAGAGTTCAGTCGCGACACGGAGCGGTATCGACAGCCATTTAGGCGTGTTGTGATGACAGGCGATCAGACCCCAGAGTTTTCCGTCGACAACGATGGAGATCGACATCGATGCGGCGACGCCCATGTTGCGAAGATATTCGCAGTGGATCGATGACACGCTGCGCAGTTGCGCAAACGACATGTCGACAGGCGTGTCGGTATCGGAAATCCGAGGCTGGAGCGGGACGGGAACGAACGAGACGTCGCCGATGACGCGAACCCAGTTTCTGACGTAAAGCTGGCGTGCCTGAACGGGAATATCCGAAACTGGAAAGTGCTGGCCGAGAAAACTGCCGAGCGCAGGGTCTTTCGCCTCGGCCACGACACGGCCAGTTCCATTGTGCAGAAAGCGATAGATCATCACGCGGTCGTATCCGAGCATGGCACGGACGAGTTTTGCTGTTCCCTTGAAGAGCGCGTCGAAATTCCTGTGCTTGTCGACCCGGCGAACCAGAGACTGAGTCAGGTGCAAGGCAACTTCTGTGTCTTCAGGAGTTCCGGGCTGTTCGAATTCAAAGAAGGTCCGTCCATCGTAGCGATGCACGGTGATGTCGGCGGTCTTGCCCTCGCCAAGCTCGGCCTTGAGAACGACACCCGCTATCTGACCGGCACCAGCACGCGCAGCGGCATTTGCGACGTTGTGGGCGACACTGGTCCCGACCAGTTCTGACAGTTCCGCTCCGACATAGTCGCGGTTCGTATCTCCGAGATAATTTCCGATGTTCTCGGAGACAAACGACACGAGGCCTGTCTTGTCGTCCAGCACGACCATCGCCCCATTAGGTTGGATGGTTCCAGGAATGTGGATCGGTTCGCGATCGCAATTTGTAAGATCAACTTGGGATCGGTCGTAGCTCAACGATTATTCCTGACTTTCACGGGTTGGGCAGCCGAGGCCGTTTTGTCACAAGATTTCTGACCCCGCAATATGTAGGGAGCTTCGCTTATTTTACGAGGAGAAAGGTTCTATGGATCAATAAAAAACGTTGGAAATCACGTATACGAGGATGTTTAGACTGGCGAACGCGCAAATTTAAAATAAGCTGTGCTTCGAATTATGTCGCGGAACCTTTTCTTCGAAAACGAGCTCCAAATGATCGATCTAAGCGAAAGAAAAAGAGTTTTAGAGTTGAACGTACGTAAGGCAGGCCATCTTTCGCCCCGCATCCTCTGCATGGCGGAGTTCTCATCCATTTGACCGTGACACAACGCACAGCCGACTTCGCTGCCATTGTGCGGGGGATGCCGCAGCCCTACCTCATCCTAGACCATGATTTGAAAATCGTGGGCGCAAGCGACGGCTACCTCCGTCTGACCGATCGGGCGCGAGATGACATCGTTGGGCGTCATATCCTTGAGGCTTTCCCCGAAAATCCCGACGCCGTAGGCACAGTAGAGCAGGGCCCTCTGGAAGTCTCTCTGCGACATGTCCTGGCTACGGGCAAGCCACACGAGATGGCTGTCATCCAGTACGACATTCCTCGACCAGAGGGCGGTTTTGTCCAGAAGTTCTGGACTCCTGTTCATACGCCTGTTGCCGGGGACACCGGAGCCATCGAATATATCATTCAAAACCCGATGGATGTGACGGAGAGCGTCGTCAAATCGCGCGAAGCCGATGCTCGGTTGCGCATCGCCCATCACGCCGCAGACCTCGCATCCTGGGAATATGAACCCGAGACCGACATCTGGCGGCGAAGCCATTCCGTCGATGAATTGTTCGGGTTTGAACCGGGCACCGGCGGGCCTGTCGCTGCGCCGTATTTTGCAAGGATGCATCCCGACGATCTCCCGCGAGTGAGAGCGATCGTTGAGAGCGCGATCGGCAGCCCTGATTTGACGGTGCTGAATTTCGACTACAGGATCGTTTTGCCAACGGGCACCATCCGCTACGTCGCCTCGCGAGGAGAGGTTTTGAGAACGTCCAGCGGCGCAGTCCGGATGATCGGCGTGTTGATGGACGTGACTGCGGATCGTTCACGAGAAGCCGAGCTCTCAAACTCGGTAAAGACCCAGAAGGAACTTTTGCAGCAGAAGGATGTCCTGCTGGCGGAAGTGAACCACCGCGTCAAAAACAGTCTCCAGCTTGTCGTCAGTACGCTTCGGCTACAGGCCCGCCGACTGGAAAACCCTGATGTCATCGAAGCCTTCGAGCAGGCCATCGGCCGGGTTAGGGCGATCATCTCGGTTCACGAGGGTCTCTACCGGACAGACAATTCCCTTTCGGTGGATATTGCCGATCACCTCACTAGGCTGTGCCTCGATCTGACCAACTCGGTCGACAGTCGGCAAATCGAAGTCGATGTCGATCCGATTGCGCTGACGACCGAACGCGCAATACCGGTATCTGTCATCGTGAACGAACTCATCGCCGAGCGATTACGGCGAACCGAGGGAATCCCGTCTCCCGTCCATCTATCGCTGAAGCAGCTTTTCTCGGGTTCTATTGTATTGATGGTCCAAGATCAGCATGCTTCTCCGGCAGATGCTCCAGCGAGCGAACTGTCATCAAGGCTCATTGCAAGCATGGCAGCACAGATCGAAGGTGAATTCCACGAAGAGATAAGCGATGATGGTCTTCGAGCAACCGTGACTTTTCCAGGGAAAGGCATCTGATGCCTCTACGGGTGATGATCGTCGAAGACGAAATGCTGCTGGCGCTTGATCTGGAGGATATGCTTCTCGATGCGGGCTATACGGTGATCGGGCAGGCTTCCGACATGCCGCAAGCCATCGCGCTCGCCGAGAAGGTAAACGGAAGCGTGGACGTCGCCATCATGGACGTCAATCTTGCTCGAGGAACGAACGGTGTCGAAACCGCAGCGGCTCTTCGACGGCGATGGGACATTCCATCCCTGTTCGTCAGCGGCAACCTCGACGAACGCACGCGCGCTGAGGCGCAGCAGTGGCATCCCATCGGTTTCGTTGGCAAGCCCTATTCGGAACGCGAAGTCCTCTCTTCGCTGATGCAAGTCGCCAAATGAGTTTGTGTCATTTATATTTGCGGTAACGGGAATATTCCTGTTATTGAAAATAGAGATATGAGATCATCTCTTTGAATCCGCGGCGTATGCCGGAAAGGCGATGATCGATGGATCAACGCACCAGACCTTCTACACCACTGTCTTTGCTCTCCAGGGCTCTTGCGAAAATCGCGCGCGCCCGGAGTGTGGATGAGGCTGTCGACACGATCCGTACCAGCGCGCGATCCCTTATCGGCTGCGAAGGCATTGCGGTGATCCTTCGGGATGGCGACCTCTGCCACTACGTCGAAGAGGATGGGATCGGTCCGCTCTGGAAAGGCCAGAAGTTTCCAGCGGTCGCCTGCGTCAGTGGCTGGGCTATGATCAACAGGAAGACTGCTGTCATTCCCGACATCTCGACTGACCAAAGGATACCGCAGGAACTGTATGCGAACACGTTCGTGCGGGCGCTAGCAATGGCGCCTGTTCGTGCAGAGCAGCCGATCGCTGCGATTGGCGCTTACTGGTCGCAGTCATATTCTCCCGCAGAGTGGGAGATCGAGATACTGGAAGCGCTTGCCGAAGCCACAGCGGCTGCTTTCGAAAATGCCGCGTTCATCGAGACTCTCACCAGACCGCTCAAGCCCGAAATTCCGCAGCTTCTGGCGCAGCCGGGCGACTATTCCGAAGACATCAGCCGCGTCTCCGGAACAGCGGCGGTTCCAACGATCCTCGACGTCGTGCTGCAAATGACTGGGATGGGATTTGCGGCGGTAGCCCGCGTGACCGAAACCCGCTGGATCGCGTGCCAGGTCCGCGACCCCATCGGGTTCGGGCTAAAACCGGGCGACGAGTTGCCGATCGAAAGCACCCTTTGCAATGAGATCAGAGGACATCGGCAGACTATCGCATTTGATGATGCCGCCGAAGATCCCATGTACCGCGACCATCACACCCCACGGATTTACGGCCTGAGGGGATATATATCCGAACCTATCATCCTCTCGAATGGCATGTTCTGGGGAACCCTTTGTGCAATCGACCCAAACCCCGCGAAGGTGAAAACCCCACAGGTTCTCGGGACGTTCAAGCTGTTTGCAGAACTCATTGCCCATCATCTCGACGCTGAGGAACGGCTGGGAGAGACAGCGGCATTGCTGGAGAGCGAGCGTGAAGTCGCCGAACTGCGCGAACAGTTCATCGCCGTTCTCGGACATGATTTGCGTAATCCGATCGCTGCCTTGAACGCGGGGACCAGCCGCCTCATGAAAGAGGGGTGGACCGAACGCAGTCCGGTCGTTCTCAAACTCATGAAAACGAGTATATCCCGTATGTCGGGACTGGTTGACAACGTCATGGACCTGGCAAGAGTGCGGATGGGTGGGGGTCTCACGCTGACGCTGTCAGAAGGCAGTCTGGCTGAGACGCTTCAGCACGTCGTTGATGAGCTGCGCGTGGCCCATCCCAACCGTGAGA
The DNA here is from genome assembly GCF_001423445.1 of Rhizobium sp. Leaf311. Classification (NCBI taxonomy): domain Bacteria; kingdom Pseudomonadati; phylum Pseudomonadota; class Alphaproteobacteria; order Hyphomicrobiales; family Rhizobiaceae; genus Rhizobium; species Rhizobium sp. Leaf311. The sequence continues at coordinate 122,277 of NZ_LMNZ01000002.1, read as the reverse complement.
TATGCGCGTCTTTCGCCTTTCCCGACGCCATCACGGTTGATCATCCGCAAATGGCCCAAATGGTTTCAAATCTGCTGTCAAACGCTGTCGTACACGGCTGTGAAATGATGCCAGTGAAGATCACGGGCGAGGATGAAGGTGGCGTCCTGACGATTCGCGTCGCCAATGGCGGCCCCGCAATTCCGCCCGGCCAGATCGACAGTCTATTTCTTCCGTTCAAGCGCGGTGAAAGTCGGTCAGGCACACAGGGGCTGGGTCTCGGCCTGTATATAGCATCTCAGATCGCGCATGCACACGACGGGCAAATTGAAGTGATGTCAAACGACGTCGAAACCCGTTTCACATTTAAAGGCAAGCGTCAGAGCTAAGTATATAACCAAAGCGTGATCGGATTTTGCGGAAGGGGGGTACGTTCGTATCCTTTCAATAGCGATGAGTACTGGAGTCCGAAGGATAAGGTTTCAAATAACTCGGCTATCTGCTGAGAAAAATCGCAAGCTCTCGTGCAACCGCTTCCGGATCCTCACGTTGCGGGAAATGGCCGACATTTTGAAGGGCGATGCGTTGGAATGGCCCGGAGAACTTCTCGTATAGACGTTCGGACAGTTCAGGCGGATTCACACCGTCCTCCAGACCTTGGATATAGATGGTTGGCAAGGAAAGTGATTTTGTTTCTTTGATCCTTTCCTCCAGCCAATGGCTCGCCGGATCAACGTCGGCCTCTCCCCATCTGGCCCGATAGCTATGAAGCGTGACTGCGACCCAGTCTGGATTGTCGAAGGATTTCGAGACGGCATTGAATGTGGCCTCGTCGAACCAGCCATCAGGACCCCAGTTCTCCCACTGAATGCGAGCGAAACCATGCGGGTCCTCGGCAATCGCTTCGGCTCCGCGCTGCGTCGCCATGAACCAGTGATACCAGTACCGCTGCGCCTGATGGAATGCCGGAGTTTTTAACCCGCCCATCCGGGGCAGTGAGGATAGCAGAGCCATTCTTTCCACTCGCTGCGGCCAGCCAACGGCCAACCCTTCCGCAACGTTCGATCCCCAATCATGTCCCGCAACCGAAAAGGTATCGATCCCCAGACCATCCATAAGAGCAATCGCATCCATTGCCAGAATGCCCCCGTTGGCTGTTCGTAAAGCATTAGGATTGCGGAATACACTGCTGCCGTACCCTCGCAGATAGGGCGCAATCAACCGCAGGTCATGGCCAGCAAGTTGCTTTGACACATCATCCCACGTCGAAGCATCGTCAGGCCAACCGTGCAGCAGCAAAACCGGCTGACCGTGTTTTGCACCGGTCTCGATGAAATTGATCCGCAGGTTCTCGGTATCGACATGGGGCATGATGGGTCCTTGTTTTGCCAGTAACATCGAAAATCCAGAACTGGTTCCGATGCTCCTTTATCGCTTCTCGATGCAGTGGTCGGGCTTGTCCGCGTAAGGCTCTTTCACCTTATGCAAGGTCAGAGAAATTTCATTGCAGCATTGAGGGCTGTCGCTTGTCGCTGGATTTGAGCTCGGGTCATTGAGCGGTTCGTCACAATCATGCGCCAGTAAAGAGCCGATGGAATCATATCCAGTGCCATTTCGATATCGACATTTGCATTAAGCTCGCCGCGTGCGATAGCCCGTTCGATGATTGCAGACCCTGCAGCGCGACGCGCCTCGGCAAGTCTCTTCAAGGCGACAACAAGTTCGCTTTTGCGAGCGGCTTCCGCATAGATATCCGGCAAAATCCTGCGCACGAGCCGGTGACGAAGCGCGCGCCGCATCATAAGCAGGTAACCTTCGAGCTCCTCGATAAGGCTCCCCCGCGCTGAAACATCAGTAAGCTTCAGACCAAGTTCCTCTATCGCATCTGAGGCCATGGCAAGCTTCGATGGCCAGCGGCGGTAGATGGCCGCTTTCCCCGCACCCGCCCGTGTTGCTACCCGCTCAAGGCTTATTCCGCCATAACCATAGACAGCCCAATCTTCAAAGAAAGCTCGAACCAACGCATGCGTCAGATCGGTGCGCATGACCGCAGCGCCGCTGGGCTTACGCCGATTTTCTTCGTCGATACTCTTGCGTTCCATCCATGGCGCTCCATATATGTTGGACGGAACGATAGCGTTCCATTCATTTGGAGTAAAGCACTATGACCCATAACATTGAAGCGTTCCCCAGCCTTTCATCTCTTTTGCAACAGGCTCTTGGCGATCTGGTTTCTGCCGAGGCAACATCGTTTCTTGATATGTGCGATGACAATATCGTTTTTGAATTTCCTTACGCGCCTGATGGATTGACCGAGCGTCTTGTCGGCAAGGCAGCACTCGAGGCCTATCTTCCGACGGTCGCCGACTTGCTGACAATTGAAACGATGAGCCTAAACCGGGTTATCATTGCCGCCGGTTCTGAGGCCGCCACGATCGAATTTAGCTGCAAGGGATATTCCAACGAGACTGGCGCACGCTACGATCAAATCTATGTCTCGGTGATCGATTTGAAGGGCGGGCTCATCACGCGCTACCGCGACTATTGGAACCCGGTTATCCTTCTCTCGGCAACGAAACCTTCAACTGTCACGACGGAGGCTCAATAATGGAGAACGATGAGTCAACGAAGATTCTCGTGACAGGCGGAACCGGAACGACCGGACGATTGGTTGTCGAGGGACTGAGAGAGCGTGGGATCGTTCCGAAGGTAGGTACGCGCAATCCGTCTCGCGAAAGCGAGGTTCTATTTGACTGGCAGCAGCCGGAAACTGCGCGGAGAGCTTTTGATGGGGTAGATGCGGTCTACATTGTCGCGCCGACAAATACGAGCGACCATGGTGCAGTCGTACTGCCGGTCCTCGATATTGCGCGCTCCTGCGGTGTCCGGCGCTTTGTCCTGCTCAGCGCGTCTTCGTTGGAATCCGGTGGACCGATGATGGGGCAGATCCACAAGTATCTTAAAGGCAACGTGCCGGAGTGGACAGTTTTGCGCCCCACCTGGTTTCTGCAGAACTTTTCAAACCAACAGCACCAGATCACCATCCAGCAAAAGAATGCCATTTACTCGGCAACTGGATCGGGCCGGGTCGGCTTTATTGATGCATCCGATATCGCCAGAGCGGGTGTCAGCGCTTTGCTCGAAGGCCGGGCTTGGAACCGGGATTTTATTCTGACTGGTCCTGAAACCTTGTCTTACGCGGATGTTGCGTCCAAGCTAAGCGGCATTCTTGGCCGTACCATCCGACACGTGAATCTCGACGTCGATCAACTGGCCGAGCGATATCACGCGGGTGGTCTGGATAAGGATTATGCGCAGACGCTTGCTTCAATGGATAAGTGGATAGAGGACGGGAATGAAGACCGCGTCACCGACTGTGTGTTTGTGCTGACGAAACAAGCACCGAAATCAGCGGACGTGTTCATTCGAGAAAACCGTCAGTGTTGGCTGTCGTGATGTCGACTTCCATAAGGCCATCCTACAGAACCAGTTGGATCAGGATGAGAGCAGCGCGTTCCGGTGGTTCGAACCCTTTTTCAAGATTATTCCACATCTGACTGCTCAAAAGCGCCACTGCTGCGGTCGCTGGTTAAGAGTGGACCCGCGCGCCGGGGCTGCCAGTCCCGGTTTCCGGCTTATTGCCAGCGCTAATCTAAACCTCCTGCGGCAACCCTATTAACCGGTCTTGCGGAAGGCGAACGGCTTTCGCAGTTCATGCTACAGCTGGTATTCCCGTCCTATTTTGGACGCTACTGCCTAAAGACCCAAGAGCTTACACTGCGTGAAACTGCGCGGTGAACCTTTCTTGCCAGATGGCTGAAATCAGATCCCACAAACAAGGTTGATCTGAAGATGGTGCCGTGGTTTGAAGTAAGCAAATTGGCGGCGAGGCTTTGACAACGGGAATGGCAGAACAGTTTGACATGTTTTCGGAGCAGGCTCCGCGGGGCCAGGTGGTCACGTGTGGTGCCTCCAAATCCGCCAAGGTCGAAAAGCATGTCATCCCCGTGAGCGAAGAGGACATGGTCCGTCATCTGTCGGAGACAGGCCGCTACCGGATCCTGCAGAAACTGACCCCACGCGCAGTTTCACCATTCTCACGCCCAGAGTACCCCCTGAAGGGCATCATTCTCGACACCGAGACCACGGGCCTCAATGCTAGCAAGGATGAGATCATCGAAATTGGCGTGATCGCTTTCACATTCGATGCGACAGGAAATATCGGTGATGTGACCGGGATCTATGGAGGGCTTCAGCAGCCGAGCATTTCCATTCCGCCTGAGATCAGCAAGCTTACCGGGATCACAGATGATATGGTGGCCGGGCAATCAATCGATATAGCTGCGTTGCGGGCGCTGATCGAACCAGCTGATCTGGTGATCGCCCACAATGCCGGTTTTGACCGGCCATTCTGCGAGGCGTTTTCTGATCTGTTCTCCGGTAAGGCCTGGGCTTGCTCCAACTCCGAGATCGACTGGGCTTCGCGCGGATATGAAGGCACCAAGCTCGGCAACCTCATCAGCCAGGCGGGCTACTTCCATGATGGTCATCGGGCTGTCGATGATTGTTTTGCGCTATTGGAGGTCCTGGCCCGTGACGTGGATGGATTTGCTTCCACCGCGTTCGCCGAACTCTATGAAGTAAGCCAGCGGTCGCGTGTCCGAATCTTTGCGGAGAACAGTCCCTTCGACATGAAGGACCACCTGAAAGCGCGAGGCTATCGCTGGTCTGACGGAAGCGACGGCCGTCCCAAATCTTGGTGGATCGAGGTTGGAGAAGAGGCGATCGATAATGAACTCCGCTATCTCAGAGACGAGATATACCGCTATCCGGACGCCGATCCTCCAATCAAACGCCTCACTGCCTTCGACCGGTTCCGGGCTTGATCGCCCCATAAACTCATTTCTTGTTGGACCCTTGCTTTGAGCGCATGGCCGATCTGAGACCTTGTGCCTTATAGACGGGTGAGCAAGGGCATGGTCTCTGCAAGCTCCCAGCATCTTGTCGACTTCTAAGACGACTCATGTGGCACGAGCGCACGAAAGTTAGAATTCACTAATATGTTGATCTCGTTTGATTTTCCTCAGTTCAAAGCGCCGAGCTCAACACTTGGGAAATCTTCCTCACGTATTGTCTGCGTACGAGAGGTGGACTCTATGACCGGTATTCAAATCAGGCTTGCGGAAATTATCGAGGCATTAAGCAAAGCGCTCGATATGACCGAGGGACAGCCGGAAGGCCATTGTATCCGATGCTGCTATATCGGAACACGTATCGGACGGGCGATCGGACTTAACGAAGACGACCTGCGCGATCTCTATTATACGCTTCTCCTCAAAGATCTGGGTTGCAGCAGCAATGCCGCGCGCATCTGCGAGCTCTATCTTGCCAATGATCTGAGCTTCAAACACGACTTCAAATTCGTTGATGGAAGCCTAACCCAAGTTCTGCGCTTTGTGATCGGCCATACGGGCATGCAGGCGGGCCTTGCCGAGCGTTTCCGCGGCCTTTTAAACATCCTGCAGAATGGTGGAGAGCTATCGACCGAGCTTATCCAGACACGCTGCCAGCGCGGTGCCGAAATCGCCCGGCAAATGCGTTTTTCTGAAGGTGTCGCACAGGGAATTCTTGGCCTTGACGAACATTGGAATGGCGGGGGAAAACCTGACGGTACTGTCGGGGAGACTATCCCTCTTTTTTCCCGGATAGCCTTGCTTGCCCAGGTCATCGACGTCTTTCAGGTCAGCGGCGGACCCAAAAGCGCGTTGAAAGAGATCACCAAGCGCAAAGGAGACCGGTTTGATCCGTCGCTGGTAGACGCTTTCGTCGAGTTATCCAAGGAAACGGATTTTTGGAAGGCGTGGGCCTCACCCGATCTTGAGGCGATTGTGCTGGCCTCTGAGCCTGGCCAAACGGCTGTGATGGCGGATGACGATTATCTGGACGATATTGCCGCTGGCTTCGCCAGGGTCATTGACGCGAAAAGTCCTTACACATCGGGACACAGCGACCGTTTCGCGCTCTTCACCGACCTGATCGCCGAGGAAATGGGTGTTGGCGGCGAGGCACGAAGGCTTCTCAGGCGTGCTGCTCTTCTCCACGATATAGGCAAGCTCGGGGTCAGCAACAGCGTCCTCGACAAACCCGGAAAACTGGATGATGAGGAATGGCTCCAGATGCGACGCCACTCTGAACTCTCGGAGCACATTCTTGCGACGATTGGTGCATTTTCCGACGCGGCCCTGATTGGTGGAGCGCATCACGAACGCCTCGATGGCAAGGGTTATCCACGTGGCTTGAGCGCTAATGATATTCCGATGGAAGTCCGTATCGTCTCAACCGCCGATGTATTCGATGCACTCACGGCGGATCGACCCTATCGGGCCGCCATGCCGATTACCAAGGCGATCGCGATCCTGTGGGAAGGGGCAGGGCAGTCGCATGACCCTATCTGCATCGAGGCGCTAGAGCGTGCGCTGGCTAAGACTGCCATGATGCATGGAAGCGCTTCCGCGCAGACGGCAAAGGCGAAGGAGCGTCCCGAAGAAGCGGCATAGCGCGATGCTCCGGGACTGATAAAAACCGTCAAGATCATAGCTATGGGTCAATCTGCATTCACGAGGTGCACCAGTTTAGGCCTTCATTGACAGCTGCGTGCTAAAAGCATCGCGAGACACGGCAATAAGGGAACAGGGGATGTCTATACTTTACCGAATGGGTGTGCGGTCGCGCATGGTCACGCTGATTTCGGCGGCCATTCTTCCCTTTCTGGCGTTGATTGCTGCAGGGATTGTGTTTTCGTACGACGAGGCGGACCGGGCCGCCAGGAGAAATGTTGCCTCGGACGCGCAGCTGAGTGCGGCCAAGTTCTCGCGTATCTTTCTCGATGCCAAGGTCGTGCTCGGAACCCTGCGGGGTATGCCGCCTCTCCAAACCGCCGATCGTCCAAGATGTGACAGCTTTATCCAAAAAGTTCTCGCCAACCAACCGATGTTCGTGACCATGGGTATACTGGATGCGGACGGAAACATTGTCTGCCACAACAAGCCCGAAGCGACGGGCAAATTCGGGGATGCAGAGCTTTCAAAGCGCATGGCGCAGGCTGGTCTCGACGAGCTCCTGGTCGGGCGGTTCATGATTGGTCCCGTCAGCAAGAAACCGATTGTGGCTGTTGCGATGCGACTGCCGTCGACACAAGGCGGCGAGCAACTTTCTTTGTTTGGCTCGCTGAACCTCGATGTCTTCAATCAGCTGGCACAGTCTATCGCAGTAGGCACAAACCATACAGTCGCGTTGATCGAGCCTTCCAACCAGCGCGTGTTGGTCCGTTGGCCGGCTATTGTGCCTTTCGGAACCGCGTTTCCGGATCATCCACTCATCCAAGCAATTGCTCAGAACCCGCAAGGCGGAACAACGCTCTCGATCGGGTTCGACAACGTACCACGGTTTTTCGGATATGCGCCGGTAATCGATGCAACGGGCAGTTCGCTCGCCGTCTCGCTTGGACTTCCTGAGAACGAAGCATTTGCCGGCGTTCAGGCAAGGTCAAGCTCTGCGATAGTCTTGTCTGCGCTCGCTTTCGTCATCGCTATTCTGCTATCTGCGACTATGGCCTACTGGACGCAATTGAAACCGCTTGTGCGTCTGGTCCAGAAGTCAGAGCGCATTGGTGACGGCGAATTTTCGAACCCGGTCGTCATCGAAACCTGGCAGGCTCGAGAATTTCAAGGTCTCGCCGGAAGCCTCAATCAAACAGCTGGCAAACTGCTCGTGGCCCAGGAAATCGAAAAACGGACTATGGAAACGGAACGTCGTTTCCGCCTCGTCGCGGACAATACCGCTGATATGATCACGGTCGTTGATCCTGCAGGCCTGCGCACGTTCGTATCCGGTGCCTGCCGCGACATTCTAGGTTTCGAACCCGAGGAGCTTATCGGCCAGAATGCGCTCCAGCTTGTAGTTGCGGAAGATCGCGACCGAGTGAAAGAACTGTTCAGGAAGACAAAGACGTTCGATGATGGTAGCAGCGAACAATATCGTGTTGCGCGCAAGGACGGATCACAACTATGGGTTGAGGTGAGTGGTAGACGCATGCCTGGCACTGGCGACCTCGTCTTCACGATGCGTAACATCTCGAAACGCAAAGCGGTCGAGGCGGAGCTGGAAGCCGCAAACGACCGACTTTCAAGGCTGGCGACGACTGACGAGCTCACGGGAATCAGCAATCGACGCGAGCTCAACAGAGTGCTTGATCTCGAAACAAAACGCGGCGCGAGGGAAGGACTACCGCTTTCCGTGTTGCTCATTGATGTCGATCATTTCAAGGCGTTCAACGATACCTATGGCCACGTTGAAGGGGATCGTTGTTTGCAAGAGGTCGCAGCTGCCATTTCGAAGGCAATACGACGACCCGGGGATACCTGCGCGCGGTATGGCGGGGAAGAGTTCGCGGTGCTTCTGCCCAACACGTCAGAGGAAGGAGCGTGGGGCCGTGCGGAAATCATCAGAAAGGCCGTTACCTCATTGAACCGTACACATTCCGGCAATGAGGCTGGACATGTCACGATCAGCATTGGTGTTGTTACGAGCACTGGGGAGTTCGAACCGCCTGAGCTTCTGAAGCTGGCCGACGATGCTCTTTATTCCGCAAAGCAAAGTGGCCGGAACAAGGTGGTCGCTTCGGCCGGAGCGCAGACTTTGGGAGTTTATGCTATTCAAAAGCGCTAGCACTGATGTCTAGGGTTCATCTTTAGACAACGGAGGCTCAGCATCAGAGCGTTATTACGACTTTGGGTAGCGCCGCTTACAGTGGCCATGCCCTAAATGTAGTCCGAACGAAAAAAGGCGAGATTGGCGACTGAGCGAATTCATACGCATAGCGCTTGTAATTATAGGGCCTGCGGTTCGACTCCTATCAAGAGCTATGGCTCTAACTTTTTGGATAGCGGTGACGAAGAGCGTTGGATGGATCGCTGAACTGGATGCCTATATCTGCCTTTCTGAATCGACTCTCAGACAAAAGCCCGTTGCCCAAATTGAAAGCTTATGGACCTTCTAACGCACTAGGGAACACCATGATCGAGTGGATTTCCCGGAATTTGCAAGGACGAAAGCATTTCGGCTCCTTACCCCCGATGATGTGCTATAAAGGCTCTCACTGCAGGTTTGCTCTCAGTTTTCCGATAAACGACCGCCAGGTCCGTCATTACATCGTTGTCTATCAGTTGCAGATAACGGATGCCTGGAAGGCACAAGCATTGCAGGCTCTCCGGAACGAGGGCAATGCCGATCCCCACTGCAACCATGCTAGCGATTGTCGTAAAGTCACGACCGTTGGCGTTTATTTTTGGTTTGAATCCTGCTTCACCGCAGGCATCCAAGGTGTTCGCGTGGAAGCCGATATCCACGGGCTGTCGCGGTGTTATGAATGTGTCCGAACGCAAGTCCGATAGGTGAACCGCTTTTTTTGCGGCCAGATTATGCCCGCTCGCTAGGGCGACGACGAGCGGTTCGCGTAGAACGACCGTGGAGTTAAGTTCTGAGGGGATGGGAGCTGGAGGGCGGATATAGCCGAAGTCGACCTCTCCGTCCTTGATCCTCTGAAGCTGCTGACGCATTTCCATCTCGACCAATTGGAGTTCAACGTCAGGCAAGCCGCGTCTGAACGACGTAAGCGACTCCGTTAAGACGCCGGAGTAAGCCGCCGAGGCGACATAGCTGATTGTGATCCGTCCAGTCTCACCGCGCCCAACCCGCTTGAGCTGCGCCAACGTCGCGTCCGCTTGCGCAACGATTTTCACGGCGTCTTCATAAAGCGCTTGTCCGGTCGGGGTCAGATTGACCGACCGCCTCGACCGATCGAGCAATGGAAGCCCCACGATCGATTCCAGTCCAATGATTTGCTGACTCAAACCCGGCTGCGCTATCCCAAGCCTAGCCGCCGCCCGTTCAAAATTTCGCTCCTCAACTACGGCAATAAAATATCGCAAGTGCCTAAGCTCGAAATTCGTTGTGCGCTGCCTACCGCGTTGTTTCATTGGAAATCCTCGTCCGAATACCTTCAAGGTGTCCATAATAGAAGTCAGTCTTCTGAAAAAAGACGCTTTCATCTATTTGATTTGTCGCCCCCGTGTCGATAGAAAGATGATTAATTTTGTCTAGTTTATACGCGCGGGGGCAGCATGCGTCTTTTTCGATCCAATCTCATTATAACGACATCGATGGTCTTGACCGTTTCCCACTTTGAGGTGGCCCGCGCTCAAGAGCAGCAATCCACGACGCTCGAGACGATCGTTGTACAGGGAGCAGGGAAGGGGGATCCGCGTGGCCCAGTTGATGGATATGTGGCACAAACCAGCGCAACGGCTTCAAAGACCGGAACGCCTATTCTTGAAACGCAGCAATCGATATCGGTGGTGACCCGTGATCAGATCGAGGCACAAGCAGCTCAAACCCTGGGTGAGGCTCTGAATTACTCAGCGGGTGTGGTCGGTCAGCCGTTTGGGTCGGATCCTCGCTTTGATTCCCCCATTGTTCGCGGGTTCGATGGTAGACAGCTTCAATATCTCAACAGCCTTAAACTGATGAGTACAGCGGGTGCGCCAACTGTAGAAATCTACGGACTTGAGCGAGTCGACGTGCTTCGTGGCCCTGCGTCGGTTATGTACGGACAGGGCAACCCAGGTGGAATCATCAACCAAGTCAGCAAACGCCCTCAGTTCGAGAACTTCGGTGAAGTCGGCACTCAAATAGGTAGCTATGACAATTACGGCGGATTTTTTGACCTTGGTGGCGTCATCCCCGACCATGACGAGTTTGCTTATCGCCTGACAGGTCTTGCGAAGACTTCAGGTGCACAAACAGATTATCTGGATAACGACCGATATTTCATAGCGCCGGCTTTGACTTGGAAGCCTGACGACGACACGTCGCTGACGATTCTCACGAGTATTCAACACGATAATCCCAGCACCCCATCAGGCCTGCCTCCGCAATACGTGCTGGGAAACTCGAACTTCAAACTTCCCCGCGACTTTTTTGTCGGTGACAAAAATTTCGATGACTCCAGCAGGACGCTCACGAATTTTGGATATGAGTTCGAGCACCGGTTCAACGAGGTCTGGGCCTTTCGTCAGAACTTTCGTTACACAGATTTCGACTGGGAATATCAGGCCCTCGGTATGGGGTCGGCAGGGCTCGGGGCTGACGGTCGAACGCTTGCCCGTACGGCGACCTTCCAAGACGAAAATCTGAAGACATTCAACATCGACAATAACCTGACAGCGGAATTCTCGACCGCAGCAGTCGATCATAAGGTGTTGTTTGGTTTCGACTATCGCTATTTCGACAATGATGTCCGGACGCGATTTTTCCGAGCGACGCCGCTTGATGTTCTCGATCCCATTTACGGTGGGCCAATCGGTCTGCTTGCTCCCACACTCAACACGACGGTTAAGAGCGACCTTTCGCAAATCGGTGTCTATGTTCAGGATGAGTTGGCCTACGACAACTGGCGCGCAACGCTTGGCCTGCGACAGGACTGGGCATTGACGCGAGGTTCAACGACGAATGGTTTGACGGGCGTATCGCGTTCCCTCGATCAGGACGATCAAAAACTGACTGGCCGGGCGGGCCTTAGCTACCTGTTCGATGGAGGCATCGCTCCCTACGTTAGTTATGCTACCTCTTTCGACCCGATCGCCAGTTCTGCAGGAGCAGACTTCAAGCCGAGCGAAGGAGAGCAGTGGGAAGCTGGGATCAAGTACCAGCCAGAGAATTGGAACGGTTTCCTTTCTGCAGCGGTGTACGATTTGAAGCAAACTAACGTCCTGCGCACTATTAATGGCGTCACAGAGCAAATCGGTGAGGTTCAGGTCCGGGGCGTCGAGTTGGAGGGGGTCGTCAGCCTGATTGAGGGCCTTGATCTGCGGGCAGCTTATACTTACACAGATGCCAAAATTGGAGCAGGTGCTGATGATGGCAATCGTGTCGAGAATGTTCCGCGCAATGCGACGAGCCTGTGGATAAACTATCGCTTCCATGAAGACACCATTCTCAATGGCGTAGGTATTGGTGGAGGCGTCCGCTATGTGGGCCAACGCTTTGGCAACAGTGCAAACACCTTTGACCTTGACGGCGTTACCCTCTTCGACGTGGCGTTGACATACCAGAGGGACAACTTCAAGGGTTCCTTGAACTTCCAGAATATCGGCGATGAAAAGTACGTCGCGAGCTGTAGTACGTTCGGCTGCTATTACGGCGATGGCCGGACAGTCATAGGGAAGCTCAGCTATACCTGGTAATCATAGAGTCCCAATCACTCCTGTCTTATTACGACGTCGAGATGTCATTCTCGGTGTCGCTGCGGCTATGTTTGTAAAGCCTGCGATCGCCGATGACATGCCGCGTCTGGCCGCAATCGACTGGGCGATGATGGAAACGGCGATCGCTCTGGGAGTGACACCCATCGCTGCAACGGAACTGATCCAGTTTCGTCTGGACGCCGTGGAGCCAGTGATCCCGAGTTCCGTTGTCGATTTAGGGCTTCGCGGAACACCAAACTTCGAACTGCTTCATTTGTTAAAGCCCGAGCTGATCCTAATCTCTCCTTTCTACACCCGCCATCAAGCGGCGTTGGAGCGGATCGCACCGATTATGTCGCTTCCGTTCTATATCCGCGGAGAGGCGCCCTTCGCGAAAGCGACTGCAGCCGTTACTGCCCTTGGTGAAAGACTTGGCAGAACGAGCAGAGCGACTTCGGTATTGGCCGATGTAGACGTCCGGTTATCGTCCTATCGCGACAGCTTGGAATCTTTTTCAGAAAGGCCTACTTACCTCGTAAACGTGGGCGATGCTCGGCATGTTCGTGTCTTCGGATTGGACAGTATGTTCGGCGATATTCTATCTCGCCTGGGCCTCACCAATGCCTGGCCGGATAAGTCGCGATACACATTTGCGGCTCCCGTTCCGATAGAGCATCTGGCAGACCAAGAGGATGCCCGCATCATTATCATCTCCCACATACCGGTCGAGGCAAGAAGCACGCTGAAGAGCAGCATGATCTGGAACTCCCTGAAGCCGGTCAGAGAGGGTAGGGTCATAATGCTTGACAATATCAACCCATACGGCGGTGTCCTGGCCGGTATGCGCTTTGCTCGCCTTTTGAGCGAAGCTTTGTTGTCGAAGCGTGAGGCAGTGAGATGAAGCAAGCTTGGGGGCTGGTTGTTTTAGCCCTGTTCGCCGCCGTGATCTTATTCGCTGTGAGCGCATCGGATCGCGTCGCGCTACCGCGATGGCCCAACGCGATATTCGGTGCAGGCTCATCCGATCTAGACGAAATCATATTGCTTTATGGCGTTTTTCCCCGAGCGGCCGTCGCCATCCTGGCTGGCGCGGCGCTTGGCTTATCCGGTGCGCTCTTGCAGCAATTGCTTCGCAATCCGATAGCAGATCCCTCGACGCTTGGCATCTCCGCTGGAGCGCAGCTCGCAATCGTCGTCGCGACACTCTTCTTCCCCCAAGTCCTAGACGGATCACGCACCGTAGTCGCACTCGCAGGTGCTGGATCTGCCGCTTTGGTTGTTTTCGCTCTTGGTTGGAGATCGTCATTCGAACCGGTGACGATGGTGGTATCGGGAATGCTAGTCGGTGTGACAGCCGCGGCCTTCTCGGCCGCTTTGACGTTGGCACAGGGTGAGTATCTCATGTCACTGGTGACATGGAACGGGGGATCGCTGAGCCAGCAGGACTGGGGCGTCCCCAAAGAACTGGCAACCGAGCTCGTGGTCGCTATGGCACTTTCAGCGTTAGTGATCAGGCCGCTCCTCGTGCTTGGACTGGGCGATGAAAGCGCGCGTTCGCTTGGTGTGGACCTTCGTTGGATCAGGCTTTGTGTCGCTGTCCTCGCAACTTCGTTAGCCGGGGTTGTAGCAGCAAACGTTGGGCTCATCAGTTTTGTAGGGCTTGCTGCCCCTGCGTTTGTCAGGGGTTGCGGCGTGCACCGACCTTCAACAAATCTTGCGCTTTCGCCATTAGTAGGCGGGCTTTTCCTCTGGCTGTGCGACGGGGCGGTTCAAGTTTTCTCAGGCGCAACGGGCGAAACGTTTCCGACTGGTTCCGTTACTGCGCTGGTGGGTGGTCCGATCCTGCTGTGGTTACTTCCCAGGGTGCGTTCGATCCAATCCCAGGACGCAAACCGGGCGACCACTAGGCGGATCCATTTTGGGAAGGGCTTGTCAATCCTCTTAGCGATTGTACCAGTCGTCGTCGTACTTGGATTGTTCTTCGGTAATGATGGGAAAGGCTGGCTTCTTTTATCTTACGCAGATGCTGCCGATCTTTCGTCTTGGCGCTGGCCCCGATTACTTGCGGCTGCCGCGGCGGGTGGGTTGCTGGCACTTACCGGAGCAATCCTGCAGAGATTGACGAGTAATCCGATGGCAAGCCCGGAGGTTATCGGTGTGAGTGGTGGGGCGGGTCTTGGTTTTGCTGCTGTCGTAACGCTCGTTCCAAACGGAGGCCCGTATTCACTCGTCGGGGGGGCTACAATAGGCGGTCTGGCGACGATGGCGGTTGTCCTGGCATTCGCACGCCGAAAGACCTTGCCTTCAGAAAAGCTATTGCTTGCTGGGATTGCCGTAAGTTCGCTGAGCTCATCGGTATTGGCGATCCTGATGGCGGCGGGTGACCAACGATCTTGGCAAATCCTTGCATGGATTGGCGGTACTGCTGCCTCGGCGACACCCGGAACGTCAATCGTTCTCAGTGGGATAGCGATTTTGTTACTAGTCGCGTCCATGACACTCATCAGATGGTTGACGCTCCTTCCGCTTGGGCAATCGACTTCACAATCGCTTGGTGTTCCGATCGGGACGAGCAGGGTTGTTGTCCTTGCGCTATGCGGCCTAGCTACCGGGGCGGCGTCGGTTCTCGTTGGCCCATTAAGCTTCGTGGGACTCATTGCGCCTCATATTGCCGTACGTGCCGGGTTTGCGACAGCACGCGATCATCTTGTCGCCTCGTTCCTGTTAGGCGCGTTGATCATGGCATTCGCGGACCTGGGAGCTCGGACCGTTACATTTCCTTATGAACTTCCGTTGGGTTTGTTCGCCGCCATGATTGGTGCGCCGTATCTAATTTGGCTTATCGGGCGACGGTGAAGCGCGGAAACATCCTTGCAGGCAGTCCGGCATAGTTGGTCAGGAGCTTCCCGCTAGGTTGCCGTGCTCCGGCTTTCGCTGAGTACTGATCAGGCGCCGGTGCGGACTTACGGGGAGATCGAGGATACGGCCACACATGTTTCCTCATCGACAATCGCCGTCCTTGGCTTCTGAACTGTGAGGTGCTCGTGTGATACTTGAGGCGTCTCCAACTTGCGTGGGTTAGTGAAGAAAGGGACAATCGGAGCATCGAGTTAGCCGTCGACTTTGGCAATGGGGGAGCAAATATCCTCTGCAGCTAAATCGACCGATAATTTCCGGTGAAATGATATCCTTATCGTAGCAATTGAGAAATTGGGGATCGAATGACATCGTGAGTCATTTGGCGCTCCTTGCGAGGACAGCAGGCGGCAAGCGCGAAAACTGGCCCCTTCAATGCTCGGATGTCCTGCGCAGTGGATCGAGACCAATTATCAATCTCCTCAGACATGAGGATTGTTGTCGCTACTGCAACAAATTCGAAATTATTCGAGCAATTGTGCCTCTGACGGCTAGCAGCAATATTGGTCCTGTCAGACGAACACAGCGTCGCCTGAAGTTTTCAATCACGAAATCGCAGGACGCGAGATGACCGAAACATTCTTTTCCATAACCCGTCGGGGAGCCCTTCTCTCTGCGGGTGCAGCAGCAGCGGCATTAGCAATTTCTCCCTCATTCAGCTTCACATCCGAAGCTGCCCAAAACAAAACCTCAATCGAAGGAAACAAGACCATGGGATATGTGACCACAAAGGACGGAGTCGAAATCTTCTACAAGGACTGGGGTTCGAAAGACGCACAGCCAGTCGTCTTCCACCACGGCTGGCCTCTGTCATCCGACGACTGGGATGCCCAGATGCTGTTTTTCCTTTCCAAGGGCTATCGTGTCGTCGCCCACGACCGGCGCGGTCACGGCCGCTCGGCGCAAGTCTCCGAGGGTCACGATATGAATCATTACGCTGCGGACGCATTTGCAGTCGTTGAGGCGCTTGATCTGAAGAACGCCGTTCATATCGGCCACTCCACGGGTGGTGGCGAGGTTGCCCGCTATGTTGCAAAGCATGGCGAGCCGTCCGGTCGCGTTGCCAAGGCCGTTCTCGTGTCGGCGGTTCCACCGATCATGGTCAAGACAGCAGCGAACCCCGAGGGTCTCCCGATGGAGGTCTTCGATGGCTTCCGGTCGGCGCTTGCAGCCAACCGCGCGCAGTTCTTCCGCGATGTTCCTGCCGGTCCTTTTTACGGTTTCAACCGTGATGGCGCGACAGTTCATGAAGGCGTCATCCAGAACTGGTGGCGGCAGGGCATGATGGGCGGAGCCAAGGCGCATTATGACGGCATCACAGCGTTCTCGGAGACCGACCAGACGGAAGACCTCAAGGCGATCAGCATTCCGACACTGGTGCTGCACGGTGAGGACGACCAGATCGTTCCAATCGCAGACTCTGCACACAAGTCCGTCAAGCTGTTGAAGAACGGCACGCTCAAGACCTACCCCGGCTTCTCGCACGGAATGCTGACAGTCAACGCAGATGTCCTGAACGCCGATCTGCTGACTTTCATCCAGTCTTGATCATGGTTGCGACGGGTGCTGCCTCCCACTCACCTGTCGCCTCGGGCACCACTCGATTCAATAGGGCCTTTGATCTTGCCCAGCTACACGAAGGAAACCACCATGACGAACAACAACTCCGCCAAGAAGGTAGCAAACCACGGTGTGGCGTGGGAACGCGCATTTGGATACGTGCAGGCCGTTCAGGTCAAAGACACGATCTACATCTCCGGCCAATTGAGCCACGATGCAGATGGAAATCTCGTCGCCCCTGCAAATCTGGATGCCAATGGTCGGCCCGCAGATTTCTCGCAGATGGAAGACCAGATCCGCCAGACTTACGTCAACGCCAAGTTGCTCCTCGCCGAGTTCGGGGCCAGCCTCGAAGATGTCGTTGAAGAGACACTTTTTGTTCTGGACGTTCCTAGTGCATTCGCAGCCGGATCGAAAGTCCGCAAGGAAATGTACGGCGCCGAGATGCCCCAATGCGCCAGCAACCTGATCGGAGTGAATGCACTGGCCTTTCCGGAACAGATCGTTGAGATCACATTCCGCGCAGTAATAGACCGCGCAACTGTCTGACAAGGGGAACCCTAGCCCAAGATCCGCCGGATGCGACATTGCTCCGGCGGCTATCTCCATGAGAATGGTCCGCAAGATGCCGCAAACATCCATAGCCAGCACATCCCGTCTGCGCTCTCTGCAACTAACACCTGACCTGGTCTCCAGAACGCTGAGGGTCGTTGAAGAAGAAGGCCCGGAGCCCAACTGGACCCCGATTTCTTCTCCGCAGCTTGATGCGCTCGTTAACAGGGTCGAGGAGGAGGCGCGCGATGACGAGATATGGGTGTTCGCTTACGGATCCCTGATGTGGAACCCGGGATTTGAAATCGCTGACAGTGAACAGGCTGTCGCATTCGGATGGCATCGCGCATTTTCGCTGAGGATAGAGCGACTGCGGGCGACCTCCGACACCCCGGGCCTTATGCTCGCGCTGCAGCCGGGTGGAAGCTGCTCTGGTCTCATCCTCAAGTTACCTTGCGCAACGAAAACACAGGACCTGCGTAAGCTTCTCGCGCGAGAGATACGCTATGCCGAGGTATGCGACATGGTGAAATGGGTTTCGGTGAAGACATCGAGTGGCACACGCCGGGCGTTGACGTTCTGGGCGAGCCCGAGGCAATCTCAGCTCACGCAGAAGATTCCTCTTGATGAGGCCGCTGCATTGATCTCGCAAGCATGCGGACCGGCGGGATCTTGTGCGGAGTATCTCTACCGGACGGTTGTTGATCTGGCAGAACGCAAAATCTTTGATCGAAACCTGTGGCAGTTGCAGAAGCTCGTCGCCGCAAAGCTTCAGGCCCTACCGCAAGTTGGCTGATCCCGCCGACTTCGAACGCTCTTTGTCCATCAATCCAGCATGACCATGTGAGCCGCAACCTGCTCCTCGAAGAATTTTGAGAATGAGGCAATCCTTGGAGGCAGCGCCTGATATGGAGGATAGTAGAGGGTCAGCCACAAGTCCGGCGGTGCCCAGCCCTTGAAGACGTGGACAAGGCGCCCGCTCCTGATGTGATCGGCAATATTGAACCCAGGAAGCAGGGCAACCCCGGAACCATCGGCAGCCATGTCCGCGAGAAGCTCGCCACTGTTGGCGCTGAAGGCGCGGCCTGCAGAAATGGTCATGCTAGACCCACCGTCCGAAAGGACCCAGTTCTCGCGTCGGCTCTCGCCGCTATAGGCCAGGCAGTCGTCGGGTTTCAGCTCGTTCGGATGCTGCATATCCACAAACCGGCTTCCCGGAGCCGCGACCAGGATGCGCGGCACGACCCGGATTTTTCTCCAGATCGTGAACTTGTCCGAGGGTTGAGACGAGATGCGGATTGCCAGATCGTAGTCATCATCGACGATGTTGACGAGCCCGTCCGAGAGGGAGATCTCGAAACTCATCTTGGGAAAGCGTTCCTTAAACCCCGACAGGATCGGAGGCAGTACGGTCTTGCCAAACCACGTTGGCGCACTGATGCGCAGCCGCCCCTCATCACCCTTGTGGGCGTTCATCACATCACGCCGGGCGTCTTCCAGCGTCTTCACAGCTGGTTGAATCTGTGCGGCGAAGATCGCGCCGTCCGTGGTCAGCGACACCTGCCGCGTGGTGCGCACGAAAAGCTGCACGCCGAGTTCCGCCTCAAGAGCAGCAATTGCACGGGTGACTGCCGCAGGAGTCATGTCAAGTTCGCGGGCAACCTGCGCAAAATTGCGTTTCTCGGCAGCAAGTAGAAAGGTTCTGAGGGCTTTATAATCGTTCATTTGATTGTTTCACAAATTGCAATTCAATCACAAGAAATATTGCAATTTCCTGCCCCAGGCAACTGGCGTAAGTTCTTATTAACACCTGAACAAAAAGCCAGTTGAAAGGCACCGACATGATCAAGGATATCAAAGGACTGCATCACGTAACCTCGATGGCATCGGATGCAAGGCGGAACAACCGCTTTTTCACTGAAACGCTAGGCCTTCGCCGGGTAAAGCAAACAGTGAACTTCGACGACCCGAGTGTCTACCATCTTTATTATGGCGACGAGAATGGCTCTGCAGGCACCGTCATGACCTACTTTCCATTTCCGAACATGATGTTCGGCCGACCTGGCGTCGGGGAGGTTGGCGAAACTCAGTTCTCAGTCCCAAAAGGCGCGCTGAAATTCTGGCAGGACCGCTTCACCGATCAAGGTGTGAATGGACTGAAACTCGACACTGTGTTTGGTGCAAACAGGCTTCGCTTCATGGGGCCGGATGGAGACGGTCTTTCACTGATCGAATCCTTTGATGACGCGCGCGCTCCATGGGTCTCGGATGCAATTCCCGCTGAAGCGGCGATCCGCGGATTTGCTGGAGCGCGCTTCAGCCTGCATGATACTGCTGCAACAGAGGAGTTGCTAGGCTTCATGGGTTACCAGCGAGCCGAGAAGGAAGGTGACGTCACCCGCTTTATCATTCCAAACGGAAATGGGGCTGACACAATTGATCTGCAGGCATTGCCGAAAACAGCAATCGCACGGCAGGGTGCAGGCTCTGTCCACCATATCGCCTTCGCTGTCGACGACCGTGAGAAGCAGCTCGAAGTCCGTAAGGCATTGATGGACACAGGATATCAGGTGACACCTGTAATCGACCGCGATTATTTCTGGGCCATCTACTTCCGCACACCCGGCGGCGTGCTGTTCGAGATCGCCACCAACGAGCCAGGTTTCAATCGGGACGAGGACACTGCGCATCTTGGCGAGGCGCTGAAGCTGCCTGGCCGATACGAGGAATTTCGTGACCAGATCCAGGCAAACCTGGTGCCGCTCGCTGCATAACCAGCGCGAAACTATTGAAAGCAAGAAATCAGAGCGCCGCGGATCGAAATCCGTGGCGCTCTGATGTGTTCTGTGCGCCTAATTCCGCCAGGCGTGCGGCAGAACCTAAGAATACCAACCCGTGTAGCGACCAGGTACCACGGGCGGGAAGGCTCGTGCCAGACATCAATGCATCGCTCCCAGACGTTGCAATCTTGTATGGTTCTCGGACCGGAGCCATGTCCCACGCGCCTCGGCAACCTTCGTGGGCAGCCAGCCTGGGATCGGCCGTTGAACGCCTAAAAACGATTCTCCTATGATGACCTCGGGACGGACAGATGGATTTCCCTGTCTCAGGATATGTCGTTTCCCCGCCGCGTATACCGTGCGCGAAGCGTTATAGGGAGCATGTGGTCTTGGCTTCTCGACCACGATGCGACGACCGAATTTATTGTTGCAGAAAGTGAAATTCATTCGCAATTAATATTGCAATTCTGCTTCGCAATCCGAAGCGATAGATTTCTATTCAGCAGCCAAGACAAAGAGTGAGCGGCCCAGACGGGACAGACACTCCACGGATTGCAGAGCGAACGTCTTGCCACGGCGTTCGATCAACCGCAGCTACCCATTTATTCACCGCTGAGGCGGCCTAATCGCAAAATAGGAAAACGACTATGTCCAAGCTCGAAGTTCTGACCCCTAAAAATAGCCAGCTCATCTTCATCGATCAGCAGCCACAGATGGCCTTCGGCGTTCAGTCGATCGACCGCCAGACGTTGAAGAACAATGTCGTTGGTCTGGCCAAGGCCGCCAAGGTGTTCAACATTCCGACGACGATCACAACCGTTGAAACGGAAAGCTTCTCTGGCAACACCTTCCCGGAACTGCTGGCGGTCTATCCGGACAACGACATTCTCGAACGCACCTCGATGAATTCCTGGGACGATCAGAACGTTCGCGACGCTCTTGCAAAGAACGCTGCCAGCGGCCGCAACAAGATTGTCGTCTCTGGTCTATGGACTGAAGTCTGCAACACAACGTTCGCGCTCTCGGCTCTTCACGACGTTCCGGACTACGAAATCTACATGGTCGCCGATGCCTCCGGTGGCACATCCGCCGATGCTCATAAGTACGCGATGGACCGCATGGTGCAGGCGGGTGTCATCCCCGTCACCTGGCAGCAGGTCCTGCTAGAGTGGCAGCGCGACTGGGCACATAAGGAGACTTATGATGCCGTCACCACCTTGGTGAAGGAACATTCTGGCGCCTACGGCATGGGTATCGATTACGCATACACCATGGTCCACGGCGCGGAAGAGCGCGTCAAGCACGGCAAGCGCATCGGCCCCAACCCCGCAAAGTAAGGGTTTGATCAGGACGCTCCGACAAACCCGTCGGGGCGGCCTTTCCGCAAAATTCTGGAGGACATCCCTGTGAAAGTCTATCTCCTGTCCCTCGGCGCTGGCCTGCTGGTCGGCGTCGTTTACAGCCTTCTCAACGTGCGCTCACCAGCACCTCCCGTCATCGCGCTGGTCGGACTTCTCGGCATTCTCGTCGGCGAGCAGATCATCCCACTTGCAAAAACGCTCTGGAGCAAAGAACCCGCCGCCCTCTCGTGGCTTCATCAGGTCAAGCCACACATGTTTGGTCACCTGCCAAAGGGTGGAAATTCTCCCGAGATTGCCCATCGCTTGCAAACGAATATAGAGGAGCGGAGCTGATGACTGTGTGCCGAACCTTCCTTGGGGCGGCATCAAGTCTGGCGTTTTCGAACCCCTCTTCTCAACGGCCACTGCCGCCGATCCCCACCAGACCGGAGTAGACACCATGCATCCAGACCTGATCCTCCATAACGGGCGCTTCACGACACTTGACCGCACCAATCCAAACGCGACCGCAGTTGCCATCAAGGACGGTCTGTTTCTGGAAGTTGGTTCAGAAAGCGAAATATTGGCTTTGGCCGGACCCGAGACGAAGATCGTTGACCTCAAGGGCAAGCGGGTTCTGCCGGGGCTGATCGATAACCATACCCACGTCGTACGGGGTGGCCTGAACTATAATATGGAACTGCGCTGGGACGGTGTGCGCTGTCTAGCCGATGCTATGGACATGCTCAAGCGTCAGGTGGCGATAACACCCGCGCCGCAATGGGTGCGCGTCGTCGGCGGTTTCACCGAACACCAGTTTTCCGAAAAACGGCTGCCAACGATTGAGGAGATCAACGCGGTAGCCCCCGATACGCCCGTATTCCTTTTGCACCTCTATGATCGTGCACTTCTGAATGGTGCAGCGCTTCGTGCAGTCGGTTACACCCGCGACACGCCCAACCCGCCAGGCGGTGAGATTACCCGTGACGCTAACGGCAACCCGACGGGCATGTTGCTGGCCAAGCCGAATGCAGGAATCCTTTATTCGACCTTGTCGAAAGGCCCTAAGCTGCCCTTTGACTACCAGGTCAACTCCACGCGCCAGTTCATGCGCGAACTGAACCGCCTTGGCATCACCGGTGTGATCGATGCAGGCGGCGGCAACCAGAATTATCCGGATGACTACCAGGTGATCCAGAAGCTTTCCGACGAGAACCAACTCACCGTTCGTTTGGCCTACAATCTGTTCACCCAGAAGCCGAAGGAAGAGAAGCAGGACTTCCTCAACTGGGCGTCCTCGGTCAAATACAAGCAGGGCAACGACTATTTCCGTCACAATGGGGCGGGCGAAATGCTCGTCTTCTCAGCAGCCGACTTCGAGGACTTCCGCCAGCCGAGACCCGAAATGGCTCCGGAGATGGAAGGCGAACTCGAAGAAGTCGTACGGATCCTCGCCGAAAATCGCTGGCCCTGGCGCATGCACGCCACCTATGACGAAACCATTTCGCGTTCTCTCGATGTTTTTGAGAAGGTGAACAAGGATATTCCGCTTGAAGGCCTAAACTGGTTCTTCGATCACGCTGAAACCATTTCCGACCGTTCGATTGATCGTATCGCCGCACTCGGTGGCGGCATCGCGACCCAGCACCGCATGGCATATCAGGGTGAGTATTTTGTTGAACGCTACGGCCATGGAGTTGCTGAAGCGACCCCGCCGATCCGGAAGATGCTCGACAAGGGCGTGAATGTATCAGCCGGGACGGATGCTACCCGCGTCGCCTCCTATAACCCCTGGGTTTCGCTGTCCTGGATGGTGACTGGCAAGACGGTGGGTGGCATGCAGCTTTATCCACGCGCCAACTGCCTCGACCGCGAAACGGCACTGCGTATGTGGACTGAAAAAGTCACCTGGTTTTCCAACGAGGAGGGCAAGAAGGGCCGCATCGAAAAAGGCCAGTTCGCCGATCTTGTCGTCCCCGACAAGGACTTCTTCTCCTGCGCTGAGGACGAGATTTCGTTCCTCGTATCGGAACTCACTATGGTTGGTGGAAAGATCGTCTTTGGTGCTGGCGACTTCAAGGCGCTCGATGAGAGCGACTTGCCCCCGGCGTTGCCCGACTGGTCACCTGTACGCAAATTTGGTGGTTATGCCGCTTGGGGTGAACCGGAAGGTGCGGGCGCCCGCTCGCTACGCCGTACGGTTATCTCGACCTGCGGCTGCGCCAGCGATTGCGGTGTTCATGGACATGACCATGCCGGCGCATGGACTTCCAAACTGCCGATTGCTGATCTCAAGGGCTTCTTCGGCGCGCTTGGATGCTCTTGCTGGGCTGTATAAGCTTTTAAAATTGATCGGGTGACCTGTTGGTCGCCCGATTTTTATTATTGTATATTTGACAATTAAATCTGAATTATTGATGCAATTGTTGTTGGCGGATTTCGAGATCATTATCGCTCTATCAAAGGAACACAGCGCCGCAACGCGGTGACAACAGCTGGAGCAAGCCATGAACCTTCTTTCCTCCTCTTCACTCCGGCCGCAGGGACGTCTTGTCGACGTCATAACTGCTCCGGCTACACGAACGGTGGCACTGCTTGCCCTTTGTGCCGCCTATATTCAGGGACCTCTGACCAAGATTTTCGACTTCTCCGGCGCGGTTGCCGAGATGGAACATTTCGGTCTCCATCCTGCATCGGCCTTTGCAGTTTCCGTTATTATTTTTGAACTGGTGGCATCTGCCATGGTGGTGTCCGGTCGCCTTCGTTGGGCTGGGGCATTGGCGCTGTCAGGCTTCACACTTCTTGCAACGGTCATTGCCCTGCGTTTCTGGGAAATGGCGCCCGGCATGGATCGCATGATGGCGACCAATGCCTTCTTTGAACATCTCGGCCTTGCTGGCGCATTCGTGATCGTTGCAGCACTGGATCTGACAAAGGGAGAAGGCAAATGAGCAGCACAAAATCCTCCAGCGGCAGCTTTGCCCCACTCGCGCAACCGGTTTTCGCAGTTCTGTGGGCTGCCACGGTTCTTGGCAACACCGGCAGCTTCATGCGCGATGTCGCCAGCTCCTGGCTGATGACTGATCTCTCGGCATCTCCGGCTGCTGTCGCCATGGTGCAGGCGGCAGGTACTCTGCCGATCTTTCTTCTCGCCATTCCTGCCGGTGTGCTCACCGACATTCTGGATCGCCGCAAGTTTCTAATCGCCATTCAGCTTTTGCTCGCCTCTGTCAGTCTCAGCCTGATGGTTCTGGCGCAGACCGGGATGTTGTCGGTCAGTGCTTTGATCGGTCTGACATTCCTTGGTGGTATCGGTGCCGCGTTAATGGGGCCGACATGGCAAGCCATCGTACCGGAACTGGTAAAGCGCGAGGATGTCAAAAGCGCCGTTGCCCTCAACTCGCTCGGCATCAACATCGCTCGTTCGATCGGTCCCGCTGCCGGCGGCCTGCTTCTGGCAGGGTTTGGAGCCGGGATAACCTACGGAGCCGACGTCGCGAGTTACATATTCGTGATCGCCGCACTGGTCTGGTGGCCGCGTGCGAAGAATGCCAACGATGCCTTGCAGGAGAACTTCTTCGGCGCGTTCCGGGCTGGTCTTCGTTACACAAAGGCAAGTCGTCCACTGCATATCGTCCTGGCGCGTGCTGCTATCTTCTTTGCTTTTGCCAGTGCGATCTGGGCTTTGCTTCCACTGGTTGCCCGTCAGTTGCTGGGTGGCGACGCAAGCTTCTACGGTATCCTGCTGGGTGCAGTTGGTGCCGGTGCGATCGGTGGTGCCTTGGTTATGCCAAAACTGCGTGACCGCTTGAGTGCCGATGGATTGCTGCTTGGTGCGGCCATCATTACGGCAATTGTCATGGCTGTGCTGTCACTCGCCCCACCGAAGTTTGTCGCGATTATCGTTCTGCTGTTCCTTGGTGCTGCATGGATCACCGCCTTGACGACGCTTAACGGCGCTGCACAGTCAGTGTTGCCAAACTGGGTTCGTGGTCGTGGTCTTGCCGTTTACCTGACCGTGTTTAACGGTGCGATGACGGCGGGTAGCCTTGGATGGGGTGCGGTTGGTTCGGCTGTTGGTATTCAAGCCACCTTGTTGATTGGCGCAGCCGGATTGCTGATTGTCGGTTTGATCATGCACCGCCTCAAACTGCCTGCTGGCGATGCTGACATGGTGCCGTCGAACCACTGGCCAGAACCACTCGTTGCAGAACCTGTTGCTCATGACCGTGGCCCTGTTCTGATCCTGATCGAATACCATGTTGAAAAGCAGCACCGCCGGGCTTTCCTCAAAGCACTCGACACGCTGTCCCAAGAACGCCGCCGCGATGGTGCCTATGGCTGGGGTGTAACGGAAGACTCTGCCGATCCGGAGAAGATGGTCGAATGGTTCATGGTTGAATCCTGGGCTGAACACCTTCGCCAACACAAGCGGGTTTCCCACGCCGATGCCGACCTGCAGAGCAAGGTGCTGGACTACCACACAGGACCGGAGAAACCTGTGGTCAGGCACTTCCTGACGATCAACCGGCCCGGCCAAGCCTGATTACGGTCGATAATGACGAGAGGGGCGCCGGGCGCCCCTCTTTCAGTAAGTGACCCTGTTGGCGCAGGGCCAAATCCCATCTCTTTTTAAGAAGGATTATGAAAATGGACATTGGTAGCGAGGCCGACGGACTGACAAGTCTGATTGCACCGATCCTGAAGCCACTGGCACTGGGTTTGGAATTTTTCGGGGTTGGTGTGATTTTGGTTGGCGTTGCGGTTGCAACGGGCATCTATCTTCGTGACCTGAGATCGGCGGTCAAACAGGAGGCCTATGATCGTTACCGCGCCAATCTAGGGCGTGGTATCCTGCTGGGTCTCGAAATTCTGATCGGTGCCGACATCATCGCAACGATCATATCGCCGTTGACCTTTGAAAGTGTCGGTCTTCTTGGGCTGATCGTGCTCATTCGTACATTCCTGAGCTTTTCGCTTGAAGCCGAAATTGACGGTCAGTGGCCCTGGACGAAGAATTCGGCATAACGGCTGTGAAGATCACAGGTCAAGACGTTGATGGGGTCGCGGAGATAAGCGTGACGAACGGCGGACCAGCTGTGTCCTCGAGCTAGTCGTTGGTCCAGCTCGTCACAGCGAGGACGCCACCGTGTTCGTCACGCATGAAATCGAGGTCGGCCAGCGGCACGGCAACAGGCTCTGTACCGATACCAAGAAATCCGCCGACTTCGACAATCGCCTGGCTTCCGGCACCCGCGTCATGACTATGATCGACCGTGCCGATCTTGTGATCATCTACCGTAACCGGTCGCACCTTCCAAAATAGTCGGAGTTAGTTAGGTGGAGCTGACGCGGGTATGATCGCTATGATCCACAGTCGTTTTCTCTCGTTTTGAAATTATGAAAGATAGACCCGGTCAGGTGCCAGGTGTTCCATAAGAATTCCGTTTCCGCATCGAGAGTTGGTGCCGTCCTGCCTTGTGCAGCCGTCCAGACGCCTTATCTCTGGATAAAATCTCACACGATATTCAGGAGCACCGCAATGGAGCGACGCAACGTTGACGTGCTGTCGGAATGCATCATCGAGATCCCACCGCCTGCACGCAAAACTCCTTTGGGGCGCGATACCATTATTTGTCCATGTTGCCGGAAGGTCAGGAGCAAGTCCGACATGGACGATGATGGGTGCGGCATCTGCGACGAATGCTTGGCGCCATGACTGGGAGGTCACCGGACTTAACCCAGCCACTTCCTACATCATTCGAACATGCACTTTCCAGGCTGCCTGACGGCTATGTGGGCGGTCGTTTTGCCGGTCGGCCATGGGGCGTGACGACGAAACGATCGGCGGATGGCAGGCGAATCTGGCTTTACGGCGAGGAGCTTGGCGGAACGGACATCGTCAGCTTCAACCTCTACAGGCTTTCGACTGACGGTATGGTTTTGAAGCCATGCGAAATGTCATCGGCGAAGGTCATTGATTTTGTGATCGGGTTCGAGAGGGGATCAGTTTGAGAATGGTTCCACACGCTGTTGATCGCGTTCAACGGGAAGCGATCTATGTGCCTGTGTGCGGTGCGCGGACTGACTTACGTCAGGTCTGAACTGTCCAGATTGCCCGCGTGGCGGGAACTTCAATCATCTTGCCGGTTCGTCGCTGGCGAGATGCTGGAATAGACCTGGTTGATCGATGGTCTCGCCTTCCTTTGTTACGATCGACGATCCATAGGGCTCGCGTGACGAAATAATCAGCGCATCGGCCGGTAGAGGGCGGGCAAGGTCCTTCGCCTCACCCCACGGAGCATTCATCCAGACATCGGTTTCCTCATGTGTCAGGAGCAGGACCGGCATCGCCTTTTCATGGATCGCTTTCACCACCTGGTTCGGGTCGGTGGTGAGAAAACCATAGAGGTCATCGGTGGTCAGGCCATCCTTCACCTTTCTGACGCTTTGCCATTGCGGCACCTGAATACCGGCAAAGAACATCAGAGACCTTTCTTCGTCCCGGGCGAACCATGCGTTTGGCACCTTTCCACCATTCTGCTGGCTGACGGGATCTGGCTCTGCAAAGCTGGTGACCGGCACAAGGCATCGGTGTTCGACACCGAACCAGCGTTTCCAATGGGGCAGGGTGAGCTTGCGGACATTGGTCACACCGCGATCCGGCTCCATCCGGATTAACTCATCCACGTCGATGGGCTTCCCTTTAGCCTTCAGCTTTTCGGCGCGGGCCTCGGCCGCTTTCTTCTGGACGAAGATAGGTGAGGGCAGGCCCCAGCGCGCATGCACCAGTTGTTTCTTCCCGTCTGCGGTGTTGCGAACGATCGGCCCCATCTGGTCTGGGTTCATCTGGTAGGCGGGCATGAGGTTGATCAGGCTCTCGGCGTCCTGCGCCCACTTTGAGACCCAATCCCTGTCTTCCATGCGATAAAGATTGCACATATCACGCTATCCCGACTGTTTAGACCAGATGGCGGATAACCTGGCGCGTCGCGCGCAATCCGCTAGTCAAGCTTGTAAACGTCGGCATTGTCCTGACGTTCCCGCAAACCTTTGTAGGCCGCATGGCGCAGCTTGCCATCGCTCGTCCAAGCACGAAACTCGATCTCGGCAATGAGGGTCGGATGCACCCAGACGATATCGGCCTCTCCAGAGTAGGGAACGGGCGGCTGCATCTGCTTCCAGCGCAGCTTGTCCAGCATCTTGCGCAGCTTGATAGCCTCAGCGTGGCTGAACCCTGTCCCGACGCTGCCAACATCGACGATCGTGGCATTGCGGTACGCGCCCAGCAGCAGTGAACCGAAGCCGGTCGGCGACGCGCTCGATGGCTCAAAGCCGATAATGAAAAACGCCTCGCTCGCAACGCACTTGACCTTCACCCAGTCGCCGGTGCGCCCGGAACGATACGGCGCATCGCGGTGCTTGCCGACGATCCCTTCCAGTCCAAGGCGGCAGGCATGTTCGAGTAGGACAGTGGGATCGGCGTCGAGGGTTTCCGATACCCGGATGGCGCCATCCTGACCCTTCACCGTGTCCTCCAGCAGATGCCGCCGGGAGCGATACTCGACGCCGCGCAGATCATGGCCATCGAGATAAACCAGGTCAAAGGCATAGAGGATGGCATCGGAGGCGCGCGTGCCGGGTCTTTTCCCCGATGCGCCAAGAGACTGCTGCAGCAACCCGAAATCCGATCGCCCTTCTTCATCGAGGACGACTGCCTCACCATCAATGATCATTGTGGCTGGCCCCAGCGCACGTGCCGCCCGTTCGATCGCAGGAAACCGGTGTGTCCAGTCATGGCCACCACGGGTCAGAATTCTGACGCCCTGCGGTTCGATATGGACAGCAAGGCGGTATCCATCCCATTTCACCTCCCAGAGCCACTCGGGCTCTTGAGGCGGATGTGCCTTCAGCTGAGCAAGCGCCGGCTCAACACGCTCCGGCATGGGATCGAACAGCAGCTGTGGCTGAGCGGGGTTGCGCTTCCGGCGCAGCTTCGAGCGGATCTTTGCTTCGGTATCACGAAGGAGCGGTTTGGATCTCGGAGTCTTCGTCATGCCATCAGTTCAACAGAAAAACCTTAAGGACATTATGACGATCCCGATATTGTCCCCGCTATCCACCGAGCGGCGGCATAAGGGCGAAATTTCTTTGTTGTCGCTACGCAACTGATTCCCATGAGGATTCTCTAATTTCTAATGTTTGGAGCAGTCTTCGAGCAAATTCGCTGGCTTGACTCTTTGTCTGCGTAGGAACAAAAAAAGAACATCTACACTTGCACGACATGACGTCGGCCTGCCAACACGACCTTGAAGGGAGCCGTGAACGATGACTGCTGCCCGCGCCGCAAGGGTGTCCGACGGTGTGATTGCTGATCTGCGTGAGCGTATCGCCTCGCTCGAAACCACGACGGTCAAAAAAGCCGGGTGTCTGGCGTTTGGCGTGCCTGAAATGGATGCCGCTCTGCCAGGCGGAGGTCTCGCCTACGGTGCGCTTCATGAGTTCGCCGGAGGTGGATCGGGGACTGTCGATGGTGCGGCCGCAGCCCTGTTCGTGGCTGGCATAGCAGCACGCACGAAGGGTCCGATCGTATGGTGTCTGACGCGACCGGATCTGTTTTTCCCGGCTCTGGCGCAGGTCGGCCTGCATGCCGATCGGGTGATCTTTGTCGAGTCCGACAGGGAGGAGGACGTGCTTGCCAATATGGAGGAGGGACTGTCCTTCGGAGGTCTTGGCGCCGTCGTCGGTGAGCTCGTCCGCTTGCCGATGGTCGGCTCGCGCCGGCTGCAGCTTGCGGCAGAGCGCACGGGCACGATGGCACTGGCCGTTCGCCGTTGGAGGCGGCAGACCGAAGCCAATGATTTCGGGCAACCAACGGCCTCGACCACCCGATGGAGGGTGAGCGTGATGCCGTCGGACGAGCTGCCGGTTCCCGGTGTTGGAAGGCCGCGCTGGTTTGTGGAGTTGATGCGCGTGAAAGCGGGTGAGTGTGCTGAGTTTCTCGTGAGGGCGTGTGATGACAAGGGTCGTCTCGATCTATCTACCCGATTTGCCGACCGATCGCATTCGCCGCGACGATCCGTCCATTCCGCCTGAACAGGCTATCGCCGTAATCGCCAGAAGCGGATCGAAACGATGGGTGTCGGCTGCCGATGCGGCTGCAAAAAAGGCTGGGGTTCGTGTCGGTATGCCGGCGGCAAAAGCGCAGGCGCTGTTTCGCGGACTGATGATGGTCGATGCAGATCTGAGTAAGGACGCCGCGGCGCTGGAGCGGATCACGCTTTGGGCTTTGACACTCTATTCCCCGATAGTCTCGGTCGACGGTGCAGATGGGATTGTCATGGATACCGAGGGTGCCGATCACCTGCAGGGTGGTGAACTGCCGATGGTGACGAGGATCGCCAACCAGTTCATGGCAAAGAAGCTGACAGCCCGCGTGGCGGTTGCCGATACATGGGGTGCGGCGCACGCCTGCGCGCGTGCCATCAGCCGGGAAACCGTTATCGTGCCGATGGGTCAGACCGTGAAGGCCGTCGAAAAGCTGCCGATTACGCTATTACGTTTACCACCGAAGATCGTCAGTGACCTTCACACACTTGGGTTCCAGTCCATTGGAGAGTTGGCAAACACTGCGCGCGCGCCATTGACCTTACGCTTTGGTCCGGAAATCGGTCGCCGTCTCGATCAAATGTTCGGACGGGCCCCCGAACCGATCGAGCCGATCCGGACCGTCGATCTGATCGAGGTCAGCCGCGCCTTTGCCGAACCGATCGGTGCTGCCGAGACGATCGACAAATATGTCGGTCGGCTGATCATCCAACTGATCGACGAGCTTCAGAAAAAGGGGCTGGGTGTGCGACGTGCCGACCTGATCGTCGACAAGGTCGATGGCGTCAGGCAGGCGATCCGCGCTGGCACGGTCAAACCGGCTCGTGATGTCGCCTGGCTGACCAAGCTTTTCCGCGATCGCACGGAAAAGATCGAGCCGGGGTTTGGTATCGAGAAATTGACACTGGTCGCCGTCATGGCCGAACCACTTGAAGAGATGCAGAAATCATCGGGTCTGGTGGAAGAAGAGGTCACCGACGTCTCACCGCTGATCGATATCTACGGCAACCGCGGCCACAGGGTTTTTCGGGTGGCTCCGGTGGCATCGGACGTCCCTGAGCGTTCGGTCCAACGCATCAGTGCGGCGGCCGATCCTGTCGGAGTGTCGTGGGTCCATCACTGGCGACGGCCGGTGAGGTTGCTTGTGCGACCGGAACTGATCGAGGTGATCGCCCTTATGCCGGACCATCCGCCCGTTGCGGTTACCTGGCGCGGCAAGCGTCGCAAGGTGAAGCGAGCAGACGGGCCTGAGCGGATCTTTGGTGAGTGGTGGCAGCGTGACAGCGAAATGGACGCGGTGCGCGATTACTTCGTTGTCGAGGACGAGAGCGGCGAGCGCCTGTGGGTGTTCCGATCCGGCGACGGCGTCGATCCGGAAACTGGAAACCACCGTTGGTTCGTGCACGGAATATTCGCATGAGATACGCCGAGCTTCAGGTAACGACACAATTCTCCTTTCTGCGCGGGGCAAGCTCGGCGCAGGAACTGTTCGAAACCGCCAAAATCCTTGGCATCGATGCTGTCGGCGTTGTTGATCGCGCCAGCCTGGCGGGCATCGTTCGAGCCCTGGAGGCTTCGCGCGGAACAGGTGTGCGGCTGGTCGTCGGCTGTCGTCTGGATCTTGCCGACGGCATGTCCGTCCTGGTCTATCCCATGGATCGCACAGCTTACTCCCGACTGACCCGGCTGATCACGCTTGGTAAGTCGCGCGGCGGCAAGAACAATTGCATCCTGCACTGGGATGACGTGATTGCCTATTGCGAAGGCATGATCGGCATCCTCGTGCCCGACCTTGCCGACGATATCTGCGCCGTGCACCTGCGAAAAATGGCTGATGTATTTGCCGACCGTGCCTATGTTTCGCTCTGCCTGCGCCGGCGACCCAATGACCAGATGCGGCTCCATGAGATTTCCAATCTGGCAGCACGGTTCAAGGTTAGGACGGTGGTCACCAATGACGTGCTGTTTCATGAACCGGGCAGGCGGCAACTCCAGGACATTGTCACCTGTATTCGAACCGGAACGACCATTGAAGATGTCGGTTTCGAGCGCGAGCGCCATGCCGACCGCTACCTGAAACCACCGGAGGAAATGGAGCGGCTTTTTCCCCGTTATCCTGAAGCTTTGGCGCGGACCATGGAGATCGTGCATCGGTGCAAGTTCTCGCTCGAGGAACTGACCTATCAGTATCCAGAAGAAGCGATCGTGCCGGGCAAGGATGCCCAGGCATCGCTGGAACATTATGTCTGGGAATGTGTACCATCGCGATATCCGGAAGGACTGCCGCCAGACGTCCTGAAAACCGTGCGGCATGAACTCGATCTCATCCGCACCATGAAATACGCACCGTATTTCCTGACGGTGTTTTCGATCGTGCGCTTTGCACGGTCGGAAGGGATCCTGTGTCAGGGGAGAGGGTCGGCTGCCAACAGCGCCGTCTGTTATATTCTTGGTGTCACCTCGATCGATCCATCCACCAATGATTTGTTGTTCGAGCGTTTTGTCAGCCAGGAACGCGATGAGCCGCCGGATATCGATGTGGATTTCGAGCATGAGCGGCGCGAGGAGGTCATCCAGTGGATTTACAAGACCTACACACGAGAAAAGGCAGCACTCTGCGCTACCGTCACCCGGTACAGGGCAAAAGGCGCGATCCGCGATGTCGGAAAGGCGCTTGGTCTTCCCGAGGATGTCATCAAGGCCTTGTCATCGGGCATGTGGTCATGGTCAGAGGAAGTCCCTGACCGCAACATACGCGAGCTCAATCTCAATCCCGACGATCGTCGGCTCGTCCTGACATTAAAGCTTGCCCAGCAGTTGATGGGCGCGCCCCGGCATCTCGGTCAGCATCCCGGTGGTTTTGTGCTAACCCATGATCGGCTCGATGATCTGGTCCCGATCGAACCCGCGACGATGAAGGATCGTCAAATCATCGAGTGGGACAAGGATGATGTCGAAGCGCTGAAGTTCATGAAGGTTGATGTTTTGGCGCTCGGTATGCTGACCTGCATGGCCAAGGCCTTTGAACTCATTCGTGAGCACAAGGGTCATAATCTCGACCTGTCGAAAATCGAGCAGGAGGATGCGGCCACCTATGCGATGATCCGCAAGGCCGACACGCTCGGAACGTTTCAGATTGAATCCCGTGCCCAGATGGCCATGCTACCGCGCCTGAAACCCCGCACTTTCTATGATCTGGTCGTTCAGGTCGCAATTGTCAGGCCCGGGCCGATCCAGGGGGATATGGTGCACCCCTATCTGCGCCGACGTGAAGGCAAGGAGCCGGTCGAGTATCCTACGCCCGAACTGGAGGCGGTCCTTGGCAAGACGCTTGGCGTGCCGCTGTTTCAGGAGAGCGCTATGCGCGTCGCCATGGTCTGTGCCGGTTTTACCGGTGGTGAGGCCGACCAACTCAGAAAAAGCATGGCGACCTTCAAGTTCACCGGCGGTGTCAGCAAGTTCAAAGACAAGCTCGTATCCGGCATGGTGAAGAACGGCTACTCGGCAGAATTTGCAGAAAAGACCTTCAGCCAACTCGAAGGTTTCGGCAGTTATGGCTTCCCGGAAAGTCATGCAGCCTCGTTCGCGCTGATCGCTTATGCCTCCAACTTCATCAAATGCCACTATCCGGATGTCTTCTGCGCGGCACTGATCAACTCACAGCCTATGGGCTTTTATGCGCCAGCCCAGATCGTCGGCGATGCCCGCGCACATGGCGTCGAGGTCCGGCAAATCTGTATCAATCGATCCCGGTGGGACTGCACACTTGAACCGATCGGCAACACCGGTCGGCATGCTGTCCGTCTAGGGTTTCGGCAGGTAAAAGGACTGGCGATTGCTGACGCGGCCCGCATCGTCGCCGCACGTATGAACAGCGACTTCGTGTCGATCGACGATATGTGGCGCCGTTCCGGTGTGCCAACCGAAGCGCTCGTCCAGATTGCCCAAGCCGATGCCTATAATCCGAGCCTGAAGCTTGAGCGCCGTGATGCACTCTGGGCCATTAAAGCCTTGCGTGATAAACCTCTACCCCTCTTTGCCGCAGCGGCAGAACGCGAGATGGCAACGGTCGCCGAGCAGCAAGAGCCAGAGGTTGCGCTCAGGCAAATGACCGAGGGGCACAATGTCATCGAAGACTATGGGTATACGGGGCTGACGCTGCGACAGCACCCGATGGCCTTTCTGCGCAAGGACCTTCAGCACAGAAATATCATTACCTGCAATGAGGCGATGACGGCGCGTGACGGCAGATGGGTTTACACGTCCGGCCTGGTTCTCGTTCGCCAGAAGCCGGGTTCTGCCAAAGGCGTCATGTTCATCACCATCGAGGATGAAACGGGGCCTGCCAACATCGTTGTCTGGCCCCGCCTGTTCGAGAAGCGCCGGCGCGTGGTGCTTGGATCAAGCATGATGGCGATCAACGGCAGAATCCAGCGCGAAGGGGAGGTCGTCCATCTTGTCGCGCAGCAACTGTTCGACCTGTCCGCCGATCTGTCAGGGCTTGCTGACCGTGATACCGACTTCAAGCTGCCAACGGGGCGAGGAGATGAGTTCGCGTATGGCGGCGGACCGGATTCCAGAGATAGGCCGAAGTCGGTAGTGGCTCCACGCGATATGTATGTCAGGGACCTGCATATCGATACACTGAAGGTGAAAAGTCGGAATTTTCAATGATCTACAGGTTGAGGGCCAGTGGTTTCAGGTTCTATTTGGTTCAAGGCGTCTGTATCTAAATTCCGTGTTCTAAATGCAACTTTACAACACTATGGTGGCGAAGCCCGGTGATGTTATGCAGCTCAACCCACGCGAATGCGGTGCACAGTCTCGGCTGAAGTCAAAATAAGACTGCTGAGCTGCATCTCGTACCGTAGGCTAGCAATCAAACGACTCCTTTACTGAAAATGAAGCAGCCATAGGGTCCGGGATCGGAAGTGCGTACGATGGCAAACGAGGCTTTTGCGGCTTCGTAGAACGCGAAGCGTTCCAGTGGTTCTACCAAAACGGGGTGGCCCTCGGAACGGTCGATAACCGCCTGCATGGCTGCGAATATTGGAACCTGGCCGTCAGGGTCGCCGACAACCTGCATTCGTTTGACTGGTGCATCGACGAATGTGTCCAGCGGGAAAAGCTTTAAAATGGCTTCTGCGGCGCGCTCCAGGCCGCAGCCGGAAACATCGATCAGGCGGCCATAGGTCGTTTGACGCGCGATGGTTTGTGCAGGATGATTGATATCGCATAAAACCAACTGATCGCCGTGTCCCATCAACATCAGGGCATGAATCAGTTCTGCGTTGATAATGGGGTCGATACCTTTGAGCACTGCTTTCTCCTCCCAGGAAGTGCAGACCTATTCTTCACGAGTTATATCATATTTGTAATGTCTGCAATTGCTTCGGGTCAAGAGATGTAAGCAAGAGTCGCAATTTCGCGCTGCGTGACAATATTTCCCGTTTATTTTCCGATAAAACCTCTGATCTCAAGCTAGTTTGAAGAATTCTCAAAAAATTAGCGAAACTCTAATTTACAAAAATATAAATATGTGTGAAGTTCGTTTAACGGATGTGTCCTCCCAAGGATAACGTGATGATGACGAGTGCAGCTGGCGGGCTGTACTCGCCCATTTACAGAGAGGCGCAGTGTCGCGAGGAGTGCGCGATGCCGCGGGAGGAGAACAGCTTTTGGCATCGATGAATATCGTCAATGTCGGAAAAGCCTATGGAAGCCTGACGGTGATCCATGGCGTTTCCGTTGAAATACCCGACGGCGAATTCGTCGTTCTGGTGGGGCCGTCCGGCTGCGGAAAATCGACCTTGCTGCGCATGGTCGCTGGGCTCGAACCAATTACATTTGGAGATATCCAGATCGACGGAAAGGTCGTCAACGACCTGCCGCCGAAGGATCGCGATATCGCCATGGTGTTCCAGAGCTACGCGCTCTATCCACACAAGACCGTGGCCGAGAATATGGGCTTTGCGCTGAAAATGCGTGGAGAAACAAAGGCGGATATCGACGCCCGCGTCCATAAAGCGGCTGAGATCCTCGATCTTACGCCTTATCTGGCCCGCTACCCGCGCCAGCTTTCCGGTGGCCAACGCCAGCGTGTGGCGATGGGGCGTGCCATCGTTCGCGATCCTAAAGTCTTCCTCTTCGATGAGCCACTGTCCAACCTTGATGCCAAGCTGCGTGTGCAGATGCGGGCGGAAATCAAGGAATTGCAGCGACGCCTAGCGACAACGATGATCTATGTGACGCATGATCAGGTCGAGGCCATGACGATGGCCGACCGGATCGTCGTGCTGCGCGATGGGCGCGTGGAGCAGATCGGCTCGCCGCTGACGCTGTATGATAAACCCGCCAACACCTTCGTTGCCGGTTTCATCGGTTCTCCATCCATGAACCTCATCAAAGGCCATATTCGCAGTTCCGCGGAGCCCTGTTTCGAGACGGATGATGGCATTCGCCTGCCGCTGTCACGCGCGCCTGCCGGGTCTGATGGCAAGTCTGCCTTTTACGGTATTCGGCCGGAGCATTTCACGCTCGGCGGTGCTGTCAGCGCGCAGGTGACGGTGGTGGAATCGACCGGCTCTGAAACGCAGGTCTTTGTTAAGCTCGGCCAGCAGAAAATCATTGGCGTGTTTCGTGACCGCGTGGAAGAGCCTGCGGGCGGCACGATTGCGATGACGCCGAATGTTGCGCTGGTCCATCTTTTCGATGGGGAAAGCGGGCTGAGGCTGGAATGAAATCTTTTCGTCGCGGCGAGGAGAAACGCGACGATATCTAAATCAACGGGAGGAGAACCGCATGAAAGTCAGTGATTTCGAGAGAATGATGGCGATCGGCTTGAGCCGCCGTGCCATCTTGAAGACGGGCGCAAGCCTGGGGGCCGTGGCCGCCGCAGGCAGCATGCTGGGTCCGTTTGGAGCAGCGTACGCGCAGGATGCATCCTTGCGCACGCAGATCTTGCAGGTGCCGGGCGTTGGCAAGGGCTCTCCAACCGATGCCGATTGGCAAAAAGTTGGCGAAATGTGCCTGGAGGCGACGAAGAAGAACGTCAAGCAGGGCGAGTTTGCCGGCGTCGAGCTGTCCTTCATGGGCCTCAACAACCAGAACCTTCACAACGTTCTTTTCCGCGGTTTTCTGAAGCCATGGGAAGAATATACCGGCGCCAAGATTACCTGGATCGATCTGGCGCAGGCAGATTACAATCCACGTCTGCAACAGGCCATTGCCACGGGCACGGTCGATTTCGATATTCTGGAAATGGGCGCGCCGTTCGAGGGGGATGTCTGCGGCAAGGGACTAGCTTCTGAAATGCCGGATTGGGTCAAGGCCCAGATCGACATGGACGACTATGTCGATTACCTGAAAGCACCCGTCGGGACTTGGGATGGCAAGACCTACCGCGTGTCCGTCGATGGCGACTGCCACAACTTCAATTATCGTACCGACTACTTCACCGATGCCGACCTTGCTAAAGCCTGGAAGGACGAGGGCCATGAGGGCGAGTGGGGCGTGCCGAAGACCTGGCAGAAGGTTCAGGAAGTCACCAAATTCCTCAAGGGCAAGACGGTCGCCGGTGGGGATGCCATCGGTTATCTCGATGCGCCAAAGGCATGGGGTGGTTTCGGCTTCTACTTCCTTGGCAGCCGTGCAACGGCCTATGCCAAGCACCCGGATGACAAGGCATGGCTGTTCGACGCTGACACAATGAAGCCGCGCATCAACAACCCTGCCTGGGTCCGCGCCATTCAGGACGTTATCGATGCCCTGCCATCGGAAGCTGGTGACCAGTTGAACGCTGACCCCGGCACCACCGCATTCCAGCAGTTTCTGGCTGGAACCGGTTCCATGGTGTCGTGGTGGGGTGATGTGGGGGCTGCCGCACGCACCAGCGATAGTTCTGTTGTGGGCGATACCATCGGCTTCGACATCCTGCCGGGTTCTGACGATGTCTATAATTCGAAGACCGGCAAATGGGAAAAGCTTGCCAGCGGCCCGAACCATGCGCCGAACATGGCCTATCTCGGCTGGGGCGTCTACGTCATGTCGCGGGTCGATAGTGATGAGAAAAAGAAGAAGGCAGCCTGGAGTGCGGCGGCCCATCTGGGCGGCAAGGATATCTCGCTGTGGACAGCAGCTTATCCATCCGGCTTCCAGTGCTATCGCAAGAGCCAGTTCGACATCAAGGAATGGGTGACGGCGGGCTATGACGAGGCCTTCATCTCGAACTATCTTGCCTCGCAATCCAACTCCTACAACCACCCCAATGCTGCGATTGAGCCGCGTATTCCCGGCATCTTCCAATATTACAGCATTGCGGAGGATGAGCTTGCGAAGGTGTTTGCCGGCCAGGCCAGCGCGCAGGCGGGTGCGGATGCCATTGCTGCCGCTTGGGAAAAACTGACCGATCAACTCGGCCGCGAAAAGCAGATTGCACTCTACAAGGCATCGCTCGGCGCATGAGGCGCCGCTAGAGGCTTCGAGTTTGCTCTATCTCAGGCGGCGGGTTTTTGCCGCCTGAGTTCATAGTTTCTGTTCTACCTGATGGCCCCGAGGTCTACCCATGTCGCATACAAGCACGCATACCATCAGCCCAGTGGAGCGAACCGTCGTTCCACCAAGCTCTGCGCAGCGCGGCAAGCTTTTGCTTGTGGCCGCTACGGTGCTGCTTTTCGGCGTGCTTCTGCTTCAGATAACCGAAGCCGCGGGCCTGACAACTTTGGGGCTTGTCAGTTGGCAGCCGCTGCTGTTTGCCTACATCATATGGGCGGTGGCGCTTTGCGCAGCGCAAGTTATGATCCGCGGCGAGGCGGGCCAGCGTGCCGCTTTCGTGCTTCCCGCCGTGCTCTTCACCGTCGCCATGGTGGTGTTTCCCACCGTTTTCGGCCTTTACATTGCATTCACCGACTGGAACCTGAGTGCGGTGGCAGGCCGCCGTTTCAACGGGCTGGATAACCTGCGCACGCTGTTTGCGGATCGCTATTTCTGGAACGCGCTGCTGAACATGGTCTATTATGTTCTTTCGGTGCTGGTGCAATATGCCATTGCCTTTGGGCTGGCACTGCTGCTCAACGCGGAGATCAAGGCGCGCAAATTCTTCCGTGTCGCCTTTCTGCTGCCGCTGATGCTCAGCCCCGTTGCAGTCAGCTGGATGATTGGCAAATCGCTGATGGAATATCGCTTCGGACCGGCGGCGACGCTTGCGCGACACCTCGGCTGGGACAATCCCGCATTCTTCTCGACACCATGGCTGGCACGGACCTCGATCATGGCCATGGATGCCTGGGTCTCGATTCCCTTCATGATGATCCTGCTGCTGGCGGGTCTTCAGGCTTTGCCTTCCGAAATCAAGGAGGCGGCGAAGGTGGATGGTGCGTCCGGCTGGCAGAGCTTCAAGGAAATCACCTTTCCACTGATGTTGCCGGTCAGTATCACCGTCATCATTCTGCGCATCATCTTCCAGCTGAAGCTCGCCGATATCGTCATCAATGTGACAGCAGGCGGGCCGGGCGGGGCGACCGATACCGTGTCCAGCTTCATCTTCCGCGAATACCGCGACCGTTCCAATGTCGGCTACGGCACCATGCTCGCGGAATTCTATCTCGTCATCATCATCATTTTCGTCGCGCTCATCCTCAAAGGGGCGAGCCGATGGATGCAACGCGACAATTGAGGCTGAAGCCGATGGCAACACATGTTGAAACATCCACCCCACGACCAAGCCTCTGGTCCCGCCGCCCGCAGTTTCTGACCAGCAGTCTGCTGATCTATGCTGCCTTGGTGTTCTGGGCTTTCGTGTCGCTGTTTCCAATCTACTGGACCATCACCACATCCTTCAAGACGGCAGTGAATGTCACGCAGGGGCATCTCATTCCCTTCGTTGACTTTAAGCCGGATTGGAAAGGCTGGCGCTCGCTGGGTCTCTCGCCCGATACGATCTTTGCGCAATCGACGGTTCGCGATGAATTCATTCGCCGCTTTTTCAACAGCATCGTTGCCTCGGCTGGCGCATCGTTTCTGGCCGTGCTGATCGGCTCACTGGCGGCCTATGGACTCAGCCGGTTTTCCTACAAATTTCTCTGGATGAAGAACAAGGACATTTCCTTCTTCTTCCTGTCGCAGCTCATTCTTCCGCCCGTTGTGTTGGCGATGCCGTTTCTGGTTCTCTACAAGCATCTCATGCTGCTGGATACGCTGATCGGCCTCATCCTCGTCTACACGCTGATGGTGCTGCCCATCGTCATCTGGATCATGCGCGACCAGTTCGACACCATTCCTGTCGAGCTTGAGCAGGCAGCACTGGTGGATGGTTGCTCGATCTGGGGGGCGTTCATGCGCATCGTGCTGCCCATTGCCTTGCCCGGAATGGTCGCGGCTTTCATTCTTTCCGTCATTCTCTGCTGGAACGAATATTTCTTCGCAGCCTTGCTAACCAGCTCGAATGCCAAGACATTGCCGGTCATGGTAGCAAGCCAGACGGGGTCTCAGGGCATCAATTGGTGGTCTATGGCGGCCATCGCGACGGCTGCCATCATGCCGCTCGTTCTCGTTGGTGTCTTCATGGAACGTTACATCGTAAAGGGCCTCACCGCAGGCGCTGTCAAATGAGGTCTTGAATGAAATCTGGCGTTTCCATCCTCGGCATTTTCGTTGCCGACACCGCCTATCTTGCGCCGCGTATGCCTGTTCTGGGTGAAACCATCACCGGTAGCGGCTTTGCGGTCGGCCCCGGCGGCAAGGGCTCCAATCAGGCGGTTGCGGCGGCAAGGGCCGGGGGGGAGGTGTCGTTCATTTCCAAGATTGGTCGCGACACATTCGGGGATCTAGCGCTGAAGACCTATGAGGCGGCAGGCGTTACGGCAAAGCTGACAATCATGGACGACCAGCCCACCGGTGCTGCCTTCATTTACGTCAATGACAAGACCGGCGACAACGCCATCATCGTCTATGCGGGAGCGGCGGGCACTATTGGCATCAGCGATGTGGAAGCGGCGCGCGATACGATCGCGCAGTCGTCCGTTTTCGTCACGCAGCTGGAGCAGCCTGTCGAGGCCGCCCGCTATGCGCTGGACATTGCGCGCGCTGCCAATGTGACAACAATCTTCAATCCCGCTCCGGCGGAGACGTTTCCGGCGGAGATGTACGGCCTTTGCGATTTCGTCATACCCAACGAAACGGAAGCCGCCGCACTTGTTGGTTTCCCCATCGATACCATCGATGACGCAAAACGAGCCGGTGACGTGTTCCTGTCACGCGGCGTCGGCGTGGCCATCATCACGCTCGGCGCGCGCGGCGTGTTGTTTCATGCGCCGGATAGGTCAGTCCATGTGCCCGCCTTCTCCTGTGGTCCCGCCATCGATACGACCGGTGCCGGAGATGCCTTCGTCGGAGGTTTCGCTGCCGAAATCTCGCGCGGCGTAGAACCGCTTGAGGCTGCCCGGTTCGGATGCGCCACCGCGGGCATTGCTGTCACAAGGCGGGGAACAGCCCCGGCAATGCCGACGTGTGCCGAAATCGAAGCCGTTCTGGCGCGCTGAAGCGGCCAGCTCGGGCTGAACGACGAATAGACTTTTCATGCGCAAACATCGCGGGCTGCCGAAATCCGGGCAGCCGGCTTTGCCACGTCTTCGGGGTGGCAAATAAGGTCTGATAATGACGCCTCCCGCAGCGAATTGATGCGATGCACAACATATAGCGCTTTACAAAATAGTTTTAATTTGTGAAGTTGCGTCAACAGTTACCGAAGTGAGCAAGATCCGTGACCCAATTGAAATTCGCCACCCGACTGAATTCATTCGCCTCGAAGCCTGCTGCCGAGTGGCCTGATCTTTCAGGCAAACCGACCATGCTGCAGATGGCGAAGCGTGCTGCGAAGGTTGATGGTCTGACGGATCTCGATCTGAATTATCCCGACCATGTGGCCGATGACCCGGCACTTCTTGCGCGCCAGATCGGCGATCTGGGGCTTGCAATCAATGGCTTTGCCATGCGCTATTACACCAATCCGGCTTTCAAGATCGGTGCCTTCACCAATCCTGACGCAGCTGTGCGGCGTGAAGCGATCGATCTGACGAAGAAGGGTATCGATGCCGCGCGCGCTGCTGGCAGCAATCTGATGACGCTGTGGCTGGGGCAGGATGGTTTCGATTACGCCTTCCAGGCCGATTATCACACTCTATGGCAACACGAGATTGATGGAATTCGTGAAGTTTGCGCGCATGACGCGGATTGCCTCGTCAGCATCGAATACAAGCCGAACGAGCCGCGTTCCTACAGCCTGATGCCCGATTGCGCGACCACGCTTCTGGCCATCAAGGATGTGGATATGCCCAATCTCGGTGTGACGCTGGACTTCGCTCATGTGCTCTACGCCGACGAGCAGCCTGCATTCGCTGCAGCCCTGATCGCCCGCTACAGCCGCGTTCTCGGCGTCCACCTCAATGATGGTTATGCCAAGCGTGATGACGGCCTGATGGTTGGTGCTGTTCACACGCAGCAGACGATCGAGCTTCTGCGACAGATCCGCAAAGACGGCTATGACGGCGCAATCTATTTCGACACTTTCCCTGACATGACGGGCCTCGACCCGGTTCACGAATGTGAAGTCAACATTCAGACAGTCAAGCGGATGCTGAAAATCGTGGATCGGATCGAGCAGGACAATCGCCTGTCCGGTGCCATTGAACGTCAGGATGCCGTTTCCGCGCAGGCCGTCATTCAGGAACTGATGCTCGGCTGATCTGCGCAAAAAATCCAAAACCTCGTCACAATGCATGCCGAAGGCGTGCGGACACATTCCATCTGGGAGGAAACCGATGAAGACCTTTTTGAAGACGACACTCGCTGCCGGGCTTGCCGCCAGCTTCCTGTTCAGCGCAGCCTTTGCGCAGGAACTTGCGCCACTGAATTCCGACACGGAAAAGGACCGCATGGACTGGTCGCAGCTGGAAGCCAAGCTCGGGCCGTTCCCGAAACTGCCTGAGGGCACAAAGGCCGGTGCGGTTTCCAAGACGCTGACCAATGAATACTGGCGCTCCCTGGGTCTGGGATACGAGGCCTTCGGCAAGAAGGTCGGCGTTCCCGTCGCCTATCAGGCCGCGCAGAGCGAAGGCGACCAACTGGGTCAGCTGACGATTGCCGAGGGCATG
Source organism: Rhizobium sp. Leaf311 (assembly GCF_001423445.1). Classification (NCBI taxonomy): domain Bacteria; kingdom Pseudomonadati; phylum Pseudomonadota; class Alphaproteobacteria; order Hyphomicrobiales; family Rhizobiaceae; genus Rhizobium; species Rhizobium sp. Leaf311. The sequence goes on along the minus strand of NZ_LMNZ01000002.1, from coordinate 78,592 downwards.
ATCACGCAGGGCTACAATGTTCTGCTCGTTTCGCCGCAGACGGATGCCAATCTTCAGCCGGTTATCGAGCAAGCCAAGGCCGCCAATATTCCTGTCGTCAACGTCAATGATGCCGTTATTCCGCAGGCTGAACATTATGTCGGCAACGTTCAGCGCGATAATGGTGTGCGCGTTGCCAAGTGGTTTATCGAAAACCGTCCGCAGGGCGGCAAGGTGGCCATTGTCGAAGGTCAGGCTGGCGTTTACGCCGCCGTGCAGCGCACCGATGGCTTCAAGTCCACCATTACCCAGAACGACAAGTTTCAGGTTGTTGCCAGCGTCCCTGGCAACTGGGATCGTCAGACCTCCTATGACGCCGCCACCAACATCCTCAACCAGCATCCTGACCTGATTGGTTTCTATGCCAACAATGACGGCATGGCGCTGGGTATTGTCGAGGCGGTCAAGGCAGCTGGCCTTGCAGGCAAGGTCGCGGTGTTCGGCACCGATGGCATCTCCGACGCTTATGCCTCCATCAAGGCGGGCGAACTCACCGGCACCGTGGATAGCTTCCCAGTTTTGACGGGCGAAGTTGCGCTTGAGACAGCGCTTCGTCTGGTGGCCGGACAGAAACTGTCCCGCGTTGTCGCCACGCCGCAGGCCCTTATCACGAAAGACAATCTCAGCCGCTATCAGGGCCAGGGCGTCGATGTGCGCGCCGTGCTGATGGAAGACGCCAAGACTGCCAAGTGATCAATGCTCAAGGAGATGCCGACCTATCCTCGGCATCTCCATCCAGCCTAAGAGGTGGAACGATGACGCCACGACTGAGATTCGAGACGATTTCCAAAAGCTTTCCCGGCGTCAACGCACTGACGGACGTTTCGTTTGACGTGGCTCCCGGCGAAATCCATGGGCTTCTCGGTGAAAACGGTGCTGGCAAATCCACGCTTTTGCGCATTCTTTCGGGCGTATTTCGCCCCACATCCGGCACCGTATTCGTAGATGGTGAGGCGGTTGCCTTCAAAAAGCCGATGGATGCGCGTGCCGCCGGTATCGCCATGATCCACCAGGAACTTCAGCAGGTGCCGCATTTGAGCGTCGCCCAAAACATGTTTCTCGGACATTCACTAACGCATATGGGCGGCATGTTCGTGTCCCGCCGCGAGCAGGAAGCCCGCGCCGCCGAAGCTCTTGCGATGATCGACAAGACCATCGACCCCTCTGCACCAATATCGTCGCTGAAGGTCGCGCAGCGCCAGATCGTTGAAATCGGTCGCGCGCTTCTCGACAAGGCGAAGGTTATCGCCATGGACGAGCCGACATCGAGCCTGACACCCAGCGAGTTTGATCGTCTGGCAGAGGTCATCGCCAGCCTGTCGCAAAGCGGCGTTTCCATTATTTATGTGTCGCACAAGATGGATGAGGTGTTCCGCATCTGCCAGCGCTCCAGCATCATGCGCGATGGCAAGCTGGTGGACATTGTCGATCTTGCCAAGGTTTCGGAAACCGACGTGATCGCCAAGATGGTCGGTCGTGAATTGATGCAAGAAGAGCATAATTCCTTCGTCACCGAGACCGTCAAGCTTGAAGCCAGAAACCTGTCTTCAGCCACCAGAATTCGCGATGTGTCCTTCACATTGCACAAGGGTGAAGTTCTCGGCATTGCCGGGCTTGTCGGCTCTGGCCGCACGGAACTCCTGCGGCTGCTGGCAGGTGTCGACCGCTTAAGCGCGGGATCGATCAGCATCGACGGCAAGGAGCAGAGCTTCGCCAATCCGCGCGATGCCATTGCCGCCGGTATCGGGCTGGTGCCGGAAGAACGCAAGCGTGAAGGCATCATTCCCTTGCGCCCCGTCGCCACCAATATGGCGCTTGCCTCCCTCGGCAGTTTCTCGTCTGGCGGTCTGATCAACAATTCGAAACTCCGCACGACTGCGCAGGATTTGTTGAAGCGCGTCAATCTACGGCCCTTCCAGCTGGATCGCCCGATCCGCCTGTTCAGCGGCGGCAACCAGCAGAAAGCGATCATCGCGCGCTGGCTGGCGGCGAAATCGCAAATCCTGCTGTTTGATGAGCCGACCCGCGGCATCGATGTCGGCGCCAAGTCGGAAATCTATCATCTGATCGAAGACCTCGCCCGCGAGGGCCATTCCATCATTGTCGTCTCTTCCGAACTGCCGGAAGTCATCCGTCTGTCTGACCGCGTGCTGGTCATGCGCGAAGGGCGGATTGCCGCGACCATTGAACGTGATCAACTGAGCGAAAGCGCGATTGTCGCGCATGCCATTCCAGGGGCGAATGCCGATACGGATGACGCGCGCATGGCGCGACCCGTGTGAACCGACAGGACATTCCATGACCAGCACTTCCAATGCACCCGCCACCTCCGCTCCGGCCTTCCGCCGCTTCTCGTTTTCGCTGCGCGATGCGGGAACGCTGATCGGCCTCATCGTCATCATGGCGGTGTTTGCCGCACTGGTTCCCGGTTTCATTTCCGAGAGAAACCTCGTCAACATTCTCCAGCAGTCTAGCATCAATGCGTGCCTGGCGCTTGGCATGACGCTGGTCATCATCTCCGGCGGCATCGATCTGTCGGTCGGCCCGACGGCTGCGATCTCCGCGGTCGTCACTGCCAGCCTGCTCGTCGCTGGCACACCGATACCGCTGGCTATCCTCGCGGGTTTGGGCGTTGGCGTCCTTTGCGGCCTCATTAATGGTGGCCTTGTTGCCTATGTCGGCCTGCAACCTTTTATCGTGACACTCGGCACGCTCAGTACGTACCGCGCCATCGCGCTGATCTACACCGGCGGCAATCCAGTTCTCGGTATTCCCGCAGGGTTCCGCTCTCTCTTCAACGGCAATTTCTTCGGCATTCCAACCCCTGTTTTGATCGTCGCTGTCGTTGCCATTGCCGCATGGATTCTGCTCAAGAAGACACCGATTGGTGAATATCTGATGGCGGTTGGTGGCAATGAAGAGGCGGCCTATGTCGCTGGTGTTCCCATCGCGCGCACCAAAATCACGGCCTATGTGATTTCCGGTGGTTTGGCCGCACTTGCCTCGCTTATCCTCATCGGTCGCCTTGGCGCTGCTGAGCCTATTCTTGGGAACCTGTGGGAACTGGATGCCATCGCGGCAGCGGCCATCGGCGGTGCATCGCTTATGGGCGGCAAGGGCAGCATCCTCGGGACCATTCTGGGCGCGATCATTCTGGGTGCAATGCGCAATGGTTTGACGTTGATGAATGTTCAGGCCTTCTATCAACTGCTCGCCACTGGCCTTATAATCCTCGTTGCCATGATGATTGATCGTGCGACAAGGGGAAGAGAATGAATTCGGAAAGCTTCGACACAAAGGCCGTCGGCCCACGCATCCGCATGATGATGCCATTGCTGACGCCGCTCGAAGCGAAGGTTGTCGATACCGTGTTCGCCATGCGTGATTTCAGCGATGAGACATCGCTGAAACAGATCGCAGACGATGCCGGTGTGTCCGAAGCCATGGTGGTGAAGATCACCAAGAAGCTGGGCTTTGCCGGTTATCGTGATTTCCGTACCGCCGTCAGCCAGTATAACCGCCAGCCCACAGCGGAAATGCACCAGGAACTCTCGGTCGAAGACACGTCTCAGGAAATCGTGCAGAAGGTTTTCCGCACATCGATCCATGCCCTGGAAGAAACCCTTTCGATCCTCGATATGGTGGCGTTCGACAAGGCCGCAGACCTCATACATGGCGCGAAGCATCGGGATTTCTACGGTGTCGGCGGTTCGGCGCAAATCGCACGGGACGTCGCCCATAAGTTCCTGCGCATCGGCGTGCGCGCCAGCGTGTTTGACGATGTGCACATGATGCTGATGTCTGCAGCCCTGTTGTCCGAAGGCGATATCGCCATCGGCTTTTCCCATTCCGGCAACACGACAGCTATCATCGAAGGGCTTCAAGTCGCCAAGCGCAATGGCGCGCAGACAATCGCGGTAACCAATTACAACTCCTCTGCCCTGGCACAAGCCGCAGATGTTGTCCTCTGTTCCACTGCGCAGGGCTCGCCTCTCATGGGCGAAAACGCCGCGGCTCGCATCGCGCAGCTGAATATCCTCGACGCCGTCTTCATGGCAGTCGCGCAACGCGACTATCAAGCGGCCGAACGAAATCTTGACCGGACCATGTCTGCCGTCAAATCCAAACGGAAAGATAAACCTTCATGACATCCTCGCCTCTCGTCACCGTTTTCGGCAGTCTGCATTATGATATTGCCGTTATGGGGCCTTCACGGCCACGCAAGGGCGAGACGGTAACGGGCACGTCATGGCATCCCAAAAGCGGCGGCAAGGGCGGCAATCAGGCGGTCTCGGCAGCGCGCACGGGCGTGGCGACCTCGATGATCGGAGCCGTCGCGGATGATGATTTCGGGCGCTTCTTGCTTGCCAATCTGAAACACAAAGGCGTCGATCATACCTTCGTCAGGCGCGACTCATCCCTATCCACCGGCATGAGCGTTGCGATTTTTGATGACGAGGGCGATTACGGCGCCGTTATCGTCTCCGGCAGTAACCTGACCCTCGGTGAAGCCGACGTGAACGCTGCTCAAGAGCTGCTGTCCAAAACAACTTTGCTTGTCCTTCAGAACGAGATTCCCGATGCAGCCAACATCGTTGGTGCAAAAGCCGTCAAGCAGTCCGGCGGACGTGTGCTGATCAATGCCGCGCCCGCGCGTACCCTGTCCAACGATCTCCAGCAACTGATCGATATCCTCATCGTCAACGCCATCGAAGCGGAAATGCTTGCAGGCGTTCCGGTGGTTGAGACACTTGATGGCGCGCTTGAAGCCGCACGGAAGCTTGCGAAGGTCTATCCAGAAGTTGTTGTCACCGCTGGCGGTTCAGGCGTTGCCTATGTAAATCACGGTGGGGAAGAAATTGCGATGGAAGCCGTCAAGGTGAAGGTTGAAAGCACGCACGGTGCAGGAGATGAGTTCATTGGCGTCCTCGCCGCGCAAATTGCGTGTGGTAAAGCGATGAACGACGCGCTTCAAAAAGCAAATGCGGCCGCAGCAATCCTTGTAGGCACACCAGAAGCCAACCGGGCTTGAGGCCAGTCCACTAGCCGGTTCGGAAAATGCGTAGCCTATCAACGAGACGAGCGTCGAATCTGCTTAAAAGACAGGAGTTTATCGAATCTATCATACGTGCGGAGGTTCGTATTTCATCAAGAGCTAGATTGCTTGAGAGATAAATCTGAACAACCTGGCACACATATATTCATTGCCTAACAGCTCGGAGAAAGAACGACACCCCCAGTCTTGGCTGTCGTCCTCTCTCGACTGCGCTGCTTGCCTCGTTGCCTAGAAACCGTCCGCTTTGCAAAGAGGTCACTGGACGACTAGCGCAGGTTTAGGGGAGGTCGCGCAGCGGTGTCTGACTGTCTGAATTTCGCGGATCGGGTTAGGCTTTCTGGCCTGCAGCTTCCAGGATAAGCTCCGCGACCTCGTCCGGGTGCGAGATCAGCGAGAGATGGCTGGCTTTCAATTCGATTGCCTTTGCGTCCATGCGTTTGGCGAGAAAGCGCTGCAGGTCCGGGTTGATCGTGCGGTCCTCGCTCGACACCGCGTAATAGCTGAGCTTGTGGCGCCAAGCGGCTTTGGTAACTTTGCCTGAGAGTAGCGTCTTCTGGAAAGGATACTGCGTTGCATACAGCACCTTCGCGCGGGCCGTGGGAATGTCACCGGCGAAGTCCTCGAGGAACGCCTTCTCGCTAAGTCTTCCTTGCTCACCGTCGAAAACAATTCCGGCAGAAGCGGGGGGAGTAGGGAAGGTTTTCGCTAAAGCGCCGAAATCCTCGTTTGCGTCGGGTGCACGGGCGGCGACGTACACGAGAGCCGACACATTAGGATGCATGCCGGCCTGAGTTACAATCATTCCCCCAAATGAGTGCCCTACCAATACTGTTGGCCCATCCTGCCGCGCCAGTACTCGCTCCGCAGCAGCAACCGATTCCGAGAGAGTAGTCAGAGGGTTCTGCACGGATGTGATGTTCAAGCCCTCGGGCTGCAGCCTCGATATCACTTCGCTCCAGCAGGAACCATCTGCGAATAGCCCATGGACGAAGACAACGTTACGGGCCTTTTCTGGGTGGCCGGCCGCCGATGCGGCCATGCCTTTGGTTGAAAGCATTGATGCTGCCGCGCCGGCAAGCATAGCAGTGGAAAATGTGCGCCTGTTCATGATCATTCCGGACTTCCTTTCATCGTAAAGCACATGCTTCGGAGGAGTCTTTCGTTGGGAATTCCCCAATCTTACATCGTCACGACTATGTGATCGGCGCGTAAATTCGAATAAATTCGCGATACGACGTAACAACGGGTCTCGTCCAACCGAAAGCATGGGTGCATGGACACACGGGAAGACAGATGGGCGAAAGCGATGCGCGCAGAACGCACTGGAGATAGCGCTGCCTACGAGGCGTTTCTCAGGGCTTTCGCCGCTTCGGTGCGGCGGATCGCCGAGGCGCATTTGCGATATATGGGCTTCAGTCTCTACGAGGCAGAGGATGTCGTACAGGAAGTGCTCATAGCAGTACATACCCGTCGCCACCAATGGGATACGAAGCGGTCTCTGCTTCCCTGGTTGAACGCAATCACGCGCTACAAGATCATTGACGCCAGCCGGCGCTTGGGCCGAGACGCACGCATGCGCGTCGATTTGACCGAAGAGCAGTGGGCCGGATTGTTCTCATCTGAGGGGGTCGTCGATCCTGAACGCAATCCGGCAGATGTCGAAAAACTAATCTCCGCCTTGCCCCCTGGCGAACAGGCTGCTGTCCGAGCCATCGGGCTTGAGGGTGCCTCTACCAAAGAGGCCGCGGCGCGCATCGGTTCCACCGAGGGAGCGGTGCGCGTCGCCTTCCATCGCTTGTTGAAGAAACTAATGGCGGCAACACAGAGAAGGGGCCCCGGGCATGAATGACAATCGACAGCCAACGGACGATCTTATTCGAGGGCTTGCAGCGCAAGCTGGTAAAGGTTCGTCACTTTTGCTCCGTCTCTCGATCGTCCTTCCTGTCGCGCTGGTCTTTTCGATCCTGGCAGCGACTGGCGTCGTGGTGATGATCGCCGGACCTCGCTCCGACCTCATGCAGATACTCCCGACATGGACGTTCCTGTTCAAAGTCATCGGCATGGTTCTTGTAGCTGCCGGCGGGTTTCAGCTTGTTTTGACAGTGGTCCAGCCGGGCCAGGCGCCTCGCACGGTTCTTTTTCTTGCTCCAGCACTGATGTTCCTGCTTACCGGAGCTCTGTTTGATCGGAGCGGCTTTCCCCTGCTTGGGGTTCACACCTACTCCGTGCCAAAATGTGCGGGTACTATCATCATGGCTTCCACCCCGGCGCTCGCCGCTATTTTTTCTGCGATGCGAGCCGGAACGCCCACGCGCCTCAGCCAGGCTGGCGCTTTTGCCGGTTTCCTTGCAGGTTCCGTGGGTGGTCTCGCCTATACCATCGCCTGCCTCAACGATGGCGCTGCCTTTGTGGCGGTATGGTATTCGATCGCCATTGCATGTGTAACGGCACTGGGAGCGTTAATCGGGCCCAAACTGTTGAGGTGGTAACAAGGTCAGTTTGGTAATAGATGCTATTCTCCCTTCAACGCAATGGGATACAGTCAGTCATCTGGCTGCGGACCCAAGCGCCAATCTGAAGCGATCTCATGTCTCGGGCCGATCAGCTAAAGTCGACAGGCCAGACCGGCGCCCGGATTCGAGAAAAAATCGTCATCGCTTCGTTTCATTACAGAGCAAGAAATGAGCAATTCCTTACGCAGTGCAGCCGTCCCTTCACGGATAATTCAGGTCCCACAGTCCATCAGCGTCGAAGCACAAGCGGCACTGTCGCGCCTGGTCGACAAGGACGGCAGCCCTATCAATGCGCGGTTCGAAATGCCGTCCCCAGAGGATTTTTCAGGCTGGATGATGATGAAAGCCGCAGTAGATGCGCATTACGCCGCCGCGGCCAAAGATCTTGCCGGGAGTCTGCAGTCTACCGTCACCACAATCGTAGTCGAGCAAGCAACGATCCATGTCGCGACGCCGTACGGAGCATTTCATGAGCGTGGCGCACTCATCGACCTGCATGGCGGCGCATTGGTGTTCGGAGGCGGTGAGGCCTGTCTTGTCAGTGCGCGACGTCAAGCTCACCAGCATGCCGTGCGATGCTACGGCGTCGATTACCGGATGCCGCCTGAGCATCCCTATCCGGCCGCTCTTGATGACTGCTTAGCCACGTACCGTCATGTCTTGGCAGGTCACTCCCCCGACAAGATAATCATCCTGGGGAGATCGGCGGGTGGCAATCTCGCGACCGCCATGCTGCTGCGGGCGAGAGATGAAGGTATGCCAATGCCTGGCAGATTAGTCTTGCTCTCGCCACAGGTTGACCTCACCGAATCCGGTGACAGCTTCCAGACCAACCAGATGATCGATCTCGTTCTGCCCCGCCCGCTAAGACCAAACAACCTGCTCTACGCCGGTGGTGCCGATCTTTCCAATCCCTATCTATCGCCGCTCTTCGGCGATTTGGCGGGCTTTCCGCCGACATTCCTGCAGACCGGCACGCGTGACCTGTTCCTATCGAACACGGTGAGGATGCATCGAGCCTTGCGAAAAGCTGGCGTGGAAACCGAATTGCACGTCTTTGAAGCCATGCCCCATGGTGGCTTCATGGGTGGGACACCGGAAGAGCAGGAACTCGAAGCGGAGATCCACCGGTTCGTCATGGCAAACTGGAACTGAGGCCGGAAACCCACAAAGTTTTGGCGCTGCCCCTCTGTTGTCCTGCTACATCCCTGGCCACATTCCGCCATCAAGTCGGAGGTTTGCTCCTGTGATATAGCCAGCACGGGGGCTCGAGAGAAATGTAATCGCATCCGCAATCTCCTCGAGGGTTCCTACCCGTCCAAGGGGCACCTGAGCAAACAACGGCAGGATTTCTCTCTCTACGTCATTCCAAGGGGCGTCGATGGCCATGCCCCTCTCAATGGCTTTCTTACGGAACGCGGTATCCAAACTGATGCTATGCACTGTTCCAGGCGAAACGGTGTTTGCGGTAATGCCTTGTGCAGCAACGTCTTTTGCGAGCGACGCCGTCATCGCGATCATGGCTGCTTTGGCGGCAGAGTAGTCCGGTCGACTTGCAGGCGGCATCAGGGTCGCCAGGCTTGAGATGTTTATGATCCGACCCCACCGCGACGCTTTCATTGCGGGCAGAACGAGCGAGACGATCCTCACAGATGCGAGCACGTTTCTGTCATAGACAGCGGCCCACGTTTCAGAGTTTGTCGAGGTCCAATCCTCCGCCGGGGCAGATCCGCCAGCATTGTTGACCAGGATGTCGATCGACCCTGCTGCGGCCTTGGAATCCCTAACAAGACGATCGACCTGATCCGACACTGTCAGGTCACCGACTACCGCGAATGCCCGACCTCCAGAGGATATGATGTCATGCGCGACTTCCTCCGTTTTCATTCTGTCGCGACCGTGGACAAGAACGGTTGCCCCTTCCTTTGCGAGGCCTCTGGCCACACCCTCGCCAATTCCCTTGCTGCTTCCCGTGACCAGCGCAACCTTGTTCTGGAGTTGTAAGTCCATGATATTTGGTCCGTGTTATCGTCTCCGGCAGATATGAGGTTCGTCGATGAAACAGGCAATTACGCACTTTAAAGTGCCTGTCGAGGACAGGGCGACATGCCTCGGAGCCGACGGTTCTGTCTCTCATGTCAGCAGGGTGCTTCGGATGATCACAGGACGTTGGAAACTGCCGATCCTTTTCCGATTGTTCGCCGAACCATCATTGCGGGCATCGCAGTTCATGAGAGACATACCTGGCATATCCCAGAAGATGCTAACGCAACATCTCAGGGAACTGGAAAATGACGGCCTCATAAGCCGACACGACTTTCAAGAGCAGCCTCCTCGAGTCGAATACTCGCTGAGTTCAGCAGGCCACGGGCTTATGCCGATTTTGATGGCGGTCAGGGAATTCTCTCGGGATTATCCTGTTGATCGGCGTCGATAACTAACTTGGGTGCCGACGCTTGGCGCGATCCCGAAAATATCGCTTGCATTATGGACCAAATGGTTCCATATAGAACTTATGGTCAAGCGCACTCAAATATCCGCGTCCGTTGGTCGCCCTAGAGAATTTGAACTCGATGAAGCAGTTCGAAAAGCAATGCACGTATTTTGGGATCGTGGATATCACGAAGCATCCCTTCCCGACTTGCTTGAGGGTATGAAACTTTCCAGAGGCAGCTTTTATAAGGCTTTCGTCGATAAGAGAGGCGTCTATCTGCGCGCCCTCGACGCTTACATTGAGGACGCGGTTCGCTCGGTCGGTGAAGCGCTTCATTCCAATCCGTCGCCCAAAGCCGCGATTTTAGAAGCTTTTTCTCAACAGGTGGATCAAGCATCGGGACAGGACGGTTTGCGTGGATGCTTTGTCGTCTTTGCAGCTGTCGAGATGCTCCCAAAGGATAAAGAGGTCGCACCACGTATTTCCCGGCTGTTCAGGCGGCTGCAAGATCTTTATGCGGCGGCGATAATAAGAGCGCAGGCCTTGGGCGAAATCGATCCCGAGCTGGATGAACGAACGCTTGCGAGGTTCCTCGTGTGTCAGATTCAGGGCATGCGGGTCCTTGCCAAAGCAGGAGCGGATCGCGCTGAGACGAGGGCCATGGTCGAACTGGCGCTGAAGGCGCTTGGCTAACTTCAATTTGGAACCAATAGGTTCCCAATTTTTATCATTTCAAACCGTCGATCGATTTTTTGGTCGATGTGGAGACACTTATGAGAGACGCGAGCAATCCCGATGACAAACTCGATCCACGTCGTTGGATTGCACTGATCATCCTTTTGACCGGCGCCTTTTTGCCACCGCTTGACTTCTTCATCGTCAATGTGGCGCTGCCCTCGATCCGGGCAGATTTCAGGGCTTCTGCGTCAACGATGCAGCTGATTATCTCCGGTTACGCCACCACCTATGCTGTGATGCTTATCACTGGCGGCAGGCTTGGAGATCTCTATGGTCGACGAAATGTCTTTCTGGCTGGAATGGTCGGGTTTGCAGCCGCATCTGCCTTATGCGGGTTTGCCTGGTCTCCAGCCGCGTTGGTCGCCGGCCGTATCCTTCAGGGGTTTGCAGCGGCAATTATGGCACCGCAGGCCTTGGCTTCGATCAATGCCATTTTCCCAGACCAAGAAAAATCAAGAGCCCTCAGCTTTTATGCCCTGACATTCGGGATGGCATCGATGGTTGGTCTGTTTCTTGGTGGTGCGTTGATTGCGCTTGATGTTCTTGGTCTTGGATGGAGAGCCATCTTCCTCATCAACCTGCCGGTTATTGCAGTCGCTGCGCCGTCGGCCTTCATCATGTTGCGAGAAACCCGATCTGCGCACCCAAGCAAACTGGATCTTGGCGGAGCACTGTTGATCGCGATTGCGCTATTTGCACTGATTGCGCCGCTGATCGAGGGCCGGGAGCACGGGTGGCCGATCTGGCTTATCGTGATGCTTGCCACATGTCTTCCGTTTTTCGTCTTGTTTTGGCGGCATGAGAAACATCTGGAATCGACGGGGAAAGATCCGATTCTTGCACCGAGCCTGCTGCAAAACCGTGGGCTACTGCGCGGGCTCCTGGCTGCCTTGTTCTTCTACGCCGTTGCGGCCTTCTGGCTGATATTCTCGGTCTATGAGCAGGGTGGCCTTGGTCGGACGCCTTTCGAGGCCGGGCTGGCGATCCTTCCTGCGGCTGTCGGCTTCGTCCTTGGTCCTTTTGCAAGCGAGCGCATCCTCAGCGTCTTCGGGAGATTTTCCGCTGGCGCCGGCATGGTGCTGCAGGCTGCAGGATTGTTTGGAACGGCGGCCTTGATTTCTACTGGCCTTCCGCAATTCCTTTTTGCTGCGCTCTTTCTTATCGGTGCGGGGCAGGGGATCGCCCTTCCAAACCTGGTGAAGAGCATCGTGCAAAGGGTAGACCGGACGCAGTCAGGATTGGCTTCTGGTCTGGTCAATTCGATGTTTCAGATTGGCGGTGCGTTGGCAGCCGCAATCGTTGGCGGCTTGTTCTTCTCGATCTTGGGGCCGGCCACAGACGTTCAATCCATTGGCCAAGCATACAGCGTTGCAGCGGTTGCAATTGCCATTTGTCTTCTCATCGCGGGATGGCTTTCCGTCAGCCTGACATCGACCCAACCGTTGCGTCGATAAGCGGCGCCATCGCAGCGCATCATCAGCCGATCGCGCGGAAACGGGGTAAAACTCCCCAGCAAAACAGAAACATTCAGAGGTAATCTCCATGAACAACATCTCCACACTACCTCTTGCCGGCAAGTGCGCGCTGGTCACCGGTGCGGCACGCGGTATCGGTGCGGCAATTGCGCTGAAACTGGCCGAGGACGGTGCCGACCTTGCGATCACCTATGAGAAGTCGGTCGAGAAAGCGGAAGCCCTCGTTGCTGAGATCCGCGCCATGGGTCGCAAAGCGATCGCCATCCATGCCGATGCCGCGCGTACAGAAGCGGCAAGGTCCACTGTCGAGCAGACCGTCGCCCGCCTCGGCAGCCTTGATATTCTGGTCAATAATGCCGGCGTCCTTTTCGCAAGTGATTTTTCCACGCAGCCACTTGAGGAGATTGATCTGCAGCTGAACGTCAATGTTCGCGGTGTCTTTCTGATCACCCAGGCAGCGCTGAAATATATTCCCAACGGAGGTCGCATCATCAGTACCGGCAGCAACGCGGGTCTGGCTGTGCCGTTCGCGGGGATCGCGGTCTATGCCGCGACCAAGTCTGCGCTGGAAAGCTTCACGCGCGGTCTCGCACGTGAGCTGGGCTCTCGGGAAATTACTGTCAATCTGGTTCGACCAGGTCCGATTGATACTGACATGAACCCTGCCGATGGCGCGCTCGCAGCCGCTATCCTGCCAAACCTCTCGATTGCTCGATACGGTAAAGCCAGTGAAGTCGCAGAGGCCGTCGCCTTTCTCGCAGGTCCCGGTGCAGCCTACATCACCGGCTCAGGCATTCTCGTCGATGGCGGCATCAGTGCCTGAGCATTGATACGAGGCGGTGCCTCGCCGCTCTGTCCTGTAGGTGATAATGCGGAATTTAAGCGCGAATGGGCTGCGGAGTTCCCTCCGCTGCACTGTGCGCGTAAATTTGGCGAAGCGGGCGGTGGCCATCATCCAGGAATTTCTCCACTCCGTTGGTGGTTTTCCTGCGTTGCGATCGTAGCAAAATAGCAAATATGGGTAGCCTGGTTTCTGCTCAAGCGCCCGTTGAGCGGTAGCAGACCTAACGTATGAACATGGAGAAGAATTTGAAGACCATCGGCATACTTGGCGGAATGTCCGCGACGTCAACCCAGATTTATTACCGAGAACTCTGCAGGCTTACCCGCGAGAGCCTGGGAGGACTCCATTCTCCCGAGCTTCTCATACGGTCTGTCGACTTCGACGAAATCGAAAAGTTGCAGGCATCCTCCGATTGGGACGCGGCGGGCCGAATCCTCAATGAACATGCTATCGCGCTGCAGCGCGGAGGTGCCGACCTCCTCATTCTGGCGACGAATACCATGCACAAGGTGGCGGACAAGATCGTGGGCAGGGTGTCGATCCCGTTCGTGCACATCGCGGACGCGACTGCAACCGCTATCCTCGACCGCGGTTTCCGGAGACCGGGTTTGATGGCAACGGCTTTCACCATGGAGCAGACCTTCTACACCGACCGCCTCATCGCTCAGGGGCTGTCGCCAACGATCCCTGAAGCTGATGATCGAACAGAAACCCATCGTATTATCTATGAAGAGCTGTGCCGCGACATCGTTCGCGAGGAGAGCCGCTTGACCTATGAACGGATTGCGCAGCGTCTGGTCGAAAAAGGCTGCGACTGTCTTATCCTCGGCTGTACCGAGGTGGGTATGCTGTTAAACCAGGATAACGTAGGCGTTCCCGTCTTCGACACGACCCTCATTCATTGCAAAGCCGCCCTTCAAACCGCTTTACAATGACATGTTGTGTTCTGACGGTCGATCGATCGTCATAACGGTGAGGGGCAATGGTCAAACCTGTTCGCCCAGGTGATGCCTGACCCACTTCGCTTCTTCCGATGCGGTACGCCCGAAATGCCGTCTGAAGTCGCGGCTGAATTGCGCCGGGCTGACATAGCCCACTGACGCCGTCACCTCTGCAATTGTCGCCGTCTGGCGGGCGATCATCAGTCTCGCTTCATGGAGCCGCATCGCCTTCACGTATTGCATCGGACTTGAGCCTGTCAGCTCCTTGAAATGGACATGGTATGAAGGAATGCTCATGCCCACCGCTCTGGCAAGGTCCGCGACGGTGATTTCAGAGCCGTAGTTTTTGCGCAGCCATGCCAGGCTCTCGATCAGTTTTCCCGACGTCCCTTTCCGCTGCAGGGCGGCGATCACTGCGCCGCCTTGCGGCCCTGACATGACCCGGTAATGCAACTCACGCAGGATGGAGCCGCCGAGGACGGCGACCTCAACCGGACTGCCGAGCACCGTCAGCAAGCGCAGCAGGACGTCTTCGATAGTGCTGTCCATCCTACTCGAGAAGAGCCCTTTTGGCCTGACGCTTGCAGGACCCGCGAGCTTTTCAAGCTGCGTGGCGATCTCGGCCGCCATCTGCATGTCGAACTCTAAATAGACCGCGAGCAGTGGCCGCCGTGGACTGGCTGTAGATGTCATCCTAAAGGGAACGGGCACCGAAACGGCAAGATAGTGGTGCTCGTCATAGAGGTAGATTTCCCCGTCCAGAATTCCGTGTTTGCTCCCCTGCAATACGAACACGGCGCCCGGCTTATAAAGAACCGGAATGTCGTACAGCACTGCTTCCGTGCGTAGGATACGGACACAACTGAGCCCGGTCTGGTTGTAGCCAAGACGAGGAGCGAGTTGTCCGGCCAAGGCGGCAGACTGGTCATGTGTAGAGGGCGGCATTTTATAGTTCATAGGAATTGGCAAAAATTTAAGAGGATTCGCAATCGAACCCGCGTTGTCTCCAGATTATCTGTCACATCAACGGGTAATCAAGGAGTTTCAGAAATGTCGAGCAAAACGTTTTTCATAACAGGGGCGAACTCGGGTTTTGGGCTGGCGATCGCCACTGCTGCAATCGAAGCCGGTCATACCGTCATCGGGACCATCCGCTCCGAAGCCTCGCGCGAAGCGCTGGCAAAGACCCTCCCGGAACTGCGCCCGGTCCTCTGCGACGTCACCGATTTTGATCGTATTCCGGTCGCGGTGCAGCGAGCGGAGGAAGAGCACGGCCCAGTCGATGTGCTGATCAACAATGCCGGATATGGGCACGAGGGTGTGCTTGAGGAATCGCCGATCGAGGAGATGCGCCGCCAGTTCGACGTGAATGTGTTTGGCGCCGTTGCAGTCGCCAAGGCGTTCCTCCCGAGGTTCCGTGAGCGCCGAAGCGGCTTTATCGTCAACGTCACGTCGATGGGAGGCATGATCACCATGCCCGGCATCGCCTATTACTGCGGCAGCAAGTTCGCGTTGCAGGGTATTTCAGAGGTCATGCGGTCGGAAATGGCGCCGTTTGGTGTGCACGTAACAACCCTTTGCCCCGGCTCGTTCCGGACGGACTGGGCAGGCCGTTCTATGGTCCGCACAGAGCGTTCCATTGCTGACTATGATACCCTGTTCGATCCGATCCGAGAGGCGCGTCAGGCAGTGAGCGGCAAGCAGCTCGGAAATCCGAAAAAGCTCGCCGACGCGGTGCTGACCCTCATCGAATCTGAAAATCCCCCGCCGCAACTTCTCCTTGGCAGCGATGCGCTTAGACATGTAACGGCGCGGATCGAACGCCTGACCCAGGAAATCGAAGCTTGGAAGAGCGTGACTGTTTCCACAGACGGCTAGCGCAAACCCAAAATTTGCTATTGACGATCTGCCTACTAGAAGGTAGACAAGCTGCATGAGCAATCTTTCGACCACCTCGGACGACATTCTGGCGTCCACCCGACACCTTCTGATAAGCGGCGGCTACAATGGCTTCAGCTACGCCGATATCTCGGAGATTGTCGGTATCCGCAAGGCCAGCATCCATCATCATTTTCCCAGCAAGGTCGATCTGGTGCGTGAGCTGGTCAAGCGTTATCGAGAGGATGGCCAGGCAAGCGTGGCAATCCTTGAGCAGAAGGTTCCGAATGCTCTGGACATCCTCAAGGCTTATGCTAACCACTGGGCTGCGTGCATTGAGGATGCCAGCAGACCCTACTGTGTCTGTGCTATGCTTGCCAGTGAACTGCCATCCCTCCCCACGGAGGTCGCAACCGAGGTAACGAACTTTTTTCGCTTCATCTCCTCGTGGCTGGCTTCGGTCATGGAGCGAGGTTCCAAGCAGGGCGAGCTGAGTCTTACCAGTGCGCCGCATGTCGAAGCCGAAACATTTCTGGCAACCGTCTACGGGGCAATGCTTTCGGCGAGAGCCAATGGGAAGCCGGAAGTGTTCTCAATGATACTCGAACCTGCCCTCAATCGTCTCACGCCGACGGTTTCTCACTAATCCTGCGTGGCAAGGCTACTCGGGTGAATCGCGTCCATCGA
This sequence comes from Rhizobium sp. Leaf311, assembly GCF_001423445.1. Taxonomy (NCBI): domain Bacteria; kingdom Pseudomonadati; phylum Pseudomonadota; class Alphaproteobacteria; order Hyphomicrobiales; family Rhizobiaceae; genus Rhizobium; species Rhizobium sp. Leaf311. The sequence goes on along the minus strand of NZ_LMNZ01000002.1, from coordinate 61,987 downwards.
AACTACCAACTAGTAGGAAGATAAAATGAGAAATACTTTCCCAGCCTTAGCCCTCGGGCTGACAAGCATCCTTTCTGTGACTGTCCTTTCGGCACCCGCATCTGCCGAGGATAAGAAAGCCGCGCCGATCCATGTCCGCGGGAGCATCGTCGACTACCAGGGGTCAACGCTCAAAGTGAAGACCCGCGAAGGGGAGACAATGGACGTCGCGCTTGCAGACGACTGGAAGCTGGCAGGCGTCGCGAATGCCAAGGTCACCGACATCAAGCCGGGCGATTTTGTCGGCATTGCATCCCTACCAAAGGCCGATGGTGGCGATGGCGCACTTGAGGTCCTGATTTTCCCTCCGGCAATGAAAGGCACAGGCGAGGGGAGCTACGGTTGGGATCTGAAGCCGGACAGCAGCATGACCAATGCGACGGTCGCGGATGCCGTTAAAGGCGTCGATGGCCGGACTGTCACCGTGACCTATCATGGCAAGGAAAAGAAGATCGCTATTCCGGATGGGACACCGGTCGTGACCATCGCCGCGGCCACCAAGGATGATCTCGTTCCTGGTGCCGTGGTCTTCATCACAGCTGAAAAAGCTGCAACAGGCCCGATCGCCCACCAGGTGGTCGTCGGCAGGAATGGCGTGGTTCCCCCTATGTGAAGAGCACGCCGCCATTGGCCGGAGCAGCCGCCTTACTGCTTCGGCCAGTGACTAGAAATCGGCGACGCCTGATCTGCAGCCGTAAAATGTCAACGATGAAAGACGCTGAGATGAGCGCAAACGCTTCCAACGACAATGTTGAATATCCACGGACGATCTTTATCCGCCGGCACTCGGTTGTGACCCGTGTCACGCACTGGCTGAACGTGCTTTGCCTGAGTTTCCTTCTTTTGAGCGGGCTGCAGATCTTCAATGCCCACCCAGAGCTTTATTGGGGTCATTATGGCGCGAACGGCGATCCCGCCGTTCTGACAATAGGCTCCGATGACGGCGGCCGTCAGCCGCGCGGTTTCGTACGTGTTGCCGGGTTGAAGATCCCCACGACGGGCGTGCTTGGCGTTTCTCAGGCTGATGGCGAACAGGTCTCACGCGCTTTTCCCTCCTGGGCAACCATCCCTTCATTCCAGGATCTTGCCGCCGGACGTCGCTGGCATTTCTTCTTCGCCTGGCTGCTTGTGATCAACGGCATTGTCTATCTCGGCTTCAGCGTGCTCAGCGGACATTTCCGCAAAGACCTGGCGCCAAAGCCCCATGAGATCTCGCCGCGCCACCTCGGCCGCGAAATCCTCGACCACGCTCGGCTCCGCTTTCCAGAAGGGGAGGAGGCCAGGCACTACAACGCGCTTCAAAAGCTCACCTATCTCACCGTTATTGTCGTCCTCCTGCCTCTGATGGTTTTGACAGGCCTGACCATGTCACCGGGCGTCGATGCCGCTCTGCCCGCCTTGATCGAGATTTTTGGCGGACGTCAGTCCGCGCGCACCATCCACTTCATCACAGCGTCGGCGCTTGTCATCTTCGTTGTCGTGCATGTGGCAATGGTGGTCCTGTCCGGGACCTGGAACAACATCCGCTCGATGATCACCGGACGCTATGCGATCCAGGAGAAAGGCCCGAAATCATGAGCAAGCTTTTCACCCGACGCCGCTTTCTCATCGGCGGCACGCTCGGGGCCAGCGCCCTTACTCTCTCGGGTTGCGACCTCTTGGACCAGAACGCAGACGTCGCAAAAGTCCTTCGCTCAGCTGAGCATCTGACCATAAAAGCCCAAAGACTGCTTCAGGGGCGCGATTCACTGGCGCGCGAGTTTGACGAAAAGGACATTTCCCCCTCCTTCCGTGTCAATGGAACGAGTGCTCCCGACAGCGATGAATATGCGGAGCTGCTGGAAGGCAAGTTCGCAAACTGGCGACTGAAGATCGACGGTCTTGTTGATCGACCTCAGACGTTTTCACTCGCTGATCTGAAGGCGCTTCCTTCCCGCACCCAGATTACCCGCCATGACTGCGTCGAAGGCTGGAGTGCGATCGGTAAATGGAAAGGCGTCCCGCTCTCCCACTTGTTGCGCCTCACCGGGGTCAAGCCAACGGCGCGCTACGTCGTATTGCATTGTGCCGACGAACTCGAAAAGACGCTCGACGGAAGCGGTCGTTACTATGAGAGCATTGATCTCATCGATGCGGCCCATCCTCAAACCATCCTCGCCTACCAGATGAACGGCCAGGATCTCAGCGTCGGCCACGGCGCGCCCTTGCGCCTCAGGGTCGAGCGACAGCTTGGCTACAAACAGGCAAAATACATCATGCGTATCGAACTGGTCGACAGCTTCGCCGGGCTGTGGGGTGGGAACGGCGGCTATTGGGAAGACCGTGGCTACGAGTGGTACGCCGGCATCTGAGGTAATCGAAATGGTGAACCACAGGAAAACAATCCATGAGCCTTCGGAAAGGCATGGGCATCAAGGGTTGCCCACGGCGGCGGGACGACGGTTTCTTCTCGCGACGGCCAGGACCTCGATAGTCCCGAAATGTCAGCCGGGAAACTCTCCGGCAAAGCGATCGGATCCGCCGTACTGAATGGGAGGAGAACACCCTCTTGGGCAAGCGTTTCGCCTTCATCTGACGACGCTTGCGCGAACCATTAAACAACTAGTTCAGAAAGTGAAAGAAAACGATGTCGAACAACCAGACCTCCCGTGCCGCGCGCGGCAACGACCAGTGGCTCAAGCAGTATTACTTTACCAGAGCGGCCTTCTCATCGCTGTGGGTCGCGACTGCGTTGACGGCCGGACAACATTCCTTTGCGGTGGCTGCCGCTCTGCTGATCATTTACCCCGCTTGGGATGCAGTCGCCAACGTTATCGATGCCGCGAGGAGCGGCGGTCTTGCCGCCAACCGGAGCCAAGCGATCAACGTCGCCGCGAGCTCGGTTATGACGATAGCCGTGATCCTGGCGCTGACAATGAACATGAACTGGGTTCTCGGCGCTTTCGGTCTATGGGCGATCTTTTCAGGCCTGTTGCAGCTTGGAACTGCCGTGCGGCGCTGGAGAACGAGTGGAGGTCAGTGGGTGATGATTTTGAGCGGAGCCCAATCCTCTGTGGCCGGTGCTCTCTTCATCTTTCAGGCGCAAAGGCCTCAGGAGCCTTCTATCGCCACGGTTGCGGGCTACGCTGGCGTCGGCGCATTCTACTTCCTGGTTTCGGCAATTTGGCTGACGATCGCCCTGTCGCGTCGCAGTATGCATCCCATCTCATAAGCTCTACCTCGCGCCTACGAAACGACTTGGAAGATATTCAAATGATGACAGATGATGTGGCACAGCAACTCGCTTCCTACCGGAGGACCATCGACAATTTGGATTCCGCTCTCCTCTATATTCTGGCCGAACGCTTTCGCTGTACCGAGCATGTCGGCCACTTGAAAGCCGAACAGGCGTTGCCGGCGGTCGATAATGAGCGAGAGCGACGCCAATTGGATCGAGTGATGAGTATCGCCAATGACGTTGGCCTCAGTCGGCACTTCGTCGAAGGGCTGATGACAATGATCGTGGGCGCTGTGGTGGAGCGGCACAGGGAGATTGCGGCCAGCAAGTAAGTTGTCTGTGGCGGCTGTCCTACCGCAGCCGGGGATCGGCGGGGAGAATCGATCTTCTTCGCGCGGCTTACCATGCAGGGGCATTTGTGATGTGGTCCGAGACGGCCGAGATAAACGCCCGAAGACGCTGAAGACGTCGCAGGTCGCGGTGATATCCCATCCAGATGTCTCGCGCCGGCGGGTGCTTGGGTAGTTCTAGTCTGCGGATACCCGGGATTTGATTGCCTACTGCGCGGGGCAGGACGGCGATCCCAACGCCTTGCCTGCACATTCGCCCCTGGACGTTTCGGTTGTTTGATCGCAGCACAGGTCTCGCGTTCGGAAAACTCTCGGCGAGCCAGGCTATGTCGGGAAATTGCCCTGTCGAAGTGTCGTGGGTGATCAGACGGAAACCAGTCCCGTCGCCATATTTAGGGTCAGGCGACTCCTCGGCGATGTAGACGCCGTATTCGAGCCTGAAGAGCCGCCGCTGAATGACATCGGCAGTGTCGAACGGAACGATGCGAAAGGCAACGTCGGCCTCTCTTTGGGCGAGGTTGAACAGGCGAGTGCCCGTCAGGATCTCGACGTCTACATTGGGGTAGGCTTTCGAGAAATCCGCCACGATGGGAGGCAGGACATAGGCCCCGAACCAGTCTGCCGATGAGATGCGCAGATTGCCTTTGAGGTTTTGCTCCTGCCCGGCGAGCCGGCGCTCCATGGCCAGCGCGCCTTCTTCCATCTGCTCTGCCAGGGCGATGATCCCATGGCCCTCCTCGGTCAACACGAGACCGTCCGCGGTCCGCTGGAAGAGTGTGTGGCCGATGGCATCCTCAAGGGCACGCAGCCGTCTGCCGACGGTCGGATGGCTTGTATGAAGAGCACGCGCAGCACCGCCGAGCGTGCCGGATCGCGCAATCGCAAGGAAGATTTTTACGTCGCTCCATTCCACGGCCCAAGCCCTTACAAAAGTGAACGGTGAAAATACAAAACTGTCACTTCAAGTACAGATCTAAACATCTAGATTCAAGTCATGTTCGAAACCAAGCGGAGAAACGTTATGAAAACATGGTTCATCACAGGCTGCTCAAGCGGCTTCGGCCAGCGGCTTGCGCTCGCCGCGGCACAGCGAGGCGATCAGGTTGTCGCAACTGCCCGCAACGTCAACTCGATCGAAGAAATGGCTGAGCCTTTCGGTGGCCGCATGATCACCTTGCCGCTCGACGTGACGGATGTGGCGGCAGTCAAAGCCGCAGTCGCTAAGGCGGTCGAGACATTCGGCGGCTTTGACGTCCTCGTCAACAATGCCGGCTACGGATTGTTTGGCGCGCTCGAGGAAGGCACGCCGGAAGAATATCGACCGATGTTCGAGGTGAACGTTTTCGGTCTTATCGAAACCACCAGAGCAGCGCTGCCGAGCTTGCGACGTTCGGGCGGAATGATCGTCAATATGTCGTCCGGCGCAGGGATCGCGGGCAGCGGCGGCGCAGCATACTACAATGCCGCCAAGTTTGCGGTTGAAGGGGTTTCCGAGGCGCTCGCCGGTGAGCTGAAGCCGTTCGGCGTCCGTGTGCTGATCGTCGAGCCTGGCCCGTTTCGCACCGATTTCCTCGGCCGTTCGATCACGATGGCGGCCAACGAGATGCCGGAATACGCCGCGAGTTCGCGCAGGCACTATCGGGAAACCAACAACGGCAATCAAGCAGGGGATCCCGACAAGGCGGTTGCAGTGATCCTGCAGGCGGTCGACGCCGATAATACCCCGCTTCATCTGCCGCTTGGGCCCGTCGCGCATTCAATCGCTGAGCGAAAGCTGGCTTCGTTTCGCCGCGATATCGACACCTGGCGCGACATCTCGATTGCCACCGATTTCGATCAGCCCTGATCTGGCAGCTAGCACTGCTTGAACGTCACATCGATTGGAAAGTCATCATGATCCCAACATTGAAAGGGTTTACCCAGCAATTGGTGCCGGTGAACGGCATCAAGATCAATGCCGTCACGGGCGGCTCCGGCCCCCCGATCCTTCTGCTTCACGGTTGGCCGGAAACATGGTGGGAATGGCACCATGTGATGCCGCTGCTGGCGGAGCAGTTCAGCGTGGCGGCGATTGATCTACGCGGCGCAGGCTTTTCCGAATGCCCGCTTGACGGCTACGATAAGGCGACGATGGCGCGCGACGCGCACGAGGTCATGATTACCCTTGGGCATCAACGCTATGCCGTATGCGGCCATGACATCGGCGGAATGGTAGCGCTTCCGCAGGCCGCTATCTATCGAGATGCGGTTACTCACCTTGCCGTCCTCGATGTTCCGCTTCCTGGCTGGAGCCAGTGGGAGGCGACGACGGCGAAGATCTGGCACTTCGCGTTCCATGCTAATCGGGATCTGCCGGAACGCCTGATTTATGGCCGCGAACATGACTATGTTTCGACCTTCATGGCGGAGCGGTTTTACGATCACAGCACCTTTAATCCTGAAGATATCGACATTTATGCGAAAGCAATGGCACTTCCTGGTCGCACGCGCGGTGGCATGGAATGGTACCGCACACTGACCGCCGACCATGCGGCCGCGCTTGAATACAAAAAACAACCGCTCCGGATTCCGGTTTTAGGTCTCGGCGGCGAGCAGCGTTTCGGTGCTCATATGGTCGCGATGCTCAAGGAGTTCGCCACAGATGTAACTGGCGGCTCGATTGCCCGCTGCAGTCACTATGTGGCGGACGAGCGCCCGGATGAAGTGGCCGCTGCTCTCATCGATTTCCTCAAGGCCAAGTGAACTCTGCGATGCGGGCAAATTGAGCTCGATCGCGTTCATTGATTTAACAAGAAAGGAAAATTGTCATGACCGCACCTGTCATTCGCGGCGTCAATCACATCGGCATCACGGTGCCTGACATCGAAGCGGCAAAATCGTTCCTGGTGGAAGCCTTTGGCGGCCAGGTGATCTACCAATCGTTCGGGCCGCAGGATCCGGCCAGGCAGGGACCCGAGTTCGAGCGGGCCACTGGTGCTTACCCGGGAACGGTTGTGCGTGCGCAGGCGATGGTCAAGATCGGAACCGGGCCTGACATCGAGCTCTTTGAAATGCACGGCCCCAAACAAGCGCAACCGGTTACACCGAGCGACTTCGGCATCACGCATTTTGGTGTCTATACCGACGACATCGACGCATCGGTACAGCGCTTTGAGAAGGCTGGCGGAACAGCCCTTACGGCACCACGAGCTATTCCCTACGCAACCGAAAAAGGTCCTGGAAACAGGGTCTGCTATTGCCGAGCGCCGTGGGGCACGATGATTGAGTTTATCACCACGCCTGATCGCATGCCGTATCATGGCCAGACGGATCTGCGCAGGTGGCAAGACAAGGATTGAGCATGAGCTTTGATACCTCGTTATCCCGCCGCAGCCTCCTGTCGCTTTCGGCGATGGCTGCGGTCTCGGCCCTGGCAGGGTGCGTCTCCACCCCCGGCACGGGCCGGATGGTGGGGCGACAGTCGACGCCTCTCCAGGAACCGATCGGCTCTGTCCACATCGCTCGTGCGCCGACAGATGCCGAACTGGCTGTCATGTACGGTCCTACCGAGGATGGCGGCTTTCTAATCCCGGCGGTCCCCTACAAGCAGATCGATCCGCGCTACTATCGCCAGCAGGTCCTCGACCCGACTGGCGAGGCGCCCGGCACGATCGTCGTCGACACCCCCTCCCGCTTCCTCTATCTCGTCCAGCCGGGCGGGACCGCGATGCGCTATGGTGTCGGGATCGGGCGCGATGGCTTTGCCTGGCAGGGCAACGGCATCATTCAGTGGCGTCAGAAATGGCCGCGTTGGAAGCCGCCGAACGAGATGGTCGCCCGCCAGCCGGAATTGGCCAAATATTCGATCGAAAATGGCGGCATGGAGCCGGGCCTGAAAAATCCGCTGGGTGCTCGAGCGCTGTACATCTTCTCCGGTGGCCACGACACACTCTATCGTCTGCACGGCAATCCGCAATGGCGCTCGATTGGCAAGGCAGTTTCTTCCGGATGTGTGCGCCTGCTCAACCAGGACATTATCGACCTCTATGAACGCGTGCCGATTAAGGCTCCAATTGTCGTCAAGCAGTAAGCGCAAGCGATCACGTTCGTCTCTCCTTCGGATAGGGGGAGAGACATGTCCTTCAGGCGATTTCAAAGCCTCAGTTATTTCACGCACAAAGCTCAAGGAACAAGCGACCATGTCGAACTTCAGTAAAGCGGCCGCTGGCCTCATTGCCGCGCTTTTGTCTTCCGCTGCCCTAACAGCCCCAGCCTTAGCGGACGCGCGCAACATCGTGCTTGTGCATGGCGCGCTCGTGGATGGTTCGGGCTGGCGCGGCGTTTATGACATCCTGACCCGCGACGGCTATCATGTCAGCATCGTCCAGCAGCCACTGACAAGCCTGGATCAGGACGTTGCAGCCACGAAGAGCGTGCTTGATCAGCAGGACGGGGACGTCGTTCTCGTCGGCCACAGCTATGGGGGCACGATCATCACGGCAGCAGGTGATGATCCCAAGGTCAAGGCACTAGTCTATGTTGCGGCACTGCAGCCAGAAAAGGGCGAGAGCACCGCACAACTGCTCCAATCGATGCCGTCACCCACCAACGATATCAAGCCGACAAAGGATGGCTTCCTGCTTATCGACCCGGCAAAGTTCGCAGCTGATTTCGGGGCGGATCTGCCCAAGGAAAAGGGCGAGTTTATGGCCCGGTCTCAGATGCCTGTCGCCATCGCGGCCACCAGTGCACCCGTGTCTATTGCCGCTTGGCACGATAAGCCCAGCTATGGGATTGTCGCCAAGAACGATAAGACCATCAACCCCGAACTGGAGCGCCGGATGTACAAGCGCGCCGGATCAAGGGTGACAGAGGTAGAGGGCAGCCACGCCATTTATATAACGCAGGCAGCCGCAGTTGCAAAGGTGATCGAGGAGGCCGCGGAAGCTGTCGACTGACAGAAAAGGACCGCGGTAACTCTGCAAATTCACAAGCCGCGGCGTTTTGCGAGTTTGGACTCGTGCCTTGCTAGTGATGTGATCGCTGCATCGGATAAACGTTGTCATCAGAGGGTCCCCGCGATCCAACATCGAGCTTCGAAGCCTGGTGTCGTCGCGGGCCTTCAATGCAGATCGCCATGGAAGGTACAGCAGGAGCGCACTCCTTACGAATGTAGGATGGCTCAACTTCTCAACCTCGTTGAAACGGTGCTCTGCATATCTGTTGCCCGGGAGCACTGTACCCGATAACTCCGTCTCGACTCGAACTCCTTCGTATGATTCAGGCCGGAAAACGGTCGGATGCAGTACGCTCTAATTGTGCCCAAACCGCAAGGTCGTTGCCATGTCCATCCCTCTGCATCAATACCTCATATTTATCTCTATCGTTACCATGATCGTGGTGACACCGGGACCCAACCTGGCTTTGCTCCTAGCCAATTCGCCGAGCAACACGAAGCTGACCGGCTTCGGGATGGTATTCGGGTTCGCCGCAGCCATCGTTTCTCATGCCACGTTGGCACTTGTTGGAGTGGGGGCAGTGATCGCAGCGTCGGCAATCTTGTTCACAGTCATGAAACTGTTGGGTGCAGCCTATCTCATCTGGCTGGGGATCAAATCTCTCTTGTCGCTGCGCGGTCTGGATGCATCTGTCATAAATCCAAGCCGGGTTCCAATGAGCCTGACAGCTCCGAAAGCCTTCGTTCGCGGATATCTCAGCAATTTCCTCAATCCCAAACCGGCGATCTTTTACGTTGCGGTCTTCCCCCAATTCTTGGAGGGCCACCAACAGGAGGTGCTTGCAAATGGCGCCGCGCTTGCACTCACACATGCTCTGATCGCTGTAGGTTTTTACGGCGTAGTTGTCCTCCTTATCGGCAGCGTCACCGGTTTCCTCAATCGCCCGCACATCGCCAGAAGGATCAAAACAGTTTCCGGGGCGGCTTTGATTTTGCTAGGCGGTCGCTTGTTATTGGCAAAGAGCCCTGCCTGATCGTCTCAACCTAATCCGGGGCTAACGCGCCTTCAATACAACGACCCCATCGCATCAGTGCATTCACTTAGCTAATTTGGCTCGGCCTATGCGGACGAAGAAAGGATCATTTGTGAATCGCAAAATTATCGTGCCGCTGGCAATGAGGCCCATTGTGGAGCGGGCAGGCTATGCCCCTGCAGTACGCTTCGAAAACCTGGTTTTCTGCGCGGGGCAGGTTGGACGTGATACCAACATGAATGTTATCAACGACCCAGAGAAGCAATTCGAGGCTTGTTGGGACAACTTAGCTACCGTTTTGTCAGCGGCAGGTTGCAGCTTCGAAGATGTTGTCGAAATGACTACGTATCATGTCGGATTGCAGCAGCACATACATACCTTTCGCAAGGTAAAGGACCGAATTTTCCCCCGCGGAACATGCGCGTGGACTTGCATTGGCGTCTCTGAACTTGCCCATCCCGGTCTTCTTGTGGAAATCAAAGTTGTGGCAGCTATACCTTCGCACCCGTTGGAACAGAGCGGCAGTTGATCCCCGCCGAAGTCGAAAAGTGCTCAAATTCGACCGGACAGCTGGTGTAGAAGACATAACAAAACGACGCAGCTGGTGGACGACCAGCCGCGGTTTGTATCGCGAATGCCGCGGCTGCGACAGGTTTGTATTCTCTCCATAATATTCCTTGGTCGGCTGGAATTAGCGGTTCCATAAGCTCCGGTACGCCGCACCACCGATCCGCATACGCTTAGTAGTCGAAGTCTCAGTCACTTAGAGGTCTGATGAGCAGATCGCGAGTTGGTATCCGTTCAAGAGCTTAGATCGATCGATTGGCCCTCAAAAAGTTCAGAAAAGCCCGCATCCCCGCTCCGATATGGCGGTGTCTGGGATAGTAAAGGCAGAGGCCAGGATAGGGCGGCGTCCACTCGGCTAACGCCTGCCGGAGTCTCCCGTCCGCAAGTGCTTCCTCGGCCATCCATCGAGTGACATAGGCGAGGCCGCAGTCGTCCAGAGCCGCGGCCAGAAGAAGTCGGGACTGGTCGACCACGAGGTTGCCGGTCGTCGCCACGACGACATCCTCGCCCCGGCGCTGAAACTCCCAGCGATAAATCGACCCGCCCGCCATGCGGAGCTGGATGCACTGGTGAAGCGAGAGATCCGACGGACTTTCGAGAAGCGGCGCATTGTCGAGATAGGCGGGCGATGCCACCACGATGTGCTGCTGGTCTGGACCGATCGGGATTGCGACCATCTCGCCGGGGACGAGTTCCGCCTCGCGGATGCCGCAGTCGAAACCTCCTTCGGCGATATCGACCAGTCGCCCTTCGGACCGGATTTCGAAGCGCATTGCCGGCTGCAGCTTCACGAAGCGCGTCAACAGCGGCATTAGCACCTGCTCGGCGGCGTTGGCGTCGCAGTTGATCCGTACAAGCCCGGACGGCGAGGCGGCTTGGTCGTGAAGCTCCTCGACCGCCATTCCGATTTCGCTAAGCGCCGGCATGAGCCGCTCCGCAAGTCTCCGCCCAGGCTCCGTCAGCGAGACGTTCCTCGTCGAACGGTGGAAGAGCTTCACTTTGAGACGTCTCTCCAGTCCGGCGACTGCGTGGCTCAAGGCCGACGCCGTCTGGCCCAAAGCTCGGGACGCAGCGCGAAAACCTCCGTGCTCGGCGACGGCAAGGAAGGCCGCTAGCTCGCCAGGAGGGAGCAAGCCCACTGTTCGAATTATCTCATCATTGCGTGTAACGGTGGTCATCTAGTTCATGAATGCCATGCGCTTATCTTTGGGACAAGTCGATTACTGAAGGAGTACAACCATGACTTTACCGATACCGTTCGGCTTTTCATCTACGGCCGCCGACGTTCTGGAAGGCGTCGACCTCGCCAGCCGGAACGTCATCGTAACCGGTGGCGCCGCTGGCATCGGGCTGGAGACGAGCCGCGCTCTCGCGGCCGCGGGAGCTGCTGTGACGATTGCAGCCCGCCGCCCGGATGAGGCGGAGAAGGCAGTCGCTGAGCTGAAAAAGAGTATGCCCGAGGCTCAACTGCGCGTTCGGCGCCTCGACCTCGCGGATCTGTCTTCCGTGCAGGAATTCTCGGAGAACTGGAACGAGCCTTTGCACTTTCTCGTCAACAATGCGGGCGTCATGGCCATTCCGGAATTGCAGCGGACTGCGCAAGGGCGGGAGATGCAGTTCGCCACGAACTATCTGGGGCATTTCGCGCTAGCCCTTGGCCTGCGGCCGCATCTGGCCAAGGCAAATGGTGCCCGTGTCGTTTCCGTCGCCTCGACCGGCAACCTGTTCGCGCCCGTGTTCTGGGACGATCCAGACTTCCGCTTCATTCCATACGATCCGCTCCTTGCTTATGGGCAATCGAAGACAGCCTGCATCCTGCTGTCCGTTGGGATCACCAAGAACTGGGCCAGCGACGGGATAACGTCCAACGCGCTCAATCCCGGAGCGATTGCCACGGGGCTTCAGAAGCACACCGGAGGCCTGCGAACCCCCGAGCATTTGCGCAAGACAATAGAGCAGGGGGCAGCCACGTCGGTGCTGCTGGCGGGTTCGCCGCTCGTCGAAGGCATTTCCGGTCGATATTTCGACGATTGCCAGGAGGCCTCGGTCGTTGACGAGCGGGGACCTGGGCCCTTCAAAGGCGTGGCGAGATACGCGGTTGATGAGGACAACGCGGTCCGCCTCTGGGAGATCGCGACGCGGTTACTGGGATTGCCTCTGTGAGCGGAACACCCTGTCGACCTGTCTGGAACTGAAGGGTGCTCGTCGAGCGATGACCGGACGCTGGTCAGGCCTTGGCCGCCACCGGAAGCCGGAATGGCGCGCCCAGGCGGTTGAAGGCGTTCATCGCGGCGATCGTGATCGTCAGATCGACGAGATCCTTCGGTTCGAAGGCTGACGCGGCCGCGGCATAAGCCTCGTCCGAGGCGTGGGTCTGGCTGACATTCGTGACTTCTTCAGCCCAGGCCAGTGCTGCTCGTTCCTGGTCGCTGAACAGGTGAGGCACCTCGTCCCACACCGGGACGAGCGTGATCTTGTCTACCGACATTGTCTTGCGTAGGTCGCGGCTATGCATGTCGATGCAATGGGCGCAGCCGTTGATCTGCGACACGCGCAGGAAGACGAGATGAATCAGCTCCCCAGGCAGGTTCGTTTTCTTGGTGACGTAGTGATGGACGCCGAAGAGCGCCTTGGCCCCCTCGGGGGCGACTTCGGACCAGTTCATGCGGGACATATTGTTTTCCTTTCTCGTGGACACGGTTCTCCGTTCGCCGGAGAAACCGTCGTTGCTTGTGCTAGGTGAGGGGGTAGGTCTGGTAGGTAGCGCTACGGCTTTCGCGGTGTCGTCAGGGCGGTGTCATCGGTATCGACGACGAAGACGGCAAGCAGCTTCGCCGGCTCGGTCTTGCTGGCGTTGGCGCTGACGTCGTGGCGGTCGCCCGGCAGCTCGGTGAAGTTCTGCCCGGCGATGAAGGTCTTCGTCTCGCCACCGTTCACGGCACTTTGGATGGCGCCTTCGAGAACCGTCGCATAGATCAAGGCGGATTTTGCATGCGTATGAGCGGAACTGTAGCCGCCGGGGCCGTACTCGACGAGGACGCCCTTCACGCTCTTTCCGGGAACGTCCGGGAGGGGATGCTCGTAAACCAGCGTCACCTTCGCGTCCTTCGTGTCATATGCAAGTCCAGGCTTGGCAACGTCATGAGCGGAAGCTGTGGCCAGAGAGACCGCAAGGGCTGAAGCGGCATGGAGGATGGTCTTCATGATTGTTTCCCTCCTATGTTCTGAGCCACTCGGCGATCGTGATCGCACCCTTGACGTAGTCTCCGTCGGGAACCAGTGAGCCGGCGACAACTGGAGCGCCGAAGCAACTTCAACACCTACTTTGAGCCGCTCGGAAAGCCAGGATATCATCTCCTCGAAACAGACGAAGAGAGACAAGCATACGACGAGGTTTGGAGCCGATATGTATATGCAGGCGTGCTCCTTATGTATTTCTCGCCATATGCCCTAATGGCAGGCAGCTATGAACCGCCACCGCTGCCAATCCCTGTCGGAAAGATGGAGGACGCGGGTTACGTCGTCCCAGACGCTGTGAAGGAGATCACTGGGTATCGCGAGCTTTTGAAGGTTCTCGAGAACATAGCGGTCGAGGGATTGGCAGAGCTTCGAAAGGTCAATCCCATCACTAGAGGCCGGGATCCTGAGACTATCCATCGGGACGAATACCCAGAAGAATAGGCAAGGGCTTAGTTTGTGCTGCCAAGCTAAAAGTCCGTCGAGCATAAGTATCACCACGTTCTCGGCTTAGACACCACCATTTTCGATACCCATAAATTCATATGTCGTTAGCGGGTCACCAACGTATGAGACGTCAGAAAAGAAACCCGCACCGATAGCCTCCGAGACCCGTTGACGTTGCATGAATGAAGTGCGGTCATTCTTGCCACCATTCCATCCAAGTTTATGCGAATTGTTGGCATCCATGATCGTCTCTAAGACCGGATGGCGTCCCCTAACCTAAGTTTGATATGCTCCTATTCGCCACAGCGACGTCTTTTCAGGGACTTAGTTAAACGAATTGCGAGGGTCGACGGTTCGAAGCCGCTCAAGGCGAGGTAAGATAGTCGATTTGCGAAGTTGTCGATCCTGGTTTGTAAACTGCGTTCACCGGCGGACCCGGGGCATGAGCTCGTTAGGGACGCTCCGCGTAGATGGTGATGCGGGCAAAGATTTCTTTCAGGCTGGGCCGGCCATGATAATAGAGAGCCGAGGTCCGCTCATATGCGCGCTCATAAAGCCCGAACGTCTCGGGGTCCGAAAAGCTGAAAGCGGGGTTGCTGCTTATGTTTTGATCGTCAGCCTTCGGGAAACGTCGGTCCTTGTGCTCGAGATAGGCTTCCGTACCGATGAAGTCTTGCACTTCCCGCTGGTTCAGTAGGCAGAAGACGTCGTAATAGTGCCGCAGGAAATTAGCGGGAAACTGGCCGGTTTCTTGCTGCTTGCGATATTTGGTGGAAATGGTCTGGAGCTTCTCGACCAGCGTGTAGCCAGGCTCGTAGCAGGGAACGGCCAGTGCGCGATTATCGATCAGCTCGACGCGCGATGCCGCGTAGTCATAGGCCTAGGAGCTGATATCCTTGTTGGTATTGGGAGCCACCGTGTCGAAGCCGGCTTCGACCAACACGCCGTCCTTGAGATCCGATTTCGGGCCGGTCGTCTCGTGATAGTATAGGCGGATGCCGCCGCTGCGATACGTCTCGTTGTCGAATTCGGTATCGCGCTCGATCTTTTGGATTCCGTCGATCGTGATTGTCTCGGTCAGCCAGTCATAGAAGGCCTTCCGGCTTTCACGATGCGCCGCCTTGTCGTGATTGGGGCCGTTTTTTACCTCCATCGCCTTCGGCGCCTCGATACGGATATCGATATCCTCCGAGAAGCGGTTGATGAAGCGGTATCCTTTCGAGAGCGAGGTACCGCCCTTCAACTCGAACGCCATCTCCAACTGCTCCAGGCTGTACAGGCAATGCATGATCCAGTAGTCTTTTTCGACCAGCACCGGCTGCACCTTCATCTGGTCAGCGACGATGCGCAGCAGGGAAGCAAAATCCTTTTGCCTATGGTGGAAATCAGCTGGCATGTGGATATCCGGCGAGGGTGTTGAAGAATTTCTGAGTGCGCACCATGCCGTATTCCTTGGCAGCACGGGTGATGGCGGTGCGATCGCCTTGCAGGGCACGTTCCGTCACGCTGGCCAGCACCTGATCGCGGTCCTCGGCCAGCTGGCCGAGATTGTTGACCAGATCGATCAGTAGGAATTCTTTGGTCAGGGTTTTGGGGAAGGTTGGCAGTCCCTTCACGAACAGGTCAGGCGCTTGGTCAGGATTTCCGATGGATTGAAACGGGCTGCCGAACAGCTTGAGAACCTTGAAAGCGAGGCCGTCGGTGTCCAGGATCGCCCTACGTCGATCACCTTGTCCGTGCGTAAACACGAGCAAGCCTTCGCCGACATCACGGACCAGGCTCGGCGACACGAACAGAGCCGCGCGGGATTCGGCTTTTCAGGGCCGCTGCGCATAAGGAGTGGGTTGAGAGAAATGAGGACATAACCTCGACGCGAGAGCGTACACGTCAGTCTCTGTCGTCGTTGAAGTCTCAAGCAGGCGCAGTGGCCACAGAATTGCAGAACGTCAGACGATCGATTGATCAGGTGAAAGCCAGCCTTTCGTCGCTCGGAGATGAACGAAACTTCCTAGAGAAGGAAACGAAACAGGCACGATCTTCATCACGCGCGCAAATTCCTGATGCCGGTTTTTCGCGCAGCCTCACGAGGATATTCAAATCCTCAATCTCTGGTTCAACGACGAAACCAGTCGTCTACGGGATCAGGATTTTGAGGACGCAATGCGCCTCCACCGCGCGTTCATAGATGCCTCTGCGGAACGCCTCCGTCAAAACCTTTCCGTGTTTATGGAGACCTTCCGCACCCGAACGCTTGGCTCCCCGGAGAGGGACGCACTGATCCCAGACTTGTGGTCATCGGTCCGCATGTTCGAACAAAGCGGAGGCGGCGGATTTGTAGAGGTGAATGTTGGCGGAGAGGGGGATGATAAGGGCGGCGATGAATGGGGTCCGCCGCTTCAGAATTCCTCGCAGGGGACGTGACATCGCGTCCATCGCAAGACGTGTCGGGAGATTGGGTTCACGATTAAGATCAAGGTGACGTTCGTGTGCGTTGTAGGGTTTCATGGAGATGACCTGGTGCTTGCGAATGAGGGCTGCCACTGAAGACGGGTCAACCTCGTATTCGGCGCACGGCGGTTTCCGGTCCGAGGAGGTCGGTATCGAGATCGACGTCGACAAAACCGCGCAGGATCATCTGAGCCAGACCCGCGATGGGAGGTCTGGTTTCAATGAAAATCGTCAGGCATTCTGAAACCGTCAGGCTGCCTTCGTCATTCAAGACGGCGAGGACCTTCAGTCTATCGCCCAGCGCCAGTTGGACGCTGCCGTAGCGCAAGAGGTCTCGCGCGTTTTGAAGCCGCGGTCCGTCATAGATTTCCTCCGGGGAAACCAATCGATATCGCAGGCCGATGCCGTCGGCCGATTTCTCGATTAAAGCCGCATCGCACGGCAGCAGCCTATCCGGCGCATCCATTAGAACCTCCGATCCGTCGCTGTCGAGGACAGCAAAGTCAGGAACGTGCGCATTTCCGAAGAGCTCTAGCGACAGTGGCATGCAACGCCATGACGTGACGGAGGGATTGAGATCGAGGATGCACGCGACATCGCGAGATACCTGTGATCGGTAGAGCGCAGGCCCGTCACATTTGATGGAAGCCGCGGGCGGAAACGACCTGATAGATGCAGTGCTACGGCTCGAGCGAAGCGACTTCGCGCGCTGTGCGATACCCATTTGAAAACCTCATGGAAAACGGTTGATCGTCGCCGCGGTGTCGCGGGGGGCGGATATCAACGTATTCGTATGAGGCGGGTCACGTTTTGCATAAGAGAACGATTAGGGAGCAAACAATCGGGCATCAACTGCCGCTTCGGAATTATTTGAATGATTTCGATAGCCGCACTCGTTACCTGACGGAAGCAAACCCGTGTTTGGAAAAATCTCCGGGGCCGATATGTGAAATATGCAAACCTGCAGCGTTCATTCAACAAACCGAATCGCTTCGTCTTGTTCGCTAGTGCCGGGTGGAATGCCTTTCCGATCCTCGCCAGCAACCATCCACGGGTAGAGCAAGTCACGGTTACTTAGAAACGATCGTCCATCGGGGGGCGTACTTCGGCGCGATATCCCTTGAGCGCCCTCCAACGGTCACCGTTCTGCTATTATCAGAACACTACTCCCGCCCGGTATAATTCTCGGAAAACAGGCTCATTCATTCAGTCGATTCTAACCGATCCAACGCCCTCGATAATCACACCGCCGTGATCAGTTGCGTCGCCCAAACGTGCGATAGGTTGCCCGTTTATACGCGCGATACCAGAGCCTCCGACTATTTTGTCGATACAGCCGCAGCCCGTACAGACGGTGGAATCGCCAATTACCGAAACTGGGACACCATTGATCCGTACGAATGTCTGGCCAGTAATGATAGGGCCGCCACCATGTGGCGTGGGGCCGGGATCAATTTGCGGGCAGGTATGCATCTTCCCGATTGTCGCGGTAGGGTTTGCCATGGTTTGCTCCAACGTTCACGTCCTTGGAAGACGTGGTTTTCACTGCAAGTCCGTCCAGCGTTCTACGTTGCTCTCAGCCAGAATATTCTTTTCGATCAGGTTAAGGCGTTCCGTTTCCTCGATGGAGGTGTTGAGGACAACACGATAAAAATACTGGTTATCGTTGTCGCTCATTTCTGACTGCCTTAGAGTGAAACGATAGAAACGAAACGTGTTTCGAGGACTGTGAATACGAATTCGAGCCAGGCCCTCGTGAAGTTTTTTTAAGTGAGCCATCAGGCGCTGATCAGATTCAGTGACACCCTCGTCACGCAGATGGCTGATCATCTTCGGCAGAAATCGCTCTTCGAAGTAAATTGTCTCCAAAGCGACGAGTTGCTCGTCAGAGAGCATAGGCGCACCTCTTACACATACGACAGCATTATGTCCGGGCTTGGAAGCTGGATCGGTTTCGGGTTAAAAGAGTTTAGTGCAGAGAGGGCTTTCTGGAAACTCTCCTCATCTCCATACTCGGCCCGCATCATCTTCAGGTCCGCTTCGTTCATAGAGCCGTGCATCCGGCTCCAAACATCCGATCCCAACTGCCAAACAAGCTGCTTCTGAGCAGCAGAGAGGCTTGTGGACGCATGTTTCCAGAATTGGCAAAGGCGAAGCCTGTCGGCACCCATGATTAGGGGGGTGAAAAACTCAGATTCGGACATCAAGTCCTCGTTCGCGTACCGGCTAAAACAGGCCTTATCCCATTCACTCAGTGGGTCAGCGAGGCGTCCCTCGAGTTTTTGGTCAAAGGTCTGGTTTCGCACTGCCGAACGGTAGTCAGAAGCGAGGCGGTCGCCCCACGGAGCGACAGACGGAGACGAGCGGAGCGTATTCACAAGATCAGGCCAAGTTCGTTCCCACGCGTCAAGTTCACGCAGAACAGCATCGGAGTCACAGGGAAAACCGGAGCCCCACTGTTCGAAATCACTGCGAACCCTGCGCCCTAGCGTGGCCTCTATCTTTTGCAAAGCGTTGTCCCAGAGAGCGTACGAAGTATTGGAATCGAGATCGCTTTCCTTAATGGTGTTTCGGAGTTCAGCTTTCAGCGCGGAATAATTCTCGGTTTGGAAGCACAGGTCGTTCATCATGTCAGAACTAATGACGTCCATGCTTGGCAACACTATCAGGTTTCGCCAAATCAAACTTTCTGGTGGTCTCGTATTCATGGCTAACCTCAAGGAATTGGGACAAGGTTGCGGGGAGGAAACAAACGCGATCCTTCAGAAATGATCACATATGCTACAAGTGCCGCCCCTGTTAGGCCAGTCACCTTCGATATATAATCCATACTAAACATTGATGGTTCCTCAGGTACAGCCTCCATTTTGAGTTCGTCTATTGTCGGATTAGGCCGATTGATCCACTGCTTTGCATCGTTTCCGATCGGTGCTTTGTCTCCGCAGTTATTGTCTGAGAAGTCCTTCATGACCTTTGCAATTTGACGTTTCAGATTGGTGATCGCCTCATCGTGACCCGCCCAGCCTGCACGTGTTCCGTTTAACTGATCCATAAAGCGCTCTGCCAGCCCACGAGTGCCAGTTTCCGCTTTCTTTTGGAAAACCAGCCTTCGTACGACTTTGCGCAGCTCTTCACATATGTCATCCGGAGGGCAATTCGGACAAAATTTGCTTGATGCAGTGGCCGCCATTAGGGCACCTCTCCGTAAGCATGTTGGTTAGAATGAAATCTGCCTGTTTCGTGGCTGTAGTTCATGGTTTCAAACTCGGCATCGCGCGGAATAACCACGCGCTGGGTTACTGCACCCAACATCCGCAATTGGTCCTCGTTTGCAATCTTCATGAAAGAGGAGAAGTACATAGCGTCGGCAATACGCGCGTATGCATGATTTTTACCTTTTCGCCAGTAATAGAATTTGAAAAGCCTTGATCTCATTTTCTCTATCGGCTGATCGGAACATAGCCAGATCAGTCCACCCAAGGAGATGGCATCGTTGACCAGCTTTTCCAATCGTGGGGAGCTAGTTTGAATTTCGGCGATAAACGGTGACACTCTGAGATAGGCCTCAGCCGATCGGCCATTCAGAAGGCTTAGGAAGCGAGCATCCGACGCTTCGAGGCGGCTGTAGAGGTTCGCAATGCTTGCTCCATCTAACAACGCGAAGGATGGCATACCGCCACTTGCGGCCAAGAGACTTTCAAGATTAGTCGCCAAAAACGATACCTCTCGATGTCTTCATGCAGCTTTCGCTTTTCAGCCCGTTCTCTATGTCAAGCGAATTCGTGATTATACGAACGCGCTTGCCAGAAATGATGATGCCTTCCTCATTTAGTTCGATCATTCCCCCCGGGGTGGAGAGGAGTATCTTCTCTTCCGAAACCAAAACGCTTTTTGAAGAGGTAATCTGAACAATCCTCGTCGCGTGGATATCTATATCTTTCCCCGACTCCATCGAACGGTACGTACCTGTGATCTCTCGGTATTCCGTACCTACGGTCGTCTTCTTCGCCGTTCCAACGTGCTCCATCGAAGTCTGTCCGACGTTTGAGACCTTGCTCATGCCGATCTGCTCTGTTTGCGCGACACCTACGGATGTGGACTGAAATGAACCGATGATCGTATTCATAATGCCGGGGAGCGGAAACAGGCTTGACGCATCTGATCCAACGCCCGTGCCGGAACCGGCCAGCGCCGTGCCTGCGTCCGCTCTCGGGTTTGCCCCTGACACAACACCT
>NZ_LMNZ01000002.1:15092-41392 GCF_001423445.1 Rhizobium sp. Leaf311 | reverse complement strand
TGTGCGGCTTGACTGAGGAGTCCCGCCGTCTGACCGGATAGCGCCTGAACACCGGCCATCGCCGTTATCGCCATTGGCCCTGTGCCACCAACGACGGTGTTCACCGATCCACCGATCTCGTGCTTCTGGTTGCCGGACACCTCGACGGCACGGTTGCCACCGACTGATGCAACTTCGTGGCGGTCGATGCGCTTGGTACGGTCGTTCAGAACCCGTGTGGTTTGGTCTTTCTGGGCATGGAAGAACTGGTTCTCCTTGCCGGCCTCATCCTCGAAGGTGATCTCGTTGAAGCCGTCGCCCTTATGTGTATTGGAGCGCAGAACCATGCGGGTCTTGTTGGCAGGCAGATCGTAAGGCACCGAATTTTTTGGATTGTTGACAACGCCCGTCACCAATGGCCTGTCTGGATCACCATCCACAAAGGCAACCATCACCTCCATGCCGATGCGGGGAATGACCTGCGCACCCCATGTGCCGCCACCCCATGCCTGACTAACTCGCACCCAACACGTATCCGTCCCATCCTTCTTGGCCTTGCGGTCCCACGGGAACCACAGCTTGATGCGGCCATATTGATCAGGGTGGATTTCTTCGCCCTCAGGACCTGCCACTATGGCAACCTGCGTGCCTTCGATCTTCGGGCGCTTGGTGGTCCGGTGCGGAGTGAGCGGAACGCGGGCGGGGATGGCTTCGAAGGTGTTGCGGTATTCCGGTTCGTTGCTGTTGGTTTCATAGGAGCGGTCCACGATCGTGTGGCTTGCTTTTATGATGACGTGTTCTTCATATTCGTGCTCGGGATGTGCAACTTCATAAGGCGTGAAGCGGCGGCCTGCCTCGAGAATGCGGGAGGTCGATCCGCCGAAGACGCGGTCGTGGTCGGCTTCGATGGATTGGGCTCGCAGTTTTTGGGCGCGCTCTGCCTCTTCCACGGTCTTTATACGGGCTGGGTACTCATAAAGCTCACGCTTGGTCGCGTCCGGCATCTGCACCAGTGATGGCGTCATATTGCTTGGCACCATGCCCGGTGTCTCGAAATTCCAGTCGGCGCCTGCGCGCTGGCCGGACACGTAAGAAAAGCGGCGAGCCCAGTCATTGATGTGGTTGCGATCTGACGATCCCTGTGCCAGCCGCACCCTGCCTTCACCCTGAGCGGAAGGTGATGGTCCAAGCCATCCATTGGCGGTATCGGCCACATGCAGCTTGTGAGAGCCATCCTCGTGGCTGAAAAAGTAAAAAAGGCCGTCCTCTTCGAAACGGCGCAAGAGATAGTCGAGGTCGGTCTCGTTGAACTGGGTGCTGTAGTGCTGCGCAGGCGGAGTTTTGATCACGCCCGACGTATCCAGCGCTGGTATACCGTGTTCGGAAAATAGCGTTTCAGCAATCTCCACCGAGTTCTTATCCATCCAGATGCGGCAGTCGGAACGGCGGGATAGCAGCCACATCTGTGGACGGATGGTCATGGCGTAGGAGCGCAGGCCACGGGTGATGGGTGGCCCCTCGTGCAGGTCGGTGACCAGACCATTGAAGGGGCGGCGGACACCGCCATTTTCGCCTTCGCCCTGGCTCACCTCAATCGAGACATCGACCAGCCTTCCTATCAACTCTTCCGGCTTCACCGATTCCTTTTTGGCGCGGACATTCAGTTGTATCTCGAAAAGCTGCGAGACGCCTTCGTTGATGATCATTCGCTCTGGCAACAACTGGTCTTCGCCGAGCGGCGACTTGACCTTCAAAACACGGCTGGCCTGGATGAAATCGGCGGACGATGGCTGCTCGGTCATGGGGAACCCCGGTGATCGGATGGGATAAAATATCAATCAGCTGTCAAAATCTGGACAGAATGCAATCAATCATTGTGGCAAAACCAAGGAGGCTTGGCCGTTTGTACAACCATCTCCGTCTAAAATGGTTCCGGTCCTCAAACCCGCCGCAATCTGCAAACCAAACTGACCGAAGTATGTGAGACCAAGGACACATCATGGCGCCAGTAAATGTCGACAGTGGGGTAGGGAAGAGCCGGAGGAAGGCACACAGCCCGGGGACGAAGCACGACGCAGATAACTATGGACTGAAACGCGAGGACGCCAATGAGCGGCGCGGTGCTAGCTGGTGGGTGAGCCTGAGACGACGCGGCCACAGAATTGTGCGACTGTTCAAGGACAGCGTCTATGGCAGCGATGAAGCTGCGTACAAGGCGGCCCGTGCCTATCGCGATGCAATCATAGAAGCCATACCGCCCGCTACCAATCACGAGCAGGCGGTTCTGCTTCGCAAGACCAACAAGAGCGGTATATCGGGCGTTCGTCGGGTCGAGATGCGAGACGGCGACGTCTGGGAAACCACACTGATTACCAATGACGGCCAGAAGCGCGAGAGCTTTTCTGTTGCGAAGTTTGGTGAGCTTGCAGCCAAATCCATGGCTATCGCGCAAAGGCGCAAATGGCTAGCGGCTCTGCCCGTGACGCATCTTGCTTATGCCCAACATGCAGCCGAAGTGGCGCAGGAGCATTTTGCCGGTGATCTCATACCCGTCAGCGACGTGATGCCACAAACCCATCTCAAGGAGGACGAGATCGAAGCCCGCATCCAGGCGATCAACGATAACTTCGATAAAGCCCGTCCGAAGCGGTTACGGGTCCGGGTTAAATATTATCACGGTAGCAGGCTCTCGGTTTTCGTTTCCGATGCAGGCAAGCCAGCCAAACGTAAGCTTGTGCAGATCAACACACGAAGGCTGGAAAAGTTGGACGTTCTAACCGAAGCAAAAGCAAAAGTCGAAGAGGCCATTGCGGAGTTCTACGATCACGACACCGCGGAGTGGTTCATGGACGCGCACGGCAAAGCGTTGCTAGCCGAAGACGGGTTTCAAGTCCGGGAAGGATTCAACGTGCTCGTATTGGTATAAGCAAATAACCTGTCGTTTGACTACTAGCGCTGGTATTCCAGGATGCGAGGCCACTATGCACTCTGTCAGTTCAGCGAGTTTGTGTAGAACTGGCGGCCTGTAGTCTTTGACTGGCGACATCGAGTGCGTCTTGGTCGAATTTGTCCGGATGGCGGAGAGCGACAGCTTCAAAGGTAAGCTCGGGCATCTGGCGATCCAGAAGCATCGTGAAGCCTTCAGATGGCTTCTTCGTCCCCACGATCAGGTCAGTCACCGTCCCGAGTTCCCCAACCCGGGCAATCTTCTGACGTGTTCGTCCAAGCCGCGTCGTTTTTCCGCGTTCGTTCGTGAGGGTGCCCTCCAGTGCATGAATGCTTCGCCAAACATCGTGTTCAAATGAACCAGGCTCTTCGGAAGGAAGGATTTCGTAAAGCCGTAACTCGGCAGCATGCGCGACGGTCGGCTCTCCCTTCTTTCTGGCGTTCTCCGCAAATTGTCTGAGAGCCTTGGAGTCGGTGGAATTCTCGATCAATCGCAAGACGCGGTCTATAGCAGGATGGGTCACGACTTCCTCCTCGTTGGTAAAGGCCGACCGCCTGTTGACGACAGTCGCAGTAGTGATACCTACCTCATGACAATCGGTCGATCCCCCGCAGTATCGTCCGAGGGTGGACCTTGTGAGCTGGAGCTACATCGCGCGCCGACGCGCCGATGCTCAGGAATGCACGGATTTCCTCGCACTGACTTTCGGTCAGGGACGGCCTGCGTCCGGGATGCTTGCCCCTTGCTCTAGTTGCGGCAATGCCCGCGATTGTCCGTTCCCTGATCAAAGATTTCTCGAACTAGGCTAGGGCTGCAAGAATGTGGAATATCAACTGTCGGCCCGCCGAGGACGTATCTATGCTCTCGGTCAGCGATATGAACCCGATCCCGCGGCGTTTCAGGGTTTCGACCAACGCTATCAGATGCACGATCGAACGCCCGAGACGGTCAAGTCGCCATACGATCAAAACATCGCCACGCCGGAGGGTTTTCAACATGGACGACAGGCCATCACGTTGCTGTTGACCTCCCGATACGCCGTTGTCTTCGGAAATACGGTTACACCCCGCGAGACGTAGCGCGTTTCGCTGTAAATCTAGATGCTGATCCAGCGTCGAAACTCGCGCATAACCGATCCTTGCCATATCTCCGATGAAGCCTTCCATTCCACCTGTCTTGCGTCACGACTTGACAGAAAGGAACGGTGTTGTCACGACAGACCAAAGGTTGCCGTTCTACGCGTAATTGCCTTTCATTGTTGAATTCATGACCTGACTTGGAACTCGGATGTCTGCTCCGCGAAATCGTTCGTTTTTGTCCAACTGGATGCTCCATTGAAACCGAACGTCTCGTTCTCCGACCTGTCGAGGCGGCTGACAGACACCTGGCTGGGGAGCTCGTCAGAATCAATCTCACCGCACGAAGTCTGTCGTTCGGTTGCCAACTATCTTAGGATCCACATGGCGTTGGTCGTCCTCCACACGGAGAAAGCACCTATCGACTGGCATGTGGAATTCATCCGGCAGTACGGAATTCCAACGGGGTTGATCGATGTCGGGGTCCTACAAAAGACTGGTCGGCTCTGCGACGTACCCCTGAGCGCGCTGCTTTGGCAGCGCATGATCGAAGGATGTCAGAAGGCGATTTCCGACGGACGGCCGATCACGGGTAAAATCGACGTGGTCATTGAAGACGCGCGGATAATGGGAGACGTGATCATCTTACCTGATCCGACGCCCAAACGGGCATGGTGCGTCACTCTGGGAGAGGTCCACTCCATTTCCGTCGTTGCCCATGATGTCCGTATGGACGACATTGACCTGTCCATCGTCCAGTTGCTTCGGGAAGGGTTATCGGCGCGCAAGATCGGGGAGCTACTCGAACTCTCTCCAAGGACGATCGAACATCGTATCGAGAAAATGAAGGCCCGCGCTGCCGTCGAAACCCTGTTCCCGCTGTTGATCATGAGAACGTGACGTCTTGGTTTTGCCGGGGTCAATCACCCCAACTGACAAACTTGAGTGTGGAATTTCCATTCACCCTGTAGTCGACCACTCTACATCCAGTTTTTTCACGGACGGGCGCACGCCCCTTCAGAACAAGGGTATGCCAACCCTGCTGATGTCCAGAAACCTCGTAGGGAGCGGGCTCGCAGCCGAGTTTGTAGACGTAGGCGGTCCCGCGGATGACAAACTTACCGTCGTAAGGGTCCTATGGCGCGTTGGCTTTGAAAAGTACCGCGCCAGCCTTGACGGTGTTCGATATCGATTTTTTGGGATCGCGATAGACGATGGTTCCCGCGCCGGGGGGCTACGGTCATCGCCGAGCCGTTGTGATCGAAGACCTCGCGGTTGTCGACCAGCCCCTGCGCGTCGGATGTGAAATACTGATCGATCGGCTGCGGACCGCAATTCGATAACATGGTGCCGGATGTATGAAGGCGACCGTCTTCGTGACGGGTCAAATAGAAATAGTAGTTGCCGTAAGGGTCTTTCGCGACAGGACCGCCGAAGCCGCTATCATAGATCGCATCGACCGACCATCTGCAGTTCGCCCCCTTTCCATCGATGGAAAAAGTGATCTTCACCGTCCTCTTCGATTTCATGTCGTCGATATCGCGGTGACAGGTCCGTCCACTGCCGCAATCACGTGATCAGCGCCCTCGGAATTCTTCCCGACTTGCAACACGGTCTGCGAGGGCCGTCGAGGCCGATATCGATAGCAGGATCACGGAAAGGAATGCGGTCGAATTCACCGGGTTGGTTCCTGAACTGTTGTAGAATACCGCCGACCCTAACGGGCGATCGGTATTCGTATCGCCCGTTAGGGTCGGCGCGTGGTCTCGCGTGCCTTGGTGCTGTTTCGTTTGGGGAAGCAGTTAGAGCTTTGGCGCGGGGGCCGCGTTGCTCGTGTTTTTCGCCCGAGCGGCATCGATCATTTTTCGTGCGTCCTGGTTGTCGGTGTTGAAGTCTTGGACCAGATCGAGGTAATTCATCATTCCCATCCTGAGATCTGTAGCGAGACCTGTCTGGGTCCCGTTTACCGTGAGATCGATGTACAAACCGCATGAGGCCGCGGTGTTTTTGGCTTTCCCAGCGGTATGGTCGCTGCGGGAGTATCGAAGCGAATCTTGTTTTGGTATCCTCAACTTTTTTACTAGCAGAACAGCTATCCATCTTAATAGCTCCATGTCTAAGTCGCTTCGGGTGGGCCGACTAACGAGCTCTCATTAATTCGGAGTGTGAGATGAACCAATTCGAATATCTGGTAGGTCTGAGAAGAGATCTTTTAGGCCAAATTGGCTTTATAAAGAGCTCGAAGTATTTATTTTCGTGGGACGACACGATCTCAAATTACACCACGCGGAGGACTCTGATCGACATCCTGGAGCGCTACATAAATGCCGGAGCAGATCTCGGACTATTAGTAGTCACTAGGCATAGCACGTGTCCAGACAAACGGCACCCAGATTATCCGACTAGCAATAAATACGGCTACGATATCCCGTATCGATCAGACGAGTTCATTTGGGAGGGAAATCAGCTTTATCAGGGAAAGCGGATTTGCATCTGTCCGTGTTCTGTTCGAAATGCTCCCTCCGAAAATTGGGTTATTGATGACTTCGTATATAAGCGAGACGCAGATTTAACTTTTTGCCGTCAGCTATCGAGTGCTCTTATAGACGTGCACTGCGCGATCGAGAGCTCAGGCGACAAGAAGACCCGATCCGGGATCCGTGAGTATCTGCTCCGGGCAATATTGACACTAAACGATGCGATCCTGCCGCAAACCGTCGAAGAGTATATCAGCAGGCGCACGCGTTCTGATGGAACAAGCCGAGCCTAGCTTCGAGAAACGCTTCCTAGTGCCGAGAGTGTGGCCCTCGCCGATTTCGGCAACGGAATTGAAGAGTGACAAAACTAACAAAATTGCTGGAAAACCTCACTGTCCAAGGTTCACGATGGCGGAGAGGGTGGGATTCGAACCCACGATACCCTTGCAGGTATGCCGCATTTCGAGTGCGGTGCATTCGACCACTCTGCCACCTCTCCGGTCACACTGGTCGGCGCTTGTTGGCGCGGGCTGTCTCATAGCGATGAGAGACAAGGCTGGCAATTTCGAGCTCTCCAGCGCCGCTGTATGGCCGAGGCGTGCCGCCTCAACTGAAATGGACGCCCCGGAGCTGGGCTGCCGCAACCAGTCGTTCGTGAATGCCACCTGGCGCTGGAGCGATCATATATCCGCTTTCGAGATCACCAATCATCATAGACTGGGCTCGTGGCGCATGCAGCCAGTGAAGGCCGACGAGCGCACAGATCATCGCATCGATCTTGTCCTGGTCCGATTTTCGCGGCGATGCCTCGTGAAACATCGTTTCACACCAGCTGTCAAAGTTCTGCAATGTGTTGGTCAACCCTTGTCGGATCAGGACTCGAACGACCGACTGCCAGGCGGCGAGCTGGAAGCGCTTGCGAACTGCGGGATTGTATTTCGTAGCACCGAACCTCCGACAGAACTCAGGTTCGACGGAGGCGAGCGCGAGTGCTGGAAAGACCTCTAACAGAAAGAGGCCTTTGTCGGCCACACGAGCTTGCTGAGGATCCTCGGTCGCCATCAACTTATCCTTGAACCTCCAAATCGGTGCGTCGTCATCAAACATCCCCACCTTCGAACGGTTCGCGGGTTGCACGCCACCGCCAATCCAGGAGATTAACGAGCCAGCTACCTTGTCGACCGGACGGGATCCGCCGATGTTCGGAACGATTGTCGGCTGGTCCAAGGCGACGACACATTTAGCGACCTGAGCGCGCTCTGCCTTGATGATCGCGAGAGCCTCCGCGAAAGAAGTAAGCGTCGGTTCAAGGTGTAGGCGGGAGATGCCGTGGCTGTGTCGAATGATGGAGAGCGCGCCAGGCGCTCTTGGCTTGTCTTTCCAGGCAGAGTCAAAGCCAACGACGGACACGATATCATTCATGGCGAATCGGCCAATTTCCACAACTCATCAGCCAGCGGGAGCTCGTTCAGTTCCCTGCGCGCTTCCGGCCAAGCCGGATAATGCTCCGTCATCAGCTCAAAAAACCTTGGACTATGCTTCGGCTCGATTAAGTGCATCATCTCATGCACGATGACGTATTCGAGCAGATCCTTCGGCTTCCTAACCAGCTCGGTATTCAACCGTATCGTCCCGGCCTCGGGGGTGCACCCGCCCCACTTGGTCTTCATGCGCTGAAGGAAGTAGCGCGAAACAGAAACTCCAAGCGTCTGCTCCCATTTTCGGATGATCGAAGGCACCACCCTATGGAGGAGCGACTTATGCCACTCGTGCATGACTTCCGCACGCTTCTCTGGAGGGCCTCCCGGGCGGATTGATAGCCGGATAGTGCGGTGATCCAGAACCACCGACGGCTTCTGATCCAGTTCGATGACCGTCATGAGGTATCTGCGTCCCCAGACGTAGTGGCTTTCCCTGCCGATAAACTTACGGGCCGGCTCACGCTGCTGAGCCGTCAAGGCCGCCTGCTGAGTTTTTATCCAAGCGAGCTTCGAAATGGCGTAGGCTCGCGCCACCTCAAGCCGTGTCGAGGATGGTGCGACGAGTGTGACGTGCCCGTCCGGTGGGTGGACGGACAGATGAACATTCTTCACTGGCTTCCGCGTCACCGCAATACAGATGTCACCCAGTTCGATCGTCTCGGTCATCAATACCCCGACTGGTGTTGGATGATCTCAAAAAGGGCGGTGGTAGCCTCTCGATCACGGTTCAGCAGCGGAAATATTGCGTTGAGAACTTGCCTCTCTCTGGTGTCGTCGCCTTTCCAGCCGGCGGGCGCCCTCTCACGGATCGTCCGGTCGATCACAAGCGCCAGTGCCGCCCTGTCATCATCCGCCTGCGGGCATGAGAAAAGCGATCCGGGTAGGGACGTGAGGTTATTGAAGATTACTGTCGCCTCTCGCTTGCCTTTCAGCTCAGGTGGAATGTCGGCATCCGGTTTCTTTTCTGCCAACTGACGGGCGAGGCTTTCGACACGACGCAGGAATTCCTCGTAGGCGGCAGTATCTTCACGGCTCTGACTGATGAGATCATTCAGAAGTGCTGACATCTGACTGTAGAAGCGAGGATCGGTTAGCTGGTCGCGGATGATGGTCTTGCGAAGATTGTTGATAATGCCTTCGGCGATCGCATTCTTGGAGAGCTTGCCCTTGGCGTTGAGTTTCCTCGCGATGGCATCGTGGATACCAGTCTCGATGATCAACTCGGTCAGCGACATCTCGGCGAGATCGCCAAGCGCTTCGGCCGGGTCCGCCTGGATATAAGTGTTCAGCAGGTGACGCATATCAGCCTCAAACGGCTTGATGTCCAGCTCTTCGCCTGAGTGCTTCTTGATCGCAGCGCGAAGGTCGTCAAACGTCTCTACCTCGAGGCGGATGGTAGCTGCTTCTGCTGCACTGTAGCCAGCCGTTTCCAGCTGCTGCGCGATGGCCGAATACGCGCGCACGAAGGCTGCTACGGCCTTGTAGAAGGTTACGCGTAGGGCTTCAGTGTCCGTAAGTGCGTTGGGGTCTGAAGCATCACCGCAAAAGTAGTGCAGGAACTGTTCCACCGACCGTGGCAGCTCCACGGGTTCACACAGGAAGTGCAGCGCCTCGCGGGTGTCATCGAGATGCTTCCTACCTTCTTCCAGCCAATTCTTAATTTGGACGTTATTCTCGCCACCGCTGCCCTGGTCTATATCTAGCTCGTCCGAGCTGTAGACGGCGATCGCCTGCTGAACGTCGCCGAACAGTTCCTTGAAGTCAACGATGTAGCCATAATCCTTGTCGTAGCCGTCGAGCCGGTTAGTTCGACAAATCGCCTGGAACAGATTGTGATCGCGTAGCTCATTGTCCAAATAGATATAGGTGCAGCTCGGAGCATCAAAGCCGGTCAATAGCTTGCTGACCACAATCAGCAGCTTCATGTTCGCGGGTTCCTCGATGAACCGGCGCTTGGTTTCGTCCTCATACTGCTTCGTCGTCAGCCCGCCCTTCAGGACAAATTGGGTGTAGGTGTCGAACTTGTAGCGCACGTCACTGTTGGCTGGCTCGCGCGAGATGGCGTTATGGTTGGGCTCGTAGGAGGTGACGATCCCGACGTGTTTGGCGAAGCCTGTGTTCTGGAACAGCCGGAAGTAGTGGCAGGCGTCATAAATCGACGCCGCGACTAGAATCGCAGTTCCCCGATCGTTGTTAAGCCGCGGCTTCAGACCAAAGTCCCCGATGATCTCAGCCACGATCTGGTTCTTCCGACCGGCCGCGCTCATCAGATCTTCCATATTGGCCCAGCGTTTTCGTAGGACAGCCTTCTGGAAGTTGTTCAATCTCTTCGTCTTCTGCTCAAACCATGCGTCGATCTTGGCTCGGTTGGTCAGACGCTGTGGGACGTTCCGCGCCTCATATTTCAGGTCGAGAACGACGCCGTCCTCGACGGCCTCTTGGAACTTGTAAGTGTGGATATAGGTGCCGAAGACATCGCGGGTCATCTGTCGGTCGCGACGCAGCAAAGGAGTGCCGGTGAAGCCGATGAAGATGGCATTCTTGAGCCAGCGCTTCATCTGGGCGTTCATGCCGCCGCCCTGGGTGCGGTGGCACTCGTCCACGAAGACGTAGAACCGACCCGTAATCTTGGGCGCCGGACCCCTGAGGTCGGTGCTGTCGAATTTGTGAAGCAACGCGCAAAGTAGCCGAGGCGCGGCGGATCCTAGTTTTTCGACGAACTCGGCGCGCGATGTGATGCGGGGCGAAGGCGCGTCCTTGCCAATCACCCCGGCATTCCGCATGACGCCGCTGATCTGCTTGTCCAGTTCGTCGCGGTCGGTGACGATCAGAACTCGCGCCTCGGGGTCGAACTCCATCAACCACTTGGCAACTAGCACCATCAGGATGCTTTTACCCGAGCCCTGAGTGTGCCAGATCACACCGCCCTCGCGCTTGGCCATGCGGTCCTGGGCGAGTTTAACCGCCTTGAATTGGTGCTGGCGCGGCACCTTTTTGCGACCGTCGTCAAAGATCACAAAGTTGCGAATCAGGTCCAGCAGCCGGTCATGGCGCAGCATCTGCGATACTGGCCGGTCCAGCAGTGCTCCCTCGACCGGCGCACGCGAAGGCGGGTCTTCGTCCTTCCATTCGACATAGAACTGCTCGGGCGTGCCCACGGTGCCATAGCGCAGCGCCTGCGCGTCGCTGCCGGCCAACAACAGCTGCACGGTTGGAAAAAACGCCTCGTTGAAGATGCTTTCCTGATTGGTGATCAGCTGGCGGATGCCGTCGCCGATCTCAACCGAGCTACGCTTCAGCTCGATCATCGCGATGGCGAGACCGTTGAGGTAAAGCACGATGTCGGGGCGGCGTTCATGGCCGCCTTTCAGTGTGACTTCCTCGGCCAGAGCGAAGTCATTGTCGGCAGGGTTCGCCCAGTCCACCAAATGCACAGTGGTATGCGGCTGCCCCGCCTCAGTCTGCACGTCGATGCCGTAGCGGAGCAGTTGATAGGTGCGCAAGGACGCCTGATAAAGCGTCGTGCCCATCACCTGCGCCGCCGTGCGCAGCTTTAGCACCGCAGACGAGATCTGGGCGTCGGAATAGCCGCGCGTTGTGAGGTTGGCGCGGAGAGCATCCTCCTCGATCCCCTGGTTGCCAGCCCGCTTCGACCAGTCGCCGAGGTGGCGGAACCCCAGACCGCCCGTCAGGACCGGCGCCGTCAGGTGCGCGACGAGACGGTTCTGGGTGGCACGTTCGGAACGGGGGCGGTCGGTCATCAATACCTCACTGAAAAGGAAGCCTCGTGCGGCCGGTCAGCAATTCCTGCATCATCGCTTGCTTAATTAAGCGTGTCTTGTCGAGTTGAGCCTTAAGCGATGAAAGTTCGGCGTCCATGTCACGGAAGACCAGAGCGATAGCCTTCTGCTCAGTCGGTGCCGGCAGTCCCAACTCTGCGCTCGCGATATGAGATCGGTTAGTCGCCAACACCTTGGTCCCGGAGGCGTGCTTTTTCAGGTGAGCGCTGAACGCAGGGATAAACTGAAGGTAGGCTTTGAAGCCATTAGTCAGAACATCTTTGTCGAAGCGTGCGGCGATGGTGTGGAGCCCAGAGACCATCTCTAGGCTGTCCGCCATCTGTATTTCGGTCGACTTTCCAACACCGTCGAGATCTTCAGAAGCGTCCGCGAAAACGAGGTCGCCATCTTGCAACCGGTCGAGGCGCGAGACCAGCGAGCTCGGAACCGTCGGCATGCTCGCTGTCAATGGCGACAAGAACACGTCACTGCTGCCATGGATGTCGCCGTAATGGAGATAACGCACCGGGTCGTCAGTGGTCAGCTGCGCTCGGGATAGAGCGCCGTTCCGCAGGAATGTGACGTGATCCCCTAGCCGCTTCATCTCCCAAGCACCCACGAAACCCGGCAGGCGGGTCTGGCCAGTGAGGAGTTGCTGCATCGTCGCCTGTTTGAGATCGCGCTTTTTGGCGATCAACCGTTCCAATCCGTTAGCCGCCGCATCCACATCTGCAAGTGCACCCGCAATTGATCGCTGTTCGAGTTCCGGTGGAAACGGAATTTTCAATTGTGAGATTCGTGACGTGTTGAGGTTGAGTTGATCGTTCCCCGAAGCAACAACCGTTCTCAGGCGATCTATCTGGGAATTTAGAAAGTAGCATATAAAGGCTTTATGACCTGCTGTTTGCTCGACGAGCGCCGCAATACCGTCGTTTGCGCAACAGTTGATACCCAGAACTTTTGTTACCCCGAGCGTTCTCGCACCGCTATTCACAATGACCATTGTGCCCACTGATAATAGTCGGCTGCGACGCGAACCTTCCGCGGTAAGCATTGTGGGAGTCTCGACAACATCTAGCTGCTCAGACGGGATATTAGTCAGGCAGCCAACGGTAAGCCATGGGATGAATGACCCGTTGAAGAAACGCTTATCTCCCGCCGGCCTAGGTGACCCCCCTCGAACTACTCGTCCGATCTCTCCTAAGGAAAGAATTTCCCAATCTTCCGGGATCAACCCGACCTCGGTCTGCTTATAGCCGGGCTTCATGCAGACAGCCCCATGGCTTTCAGATGCCCGACCACCTTGGCCGCCAGCGCTGCCACCTCAACCTGAAGCTTCGGCAGCGGGGTGGCATAGCGTTCTGCCAGTTGCTGCACGCGCCCCGTCAGGCGCTGTGACACGCGGTCAATCTCGCCCTGCACGTCATCCTCCAGCCGGGCCATCCATTTGTCGTCGATGACGAGCACCTTCACCTCGTCCTCGGTCAGGGTTGGGTATTTCAGGTGGATCAGCTCATCCAACTCCCTCTGGGCGTCGCTTCTGGCTGTCTTGACCTTTTTCAGTTCCTTCAGAAGCTCCAGATAGCTTTCCAGCGCCACGACCTCGTCGGCATAGTTTTTGTCCGAGCTCAGTTTCTTGATGCTAGCGCGCGCGCTCTTCTCGTTGATGGTCAGCTTCCCATCCTCGCCTATGACCGCATCCGAAAGTAGACCGTCGTCGCCCGTGCCTTCTTCAAAACGCTCCTGGAGCTCTGCCTCGAGCTCGGCGATCCGAGTATCCAGCTTGTCGATCTGCGCTTGTTCCTTGGTGAAATACCGAGCGACCAACAGCGGAGCGGAAAGAAGGTCGGAGGCGAAGCGCCGCTGCCCGATCTTATAATCTCCCTTCTCGGGCCAAACGAGCTTGCCGTCCTTGTTCTTGACCTTCTTGATCTCACGAGTTTGCGCACCCTGAACCCATCCAGTGCCCGAGATCAGATAACAGTCGTCCTGCATCACCCCGTTCCACCAACTCATCATGTGCTGGTAGATGTCATACGCGTCGATCAGTGGGGCGGCACGGAAGGCATCCAACAGATCTTCTGCGATGTCGGCGATCAGGTCCTTGGGGTGGCTACCTTCACCAAAGGCCACGAGTTTAGGCCGGGTGCGCACGCGCCAGTCGGAAAATATTGTCGCGGAGGCAGCGGTTAAAGCGCGGAATTCCGGGTGGTCGAGGATGGCAGCCTTCACTTCGGCCGGAGCCAAACGCAACTGGTAATAGCGCGGGCGGTCGGCGGGCGCGAAGAGTGTCACCCTGACGGCCGGCATGATCTGCCAGTAGGCTGCCAGATCGTCGATGTCGCGCTCGGGGATGCCGCCCTTCATGTGGCCCTCTATGTCTTGCAGATCCGCGCGGTCGGTCGCGTCGATGTAGCGGGGCAGGTTAAGGTTGAAAGCATTCTTGGACTCGGCGATCTCATCGATCGAGACCCACCGAGCGTAGCGCGGAACATCAACACCCCTAATAAAGGTATCGACGATCCTGTGGATGTCCTGCTCACGCAAGCGGTTCTTGGGGCCGTCTTTTATATAGCCCTTTGAGGCGTCAATCATGAAGATGCCCTTGCGGCCGACGGCATTCTCCTTGTCGAGGACCAGGATGCAGGCCGGGATGCCGGTGCCAAAGAAGAGGTTCGCAGGCAGCCCGATCACGCCCTTGAGGTAGCCGGAACGCACCAGATTTTCGCGGATCACCGCCTCGGCGTTGCCTCGGAACAGGACGCCATGAGGAAGAATGCAAGCGGCTTTACCTGTGCTCTTCATAGACCGGATGATGTGCAGCAGGTAAGCGTAGTCGCCCTGTTTTGCCGGCGGAGTTCCGAAGGCGAAGCGCTGGTGCCTGTCCTTGACCGTGCCGGCCTTTTTGTCGAACTCGAACCCGGTGCTCCATGCCTTGTCCGAAAAAGGAGGGTTGGCAACGACATAATCGTAGGTGCGTATCTGGTCGCCATCCAGGAAACGCGGCTGCGTGAGCGTGCTGCGCCCGCCCTCTATCTTGGCGGTGGGGAAGTCGTGCAGGATCATGTTCATGCGTGCGAGACCGGCGGTGGTCACGTCTTTCTCCTGACCTTCCAACGTAATCTGCTTGCCCGCTTCGGCGGCGACTTTCAGAAGAAGGGAGCCCGAACCGCAGGTCGGATCGTATGCGGTCGTCGATGCGACCGAGTTCTTCGGTGAAACGCCAATAACCTTGGCGATGACGCGGCTGACCTCAGACGGCGTGTAGAATTGTCCTTTGCTCTTGCCGCTCTCGGTAGCGAAATGGCGCATAAGGTATTCGTAGGCATCGCCGAGAATGTCATCGTGTTCGGCGCGGTTATTTGAGAAGTCGAGCCCTGGGTTCTGGAAGATGGCTATCAGATTCTCGAGTCGCTTGACCTTCTCGTCACCCTCGCCAAGCTTATTAGGGTCGTTGAAGTCCGGGAAGTCGGTGCGGGCCAAGGTCCGCGGGTTTGCATCGACGAGGGGCTGGATGACTTGGGTGTTGATCAGGTCGCCGATTGAAGGGTTCCCCTTAAGCTCCATCATGTCGGCGAAGCTGGCGCCTTCAGGAATGACGATCGGCGGGGCGAAGTCATCGCTGTTCCCGTATTTGTCCGAGACGTATTTAATGAAAAGCATGAACAGGACGTAGTCTTTGTATTGGCTAGCATCCATTCCGCCTCTGAGCTCGTCGCACGACGCCCAAAGAGAGGAGTAGAGGTCGGACTTCTTCACTGCCATTTCATCGCCTGCTGCGTTGTTAGTTCTGATAAGGCTCTTACC
This sequence comes from Rhizobium sp. Leaf311, assembly GCF_001423445.1. Taxonomy (NCBI): domain Bacteria; kingdom Pseudomonadati; phylum Pseudomonadota; class Alphaproteobacteria; order Hyphomicrobiales; family Rhizobiaceae; genus Rhizobium; species Rhizobium sp. Leaf311. The sequence goes on along the minus strand of NZ_LMNZ01000002.1, from coordinate 25,846 downwards.
ATTTTTCCGGTGCGTGCCAATATCGAAAGTTCTCATTAAACTTCAGATGCTTGCATGCGGAATCGTTGGGGCCGACGCCACCTGATTCGGTTGTCCATCACGACCATGCCGGCACAAAGATCCGCTTCAGCGGCACAAGCTGCTGCGTCTCAAGGTCAAGCTTTTCATATTGCTCTAGTAGGCTCTTCACCAAATCGTCGAGATCCATCAGCGCCAGCGGGATATTCGCACGTTCAGCTTCGTAACGGGCCTCGCGGGTGAAGCCTCCTGTGCTGACATAGAGACCCTTGTCCTGCGGATGCCGTCCCCCGAGGAAGCTTCTGACGTCTGGCGCGCCCATGGCTCCCTTGCGATGTTTCACCTCGACGACGATGCGAGGGGACTCAAATCCGAAACCATCCGGCGATGCGACAATATCCTTTCCGCGATCCGGTCCCGCCTCCGAGACGCGCGTTTTGTAGCCGAGCGAACGCAGGAGACCGGCAACAAGCTCCTGCATGTCGTCCCAGGCAAGCGCGTTCACCTTATCCTTGATGAATTCGCGAGCCCTACTTTCCATCGATTTGAAGAGATCATCCTCGTTCGCTTCTGTGGTCGCTGCAGCAATTTCCACTTTAACGGGGTGGCCGGACGCCAGGGTCTTTTTCAACTCGGCGGCAACCTCAGCTGGGATACGGAAGAGCGTCGAGATCGAACCGAGGCTGTTGCGGCTCTCGACAGACAAGAGGTCCCGCCCGACTTCGCCCTGCCACTGAACGGGGCGATATTGCGCGTCCTCTGGATCGACTGAGGTGTCGTAGCGATAGGGGCCGGCAACCTCACCGATGAGATAGACGCGCCGAGAAGGATTATAGGTGACGATCATGTCGCCGACTTCGATCTCGTTGACGAAGCGATGGAGCTGCCCAGCAGCCATGGCCACGGATTGCGGCTTGGTTTCCGGCCACGCGGATGTCACCAGATCTGCAACGGCTTTGCGCGTCTTCACCGCCGAAAGATCACCGACCTCGTTCCAGCCGATCGCCACTGCAGACTTTTCCTTGAACGCGTCGAACAACCGCCCGTCACGCTCGGCTCGCACCATCCAGGATTTGCTCATGTCCCACCCATGTTATTTGGACCTGAACATCGCCGATACGATGGCATCGTGCAACAGTTCGCTTGCATACCGTCGCGCGAACGCCAATCATCAATGTCACGACGCCGACGCCAGGCATCATCGGTGCTCCGCTGTTTTTCGATCTCAAGCCGCTTCCGCGCCTGCTCTATCAACAGGTCCAACTGCGCGATCCTACGCTGACTGTCCGGATGAGACGCAAGCTCGTTACGCTTCTCGCTCAGGTCACGAAACTCCTTCAGACGGCGGTCGTAGGGGGTGAGCTTGATCGGCGCACGCTCGACCATGTAGGTGTCATCATCATTCAGGTTCTCCACGCCGGAAGCTCCTCTGCTGCATGTCTTCGTGAAGACTTATAGCAACCGGCCGGAGCAACTGCTTCACGTCGTGAGCGTGGGAGCCGGACTTTGCGAACAGCCGGAGCTGTGAACTTTTGGACGTCTCTTATTCAATATAAATATGAGTAGTAATGAATAAAAATTAGAGGATATATACCGGCCAAAAGTTCACGCTCCGGTGCCTTCATTTTGCAGGCTCGCGGGAGAGAGCGAAGCTTCCGGGTGGTGACTCTGCTTCGTCAATGAAATTCTCTGGCGTAGGAAGTGGGGGCACGATATCCACTCCCCGCATGTGTGAAGCGCTGAAGAGGTCAGCGCGACAGCAGCTCCGAACCGCAGGTGAACGCGCCGATCCTAGCTTGCCCACCCTGAGCCGCTGCGGCGACTCAGGGATACGCCCTGGCGCCCTTCGACACAAATAACGGACATTCACAGCATCGGCTCGCTAGCGCTCGTGTGAGCTTCCGGATCGTCGCCATGTGATCTCCAATGGTTATCGAAGATCACGCGTAGGACGCCCCTGGATGGGAGCCAAGGTCTATCCCGTTGAAGGGCGCAATCACTCAAGCGAAGAGTTAAAGTTCTTTGTAACTTGCCTATCTGGTAACGTCGGATTGACAGGTTGTAATCTGGTGTGGTTTCTCGATTAAACAAAGAGATTGATTGAGAACTGTTTATGGAAATCAACGAAATTCTGACGGCGGATGATCTAGCTAAGTTTGCGGAAGAACGATGCGAAAAGCATTGGGCAAATACCCGCCAGGCTCTCTTGCTAACCACGCTAGGCACAGAGGCCCTAGCGCTGATGAAAGACAAGACACTAATAAAGCAACTAGGTGGGTTGAAATCGTTTATCGACAAGAACGTAAAGTCATTGCTGGTGATCCCTCATAAATCAGCAACAGGAAAACATGGTGTTGTGCCAGCGGCGGCAGACGTTCCTGAAAATACTGATTTTTTATTTTCGGCTGGGACTAACTCACCCGCTCCTCATCAAAAAACTACACAACAAAGCTATCACTCTGGGTTTTGGAAAGCGTTTAAGAACCCGTCTATACCGGGTTACGCTCGAGTTTGGTCAGCAGACACCCCGCACATTTATTTTGATATTCCTATGGGGCAAAACATGCCTGAGCACTCCCTTGAGATCCCGGAAAGATTCATCTCAGGAATTGAGGGGCCACTCGGGCCGGTCAATGCTGCAATATTGAGAGAAAACATTCGGAAATATATTGCGGAGCGAGACCTCGACGAAGAGAATCTAGTTTACAAGCCCAGCCAGAAAAGGCCGCAGACCGTTGCGCAGATTGACGGTGATGACCAGGGCACAAATTTTGCGCAAGCCCTTTCGAAGCTTTCGAAAGCAGATCAAGCTCGAATAGCCATTCCACTCGATATTGTAATGGAACTGTTCAGAGTGCGGTAAGATAAAGTGCAATACTTCATTATAGCAGGTTTGAGTGGAGAATTATTCGAAGCGGCAAAGAAAAATGTCGCCAGAGAATTTCGTTCAAGCCCAGTTATCGGCAGAGCAGTAAGAACCAGCCAAGCTTACGCGTATTCTGATGACGATATAAAGGCGTTAGCAAAGGCAGTGCGTGACACGCTCGAAAGAGATATTTCGGATGGAAAACTTCGTCTGCTCGCACTTCTGTATGCACCACATGCATCTGTGGAAAGACTCCTGAACAATTTTGCACCGGCCACACTGAACTTCCGCCTGCCGGCCGATATAAATTCGATGTCAAAAGATAAGGCATTATCCGCCTTGATGCGTGCGGTGCGAAGCGCGCAGGGTTTGGCAGGAAATTTGAACACCATTTTCGATTCTGAGATTCGAAGAAGCCCCTTTGCGCTTCCCTTTGCCAACTACAAGGTGGATTCCTTTGCTGAAAAACTCATTGCGGCGTCCAACTTCAACCACGACGACAATCCGGTTGAATTGAGGGCGTTAACTGGTTTACCTACAGCCACCACGGTCAGTCCGAAGACGACCGTTTTTTCGGACGCTAGAGATCTACTTTTCGTTCCCGCGAAACGCCGTGAATTTCACGGCCATGACGTGTCAGGAGATCTTCCGTTTACCTGGCTTAGGGGCGCATTCAGAGTTGGCAGAAGCATCCCTGTCGGCTTTCACTACGATGTGAGACCCGATCGTCCGCCGTTAAGTCGCTTTGAATTCGAGGACTGCGAAAAGGGCACCATCTCGCCAAAAGATGAGAACACTTACATAAACGTAACGCCGAACGACCGCACGCGATTGGGGAAAAAATGACAAAAACAACAAAGGGTGGACTAAGCCACCCTTGTGTATTCTTCTCACAGAACTTCAACTTCGATCTTACCAACATTGCCCTTAGCGCCGTCCGACAAATGTCGCCGAGCCAGTAGCAAGATGGGTGGGGCAACATCCACATGGTGTCACCCATCGACGTGGTAGCTTGCCGCAAGCAGTTTCGCAATGCCGCTGCTACCATGACACGGTCCCAAGCTGATGCTTGGTTAGGTGTTCGCAGAAGTGCTCTGCTAGTGAGACTATCTAGAATTATTAAATGGATTGTCAATAGACTCGGTAAAAAAACCAGTTCAAGATCGGGAAAGCTGCAGGACGTGCCGCGAGTGTGGACCTGCTCGCGATCTGCACGCAGCTGCGCTCTATTGAATAGTCTATCTGTTCTAATAGAGCTCGGTGGAACCACTGGCAACCCAAGGGTCCACGATGGCGGAGAGGGTGGGATTTGAACCCACGATACCCTTGCAGGTATGCCGCATTTCGAGCGCGGTGTATGAGCCATCCGGTGTCATGCACTCACAACCCAAGGCCTAAGCCCTTCTTCAGCGACTGTTCGAGCTCATATGTCTTCCTCTGTTCAGCCGTAAGCGCCCGCTCAACTAGCCGCGCGACGTTCCTGATACGATCGACCTGTTGAAGCTGATCCTTGCCTAGCCGGAGATCCATCTTCTCCAGCTCCTGCCTGTTGCGCGTCCCGAAGCGTTTCTCCAGCGCGTTGGCGATCTCGGCTGCCTCGGCGAGCGCCTGTCTACCCTCCGGCGTCTTCGTCATCTGCTCGAGGAACTGCGACTTCTCCTCACTGTCGAGCTGATCGAACGCTTCGAGGATCGCCTCGCTCTTGGGCGTCAGACCCGGCACCTCGACAATATCGCGCTTCTCGCGCTGCCACTCTTCCGACCGGCGCGCTTCATGCAATCTTCGTTCCCAGGTTTCTGCCGCAAATCCGACATGGCTGGAGAGACCTTTCGCACTTCTCAGCGCTTGCTTGCGCTCGGCATTGTCGCCGAAGAGACCACTCTTGCCACGCAAGGCTCCAAACTGCTCGGGTCGCTCTTGGACAGCTTTGACCAGTTCGGCTTTATCCGTTTTGCCATCCAGGATGAAGCTTCTAAAGGTGGACGCAGCGGTGAAGGATTCTTGATAGACTAAGTCAGCCATCGACTGCAGATGCTCTATCTCACGCTCCAGATGCGGCATAGCGTTGTCCCGCGCAATCTCTTCGACGGTGCGGTCGTAATACGTGATCGCGGGCACGAGCGGGGAAGGGGTGTCGTTGTTCTGTGAGAGCGTTTGTTCGAGCGGTTGCGATTGCTCGACTGCACGTTCCTGCTGAAGCACCTTCGCTCCGATTGTGGCGACCTCCAACTTGTTTGTCCCGCTCGCTTCCGCCTTCAATCCGCGTCGCTCGGCAAACACCTGCTCATAGTCAAGCGTGGTTTCCTTGACGCCCGACCGCCCCATGCTGGCGACCATTTTCTTCATGTCTTGCAACTCATCACGACCGGCATAAAGTGTCACGGCCTCACGATGGCGGGTCATCGCCACATAGGTCAAATGCCGGTCCATGGTGGCGGATGCCATGACGAAAGCGCGGTCGACGGTGGCACCTTGAGCTTTGTGGATGGTGGTGGCGTAGCCATGATCAAAGAACTGGTAATCTTTGACCGGTAGAGCGAGATGGCGGGCGTTGTTTTGTCCGTTCGAAGATCCGTCGAGCCGCAGATGTAGTGCGTTCGGCTCGACGGCTTCCACCGTTCCCAGCATGCCATTGTTGACGCCAAGGTCGCGATTGTTTTCCAGAAGAACGATGCGGTCACCAGGCGCAAAGGCACGCTTGCCGTTGACGGTCTGATAGATGATTTCACGATCAGTTGTGGCGTCTCCGTGTCCCTGTTCACTGCCAGCTTTACCACCGCCTTTCGCCAGCAGTCCTTCCGCCTGAAGACGCTCCCGGATGCCGTCATTAATGGCTCGAACGTCGACCCGGCGATGGGCCAATGCGATGCGCGATCCGTCCGGGTTCTGCGCCCGATCGGCGAGATAATCGCGGATCAGTTCAGCACAGGCCTGCTCTCGATCATTGGCAAATCGGATGCTGTTTTGCTCGGCGTACTGCCGCAATCCTTCCGCCGTGCGATGCGTGGCAAAGGCAACCGAAGCCTCCCGTTGCCAGTCGTGCTTCTGCCTGCGTATATCGGTAAGCTCGACCGAGCCAATGCGCTCGGCAATTGCGCGGAACGGTGAGCCTGCACCGATCGCCTGAAGTTGCTCATGATCACCGACGAGAACGAGCTTCGCACCGCGCTTTTCGGCCTCTGCAACGAAGCGCGCCAGCTGACGGCTTGCCACCATGCCGGCTTCATCGATAACGAGAATATCGTTGCAGCCAAGTTCATTTCTGCCACGGCTCCAGCCATACTCCCAGGATGCTAGCGTGCGCGCTGCAATCCCCGATGATGTGGTCAAACCTTCAGCTGCCTTTCCCGCAAGAGCCGCACCATGAACACGATAGCCCTGCGCTTCCCAGGCTTCGCGCGCAGCAGACAGCATCGTCGATTTACCAGCGCCGGCAAAGCCGATCACCGCCGCAATCTGGTTCGCGGAGGTGATGTGACGAACAGCGGTCCTTTGCTCGTCGGTAAGCCCGGAGCCACCCAGCATCACATCCTGCCGATCGAGTGCCTGGTCAATTTTGTTTGCGCTGACGCGGTGACTGTTTCGCTCCGCCATCCGCAGGCTGCTCGCTGCCATCGTATGCTCGACAGTAATCATTTCCCGCGTCGAGTACTTTGCCAGTTTACTGTTTTGCTCCGGCAAAAGCTCAACGATCTGAGGTGAAGCCATGACAGCGGCAAAGGCGCGCTGGAAGCCGTCATTGTCGTTGATATAGCGGTGGATGGTGCGGGCAATGTCATGACTGTCGAACACGCTTTTCTCGTCGGTCAGAATGCGCAAAACCTCTTCCGGCTTTCTTCGGATCAGATCTGCATTTTTCTTCGCTGCTGTGTCTTCCAGGCGAGCACGAGAAACGTCGAGCCCACGTCGTTCCATCTGGCTGGCATGGACACCCATATGCTCGGTTGGCGAGAGCTCCAGACCGCGATCGAGATGCGATCGGTGATCGACACGGACATCGAGACCGGCCTCAAGCAGATGGCGATTTGCGTGATCGGCAAAGACTTTTCGGATATCGCGCATCTGTATATGCGAGGTGGGCAGACCGTTTGCCAGCAACCACCTGTTCTCGCGCTCGATCATGGTCTTCTCGCCAAGACCGTCTTGCGTGACTTCGCGCGTGGTCATCATCAGATGGGCGTGGATATTGCGGGTATCGCTCTTGCCCTGGGGAACATGAATGGCGAAGTCGACGGCAGCACCGTAACGATCTGCCAGATCCTGGGCAAAGGCACGGGCGAGTGACAGGCGAGCGTCTGCACTGAGTTCATGTGGAAGAGCGATCTCGAGCTCCCGGGCAACGCGGGAATCCCGACGACGCTCTGCCCTCTCTGCTGCGTTCCACAGTGCTGAGCGATCCAGTGCCCAGTCTGCCTCGACATCGGCAGGAAGAACGATTTCGGAATGAACCACGCCCTTCTTGGCAGTAAAATTATGGGTGAGGCCGTCACGCTCGTTCGTCAGCAGGCTTGCGGTTCGGTAAGCGATTGCCGCGACGGCACTTCTGCCGCCCGATCGGCTGACCGGCTTTGCGCTGCAATGATAGATCGCCATCATTCCCCCGCGATAGACAGACCCGACAGGCAGACAGTCTCCAACTGTGCCGTCTCTCCTACAAAAGCGCACAAAACCGGCGCTGAAACGTGTTCAACTCGTAAGTGCGCCCTTGTGCCTTAACCGGGGGTAGCTTTGGGGAGGTCAATATTCAACTAGCACAAATGCCAGTGGCCAATTCCAAAGTGGTTTCCTTCAATGCCGTGCTTTGACCCACAACCAAGAGGGAGAGCAGGGATGCGCAAACCAATCGAGCAACGGATCAGGGAACTGGAAGAGCAGAAGAAGGCGCTGCAATCGCGACTGGAGAAGCAGCAACGGGCAGAGACCACACGGCGCAGAATGCTGCTCGGATCGTTTGTTCTGGAACGGCTGGAGCAGGACGGAGATACCGCACAGCAGCAAGGAGAGCTGAGCACGAAACAACTCCGACAATGGCTGGCGCGCGAGTTCCCGGCCTATCTCAGCCGCGATGTTGACCGGCTGCTGTTCGTTGACCTGTTGTGGCCGCAGAATGAGACCAACGCGTCGACGCACGACGCGCAAGAAATAGTATCCGACGGCAAGGACAATGAGGCTCCACTGACGCTTCCAGAGGACACGCAACGCTCAACGAGCGAGGACGGAGGCACCGTACAGCCATGACGGTTTGGGGCTTTGTGAAGGCGGTCGTGACTGCACCTTTTCTTGCGGCCACCTGTGCAGCGATCGGCTGGGTGAACGCGCGCACCATCATCTTCCTCGACTTCGTTGTGCATTGGGCATTCGGGCTGGAGCAGGGACTGATCAGTCAGGTCCTGCTGGTCGTGGCAAAACACCTGCCGCTCGTCTTCGGGGTGTTCGGATTCATGGGGGCCTTCGTCTCCGAGGTGCCGGTGCAATCGGTGTTCGGCACGGCACGCTGGGCCAGTGCGAAAGACATCGCATCGATGGCGGGGAAGCGTCGTGCCGGTCTCATCATCGGGCGCGATCCACCAACCAAAACATTGCTGCGCTATGACGGTCCATCGCATCTGATGACGATGGCGCCGACCCGCACCGGCAAAGGTGTCGGCACCATCATCCCAAATCTGCTGACGCTTCAACGCTCGGTCATCTGCATTGATCCGAAAGGCGAGAATGCCAGGATCACGGCGCGGGCAAGGGAACGCTTTGGAGCACTGCATGTTCTCGATCCGTTCGGGGTGACGGAGCGGCAATCCTCTCGCTTCAATCCTTTTGCGCATCTCGATGCCAATGATGTCGATATCGCCGAGCATGCCGGCACGCTTGCCGATGCTCTGGTCTACGGCGAGCCTGGCAGTTCTGGTGACGCCCATTGGAACGAGGAAGCCAGGGCGCTGATTGCCGGTTTGATCATGATGGTGGTTGCGAGCGAACCACCGCATCTTCGTCATCCGGCAACGCTGCGCGATTATCTGACGAGACCGCCCAAGGCATTTGCCGACCTTATGACACGGATGCAGGAGAGTACTGCTTGTGATGCTTTGATAGCACGCGCTGCCAACCGGCAATTAGGCAAGTCCGATCGCGAGGCATCGGGCGTTCTGTCATCAGCGCAGCGCCATACACACTTTCTTGACAGTCCGCGGATGAAGCGGGTGATGGAGCGATCGGATTTCCAATTCATCGATCTGAAGCAGAGGACGCAGTCGGTATTCCTGGTGCTGCCACCAGACAGGCTTTCCACCTATGCACGGTGGCTGAGATTGATGATTAGTCAAAGCCTGACGGAGATGGTGAGGGATCGCAACGGTGCATCGCCATCCCAAAGCATTACCGCGTCAGAAGTGACCGCGACAACATTCGGCAAGCAGAAGAAAGTCGCTCCCGCAAACAAGTCCGTGCTGTTCCTGCTCGACGAGTTTGCAAGCCTTGGACGGTTAGATGCTGTCGAGCGAGCCATGGGGCTGATGGCAGGGTATGGCGTCCAGCTCTGGCCGATCCTTCAGGACATTCATCAACTACGAGCCCTCTACGGCAAAGGCGCCAACACCTTCCTTGCCAATGCCGCCGTACTGCAGGTGTTTGGTGTGAATGACATCGAGACGGCCGAGCTTGTTTCACGCTCGATCGGCAAGCGCGATGCGCATTACATGACGGCGTCCTATGGGGAGGGCAAGCAGACCAGCTCGGAGCATATTGCTGCCCGCAACCTGATCAATGCCGACGAGATCATGCGACTGCCAGACGACAGGATGATCCTTCTGCGGCAGGGACACTATCCAGTAAAGCTGCGCAAGATCCGCTACTACGAGGACAAGGAGTTCAAGGGATTGTTCGAGCGGATCTGAGAGCTATCCAGGCGCCAGAGATAGCGACTGGCACCGAGGGTCAACGCGGTTTAGCAAACAACCAGATTGGGAAGTCACTGCGACGGAAGATGGAAGGCGATGATCGAGCCTGTCCTGACGGGAACGCGCTCCCCCATAGCGCCGAAGTGAGCGGCAGGACAGGCGCGCGTCTTGCTCTGAAGGGTGAGAGGGAAACGCCGATAACGTCATCAACGACAAAGACGACCGACGACAAAACGAAAGCCGCCTGGATGACGCCAAGCGGCTTTCCGTCGATCAGATACAAGTGGCAATCAGTCTTTGCGATCGAGCTCGTCTTCGACCTTGTCGCGGCTGTTGCCAACCGACTTGGTCGCACTCTTCACATTGTCTTTTGATACGTGCTCCTTGTTTGCCTCATAGCGGACTTCATGATCCTGCCCGCCAGCCACCCTTGCGCGGTCCTGGTTACGGCCTCGCGCTGTTTCCGACATTGTTCTTCTCCTCATGTTGAGGAAGACTAATCCGGCAGGATTCTGCTGGTTCCAGTCATCAAATGGCGATGCACTGGTTTTCGTGTCGGTTCATTTGCTTGAACGGTCGGTCTGGTGCACAGAGCTTGCTCTCTCTTCAGAGACGCGAAGCACGCGGGTGAGGTCGCACCGTTATAGCCGACATCACGAACGGGCGTTCGTGCCCGTGGCGTCCCGACCTCCAAAAGTTGACTAGCACTTTTGCCATTTGATGAATGTTGCGAAGCGTATAAGGTCCATGAATACCACCAGCGCGATAAGATCGCAGCGATAATTGAAAGCCAGCCAGACTCCGTTCCCATGATGAAATCCTCCCTAGATCATATCCCGCATAGAAAGCAGCAAGAGCTCGCCCGTGCGCTGGAGATTCTGCACGAGGAGTTCGAGGATGCGTTGAACGAAGGCACTGCGGACTTCAAGAAGCGCGGACGCATTCTCAAGATCATCCTGTTCGGTTCCTATGCCCGCGGC
>NZ_LMNZ01000002.1:0-15032 GCF_001423445.1 Rhizobium sp. Leaf311 | reverse complement strand
CTTTGTCGACGAGCCGCATACGATGAAGGGCTATCGCTCGGATTTCGATTTGCTGGTGATCGTCAACAATCGCAAGCTCACGGATCACGCCACCTATTGGTACAAGGCCGCCGACCGGATTATTCGCGACAGCTTTATCGAAACGCCGACGCAGTTCATCGTCCACTCCCTGCGCGAGGTGAACACGGAGCTCAAGAAAGGCCACTACTTCTTCTCGGATATCCGCAAGGAAGGCATCGTTCTCTACGAGCTTGATGACGAGCCGTTGGCTGAGCCGAAGCTGTTGACAGCAGAGGAACGGTTGAGTGTGGCGCGCGAGCATTTTTTGGAACGCATAAGCAACGCTGATGGCTTCTTGGACACGGCAAGATATGTCAGCAGCAAAGGACGTTTGAAAGAGGCCGCATTCCTTATCCATCAAACGTTGGAGCAAGCCTATTCCAGTGTTTTGCTGACGCTCACCAACTACGGGCCTGCCTCGCACAACATCAAATTCCTGCGCTCTCTTGCCGAGGAGCAGGATCGGCGCCTGGTGGAAGCGTTTCCACGCGATCACCACCGGCAGAGAGCCTGGTTTAACACGATCAACGAAGCCTATGTTAAAGCTCGATATTCAAAACATTTCGAGATTAGCGAAGAGGCGCTGGTTTGGCTTGGTGAGCGCACTGCGCATCTGCTGGAATTGGTGAAGGTCGTCTGCGACGAGCATATCCAGAAGCTGGACGAGGACGTCTCGCGGGGAAAGACATAACACCAGATTTCGATCAGGATGCTGGCTTATGCGTTCTAGTAGTCGAGGCCCGCGATCCGCCGGGCGATTGCATTTCGTGCCGATGGTATGCGGCGGATCGTGTTCACGATCCCGTTTCGGACCGTACAGGCGGCGGGCGATCGAAGCGTAGCAAGTCTTGTCATGCGATCGGTAAGCCGGACAACAGAACGTGCAACCTTCTGTCGAGCATCAGCCCAGGCCAAAAGCGGGGTGCGATCTCCGTTCATCGCATGGAGGAGTGGGTCGGCAAGCGAAACGGCATCCTGAATGCCGGTATTCATGCCTTGGCCGCCAGCAGGACTATGAACATGCGCGGCGTCGCCGCACAGGATGATGTTGCCGGAAATGACGTTGGCTGCCAACCTGTGATGAACATGGAAACGTGAGCTCCAGATGACATTGTTGATGCGGCCAGGCTCACTGGATGTACCGCGTTCATCAAGCAGTCTCTGAATGAACGACATGTCGGGTTGTTCTGGTGGTTTGCTGGCGGTCGCAACAATTCGATAACGGCCATGCGGCAGAGGCGCCACCACCATCAGTCCTCGCGGGGCAAAGAAAAGATCGACCTCGGAGCGGGCGAGCGGCCAGTCCATGTCGACATCAGCAAGAACAAACTCTTGCCGATACGTGCCACCGACGAATGGTATCTCGGCTTCCTCTCTGACTTTGCTATGAAGTCCATCGCATCCGACCACCCATGAAGCATGCATGTCGATGTTTCCGGCCGCACTCTTCAAATGCGCGACAAGCCGATCCCCTTGTTGGGCGACAATGTCGAGTTCGGTCGCCCACTGTACCTCAACGCCGACCTCTTGCAGACGAGCGCGCAGAATGGCTTCGGTTTGCTCCTGTGGCAGCATAAGCGTGAATGGATAGCGTCCTGGCAGTTCACCAAAGTCTATGTCGAGTAGCAGCCGGTCACGATCGCGAACGCGAAACTTCGGCACGATGATGCCCTCCTCAAGCAATTTTGCCGTGACGCCAAGTTGTTCGAGGACCTGCAGGGTCCGCGCGTGGATAACGGCGGCGCGCGATGTATTTGCGCCATGAGGTTGCCGGTCGATGACGATTACACGAGCGCCTCGCTGCCTTAGGGCAATCGCCAGAGACAGGCCGGTTGGCCCAGCGCCGATGATCAGGATTGGAGACATATCGGCTGACATACGGCTACACCTCGCTCGAAAATGTAAACAGATGTTTGCATGGAAAGTCTAGGATGTAAACATGTGTTTGCATAAAGTGATCGCTGATGGCAGGGTAGGCTCATGAATCAGTCGAGCAACAAACCCAAAACCCTCAGGTCCCAACCCACGAGAGATCGCATTCTGGCAACAGCACGCGAATGCTTTTCTCAGTTCGGTTTCGAGAAAACGACGATACGCACCGTTGCGTCCGGCGCTGGCGTGGCACCTGCAATGGTCATTCGCTACTATGGCAACAAAGAGGGCCTGTTTGCAGCGGCTGCCAGGATCGACCTGCAATTGCCCGGCTTAGGTGGTGTCGCGTTCGAGGGGATGGGGGAGTTGCTGGTCAAGCATTTTCTCGATCGGTGGGAAGGTGCGCTCAGCGACGGGCAGTTGCAAGCGCTCCTGCGTGCAGCGATCAGCCACACGGGCGCACGGGAAGAGTTAAGCCAGATTTTCGAAAAGCAGTTATGCGCTGCAATTGATCGGTCCGGCGTCGATCAGCCGAGTGCGAGAGCAGCACTCGTTGCATCACAGATGCTTGGTCTGGCGCTTGGGCGATATATATTGGAGCTTAAGCCACTTGCTACGATGTCGCCGGACACGATCACCTCGCTCTTTGCGCCGACGATTCAGCACTATCTTTCGTTTGAGATTCCCGGGTAGCCCCTCCAACGCGAAGCATGGCGGTGAAAAGAACTGTTGTAGAGGAGGGACTTCTGCAAGGCACACGCGGCTGCGCGGGCTGAGCCAATATCACAGACCACCGCAGCGCATGACCGCAGGCCCCGCTTATCGGTAGATCTGGAGCAACTGGGAATGATCCCTGGCGAGCCCGCTCGGATATCGAGGCGGTCGAAGTATTCTGGGATCAGGCTCTCATCTCAATTTACAAGATCATGACCTTGTCTGCATCCGACGCCGCAACAACATGGAATGCAGACTTAGGGAAATCAGCCATCAGATCAGCAAGTCATCCGCGACACTATCGATTGCCTCGGGCTTAGCACTGGTTCATGTTCAGTCGGCTGATCATATTGTTGTAGTCTTGCAGCAGCGAGTTGGCATCCTGCTGCTCCCGCGATTGCATCATCTGGAACTGGGAGCGTTGCTGCTTATCCTTTTCGTAGGAGCCGTCCTCTGTCCTGCTGATGATCTGCCTTCCGGACGAGAGATAGGCGTTGGCTTTCGACATGATGGCCGAGCAACCCTCGTTGCTTTGCTGTCTGATTTTATTGTCATAACCGGTTGCCATAGTATTGAGCTGGTCAAGCGACGCCTTCAAGGCTTCTTTTTTGTCGCCAAGCCCTGTTCCGCTCAAGAAGCCGGAGGCGAGATCCATGCTGTCCTTGATGTGATAGACCATTCCAATCCGGAAATAGGCGAGCGTGTCTTTTTCCGTGTTGTCGAAGGCGGATTTGATGCGGGCGCGGTCCTTCGCCTCTATGGCATTGTTGTAGCTTGCCTGGGCGGTGGCCAGTTCTTCCATAGCGGCGATATAACCGGGCTGTGTATCGCGGCCATGCGCGCCCTTGTCGCTCAGATAGGTTTTGGCCTCGATGTAGTTGGCCATGTTGCGGTCAAGCGGGACTGCGTTTGCCAATGCATCTGAATAGGCTTTTGCTGGCCCGTCGAGTTCGGGCATATCGGGCTTCATCGCGCGTGCCTTGTCCAGGTTTTCCTTAATCCGGCTCATTGGCGATGAAGACGGGAAGAGAAGGTTGTCCTCCTTCTTCTTGCCGTCAAGCACGGGCTTTACGGCGGTTTGGTAAGTTGCCAGATCCTCAGCGTAAGAGCGTTGAACCGAATTGGCGACCTCCACATAAGCATTGTACTTTTGGATCTCTGCTTGCTCGCTTGCCGTTTGCTCTTCGTTGGTCTGGCCTGATTGGATCGACGTGCTGTCATCGCAGGCCGAGAGCAGGATCAGGGATGCGGCAAGGGCTAGCGAGCGGATCAGGGGTTTGGAAAGTCGATGTGATGTCATTTCGGTCCTCATTTGCATTCTGAGGAGATCGTTAGTTTCGGCGCTCGCTCGTAGTCGATGTGCCGCCTAGCTTTAGGATCCCGCTCACGTCGAAGCGCCTGTTCGGTATCTTGGGATGAAGGCGCAGAGACTGGTCGCTTTTGAACCGATCGCTTTTTCAAGACAAGCATAATGAATTTTTTCGCTCTTTTCGCGGACGGGGGACGTCTTGCTGATGAAGAAGACGTGACGGGTGGGGATTAGCTGGAGGACCCAGATTGCCGGGCCATTTGGCCGTTGCGTCCGGCTTAAGGTTTTCTGTGACGCTGACGCGAGCGTCGGAGATGACTTTGTAGCGGAGTTGGATCACCGGGTTGAAACTAACGGTTCTGGTTCACAGCCTCCGATCCTCTCGGTCAAACATTCAAATATCTCGCCGTTTTATCGCCAGAAATGAGCGGGGCTTCCATCGAATGAAAGTAAAGGTGAATTCCGGCCGGCTTGGTCTTTGGGTCTTGCCGATAGTTGGCACGTTCGCGACGTGTGGCACCGGCTTTGCCGCCGATGGAAAGTCACCCGGTCCCTCAGAGGCTTTGTTCCTGATTCAGATCATTGTTCCTGTATTCGTTGGCAGATTGCCCGGCGAGGCTGTTTGACGCCGCTACGTTCGATGTAGAAACGTCTCTGTCTACTATCACCGATTGATCCTGGACGAATTGTCAGTTCGTTACAGCACGCGCTCCAGGCGACGGCATGATTGGATCGCGAAACTCACCCAGAGGCTTCAATCGGGTTCCCAAACAGATCAACTGGTGAAGGCTCAGGCGAACTCTTCTGCGCGGACAGGCGGCCGGCAAATGAACGCGGGCTATCTGCTCGTCCAGCCCACAGCGCGAACTCGACCTTTTCTCCTGCCTTTATGTCGCGGTCTGCGATGAAATACCCGCGGTGGTCAGGAGCGGTGTCGTGTCCGGCTTTTTCATTTTCGAACAGGCAAACCTCTCCCGGCCTCGGCTTGTAAGCCATTTGAGCGTCCTCTTTTTGAATTTGGTCTGTAGATTAATGGTCGGGCGTCTTTGTCGTGATGATATGGGATTTGGCACCGTTGGCGCCAAGAGAGATCGGTACGTCTATTTTGCAGCTATTGGCACCCAAATGGCCGAAGTATCGTCGCCATACGCTGTAGCGGTCCCGCCCAGAACACATGTGCCGACCCAGGCGCATACGACTGCATCCAAGCAATCCTCGAAGGCTTTCAATTCATAGCCTCGCGAGGACGGGTTTGGTAAAGGCAGAGCGGATGCCACGCCCTCGATGTGATGGTCCAGCAATCTGACGATGTCGGTCCAGACACTTAAGAGCTTGTGCCGACGATCTATAAGGCTGTCCTCTGGCCAGTATTTACGAAATTTCGCATGCTTGTAAGGAAGCCTTCGGTTTGCCTTTGCCAGTTCGATCAGAGCCGGATGCGGATAGACTTCGATGAGAGCAGGAAAAGACGCTCCGGATGTCAGGAGGGGATAGCCTGCTCGTGCAAAACCCAAGGTCAGGTCGTCACTGAGCTTTCCGGGCCGGCTTTGGCTTGGCGTATGCGTACCGGCATGCCTCGATCCATAGAATGAAGAAATCGCGTTATCGGAAACGCGTCGTCCAGTAATGGGGTCAGTCGACAAAGGCATGTCGATTGCAACGACACTGACTGGCGACGCGGTGAGGTCGGCCGTCTTCGAAAGGAGAGCATTCGGGTCGGGCTTCGAACCGCGATGTCTACCCACTTCCAAATCCTCATCAGCAAGAAACGCCTGGTAAGACGCTGCGACCCGAACAAGTCGCCAATCAACGCCGTCATGTTTTACCAGAGCTACGCCACTTGGCTCAGTAAACGTCCATGCTGCATCAATGCCGAGAACTGCTGTCATAGAGCGTCGTTATTCCACGTTCACACTGCTTGCGCCATCTCAAGCGTCTCGTTTGCCACACGTTGAGCTTTATCCAATAAGCCTAGCAGCTGATCCAAGCTGTATGGCTTTGGCATGAAGACCCACTCTGGCGCGACGTCGGCGGTTACATCGCGACCCGACACGACAATGACCTGCGTTCGTGCAGACACGCCTGACACCATACCGGCGAGATCGATGCCGGTGAGGTGACCTCCCATGTCGACGTCAGTGACTAATGCGTCAAAAGACGGATTGCGTCCGACTGCCGCGACAGCTTCAAGAACGTTCGCGGCCTCGACGACAGCGTACCCGTCGTCCTGGAGTGCCTCAACCAATATCAACCTGATCAGAAGATCGTCTTCTACGACGAGCACGGTACGCGGGGACATGTGTGGCTCCAATAGCTATCGGTTACTCAACTTGTCCACGCCCGTTTCGATCATCCCTGTTAAACAGTATTTGCGAACATATTTAATTAAATCTGAATGACCGGGCATGCACTTGAAAGCTTATGGGTCTGCCATAACATGAACGTAGCAAGAACATTCATAGGAGCCGTCATGACGACGTCTGGTGAAAAGCAGCTTTCTAAGACCGCAATCCGCACCTTGTCGGCGATAAATCAGTATCGCTACCAGCGGCGTTCCGGTCGTGTTTGGCTGGTTGGCGACAACCGTATATCGGCCTCAACGGTTACCAATCTTGAGCGAGAAGCTTACGTAAGAGAGGTCACCTCGAACGGGGTTCCTCGCCTTGTTCTTACCGATCAAGGCAAACGCGTTGTTGGCGGTGGGGCTGAGTAAAGGTGCAGGTGCTTTAACACCAAATGAGCACTCTGCTCCCGCCGCGGTCGTCGCGCTGTCAGGGAGCCTTTGAGGACTTGTGTGCTTGTTGCCTGCCGCAGTGCGGTCTACCGGACGACCAAAGCATAATCTAAGAGAGTGCTCGCTTTAAAAGATACGCAAATGTCTCAATACTAACTCCAAATATACGTTTGGAGATCATCTATTGGTGAAGTCGGAAACCCTGGTGAGAATTGACAGTCTATTGAAGGCGGCGCCAGGAATTCCGTGATGGGCCACCAAGTTTAGATCCGGTGGGCGGTCATAGCAATTTGCCTGACCTTATGCCGTTTTGCAGTCTCGCTGTTTATAGGTCATATGATAATGGAGGGTCGTGAAGGCCACCAATACGTCGATCTGTCGACACAGGTTCATGGGAGAGGTGGCATCCAAACCCTTGCAGCGGGATAGCTTATGCGCATCTTTCTTGTTCGTCACGGCGAATCTCTGGGTAATCTGGACGAGCGGGCTTACAGTCAGTTTGGCGACCACAATGTCCCGTTGACGCAGTGGGGATATCGCCAAGCCAGTGAAGCTGGATCTGTGATCGCAGCCTATCTTGCAGGACTGACCGAACCGGGGTCAAAACCGCTGCGCATATGGTATTCACCGTTCTTGCGCACGCGTCAAAGCAAGGACGCTTTACTTGCGGCCTTGCCTGGCGAGCGCATCGACAAGGTCCGGGAGGACTATCTCCTGCGGGAACAAGATTTCGGCCTCTTCACGGAAATCTATGACCATGCTGAGCGCAAGCAGAAGTTTCCCGACGAGTTTGAGAAATGGGCGAGGCTACGCAGCAACAGCGGCAAGTTCTATGCCCGACCGCCCGATGGCGAAAGCCGTGCAGATGTGGCGCAGCGGATGCGGCTTTTTCTGCAGACCATTATGCACGAGGCGCGCCACGGCCACGACAATGTGGTGATTGTCGGCCACGGTGTCACCAATCGTGCCTTCGAGATGAGTTTCCTTCAGCACCCGGTTGACTGGTTTGAACGCTCCGTCAATCCCGATAATTCCGACGTCACACTCATCGAGGGGACTCGCGAAACCGGATACACCTCAAGGCTACTACACCAGTCGAGTGATCGTCAGCCTGGCCAAAACGATCTGCAAGATGTGTATGGTGCGCAAGTAACGCTTAGGTCAGGACCTTAGTCGCAAAAGAGCCTCGTTGACCGCTTCAGCTCGCAGATCTTCATATTCGAGACGTGGCGCTGTGAGCGTGACCGCAATCCCCAGCGGTCGTGCGAACGCGCAGGGATCGTTGAGAGATTGTGGGTCTGCTGTCAAAGCCTGCCTTGTCAAGCTTTGGACTTAGATTACTGGAGAAGACGGTTTAAACCCGGGGTACGAAACCGACGCTGAAGCCAAACAGCCGCCCGACTTTCTCAAGGGTTTCAAGCGTCGGATTTGCTGCACCACTTTCAATCTCGGCGACCTGGCGTCTGGTCATCGACAACATCGTCGCAAACTCTCCTTGGGTCAGCCCGAGGCCCTTACGAATTTCCGCAACGGCAGCAGGCAGGCGTAACGTGCCTGAACGTGCCCGTTCAGCAAGATCACGGCGGTTTTGAAGTACTTCTTCTTTGGTTGGCTTTTTCCACCGCGGCATGACGCGTCCTTGCTCAGTCTTTTGATAGGGAATCCTGAACGCTCTGCGCGATTTCCGCGTAGCGGCTCATAGCACGTTCAACAATATCAGGCGGCGCGCCCATGTCCTTCGCAATACGGGGTACTCGTTGGAGACGTTCTGCGAAGTCGTAAAGCGCGCCGGCGACGGACTGTCGATCGTCGTTGTTTGGAAAAAGAAGAGCGCAGATTTCTTTCCAGTCAGGAAGATGATCTCGGCCAGCATCTCGCATCAATGCCCATCGAGTTGAGCGGATAATACCTTCTCTTGCCAGTTTCATTGGCGCGAAATCAAAAAGTGGAGATAGCCTAACCGTGCCGTCTTCACATTTGGTCAGAGCGGAATTCCGGCCGTGGTTATCCGGATTGCCGAGTGCCAGGTTGGCTATGTCACGCTTGAGGTATTCAATCGTGTCCGCAACAGGATCTGTGCAATATTGTCTGAGGCTGTCGATATAGGCCTCGTGCGTCCCGATATATCCGAACTCGGCCACGCCGATCGTGGACACAAGGCTTTCCTGGCCCCGTCTCACTACATTTCCAGTCCTGCTACGCGCTCTGTCAAATCGGGGGATAATTAGTACACCCTCGGCATAGATGGATGGTTCGGCGACATTCAGCCCGATGTTTTGAGCGATCTGCGAATATAGGGCTTCGCCTTCGAGAATGATCCGATCGGCTGGATCGTTGCTACGCACAAGCTTGACAATAACGTGGCGCACGGCTTCCTCGTCGGTCACGAAGCTGTCGGGGTAATACAGACCGTCAGCCGCCTGAGTCATCGAGACTTTCGGCCATTCGCCTTGCAGGCCGCTTGAGCCCGACGCGAGCATGGCGAAGCGGTCTGCAACCTCCATGAACCGCTCTGAGCGATCAAGTATTTCGGCTTCGGTGACGCCTTGGCGCTGCACTGCTTTTAGCCGAGCCAATTCCATGTCGACCGCTTCTTTGAGCCGGACATTGCCAATCCCGCCTGTGGCTGACCGGAGGAGTAGCGGAAGGTCAGAACCGCGAGCACCCTCGTTCAGTCCGAGGTGTTCTGCCAGCTTCCTTCGCGCATGCCCTTGGGGCATCAGATCAAGAAGGAATGGTGGCCATGTCGCACTGTATCGATTTTGAAGATCGACTGGATGTTTCACAGAAAGGGCGCGATAATCGCGCGCTGCGTTTCCGGCCGCGTAGTCCGCCGATGCGTGTGTGATAAAGTAGTCGAGATCGTAGTCAACGATAGACGCGCTGTGATATCCAGCGGTGTCGTCGCGGAGTTCCAGCGTGGCGGCTTCATGCCACGTCCCATCAAAATGAATTTGAATGGTGAAACGCATCTATTGATCCCTTTGATGGGATCATAAGCCCAATAACTCCTTCAATCAACCCTGTCTAATGGGTCTATTAATCGAACTTATAGGTCTCCAAATTAAGTTAACACGCCGGTCATCCCAATTGAGTTTTTTTGGGCGGCTCGAGACTATCGACCTTCCGAAGCTTGGGAAAACGCGCCGCCCAGATGGCTGCGATCATAAGGGTGCCGATTCCTCCGATGACGACGGAGTGCACCGCGCCGAAAACGGATGCCATGCTGCCCGCGCGGAATTCGCCAAGTTCGTTGGAAGCCCCGACGAAGACCATGTTGACGGCGTTGACACGGCCACGCACCTCATCCGGTGTCCACAGCGCGATCAGCGTTTCACGAACATAGACCGACACCATGTCCGCTGCGCCCATCACCACCAGCGCAGCAATTGACACCGATGGCGTAGTTGAGAGCCCGAAGACCATCGTCGCGGCACCGAAGAGGGCGACGCCTGCAAACATCATCACGCCGGCGTGGTGGCGGATCGGACGAAAGGCCAGAAAGATCGCGACGACGATCGCGCCAATGCCCGGTGCCGCGCGCAAGAGGCCAAGCCCCCACGGGCCAAGCGTCAGCACCTCCTTGGCGAAGATCGGCATTAGCGCGACCGCGCCACCCAGAAGTACGGCGAAAAGATCGAGAGAGATCGCGCCCAGCACCACCTTTTCATGAGAGATGAACCGGAAGCCTGCCAGCATGCTTTCCAGCGTCACCGCGCGTGGTGGTGTCCGCTGCTCAGGCTTCCTGATCATGAATGCAAGGATAGCCGAGAGCGCAAACAGCGTGAGTGCGACCGAATAGGATACAACCGGGCTTGCGCCATAGAGCAGGCCACCGGCAACCGGCCCGAGAATGGACGCCAGTTGCCATGACGATGAATTCCAAGCAATCGCATTGGGCAGGTCGCTTTCCGGCACCAGATTCGGCGCAAGCGACTGTACAGCCGGACCCATGAATGCCCGCTCTATGCCGAACAGGATGAGAATGAGAAAGACGAGCGACGGCGTAAAGGCATGCGCCAGGGTCAGTCCCAGCAGCGCTGCCGCGCAGGCACAGGCAACGAGTAGGCAAAGTGACATGATCATGCGGCGATTATAACGGTCTGCGACCGTTCCGGTCACTAGAATGAGAAGCAGCGATGGCAGGAACTGAAAAAGCCCGATCAGGCCCAGATAGAACGCGTTGCCCGTGACCTCGTACATCTGCCAGCCGACCGATACGCTGACGATCTGCACTGCAAAGGCGGATAGGAAGCGCGCGGAGAAAAATTGCCGGTAGGCAGGATGGCGAAATGCGCCGAAGCGGCTTTCACCGGCTAATAAGGACATTGTGGTGATCTCTTACAGAGTGGGTGGTGTCTTGGGTGGTGACCGTGATGTCATATACTACGAGATGACAATGCGCTTTAGCGGCTGAAGATCCTCGCAAGCAAGGAGAAACCGTTTTTCGCGTTTCGGCGACAGGCTTCTCTTGATCTCTATTGCCCAAGGCTTTTGGCCTGGAGGGGTGAGTAGAAGATCGATCTCGGGGCCGGCCGCCGCCGCTGTTGGCGCAACGCTACAACGGCAGCAGTGACCTCAAGAACGGTCAATCGCGGCTAATTGTGACGGCGCAGCTTTGCGCTCTCATCCGTATGGCCTTCGACTCTAGCGGAGACGGTTCGCATGGTGTCGCGTATTCGTTCGCACAGTAGTCGTACGCGCAGAGTTTGCCTTGTGTCACTATGAGTCAGTAGCCAAACATCCCCTGTTTGGACGACCGGACTGCCCGCTACGCGGGACAGCGACAAATCCGCGTCGCCGACAAAACAGGGCAGTGATGTAATGCCCATACCCGCGCGGGTAGCTTGAAGCCTCGAGCGCATCTCGGAGAAGAGGACAGGAGTTGCGGCCATTTCAATCTCGTCTGGTACCCAGTCACTGGGAGCGACTTCGCCAGGTCCAAGCAACCAAGCCAGAGACGACGAAAAGCCGTCATGTCTGTTGGAGCTTTCGTAAAACGCCGTGTGGAAACCGCAGAGCTTGCTTCCATACAGGCTTTCCGGCGGCGACCCTTTTCCAAGAACGACGCGCAGAGCCACATCCGCTTCCCGGTTGCTCAGGTTGGCAACCGTGCCGGTTCCGATGATTTCGAGCGCAATGTCCGGATAAGTGGACCTGAACTCCGTCAGGGTCTCCATCAAAAGATCGGTCGCAAATGAGACTGGGAGGGTGAGGCGCAGCGGACCAGATACGCTCTGGTCGCGAGCGAAAATCCTTCCCTCGATCTTTGTGGATGCCTCCGACATCTGCACGGCAAGATCCACAATGTCGGCACCCGCTGACGTCAGCCTGTATCCGGAAGGCATCTTTTCGAAGAGTTTGGTCTTAAGCCGCTGCTCCAGACGGGCAACGCCCCGAAGCACCGTTGCGTGGTTGAGGTTTAGCTGCTCAGCCGCCGCACGCACCGTGCCGCCTTTTGCTACAGCAAGGAACATTCGCAACTCATCCCAATGATCCATGGTGCGTTTCTTCACATCCCTTGTGTCTAATCTCCTAGTTTATCCTCAGGATACAGCTGTTGTACACCAATAAGGTAAGAGAGACATGTGAATTCGCACCACTCAGCTAAATTCGCCAGTTATTAAATGATCGCTCCACATGAAGGATTATGATGCATATTCTTGCCAAAACGCAGGCGACCGTTCTTGCCATTCTGCTCGGTACAGCCGGTGCCTCGGCTCAATCCCTCTCCGATATCAAGCCCTCTCCCGAGCCGCTTGTGTTTCAGAGCCAGGGTAGTTTCTTCGTCGGTGGGCGGACTGTCAGAACCGAGAGCGCTGGCTGGGGCGACCTTAAAGACATCTTCGGAGAGAGTTTCGAAGCAGGCGATGTTGTCGTTGATCAGATGTACGTCCAGTTCCAGACCCCGTTGAAGCCGACGCACCCTCCGATCGTTTTCATGCACGGCGGGCTCCTCTCTTCAAAGCAGTGGGAGACGACGCCGGATGGTCGCATGGGCTGGTTCGAGTATTTCACGCGGCAGGGATTTCCCACCTATCTTGCCGAACAGACGGGCCGTGCACGTTCGGGCTTCAACGGTACGATTTTCAACCAGGTGAAAAACAAAAGTCTGCCACCTGAGGCGCAGCCGAAGGTTTTTCTTGGCACGTCGAGCATGGCCTGGAAGGTGTTCAGGTTCGGTCCTGAACTTGGCAAGGCCTGGCCGGACATCCAGTTCCCTGTGGAGGCTATCAATGAATTCTCCAAGCAGGTGATCCCTGACATGATCGAGACACAGGTGCCGAGCCTGCTGGGCGAGTTGATTGAGCCTGAAACGAAGAACCCGACGGTCGCCAACGTTGCTGATTTGGCTGCGGATCTTGGGGGTGCAATCCTGGTAGGCCACTCGCAGTCGGCGGGATTTCCGACTCAGGCAGTCCTGAAGGGTAAAGGTGGTATCAAGGGGCTTATTCAGCTTGAAACCGGCTGCTTCTCCAACCTGACTGACGAGCAGGTCAAGGCGCTGGCCGAGGTGCCCATTCTCGTGGTGATCGGCGATTATATGGGCAGCAACCCAGCCTCGGCCTGCGAAAAGGAAATGGAGCAGATCAAGGTAGCCGGTGGTGATATTACCTTCCTCTCGTTGCCCGATGTCGGGATTAAGGGCAGCACGCACATGTTCATGCAGGGCCAGGAGAATATCAGGGTCGCGGACGTCCTGATCGACTGGATCGACGATCACGTTGCTCAATAGCGACAGGGCCTATGTCTTGGGGATGTGCTCAATTACGCTGAGGCTTCGATCTTGTTCAAGCAATTTGCCATGGTAAGATCTTACCATGGGCCTGATTGCTCTCGGATGGCGTCAAAGCCTGCCATATCTTCGCCGGGGTAAAGTTGTACCGATGTGCGCTGCGATCTTGTCGGCCTTAACCGGTCCTTTGATGCGTGTCAGGGTAAGCGCTTGCCACCGTGAAAGATCGTTTCACGCCGCTTCGAGAAATGGGCAACCCATCTGATCCTTTCCACGGTCTCGGCAAAGACCTCAAGATCTTGTCGAATGGCTCGGCTGGCTATGCAAGGTCGGACACAGTGTTAAGGAGCAGAAGGGGTGGTCTGATGCCATCCGGTAGCATTCACGTAAAGGTCAGTGGGGCTTTGCAAGACCATATACAGCGGCAAATCGGCGACGAGGGGCTGTATGAGAACGCAAGCGAATACATCCGTGCTCTGATTCGACGAGACCTTCACACGCGAGACGAAGCGTGGGAGGCTCTGCAGAAGGAACTGGCTCCCGCCATGCGCGCGGATGATAGCGAGTTTGTGGCGGTGACCGCCGATGATGTAATCCGCCGCAACAAACGCAGCTGATCATGCCCGCGTACCGTTTTTATGCCCCTGCCGACGTAGCGCAGGATAAAATTTGGCGTGACACCGTGGAGCAATGGGGCGAAGCGCAAGCCGAGTCCTACCTCAGAGGGCTGCACGCGCACTTGCATGGTCTTTGCGAAATCATCTTCTCTGGCGGCGTCTTCCGCAAAGGCTTGCTGTGCCATCCGATATAGAGCGTGAGGCCTACTTTAGCCGTTACGAGCGTCATTATCTGTTTTTCCGGACGCTGGATAACGGCGATCTCGGCGTGATGAGTATTCTGCACGAGAAAATGGGTATGGCGGTTCGTTTGAGAGAAGATCTCTCCGCCCTCGATGCTAAAGGCACCGATTCCGACTGACCCGGGCAGCGTAAGCCTCGGCAGCAACGGGGTTAGGCAGGCTGTAGGCGTAACGCCGGTTGCCCTCACGATCAAGTTTCAGGTCACGGTCGCTCAGAACGCGATTGAACTGCCTCTTGCGATCCTGGGAACGCAATATCGGTCGGCTTGGGGTCACTGCGCGAAACCAGCGGCTCGAAGGGATGCTGGCGCCCGTTGTGCTCTTGCAGTCTGTCAAAGCTGCGTTTGCCCCATACTTCCATCAGCAAAACGCTCCTCGCTCTGTGCATCCTTCTCGATGGTCATATCACGGGATTGCAGGCGATAGCCTGTTCTGACCGAAAGTGGATTAGGTATATTATACCTAATTATACTAAATCAATACATATTATTTATATTTTATGCTGTATTTACAGAATGATTTACCCATATACGGTTTGCTCCGCGATTTGGGAGTCATGCCGGTTAGCCGGTGGTAGGGATTGGCGCAGACTTATTGATAAAAAAATATAAATTAGTGCAAGACTATCCTTGGAAAGGGATTGAGGCGCGGATTTGTTTGGAGTGCATTTGTTTGCGAGGGCCGATAATTCCGGCTGTACTAAATAGATGATTTTATAGGTTTTTTGATTGTGCGAAATTAAATGGCA
>NZ_LMNZ01000001.1:838141-867737 GCF_001423445.1 Rhizobium sp. Leaf311 | reverse complement strand
AACGTGACCGATCGTGCCAATGTTGACGTGCGGCTTGTTGCGCTCAAACTTGCTCTTTGCCATGTGAATTGCTTCCTGTGAACGTGAAGTAGTTTTCCCGGCGAACCGGTTTGGTGTCGCCGTTTAAGGCTTTGCAAGCGAATGCGCAAGACTTAATTGTCGCCGCGCCCGTTGCGCAGCCAAAAGCGACACGATAGCCACCATATGGTGCCGATAATTCGGAGTGTCAACGCACACACGGCTTTCAATATATGGGATAATCGGCCGCACGCTCTTTACGAGTACATGATTAATGGCATATTGCGGGTCCACTGCCGGCAGGAGACCGGCGAACGGCGCACCAATGCCCGTATGATAATGCTCGCCTTTAAGCCGCTCTCTCCCACGGCACCAATTCTTGTCCCTTCAGGATCTGCCATGGAAATTTTTACCGCCGCCGGTTTTACGGCATTTCTTCAGGTCATAGCAATAGATCTCGTGCTCGCGGGTGATAACGCTATCGTTATCGGCCTTGCCGCTGCGGGCCTGCCCGCAGAACTGCGTCGCAAAGCCATCCTTGTCGGCATCATCGCTGCAACAGTTCTGCGTATCGCCTTTGCGGCCCTCACGGTGCAGCTCCTGGCCATTGTTGGCCTTCAGCTTTTCGGCGGCCTTCTTCTGGCATGGGTCTGCTGGAAGATGTGGACAGAATTGCGTGAGCAAAATGGCTCCATGGATGAGGTCGAAGACGAGAATGCCGATCTGACCAAGGGCCAGAAGACGTTCTTCCAGGCCGCCACCCAGATCGTCATTGCCGATGTTTCCATGTCGCTGGACAATGTTCTTGCCGTCGCTGGCGCCGCGCAGGACCATGTCACGGTGCTCATCATCGGCCTCGTCTTCTCGATTGCGCTGATGGGTCTTGCGGCCAACTTCGTTGCCAAGCTGCTGCATCGCTACCGCTGGATTTCCTATATCGGCCTGCTCGTTATCGTCTATGTCGCGGCAAACATGCTCTACCACGGCTTCCTCGAGGTCTGGCCATATATCCAGCCCTATTTCGGCTGACCTAAAAACACTGCCAATACCACCAAGCCCCGGGGAAAACCTCGGGGCTTTTTTCATGCGCATAATTCACCGCATTGATTCTCTTCGACAAAAGGGAACCAGGGCGCAAGCGGCAACTCAAAGAAATTGCCGGTTCGAAATGACGATTGCCGTAAGCCTCGCGCAAGCTAAAAGAGTCACTAATTTAGATATAAGAAATAACTACAGAGGCAATCTGAACAATGGCTTACGATTGGTCTGGTGGAAGAACTCGCCGTTCAAGGCGCGTAAAGCTTGGCGCGACCATCGGGGCATTGGCGCTCGCGGCCCTCATTGGGCAATTCTATTTCGGATTTTTCTTCTACGGATTGGGATAACGCTCAATCAACCGCGTGAGGCGCGTTGAGGTTCGATGGAACAGGCTCTCCGCCGTGCGGGCAGCTTTCAAAAACAACGCCTGAGAACAGCGTCGCAACACCATCGATATATCGGTAGCATTTGCCGACTTCAGTCACCTTGACGAAACTCTCGCCTCGCCGAACGCGGTAGACCATTTCGAAGGATTGCCCAGACAGAACGGAATCCTGAATGCCCTCCACCACATAGGGCCTGTCGTCTTCGTGTATCCGCTCCATCATGCTTTCAGCGGGCAGCCCGCCGTTCAATTCATCGATGGAAAAGCCCATGATGCGACCGAATACCTCGTCCGCCCAAAACAGATTTTGCACTACGTCCCAGGCATAAAATCCGCCCAGATTCATGGCAACGTAGCGTTGAAGGCGCGCATTTTCAGGCATAGCCAATCCTGACATGATTTTTGCCGAGTAGAAGTTTGCAAGAGACTACATAAAGCAGAGAGATTTGAAAATATCTAGTTATTCTAATTGCTTAAATTAATCTGCGACCTTCTATCACAGGTTATGATAATATCAAAACACACCAAAATATCACTGCAACTATCCTGAGACGGCACAGGCACCGTCCCAAATTTATACAGCCGCCGACTGCATGAGCCGCCATGAATGCGGAAACATGCGATGGTAATCAGTTTGGAAGCGTGAGTGTTTTGGAAGTGAAATTTTGGAGCGGGTAGCGGGAATCGAACCCGCGTATTCAGCTTGGAAGGCTGCTGCTCTACCATTGAGCTATACCCGCGGCGCTGGTCTGATCCGTGCAGAATGGTGGAGGAAGTTGGATTTGAACCAACGTAGGCTGAGCCAACGGATTTACAGTCCGTCCCCTTTAACCACTCGGGCATTCCTCCAGTATTCTGCGAGGATCAAGCAACCAAGCTTAACCAGATGTCCGTCCCGGAGCGTTGCCGTTTCGTCGTCTGTGGCCGCGTATATGACTGCCCTCGCCGCTTCTGTCAACACGATGTATGACGAAATTATGTGAAAAATTTGAACAGAGTCATAGGCCTGTGGATTACGTCCATGCGCCGCAACATCTGTTCCCGGCCTTACACAGGACCAGATCAAAAAACTGCTCCTGTTCAGCTCAGCTTTGGACCGGGGTACTGGTGCTAAACCTACGCGGAAGATATAAGGCCCCATGAGCAAAGACGATCAGAACGAAAAATCCACCCGCGATACTCACTATGCAACGCTGCGCCGCGCTGTGCGCGATGCCAAGCGGGAGCGTGGTGAAATCCCGACCCCCGCCTTTCAGAAGCGCAAGCCGAAAGCCGCCGACGACTGGAAGCCGCCGCAACTCGCGCCGGATCAGGTGCACCTCTATGGTTTGCATACCGTACGCGCAGCGCTGGCCAACAAGGAGCGGCAGATCGTCAAGCTGTCCGTGACGATGAATGCGCTTTCACGCCTGGAAATCGGCACGGCCGAAGAACAGCCTTTCCCTGTCGAGATGCTTTCGCCGCAGGATATCGACAAGGTCCTGGGTCCGGATGCCATCCATCAGGGCGTCATGCTGGAAACAAAGCCGCTTCCGGTGCGCAAATTGTCTGCACTGAAAGACAGCCCTCTCATCCTGGTGCTGGATCAGGTGACAGATCCGCACAATGTCGGCGCCGTGATGCGGTCTGCGGTGGCGTTTAATGCGGGTGCCCTGATCACGACCATGCGCCACAGCCCGACAGAATCCGGCGTGCTGGCCAAGTCCGCCTCGGGCGCGCTGGAAATGATTCCCTATATCCAGATCACCAATCTGGCAGATGCGCTTGGTGAGTTGCACAAGCTGGGCTTTACGTCCATCGGGCTCGATTCCGAGGGACCTGCGCCGATCGAGCAGACCTTTTCGGGTGAGAAGATTGCGCTCGTTCTGGGGGCTGAAGGCAAGGGATTGCGGCAGAAGACCCGCGAGACCGTCACAGCATTGGCAAGGCTGGACATGCCGGGAGAGATAAAATCACTCAACGTCTCCAACGCAGCCGCCATTGCGCTTTACGCGACGCAGCAATTTCTTAAAAAGAAATAGTTTCTCGAAGTTTTCACGCCTTTATGGGAGCCACAATGCCAGACCAGATCAAACCAACCGGTGAACTGACACTTCGCACGCTGGCCATGCCTGCGGATGCCAATCCCGCCGGAGATATCTTTGGTGGTTGGGTCATGTCACAGATGGACTTGGCAAGTGGGATTCGCGCAGCAGAACGCGCACGCTGTCGCGTGGTAACGGCAGCGGTCAAGGAAATGGCATTCGATCTGCCCGTGAAAATCGGCGACACGCTGTCCATCTACACCGATATTGCGCGTGTGGGCCGCACATCCATCACGCTTACGGTTGAAGCATGGGCGCAGCGGTCGCGCTACGATGCGCTGGAAAAAGTAACCGCAGGCACATTTATCATGGTAGCCATGGATGACGAGGGCAAGCCGAAGCCTATCGCCAAAGCCTGAGATTACCGTAGACATGTCTATCCTAGTCGCCTATCGGCGCGCCACTGCCCCACGCCGGATGGATCGCCCATCGCGATGAAATCTGCGTCGCACGGCGAGATCACGCTGAAAACACATTTTTGTGTGCTGATACCAATGCCGATGTCGGCATTGATGTCACTCTGGGAGGAGCACACATGAACAACCGTACTGTCATCATCGTCATTGCAGCGATCGTCATTCTTTCGGCGGTGGCGTATTTTATGGGCGGCACAAGTCCAACCGGGACGACCTCGTCACCCGCCAGCCCGCCGCCAGCAACATCGACACAGCCCTCAACGCCAGCGCCCGCACCTTCAACGCCGGCACCCGATGCGCCCGCGCAAAACCAGACGACGCCATAAACGTCTGACGCCGGCGGGCATGTGCTTCGGTCTGGCTTGACGAGAAAAGGTGGGGTGCAGATGAGACCCCTCCTCCACCCTTTCGAAACCCACATTTTTGCGGCGGCTTCAGCCTCTGGCAGGGGAAAAGTCTATCGGGCGAATTGAGGTTGGAGAGTGCCTGCCACGGCGAGCCCAAGAGTGCTGGATGCTCACATGACCAGGCGTCGCACGAACGCGCTTAAAGACTGCTCGATGTCCGGCGGCATCGCCAGTTCCAGTCTCTCGGTTCGCCAATATCCATGTGGACAGATTCGGTGTGGCAATAGGTGCCCACGCCACCCCGATCAGGCAGCGAGCGCAGATAGCTGGCAAGCTCCCACTTCGATACACCGCTGACCTGAATATCTGCGGCATCGCATGTGTAGTGTTTGGAACCCTGCGTCGTTGCCTTGGGCGGTCTATAGCCTGAGGTGACCATCGCTCGGCGCCCGTAATGCGCTTCGACTTCCTTTATCCGCCTGATCATTTCCGGCTTGAAACAGCCGACATTTACATTCTCCGTCTGAAGCAGCAATCCGTTTGGCGCGACCCGGCTGAGACCGGAGAGCGACGCCAGCTTCATCAGACCGGCTGGCTTGTCGCCTTCGCTGTCATCGAACTCGTCGGTCATGCTCATCCGACCATTGGAGCCGACGTGAGCGGCATTGCGGTTTGCCGTCAGCGGCAAGGCGGCCATCTGCGTCAGACCCGTGGAAGCGCCAGCCCCACGCTTCTTGACGGCACCGGCAACGAAAGCTGCAACAGGGACAGAGCCCTCTCCCCCCGGCTGCGGCTGGCCCTGCTTTACCGGTTGCGCCGCCAGTGCCTGACCGGCATCGGCAGGAGAGTTCGGCGACGAGTACATGGAATGCTGCTGCGATGTCTGCGCCTCAGGCGGCAAAACCGGCCTTGGCTGGCCCGCCGCAGGCGCGGAATAGACGCTGTTGAGTGCCGGAGAAATTTTGGCTGCAGGCGCATAGGCGTTAGCGCCCGCACTGGCAGCCGGGTCCGCCGGAACGCCATCGGGTTTTATAGCCACCGCATTGGGTTGGGAATTGGCGTAAATGCTGAGTGAGCTGGCAGAAATGCCGGTGGGCTGGGTAACCAGACCTGATATCTGCGCTTCCTGACCATAGGCGGACGGCGGCTGTGGCTGGCCTGGCACAGCAGAGGCGTGGGGGGCAGTCTGTCTCGACGACGCCGACACCAAGGCCGGGTCGACATAGCCGCCATTCGGGTTTCTTGCCATCGCGGGCGCTTGATCGGCGCTTGCAACCTGCGCCGCCGAGGCATCGACCGCCGGTGTGGCAGCGGGTTGGGCCTGCGAAAGTGTCTTGTCGGAACCTGCGGTCACGCAGCCTGATAGCGCCAGCATAAACACAGCGGCAAGACAGCGTGCTGACGCATGTGACGATGAACGGGTGACAAGTTTCAAGGCAAAGCCTCCGCAGGCGCTTTTCGACACGTTCGGCCCGTCCCCGGCGTCTATTGGACCGATGACAGATCTCGACAACGAGACCGGTCATCGGGCAACACAGGAGAGCGGAGAGATATCACCTCAAAAAAGGAATCATCTCACCAGGAGCCGGTATTCTCCATGGATATCCATGGTTCGGCTGGTGCAAGGCTTGCGCCTTTCTGCAATATCTCGATGGAAATGCCATCCGGAGAGCGGACGAAGGCCATGTGGCCGTCGCGTGGGGGCCGATTGATCGTCACGCCCGCCGCCTGCAATTTTGCGCAGATTTCGTAGATATCGTCGACCTCATAGGCCAGATGGCCGAAATTGCGTCCGCCAGCATAATCTTCGCTGTCCCAATTGTAGGTCAGCTCCAGAAGCGGGGCCTTGTGCTCCTGTGCAGTCGCGACATCCTCGGCTGCCGCAAGAAACACGAGGGTAAAGCGACCCTTCTCGTTTTCTATACGGCGAACTTCCTGAAGTCCGAACATGTTGACATAGAATTCCAGTGATTTTTCAAGGTCTTTTACACGGACCATCGTGTGCAGATAACGCATTTACTTCTCCTCATTGTATTATTCCTGCCGTTACGTCAGGCAAGTCAGCCTTGAGCAAGCCCAAAGACATAAAAGCAGGTGGATAAATCAGAAACTAGGGCTTGCGCGAAACCGTTACCAAGATGTTAATCTAATTCCAGGGAATCAGTTGACCGGTAATGGTAAGTGCGTAGAGGGGCTGGGCGGAAATGGCTGATAGGATGTCGTCTAAGAATGTAGCCGATTTTGAAGACCTTTCTAGCGAAGCGGTCGATCTCGTTGAGATCACCGGTGTCGTGAAATGGTTCGACGTTGCCAAGGGTTTCGGCTTTATCGTACCGGATAACGGTATGCAGGATGTCCTTCTACACGTTTCTTGCCTGCGCCGCGATGGTTATCAGACAATTCTTGAAGGAACCCGCATTGTTGCGCTGGTCCAGCGCCGCGATCGTGGATACCAGACCTTCCGCATTCTTTCGATGGACCAGTCCACTGCGGTTCACCCGTCACAACTGCCTCCCGTTCGCACCCATGTCCAGGTTACGCCATCCAGCGGCTTGGAGCGCGCCATCGTCAAGTGGTTCAACCGCACCAAGGGTTTCGGCTTTTTGACACGCGGCGAAGGCACGGAAGACATCTTCATCCACATGGAAACGCTTCGCCGCTTCGGCCTCGCCGAATTGCGCCCGGGTCAGGTTGTTCTCGTTCGTTTCGGGGATGGCGACAAGGGATTGATGGCAGCGGAAATCCACCCGGACAATCCAGCCCCGATCGGTATGTCGCATTGATGAGTGTAGCGTCTGCACTGGCCACGGCTTGCAAAACGGCCGCTTTTTGCGCAGTTCTTGTGGCATCTTCTGCAGGAGCTGTTTCCGCGCAGGAAAAGTTCGCGTCTGAGCCTCTCACAATTGAGACGGCCGACGGAAAGTCGCACACATTCACGGCGGAACTCGCGTTGACTGATGGCCAGAGACAGCAGGGACTGATGTTCCGCAAGTCAATGGCAGCCGACCACGGGATGCTGTTTGATTTCAAGATGGACCGGGAAGTGACGATGTGGATGAGAAACACGCTCATCCCGCTGGATATGGTCTTCATTTCGAAGGCCGGACGCGTCACGCATGTGCATCGCAATGCAGTGCCGCATTCAGAAGACATCATCAGCTCGAAAGGAGCTGTTCGTTACGTGCTGGAGCTAAACGGCGGTCAGACGCGCGAACTCGGCATAGAGAGCGGCGCGACAGTGCGCAGCAAGCAGATCGGCAACGCCGACTAACTGCAAAGGCCGGGCGAGAAACGCCCGACCGCCTCACTTCATTAATAGCAAGGCTCGATGTGGCTGAGGATCCGGCAGTTCGAGATCGATGAGGCAAGATTGATCGCGATGTCGATTGCTTCGACAGAATCGGCGGTGCCCTCGAGATAGATCACGTCATTCTCTACGGTCGCCAGAATACTGGACTTTTCCAAACCCGATTCGAATGCGAGTGCAGAGGTGATTGCCTGGCACACACCGGCCATACGTTCACCGAAAAAGCTTTCCTGAATTCCAGATAGGTTGAACATGATCGGACCTCCTTCATCATGAGCGATTAACGCCCGAGTGGTGTTTTCGTTCATCTTCGGTTCATTTATTTGTTCATCTTCCATTCATCTTGAAAAAAAGAAACCCCTAATGTGTTCACTTTTTTCGTGAACGGGAACATCTGCGTGATTGGGCTGTTAGCGCGGTGGAGACTGGGAAGGAGGATCCCAATGCTTATCAACCGCACACAACCATGCCATCATGCCCAGTGGATCAAGCCTGTAGCGATACATTTGCCGCTTTGTCCTGCGCTGGAAATCTACAGTCCGCTGATCGCTCTGGACATGCTGATGTACCGCTGGCCGGAAGACCACGGACCAGAATATGAAGCTGCAAGACGCAACTGCCTGAAGGCAATTGCAGGCCAATGCGACCTGGAAACCGCACGCGAATCATTCCTGATCGCAAGCAACCACGCCCATGTCCTCAACATGCATTAAGGACTTAGGCCAGGCCGAGGCTGAAAATCTGTAGTGGCACGCGAATATACGAAGCCCCCGCTGATATCGGGGGCTTTTCCAATGTCGGGCAAGCGGGCAAGGTGCGTGAACCTGTATTGCTCTAGTGCAGATCGAGCGACATGACGACGGGGCAATGATCGGAAGCCTTGGGCCGGTCCCATCCCGTTCTTGGATAGCGGTCCACCTCCTGACCCGCAGGGAAAGGAGTGCGGAAGGGCTGACCAGCACGGATGATGTCGGGAACGCTTTCGGCGTTCATCTCCGCCAACCTCTTTGAAAGCCAGATATAGTCCAGCTGACACAGGTGCTGTTCCTGCGGCCCGCGCGAATGGTAGAGCGTCCACCGGTCCATCACGTCACGCCGCAAAACCGGGTTTACGGCAAAATCGTCCTCGCTGAGAATATCAAGCGCGCTGGTTTCCTGGGTAACGGGTGTGAAGCTGTGACCAAGGCGCCGATTGCCGGATATGACGACCCGCTCCTGGTAATCGTTCATATCGCCGCAAATTGCGAAGGAAGCTGAACGTGCGCCTTCGACCCCGAAACGGTTCTCGAT
The DNA here is from genome assembly GCF_001423445.1 of Rhizobium sp. Leaf311. Lineage (NCBI taxonomy): Bacteria > Pseudomonadati > Pseudomonadota > Alphaproteobacteria > Hyphomicrobiales > Rhizobiaceae > Rhizobium > Rhizobium sp. Leaf311. The sequence goes on along the minus strand of NZ_LMNZ01000001.1, from coordinate 858,852 downwards.
GATGCGCCTTATCGCCTGCACCTCCGCCCTTCGAACCGGCATCGTGCCCATCCGGCCATCACCATTTTCCCGGCCATTGGTCATGGATTTAAGATGCGTCACGAAGAGCGTCAGCGGTTTTCCGCCGATGCGCAACTCAAGCTCAAGACAATCGCGTTTGAAGATCTTGTCGTCGATGCGGTTGTTGAGCGCCAGTTCTGGCGTGAAAAGCCCAAGATAACGGTAGGTAACCGCAGCGTGGCTTGTAATGTCCACAAGCTCGATTTTCTCGCCGTCCTGCGTTTCCTCCCGCATGACGACGGCAACATCGATGCCTCTGCTGTCATTGCCCTCGATCAGGAACTTCTGGCGATAGCCGTTCCCCATCATGCGGTAGAGATAGCCATATTCGAAGGCCTGCAGCGCCGCCATATTGTCCACCTCCTGAAGGCAGAGAATATCGGCGTCGGCATCGGCAATTGCGAGTGCCGTCAGCTGGCGCGTATCGTCCGTCAAGGCCAGCATCCTTGCACTTTCCAGCGCCTGATAGGCCGCCTCGTCCCTGACATCATAGAGCTGCATGGCCCTGTCACGTCGCGTCTGGTTGCGAAAACCCGTATAATCGAAACGCGTCATAAGGTTTTCGATGTTGAAGGTGGCGAGCCGAAGCGACATGAATCATTCCCGGTTGGTCTGGTCTTCGAGACTATCCACTTCGCCAGTCAATTGCCAAGGATGCGTCACAGCCGCCAGGCGGCGCGAATTGCCACGGGATAAAGCGAGCCGACAGGCGCAGGCTCGCGGCAATAGGCGCGCAGGACTTGCCCGTCAGGCAGAGCCAGACGCAGGGAATATCGTTCACCCTCATAGAGAATGGTCGAAACGCGACACATGATGCCGTCGGCGTCATGGATCACATCCTGCGGCCGCACGAGGATGTCACCATGCGGTGAATCGACTGCACCTCCTTCCATCATCGGGCGCACAAGGCTCCAGTCCATCGCACGCGGCATCTCCTGAAAACAGGGCAAGGAGAGAATGGCGCCCTGCCCCACCAACCCGCCGACAAGCCTTCCCTCCGGTCTGGCATAGAGTTCGGCAGGTGCAGCCATTTGCAGAAGCCTGCCTTCGGACATGACGGCAACATCCGTTGCCAAGGCCATGGCCTCGGCCTGGTCATGGGTAACGTAGACCATGGTCGCGCCCGATGTCGCATGGAATTCGCGGAACGTTTCTTCCATCTCCTGGCGAAGATGCCGATCCAGATTGGCCAGAGGCTCGTCCAGCAGCACCACGTCCGGCTCCGTCACCAGGCAGCGTGCAAGCGCCACACGCTGCCTTTGGCCGCCCGAAAGCTCTGAGGGACGCCGCTCCGCATAAGCCTCCAGCCGCACGGTCGCAAGCGCGTCGGCAACCTTGCGTCTGTAGGTCTCGCCGGAAATGCCACGGACCTTGAGGGGATATCCGGCATTGTCGGCGACAGTCATGTGTGGCCACAGCGCATAGGACTGGAAGACCATCGCCATGTTGCGACGTTCCGGCGGCACCATGCTGCCAGCATCAGCCAGCACGCGCTCTCCCAGCAGGATTGCGCCATCCGTGGGCTGCTCGAAACCGGCAATCATGCGCAGGACCGTGGTCTTGCCGCAACCGGATGGTCCGAGCAGCGCCAGAAAGCCGCCTTCGCGTATGGTCATGGACACATCGTTGACTGCGGGCTTTGCGGCGCCAAAGCTCTTGGACAGCCGGTTCAATATCAGTTTCGCCAAGGCACAACTCCCTTTGGCAGTTTTCGTCCAAGCACTTCCAGAAGCAGCATGAGGATGACGACCATTGCCACCACCAGCACCGAAAGCGCGGAAGCAAGATCAAAGCTGCCGCTATCGTCGAGATTATAAATGACAACGCCCAGCGTCTGCGTTCCAGCCGACCACAGCAGCGCTGATACCGTCAGTTCATTGCAGGCAATGAGGAAGACGAGGATGACGGACGCCCCTGCCGCAGGCCCGACAAGCGGCAGGATGATATCGAACATACGGCGCCAGAAACCGGCACCGGCCAGACGTGCCGCCTCTTCCAGCGCGGGATCGAACTGCGTGAAGGCAGAGACCATCGGCTTGAGGCTGACGGCGAAAAAGGAGGAGAAATAGGCCAGCAAAATGATCCAGAGCGTCCCGTAAAGCGTGACACCCAGCAGCGGAATGGGAGCCGCAAAAAGCAGGACATAGGACACGGAAATGACGACGCCCGGCAAGGCATAAGGAATATCCACCAGCGCCGATAGCAGGAACATAAAACGGCTTTTTCCCCGGACCAGAAAATAGGCCGTCAATATTGTCACCGCAAGGAGACATAGAGATGTTGCAGTGGCAAGAAACAGCGAATTGGCAAACGCCGTCCGCGTCACCGCCTGTCGAAACAGAATTTCCTCATAGGCGTGCAGAGTGGCGGTCTTGAAGCTGAGCGGCACGCCATAGGCCGGAGCAAGCGAGCTGACGACAAGCGCTGTCAGCGGTGCCACCAGCATGAAGAATATCGCAATCCACAGAGCAAGCTCCGCAACCAATCGCCAGGTTCCGAGCCTGAACGTCGCAGCCTTGCCCGAGAGACCGATGATACGATAGTCCCGGCCCTTCATCGCCCGCTCCTGTATGGCAAGACCAACGACGGAGATGATGGCAATCATGCCGGACAACATGGCGATATCGCCAAAGGTGCTGCTGCCGAAACTGGAAAAGCGGTTATAGATCAGCGTGGGCAGAGTAAAGATAGACGCGGGAATGCCCAATATGGCGGGAATGCCGAAATTGCCGACGCCGGACACGAAGGCGATGGCAGCACCCGCAATCAGGCCCGGCATGGCCAGCGGCACAATGATGTGGTTCAACACCTGCCACGAGGACGCTCCAGAAAGCTTTGCGGCCTCTATCCCATCCTGAGGTAGCGCCAAAAGACCGGACCGCAGTGAAAGGAAGACCAGCGGCGCGTGCTGGACGCCAAACAGAAGGGCGATGCCCGCAATCGAGTAAAGCGGCTGCGGGGACCCCAAGGGCGGCGCAAGGCCGATGGCCTTCAACAGCGTACTGGACGGGCCGGTCATGCCGATCCACGACAGGGCTGTCACCTGTGGCGGGATCATCATTGGCAGCATGAACAAGAAGCTGAGTACGGATTTGCCCCTGATATCGCAAAGGGTCAGCGTCAGCGCGAAGCCGCCACCGATCAGCAGCGAGATCACCATTCCGAAAAACGAGGTGGAAAGCGTGTTGAGCACCGCCTGCCAAAGCGCAGGATCGTTCAGCAGAGACCAGACGTCACCTCTCAGTGACGACAGGATGCCCGTATAGGCAAGCCGCCCCAGCGGCAGCGCGCTGAGCAGAAAGACAACCGAAACCACGAAGGGAAACAGCCAGCGAGGCTGACTGTTTCCTGAATTCGAGAGCATGTGCATGAATGCAGATCAGCCCTTGGATTCAAAGATATCGGAGAAGGTCTTGATATCCTTTTCCGAGTTCTTCAGCGCCTCGGCAGCGTTGATCGGCAGCACCTTGATCTTGTCGCGCGCAGGGAAACCTTCAGGCAGCGCAATATCGTTGCGGGCTGGAATGTAACCGAGCTTGACGAAACCTTCCTGTCCCTTGACGGAAAGCACGTAGTCCACGAACTTCTTGGCGGCATCGGCGTGCTTGGTGCTGGCCAGAATACCAACCGGCTCGGTCACCGCAGAAACACCTTCTTCCGGGAAGACGAACTCGACCGGAGCGCCCTTGGCCTTTTCGCGGATCGGCATGTAGTCCACCACCACGCCATAGGCCTTCTCGCCCGAAGCGACAGACTTCAAGACAGCACCATTGCCACCGGCGGCAATCGCGCCATTTTCTTTCAGCGCCTTGTAGTAGTCCCAGCCGAGGCTGCTGACGCCGGCCAGCGTCTGTGCGTGGATGAGAGCTGCACCGGATGTCAGCGGGCTTGGCATCGTCACCAGGCCCTTTGCTTCAGGCTTTGTCAGATCCTTCCAGCTCGTAGGCTTCATCGAGCCCTGAGTGTTATACATGATGCCTGTCGTGATGAGCTTGGTGGAGTAGTAAAAGCCATCGGCATCATAAAGCGCAGCGTCATAATTGGCTGCTTCCGGCGACTTGTAGGCCATCAGCTGCTTGTTCTGCTTCATCCGTTCCAGCGTTACCGTGTCTGCGATCAGCAGCACATCGGCAACAGGATTGCCCGCTTCGATCTCGGCCATCAGCTTTGCCATGATCTTCGGCGTTCCATCCCGCACCCACTGAATGTCGATACCGGGATTGGCAGACTTGAAACCATCGACGGTTGCCTGCGCATCCTCGTTTGGCTGGCTGGTATAGAGAACCAGATCGGCAGCGTTGGCGCTGCCAGCCAGAATGCCAAGAGAAACAATGGCGGTGAAGGCTGAATGAAGGGTTTTCATGTGTGCGGTCCCTGTTGTGAGGTGGCACCGCTAAAACACATGTCCATAACATGTATGTGACAGGCAGGTTTCCGACAGAGCCGGAAAGACCTCAACCCGCCACTACAGGGTGACAGTCCCCTCGATCAAAACAGTCACCGCACCGCCAATCCAGATATCATCGCCAATCTTGTCGACGCTCACGCGCCCTGCCCGCCCCAGAACCGTGCCCTGGCTGGCAATATAATTCTGCGGAGCAATTCCGGCACCGATCAGCCATTGCGCGATGCCGGCATTCAGGCTGCCCGTCACCGGGTCCTCGTAACCATCGGCAAAGGCTCTCAGCTCGAAATCCGAATCCACGTTGTCATTTGCATCGCAGGGACCGACGAGGCCAACCTTGAGCCCGCCAAGGCGCTCATAATTTGGCTTGATATTTAAGACATCCGACCGTGAGCGCAACAGCAGCGAAACCCAGCCGGGACCATTATCCGTCCAGCTCGCATCGACGATGGCGTCTGGAGACAGCTCGAGCGCCACCGCAACTTCTGACAGCGTTTCAGCATCCACCGCACCGGATTTGCGCAAGGGCGGGGCCGCGAAAGCAAGCTTGCCATCCGATACTCTGATGCGAACGAGGCCGAACGCGCACTCCTGCACCACTTCGGCCTTGTCCGTACCCTGCTGGCGGGACAGCCAGACGTGGCATGTGCCAAGCGTTGGATGACCGGCAAAAGGCAATTCTTCGTATGGCGTGAAGATGCGCACGCGGTAATCCGCATCGGGCGATGTAGGCTTCAACAGAAATGTTGTTTCGCTCAGATTGGTCCAACTGGCAAAGGCTGCCATCTGCTCGTCCGTAAGATCATCCGCATCGCAAACAACGGCGAGAGGATTGCCCTTGAGCGGCTCTGCCGAGAAGACGTCGACTTGCTGAAATGCATGCTGGCTGGTCATGGGGGAACCCTTTCGTGGGATGAGAGGACAAAAGTGTTCGTCACCCCCAGGGCTTGTCCCAAGGGTCTAACCACGTTTGATGTCGGGGGGGGCGTCAGATCCTCGGGACAAGCCCGAGGATGACGTAAAAACGTAGCCGCTTAAACCAGCGGCATCGTCGCATTCGATGTCGTCTCGGCACCGGCAATCAGGCGACCGAGGCGCTTGATGCCTTCTTCGATCATCTGCTCATTGGCGCAGGAGAAGCTTATGCGCAGCGTGTTGGCACCGGAACCATCGGCAAAGAATGCCTTGCCCGGGACGAAGGCAACCCGCTCCGTCGACAGCGATTTTGCCAGAAGCTCCGCGCCATCCATGCCCTCCGGCAGGGTGACCCAGACGAACATACCGCCCTCCGGCTTTGTCCAGCTCGCAAATTTCGGCATGTACTTGTCGAGAGCAGCCAGCATCGCATCACGCCGCGCGCTATAGGCGGCCTTGATCTTCGCAACCTGTTTGTCGAAACCGCGCGAAGCGACATGCTCAATAGCCATCTGGTTGATGGTCGAGGAATGCAGGTCTGCCGCCTGCTTCATCAGCACCAGCTTGCGAATGACCGGCATGGCCGCAACCACGAAACCGACGCGCAGCCCCGGAGCCAGCGTCTTGGAGAAGCTGCCGGAATAGATGGTCCGGGTCTTTTCGATAGAGCCACTGCGGGCAATATCCAGCGAAAGGATCGGCGCGACAGGTTCGCCATCGAAACGCAGGTTCTGATAGGCGGCATCTTCGAGAACAGCGATATCGAGCTCGTCGGCAAGCTCCAGCAACTTCTTGCGGCCCGCCAGATCGACCGTTTCGCCAGTCGGGTTGGAGAAGTCAGCCGAGAGATAGGCAAACTTCACAGCCCCGCCAGCCTTCGCTGCGGCATCACGATAGGTCTGCGGCGTGCGGTTACCGCCAGGGTTCAACTGGTCATAGGTCGGCTCATAGGCGTTGAAGGCCGAGAGAGCGCCGAGATATGTCGGCCATGTCACCAGTGCCGTATCGTTGGGAGACAGGAACAGCTTGCCGAGATAATCCAGCGCCTGCTGAGAACCGGACGTGATGAAAACGTTGTCGACCGAGCATTCGATGCCGATCTTGGCCATATCCTTCACGATCCATTCGCGCAGCGGCTTGTAACCTTCGCTGACGGAATATTGCAGGGCGGAGTTGACCTGCGGGCCGGAGAAGATATCCGCGTAAGCCTGCTTGAATTCCTCATCGGGAAACAGCGCCGGATCGGGAATGCCGCCAGCGAAGGAAATGATATCCGGCTGCTCCAGCAGCTTCAGCAATTCACGGATTTCCGAAGCTTTCATACGCGAAGAGCGCGTGGCGAAAATTTGTTCCCAGTCAAGCATGGGCCGTTTCCTCTTTTGTTCGTTTCTTGCGCATATATGTACAGAAACCGCGATAGGTCAGCAATACTGACTTATCGGTTTTCGGTACTGTTTTGCATTTTCTGCGCAACCTCCCGGATGGTGCATAGGCAATACATCTTAGGCCTGGAGTCTACAATCGCCATCACGATGGATTGACGCCGATGCAAATTACAGGTCGATTGCAGCCAACTGATTTGATGCATGGAGGAGTAAAGAATGCTCAAGAATATCGATCCGGCACTTAATGCCGATGTGCTGCACGCGCTGCGCGCGATGGGTCACGCGGACAAGCTGGTCCTTACGGATACCAATTTTCCGTCAGACAGCATCGCCCAGCACACTGTCGTGGGCCAGGTTCTGCGCATGGAAAACATCTCGGCCGCCCGCGCCATGAAGGCAATCCTTTCCGTCTTCCCGCTGGATACACCCATCCAGCCCTCCGTCGGTCGCATGGAAGTCATGGGCGCGCCTGACCAGATCGAGCCGGTACAGGCAGAGGTGCAAGCGGAAATCGATGCCGCGGAAGGCCAGTCAGCCCCCATGTATGGCATTGAGCGCTTTGCTTTTTACGAAGAGGCAAAGGACGCCTACTGCATCATCACCACCGGCGAGACGCGGTTCTACGGCTGCTTCATCCTGACCAAGGGTGTGATTGCCCCCGGAAGCTGACAGCGCCTGTCAGTGGGTTATAGCCATTACGAGCCAGTCACGGTCGCCCAGATCGGCGAGCATGGCCTGTGCGTCTTGAAACGCGTTACGCTCCGCCAGCCTATGCCACGCCTCCTGCGCCAATTTGTGAGACTTGGCTGGCGGCGCCAATGCCAGCTTGTCGAGCCGTTCCCTCAATAGAGGGACCATACCGGGCGGTGTCCAGCCTCCGGTATGGGCAAAGCCTCCCGGCATCACGACGGCTGCGTCATTGGCATATCGTTGCAACATGGTTTCGATCGGCCAGCCATGAACGAGGGATCGCACCTCGTCGTCCGGCCAGCCGAGCGCCGGCAGCTGTCGCGCGAGCAAGTCGTGGTTTGTATCATGGCTTTCACTTAGCGAGGAAACTCTGGTGAAATGCGGAGCAAGCATCACGAGAGCTGCAAGACCCGGGCTGATAAAGGCAGGGTCCAGCCAAGATGGCGCTGCGCCATCAGGCCCCAGATAAAATGCCGTTTGGATGTCTTGCAACGATGCAATGCCACCATATCGGGCCTTCGCGGCTGCCGCAAAGGCCGCGCGATCTCCAGAGATCCATTGCCGCATAAGCTCTTGGACATCGGCTTCGAATTCGGGTGTCACGGCACAGCGAAACGCGTGATGTAGCACTGCCATTTCTGAACTCCTCAAATCGCCACCAACCCGAAACAAGTCGGTGGCGACATCCGCTTGACTAGAACATTAGAGACTTCCAATGAAGAGTCTATTGTGCTGCGCAGGTGGCGAGCGTTCCTGCTATGACGCCGACATAGGAGCCGACAGTTGTTGCAAGGCTCTGGAAGCCAGACGCAGCAACCCGGCTTGCGGCCGCATTGGTGGTGGCGTCCGTGATCTGGCTTCTGGCGATGCTCCAGTGACCGGCAGGATCGTTGTCGAATGTAATGACCCAGGGGAAAGGCTTCGGCAAGTCACCCGGCTGCGCGTTGACGGAGATATCGGCATTGCCGACATTGGCCTCGGCACCTGGCTCTGGGGCATCCGCGTCCGGGAGATCAACCTTGACGAAGCATTGCGCATTGGGAAGCCCGGCCCGGGCTGCATCATCGGTTTCAAAATAGAAGAATGACAATGTGGGAGGATTACCACTGACACCAAAGTTGTCCTTGTTCCAAAGAACCACACCGGTTGCGGGGTTTGCCGTCACGCTGCGATAGACGGAATAGGCATAGGCTGGACTGACCGCACCGAATGCCAATGCGGCAACGCTCATGGACAAGATGCGGTTGCGAAGTTGTATTTTCATGGCTTTTCCTTTTCCATGGAGAGACAATCACTCCTCGCACCATGCGAAGAGCGTTGACCGGCGGCATGTGCCGACGGATCCGGGTGGTGCGGGCGGTTTCCCGCCAGCTATGAGGGGTGGAAGATCGTGGGACCGGTTTGGTTAGGTGGTCGTCGTTACCTCAGCCAACCTGCAGGCTGCGCCTAAGAAACATATGGTAGTGCTGTTCATGACCCACCTTGTGTTGAAAAGGTCCCATCGGCATTATAGGTGACGGTGACACGCGTATAACCGGTGGTGAAATCACAGGTCGCGGCGTTGCTCGTGTCATAAGAAACGACCTCTCCATCGGCCATGTAACCTGTCTTGACGTAGAAGATCTGCTTGGGTGTACAGGTCATGCGCACATTGGGTGATGGCGCGACGTAGCTCGACAGAAGAACGGTACCATCGCCATTAATCGTCGCCAGGCCGCAGAAAAGCTCCGGATCCGGTGTCGGCGTATAGGAAGGCACGTTCACGCCAAACGCGCCTGTGGTTATCCCGGTCTGGTTGACAGGGCTCGACATGCCAAGCGGACTGATGCTCAAGGTCGTGCAGTCCAACGCGGTGGTCGATGCAGAGGCAAGCTCTATGGCCCGCACAACGTTGGTGCTGGCAGTCTGGACCATTGCGGAAGCTTCCAATGGGGAGACCGCAGGAGCGGTGCTGATGGCTCCCGCATAGATCTGGGCACCCATTTCAAAATTGATCGAAGCGCCTGTCTCTGCGTAATTTCCAATCATCTGGCAACCGAGACTGCTTGAATAGATCGACGACGCTGCCACAGTGGGAGTAAACGTGGCCTGCTGTTGAAAGACGTAGAAGTATTGAGTCGTAGCAGACAAGTTCTGAACGGTGATCATGTAGTAACTGCTGCTCATGGCGGACCAACTATTTCGTTTTGGATCCCGGCTGTCCGCCACCCGTAAGGATGGCGGACATTGTTCGGGCTTCTGGCACCGGCTGTCCGCCGCGCCTCTCAGCTACCCTGCAACATCAGGACTACTGAAGCTGGGTGCTCCAAGAGCCATCCGCGTTCAAGCTGACGTTGCAAACGGTGTAACCGCCAGTGAAATCTGCCAGCGCAGAATTCGTGCTGGAAGCTGTGAAGTTCATGACAGTACCCTGCGTGTACGTGCCCGTCTGAACGTAGTATTTGAGGATTGGCTGGCAATCCGTGTTGTTCATCGGGTTCGCCTGGACGAAGTTGGATAGAACGATGGTGCCATTGACGCTCACCGCAGAGCCGACATTGTAGTAGGGCGGCGCGTTGAAGCTTGGCGTGATGACACGAAATGCGCCTTCCTCAACACCCTCTTTGTATTGCGCCGCGCCAAGTCCCAGCGGCGAAATTGTCGCAGTGGTGCAATCGCTAGGCTGCGATGTGCTCCCGGAAGCGGGGGCAAGATCGATGGCACGCCAAGCAGAGGAGTATCCGGAAGAGTTGCCAACCACAGGCACCGAACTGGCTTCCTGGATACCTGCATAATACTGAAGGTTGACCTGGAATGTCAGCTCTCCGCCAGTATCATTGTAGTTGCCGAGTGACTGACTGTAGAGTGAGTTCGAATAGACGTCGCCCCCGCCCGAATAGACGGCAGGCTCCTGGAAGAAGAAGAATTTCTGTGTCTGCGACTGCAGGTTTTTGACGTTGATGGTCAAAAGAGTAGACATGGATAGCAATCCTTGCGTGTTGAGAGTGAATTCAGGGAGCTGCCTGACCGGCCTTGTGACATTCCGTTTTGTGCCGGTTCAACTCAGCGTCCCTGAGCTCGAATATCTCTACACCCAACGCTTATATCAACCTTGAGTTGTTAACCTGTGCGTGAATCTTCCTGTGAAATTACGCTCAGCGTTGTCCATGCTCGAGAGAGATGGCCTCAAGCAATGCGAGAAGACGGGCCTGGAATACCTTCGATCGGTTGCGCAGCAGCAGGACACTTTGCAGCTCGGTGGCCGAAATGGACTTGTCGCTATGCCAGTTCATCGTACCCCTGCCCAGCAAGAGCCAGTCCAGTGACACATCAAGCAGCTCCGCAAGGGAGCAGACATTTTCCAGTGACGTGTGCCCGCCATTCTGCCAGCGGGAAACGGCTGCAACGGAGACATTGAGTTCCGCAGCAAGAGCGTGAATTTTGCGAACCTTATGGCTGGCGATGGCTTCGCGAATGCGTTTGCCGCGTGCTTGATCATGCGCCATCACATGACCTCTTGGATAAATTCCCAGTGACCGGATGAAATTCCGATCGACCCCGGATCTGCGCTGCGAAATATGCAGGCTTTGGCCTCAAGCCAGATTGTTGCTTCATGACCCACGTTACAACCCTTGGTACTTACTAAAAATTTACCAATCCATTAGTTGCGACGTCCGGCGATGAAAAGTTAGAAAAAAAGTTATTCACACCTTAGGTTGCATCTGGTTGTAGAGCATGTGCCGCCTGAATGCAAAAAGGCCGGAGCTTTCGCCCCGGCCTTTATTCATTCAGTCATAAACCGATGCTTAGTTGACGGACTTGTCGACCAGCTTGTTCTTGCCGATCCATGGCATCATGCCGCGAAGCTTTGCGCCGACTTCTTCGATCTGGTGAACGTCGTTCATGCGGCGGATGCCCTTGAAGCGGGCAGCACCGGAGCGGTATTCCTGCATCCAGTCCGAGGTGAACTTGCCGGTCTGAATGTCGTGCAGGACGCGCTTCATTTCAGCCTTTGTTTCAGCGGTGATGATGCGCGGGCCGGTGACGTATTCGCCCCATTCTGCGGTGTTGGAGATGGAGTAGTTCATGTTGGCGATGCCGCCTTCGTAGATCAGGTCCACGATCAGCTTTACTTCGTGCAGGCACTCGAAATAAGCCATTTCAGGCGCATAACCGCCTTCGACCAGCGTTTCGAAACCGGCGCGGATCAGCTCAACCAGACCGCCGCACAGAACGACCTGTTCGCCGAAGAGGTCGGTTTCGCACTCTTCCTTGAAGTTAGTCTCGATGATGCCGGAACGACCGCCGCCAACGCCGCAAGCGTAGGAAAGGGCAACTTCAAGCGCATTGCCGGAAGCGTTCTGGTGAACGGCAACGAGGCAAGGTACGCCGCCGCCCTTCTGGTATTCGCCACGAACCGTGTGGCCAGGGCCCTTCGGTGCAATCATGACGACGTCGAGCGAAGCCTTTGGCTCGATGAGGCCGAAGTGAACGTTGAGGCCGTGGGCGAATGCAATGGCAGCACCATCGCGAATGTTATCGGCAATTTCTGCCTTGTAGATGTCGGCCTGAAGTTCGTCAGGCGTTGCCATCATCAAGAGATCGGCCCACTTTGCAGCTTCGGCAACGGTCATGACCTTGAAGCCGTCGGCTTCGGCCTTCTTGACGGTCGGCGAACCGGCTTTCAGCGCAATGACGACGCCAGTCGCACCGCTGTCCTTCAGGTTCAGCGCATGCGCGCGACCCTGGGAACCATAACCGACGATGGCGACATTCTTCGCCTTGATGAGATTGAGATCGGCATCACGATCGTAATAGACGCGCATTTCGGTAGTCCTTCCTTGGATATTGACGTTGTTGCGAACGGAAATTCAGGCGACCTTTCCACCAGTTTCCGAATGTATCTTTTCCGTGCCGTAGAGCGCCAGAAAGGCCGATACGGCCTTGCGCGCCCGGGCAGAAAAATCCTTGGCCTGCTGCGCTTCACCCAGAAGCATACGAACATGCAGGTCTGAAACGATCAGGCCGTAAAAGCTGCGATAGGCGTCTTCGAGATCATCGAAACGCAGATAGCCGGAGCGGCGTCCCGCCTCGATCAAGCCGCGGGCACGCTTGTCGATCTGGCGACGCCCACGCTCGAGAAGCAGGTTACCGAGCTTGGAGCCATCCCGGCTGGCCTGACCTATTGCCAGACGGTTCAATGCCAGCGACACATCGCCCGCGAGGACGTCGAGCAGATCATGCGCGAAAACTTCCAAGTGGTCAGTCAGCTGTGGCGCGGAAACGCGGTCCCCCGCCTTTTCGAAGGTGCGAACCTTGCTCTGCTGAAAGGTGATCATCGCAGCGAGAAGCCCGTCGCGATCGCCAAACCATTTATAGAGGCTTTCCTTGGAACAGTTGGCGGCACGCGCCAGACCCGACGTTGTCAGGGCTTTTTCGCCGCCCTCGACCAGAAGACGCAACGCCTGTTCCAGAACAGCGTTCTGACGCGGCGAAAATTCCTGCGCTGTGATCGGATCGGTCCCCACCTTGTCCACTCCACCTGAGATAAAATGTACCGTACGGTACGGTTCGAGTGTTGTTTAAGATGAGCTGTGAAATGGGTCAAGAGTTTTTTTGAAGGACACGCAACAATTGACGCAGCGCAACATGAGCATCTACGAAACTTCGCAGCATCAAGGCGATAAAGGCGCTACGATGAACGCATCAAGCCTCGGCCTCGAAACGATCGCGGGCCGTCTTGACTGCCTCATGATTGTCCAGCGCCCAACGGACGACTTCCGACAAGGGACGATAGAGCGACCGTCCCAATGGCGTCATGCTATACTCGACGCTCGGGGGCTTGGTTGGATAGACCTCGCGATGAACATAGCCGTCACGCTGCAGGTCCCGCAAAGTCTGCGTCAGCATACGCTGGGAAATATCGGGTACCATTCGGCGAAGCTCGCCAAATCGATAGGGGCGCTCCGATAGCGCCTGCAACAGAAGGGTGGACCACTTCCCGCCGATCTGGCTAAGCAGATCCCGTACCGGACAATTGTCGAAATTGAAATGAGAAACGTCCCCCAGCGTGGGGAGCGATGCAGGCTTCAATCGCGAAACAGTCGCATTCATGGTGGTTCCCTTTTGGTAACGTAGAGCCGAAAAACTGCCTTCTTTACACCTGCCCGTCAATTCCTATTCTACCCCTACTCTCTTTTTGAGACCATCAGGAAAAGGACTATCGATGAGCAAGATTCTCGTGACAGGCGCTTCCGGCCATCTGGGCCAGGCGGTACTGCGGCATCTCCTGGAGACTTACAAGGTTCCAGCCGGAAATATCGTGGCCGCGACACGCGACACGAATAAACTTTCAGCTGTTGCCGACAAGGGCGTCGAGGTTCGCAAGGCTGACTTCGATGATGCTTCGACGCTGGACGCCGCCTTTGCTGGAATAGATACCGCCCTCATCATTTCCACGGACGCACTCGCTGTCCCGGGCCAGCGCCTCAAACAGCACCAGGCCGCAGTCGCGGCAGCCGTCAAGGCGGGCGTCAAGCACATCGCCTACACGTCGATGCAAAATCCGGGCAAGTCGCTCGTTACCTTCGCGCCCGATCATCTGGGCACGGAAGAAGCCATCAAGGCGAGCGGCATTCCCTACACGATCCTGCGGAATGCCTGGTACAACGACAACTACCTTCTCTCCATGCCGGCAAACCTCAAGCGTGGGCAATGGTATACCGCGATGGGTGACGGACGGGTGCCGAATGTCTCGCGTGACGACTGCGCACGCGCAGTGGCAGCGGCCATTGCCAATGCCAAGGGCGACAGCAAAATCTATAACATTACCGGCAGCAAGTCGTGCACTGCCGATGAAATTGCCACGATCGTTTCCACCGCTGCGGGCAAGCCACTTTCGGTGATCAAGGTCTCGCCATCCGACCTGCAAAAAGGCATCGAGAGCGCAGGCCTGCCCTCCTTCGTTGCTGAAATGGTGGCGTCGGCCGATGCAAACATTGCAGCTGGCAATTTCGATGAAGTCACGAACGACTACGAAACACTGACTGGTGAGAAGCCGCAGACGACCGAAGCCTTCATGCAGGCACATAAAGCGGCGCTTCTATCGGCGTAAATACGGTCAGCGGCGCTGAGACGAGCACCGCACCATTCCGGGTGCCCGAAGGCGCCTCGAAGATCAGGATCATTCCCGGCAAATCGCCGGGAATGACATTACGAGGATGAGCCTGTCGGCCTGTCAGCCCTCGTCCTTCAACGTCTCTTTCTGGGTAATCAGCCGCGCACTATGCTGGCCGCTGAGGTAAATCCACAGCCAGCTCCAGGCGACGGCAAGGCGTGAGCGCGTTCCAATCAGGAAGTAGATATGGGCAAGTCCCCAGATCCACCATGCCAGGACGCCGGTCAGCTTGATCTTGCCGAAATCCGCGACCGCCGCGCTCTGACCGATGGTCGCCAGATTGCCCTGGTGACGATAGCGGAACGCCGGTTGCTCGGCCTTGCCGGTAATCCTTGCCTTGATGACGCCAGCCACATAGGCACCCTGTTGCTTGGCAGCGGGCGCAACACCCGGCACCGGCTTGCCATTTTCCTGCATGACGGACGCGGTGTCTCCAATGACGAAGATGTTGGGATCGTCGGGGATATTCAGTTGCGGCCGGACTTCTGCCCGCCCTGCCCTGTCTGCAGAAATGCCGAGCCATTGCGCGGCTGGCGAGGCCTGAACGCCTGCCGCCCATACAATCGTTCTTGCGGGAAAATACGTGTCACCGACGGTGACACCATCCTCCGTGCAGGCCGTGACAGGCGTTCCCAGTAACACCTCCACACCCAGCCGCTCCAGCGCACGCTTGGTATAAGCCGAGAGGTCATCAGTGAAGGCCGGAAGCACACGCGGCCCGGCCTCGACAAGAAGGACCCGGGTCTTGCGCGTATCGACATTGCGGAATTCAGGCGGGAGAACCTTGTTGGCAAGATCAGAAATCATCCCCGCCATCTCGACGCCGGTGGGGCCGGCACCGATGACCACGAAGGTCAGAAACGCCTGCTTCTCTTCCTCGGTCTGGGCCAGTTCCGCACGTTCGAAAGCCAGCAACAGGCGGCGGCGAATGGTTGTCGCATCTTCGAGCGTCTTCAGCCCCGGTGCGTGCTTCTCCCATGCGTCATTGCCGAAATAGGCGTGACGAGCACCCGTCGCAAGAACGAGTGTATCAAACCCAATGGTCTCGCCGGACTTGAGAATGACCTGTCGGTTGTCGCGATCCACACCGCCAACCTCCGACAACAGCGTCGTGACCTCGGGGCGGTCACGATACAGGCGACGGATTGGCCAGGCGATTTCAGATGTGGCCAAGGCCGTGGTCGCGACCTGATACAAAAGCGGCTGAAACAGATGGTGATTTCGCCGATCGATCAGCGTGATCCGGACCGGTGTATCTTTCAGTCCATGAACGACCTGCAGCCCGCCGAAGCCTCCCCCAACGACGACAACGTGATGCTCCTGCATGGGAATGTCCTTCTCAAATAAATAAGCCGCGCATTTGGTGCGCGGCTTCAATATAGAGGTAAAAATTGACGTTAGTTATGAAATTGCCTGACCGCAGGCGCGACAAAAACGCCGTACCGTCTCTTCCATTCCATATTCCAGGGCATCTGCAGTCAGCCCGTGGCCGATGGAAACCTCGGCCAGATAAGGAATGCGGCTTACGAGCGCTGGCAGGTTGGCAACCGTCAGATCATGACCGGCATTGACCTCAAGTCCGAGCGAACGCGCATGGTCCGCCGTCACGCCCAGCTTCTCGATCCACTCTTGCGCCCGCTCGGCACTGTCGTAGCAACCGCCATAGGGACCGGTGTAAAGCTCGATGCGAGAAGCCCGCGTTTCCGCGGCATGGTCGATTGCCTCCCGGTCACCGTCGCCATCAGCAAACAGCGAGACCCGCATTCCGCCAGAGGTCAGACGCGAAACGGTTTCCTTGAGAAAGACCGCGTGCGTGCGAAAATCCCAGCCATGATCCGAGGTTGCCTGCGATGGATCATCGGGGACGAGTGTTACCTGCTCCGGCTGCGCTTCCTCGCACAGCAAGAGAAAATCTTCGGTCGGATATCCCTCAATATTGAATTCGGCCTGTGGGAACTCATCATCGATCAGGGCTCTTAAAACCGGCAGGTCCGAAAAGCGGATATGGCGCTGATCGGGCCTTGGGTGAACCGTGAGCCCGCTGGCTCCGGCTTTCAGCGCGATACGACCGAAATGCGCGACATCGGGCCACGGCAGGTCGCGGCGATTGCGAAGCATGGCGATGGCATTGAGGTTGACGGAGAGTTTCGTTGGCATGATCGGGACCGCTTGCGTTCGATAAGGAGAGCCTTGTTTCCCGCACTATGGAGCACACCGCAAGCGCAGCAGAAAAATTATTTCAAAAACTTTTGGAACCAAATCAGCGAATTCGCATTCAAGGGCGCATTGGGGAATGGGGTGACAATGGCAAACGAATATTTTTTCTCAGAAGTGCAACTCGACGTGCAGTCGAATCCGGGCATTGCGACCGAGGCCGGAATGGATGATTTCCTGAACGACGAACCAGCCACGCGACGGTCCAATCATGGAAGAGCGCGCAATGAAGCCCGGTGGAGGGCTAACCCTATGCGCGACGCCGAGAATTCGAAGATGTCTCCAGCCAGAGACAAGCCCCTTACGGCGCGGGCGTCATTTCTTCCGGAAGTTTCCCTCCCATCCAATCTCCCCCCTGAACCCGTTGCTATCGCCGATATGGCCAACATGTTCGGGGTCACCCACCGCACCCTTCACTTCTACGAAGAAAAAGGCATCATTTCCTCCAGACGTGCCGGCCTCATGCGCATCTACTCGCATCAGGATGTGCGCCGCATGGCCGTAATCAATTTCTTCCGCGAAATCGGCATCCCGGTTGCGACCATTCAGGACATCATGCAGAAGCTTGCGGATGCCACCTGTCAGGAAGATGCAGATACGATTTTTCAGGATCTGCTCAATGCCCGCAAGCTGGAACTTGCGGAAGAAGTGTCGACCGTTCGCCGCCAGATCCAGCAGATCAGCGATATTTTGACCGACGACAACGCACAGACCCTGGCTGAACGCCCTTTCGATGATGCATCTGTTGAACTGACGGGTCAGGAACGCCGCTGCCTAGAGCTGATGGCGGAAGGTTACGCACCGGTCCGGCTGGCACGCACACTGGACGTGACGCCAGAGGAACTGCAGAAGCTCGAAGCCTGCGTGATGGACAAGGTCAGTGCCAGCAATCGTTTTCAGGCTGTCGCAAAGGCCTACATGATGGGCGTCATTTCGCAGGACAAGGCGCAGACAAGATCTGACCGGAACGCCTGACAAGAATATCCTGTCGCAATATACGTGCAGCATACTGCGATAGGGGCGTGTTTTCAGCGAACAATCGTGAGCGTTTCGGCGGCACGGGTGATGGCTGTATAGAGCCAGCGCTCCCGCGAATCGCGAAACGCGAAGCTCTCGTCAAACAGCACGACGTTGTTCCACTGTGAGCCCTGCGCCTTATGAACGGTCAAAGCATAGCCGTAGTCAAACTCGTCATAGCGTTTGCGTGTCGTCCAGGGAATTTCCGTCTCGGTCTCTTCAAAGGCCGCCTTGAGCAGCTTGATCTTGGCCGCTCCGCGATCCATGTCGTCATCTTCCGGGCGGATCATCAGGTTGATGCCCGGCTTCACCGTTTCCCGGGATGAACTCATGACCTGCCACAGGGAGCCATTCAGAAGTCCTTTGGCCGGATCGTTGCGAAGGCAGACAAGCTTGTCACCGGATTGCGGGTAATCCGCGCTGAAACCCTTCAGCTCCCGAAGGCGCTGATTATAGCGACGACGCGTGCGGTTGGTGCCAACCAGTACCTGATCGGCGTCAAGCACCAGCCCCTGCGTTACCTCACTCTTCGAAATCACCTGCGCAGCGCCGTAATCGCCACGCATGATCTCCTTTCCTTCGCGTACATCCATTGCCAGCTGGATAATGGGATTGTCCTTCGCCTGGCGATGAATTTCCGACAACAGAAAATCAGGCTCCTGCTCGGTAAAGAAACCACCGCCGGAAACCGGCGGCAACTGACCGGGGTCGCCGAGAACGAGAATGGGTGTACTGAAGCTCATCAGGTCGCGCCCGAGAGCCTCATCCACCATGGAGCACTCGTCGATGATGATGAGAGCCGCCTTCGCCAGAGGGCTCTGGCGGTTGATGGAGAACATCGGCGCAATCGATGTCTTGCCGGTTTCCTCATCCTCCACCGCCTCTTCGCCTCTGGGGCGATAGATCAGCGAATGGATGGTCCGCGCATTGGTCGCACCGCGCGATCTCAAAACCTGCGCGGCCTTTCCTGTAAAGGCGGCAAACAGCACTTCGCCGTCAACATGCTCGGCGAAATATTTGGCAAGCGTCGTCTTGCCCGTTCCGGCATAGCCGAACAGCCGGAAGACCTGTGAGCGCCCTTCCTTCAGCCAGCGCGAAACAGCCTTAAGGGCTTCATCCTGTTGCGGTGAAAATTGCATGAGCTCTCTTCGCAGGATTCGAACGGAAAGCGCAACAGAAAACGAAAGAATAATGATGAGCCGAAATTGTGCGCGCTGACTGTCGATGGCGTAAAGCTCAGGAATGAAACAGAAACATCAAGGAAGTACATAATTATTATTTATGATGATGACGATCTTAACCAACAATCAATCGATGATAAATAGTGTCCTACATGTATGGATTAGATATTAGGGACATCTTTCCTGCCATGAAACGGATCAGAACGACAAGATGGAGTTCCGCAAGAAACCCCGGAAGAACAAGTTGTTCAGAGCAACGCCATGCTCATCACTAATGTAAAACTTGTTAAACTAGGGGTCGGGGAAACATGTTCTCGTTCAAGAACCTTTCCACAAAATCAAAGGTCGTTTCAGGTACGTCTGCACCGGTCTTACTCGCAATTGCCATCGGCGTCATTGCACTCAACAGTATATGGTCCATGATCGAAAGCAACGGATGGGTCGAGCATACCCATAAGGTGCTTCAGAAAGCAGATTCCATTACCGCGGCTGCCGTCGATATGGAAACGGGCATGCGCGGCTTTATCATCACCGGTAAGCAGAACTTCCTGGAACCGTACCGACAGGGTGAACAGTCGATCTACAAGCTCATAGACGAACTGAAGAACACGGTCAGCGACAACTCCACGCAGGTCGGCCGCCTGGAGAAAATCCGTACCGCAATTGGCGACTGGCAGAAGAATTTTGCCGAGCCGCAGATCAAGGCGCGCGCCACATTCGCAGACACCGTATCCGTTGGCGAATTGAACCAGAAACTCGACGCCACACAAGGAAAGGCCTATTTCGATAGTCTCCGCAGTTCCATCAAGGACCTGCAGGCGGATGAACAGGCTCTCCTCACCAAACGTTCCGCGGCCAGCGAAGCAGCCACTTCGTCTTCCATCAACATGATCTGGGGCAGCCTTGCAGCAGCGGTCATCCTGGCGCTCGTCGTCGGTCTGGTGATTGGTTCCGGTATTGCCAAGCCGCTTCTGGCGATGACATCGGCCATGAAGCGCCTCGCCAATGGGGAGACGCAGCTCGAAATCCCTGGCGTTGGTCGCAAGGACGAAATCGGCCAGATGGCCGAGACCGTTCAGGTCTTCAAGGAAAACGCCATCGCCAAAGTTCAGATGGAACGTGAAGCCGATGCCAACCGCTCCATGTCCGAGAAGGAACGCCAGGAGCGCGAAGCTCAAAAGGCCAAGGAAGCAGCAGACATCCAGTTCGCAGTCGATGCACTCGCACAGGGCCTCGGCCAGCTGGCAGACGGCAACGTCGCCCACCGCATCAACACGCCGTTCGTAGCCCATCTTGACCGCTTGAGAGCCGATTACAACAACTCCGTCGGCAAGCTTCACGAAGCACTCATTTCCGTAGGCCAGAATGCCCGTGGCATCGATGCCGGCGCAAACGAGATCCGCTCTGCTGCAGACGATCTTTCCAAGCGCACCGAACAACAGGCCGCATCCGTCGAGGAAACCGCAGCTGCTCTGGAAGAAATCACCACCACAGTGAAGGATTCCAGCCGTCGCGCCGAAGAAGTGGGCGGCCTTGTTGCCAAGGCCCGTCAGGGTGCGGAAAAATCCGGCGACGTCGTTCGTCAGGCCGTGACTGCCATGAACGAAATCGAGCGCTCTTCAGGCGAGATCACCAACATCATCAGCGTCATCGACGAAATTGCCTTCCAGACCAACCTGCTCGCCTTG
>NZ_LMNZ01000001.1:595767-838015 GCF_001423445.1 Rhizobium sp. Leaf311 | reverse complement strand
CACTTCCGGCGAACATGTTCGCTCCGGCGTGGAGCTTGTCGGTGAAACCGGTCGTGCGCTTGAAGTCATCGTTTCCGAAGTGCAGGAAATCAACCGTCATATCCATGCGATCGTTGAATCGTCGCGCGAACAGTCGGTCGGCCTTCAGGAAATCAACACCGCCGTCAACACCATGGATCAGGGCACGCAGCAGAACGCGGCCATGGTCGAGCAGTCGACAGCGGCCAGCCATAGCCTCGCCAAGGAAGCGGCATCTTTGAACCAGTTGCTCAACCAGTTCAACCTCGGCAATGGCAGTGGCACATCCGCGCGCCCTGTTCAGGTGGCGACAGCCGCTTCGGCGCCCGTTGCCTCCCCGACGCGCCAGTTGATGCGCAAGGTGGCAGGCGCCTTTGGTGGCGGTTCCGCCGCCGCAGCAGCCGACAGCTCCTGGGAAGAGTTCTGATCCCAGGCGTCAAGCCCGAACACGCAAACGGAGCCCGGGGAGATCCCGGGCTTTTTTGTGCCTATTCCTCGCTTGCCAGCTGACGCGCGATCACTTCAACATCGGCCACAGGCTGATAACCAGAAGCACGGCCATGGTGATGTTGAACCATTTCAACCGCGCTGGCACAGATAACCATTCCCGAAGCGCAGAGCCGAACCCTGCCCATGTCGACACACTTGGAAGATTGACCGCCGCAAAAGCCAGCCCGACCAGCATCACCGTGAAATAATATTGGCTGTCATCCGTATAGGTTGCCATGGCGGTCACGGCCATGACCCAGGCCTTCGGATTGACCCATTGAAATGCCGCAGCCCCGATAAATGTCATGGGTCGCGCGCCGATCCTGCCGTCGGCCAGGGATCGGGACATTCCTATCTTCCAGGCCATCCAAAGAAGATAGGCGCCGCCGGCAAATTTGAGGAGCGTATAAAGTACCGGGATTGCATGTAAGAGAGCGCCGAGCCCCAGCCCTACACCGATCAATAGAGACAGGAAACCCGCGCCTATTCCGAGCATGTGAGGGACGGTACGCCGAAAACCAAAATTCACGCCCGATGCAAACAGCATCATATTGTTTGGGCCCGGCGTTATGGACGTCGTGAAAGCGAAAAGCAGAAGCGCTATAAAGGTGTCGATTGTCATGGCATTCCCCTTGAGGCGGAAATCTAGTCGCGCTCCCTTTCAAAGACCAGCCATGGGCGCGAATGGAACTGCCCACAAGTTTTGATGGATCATCCAGTCGTCTCGGTGGTTATCGGTGTGACTGCAAAACAGGAGAAACCTATGTTTGATGATATCCCAACCGTCACCCTGCCATCCGGCAAATCCGTTCCGGCTTTGGGAATTGGAACGTGGAACATGGGCGATTCCAAAAATGAAATGCCAAAGGAGATCGCCGCCATCCGCAAGGCCATTGAACTCGGCATGACGGTGGTCGATACGGCTGAGATGTACGCCGATGGCCGCTCGGAGGAAGTCGTTGGCGAGGCGATCAAGACGTTGCGCGATGACGTGTTCCTTGTCAGCAAGGTCTATCCACACAATGCCAGCGCCCAGGGCACCATCGAGGCCTGCGAGCGCAGCCTCAAGCGGTTAGGAACAGACTGCCTAGACCTCTACCTGCTGCATTGGCGCGGCTCCTATCCGCTCAAAGAGACTGTGAGCGCCTTCGAAAAGCTGAGGGACGATGGCAAGATCAAAGACTGGGGTGTTTCCAACTTCGATACCGATGACATGGAAGAACTGTTTTCGGTGGAAAACGGCAGCAATTGCGCGGCCAATCAGGTGCTCTACAATCTGTCACGCCGCGGACCCGAATATGATCTTCTGCCCTGGTGCCAAAGCCATGGCGTTCCCCTCATGGCATATTCGCCCATAGAACAGGGCCGCATTCTCTCCAACCATGAACTCATCCGCATCGCCAAGGCCTATCAGGCAACGCCCGCACAGGTCGCTCTTGCCTTCCTTCTGGAACTCGATGGTGTCATGCCTATCCCGAAATCGTCGAATGCTGAGCGGGTAACGGAAAATCGCGGCGCGCCCGAACTGGAGATAACCGACGAAGACTGGGCTGCACTGGATGCCGCCTTCCCGCCGCCGGTAAAAAAGACTGCGCTGGCAATGCTATAATGCCAGCGCGCCGGCTCCATCGATCTTACACCGGCGTCACCGCCGGTGATAAAACTGCTTCAGGATGAGGTAGGTCGGGTATGAAATTGCCATCAGGAAGATGCTCGCTTCATGGGTTGAGGCTGCGTCGGCCCACTTATCGAGACGTGAATGGCTGCCAAAAAGCCCCACACCGAAAAGCGCGACTCCGCAACCGGCCACAGCGATAGCGAGGGCAAAGCCCCACCACGGCCAGACAATCGAATCATTATGGACGAGATAGAGCGAAAAAAGCGATCCCGCCATCAGCAGAAGGCCGACTGTGAGGAGATAACTTCTGCAGTACAAAGCCCATGTTTCGCGTGATTTTCGGTTCACATTGGCTCCCCGTAAATAAATCTCCAGCCGATGCCAAAGGCAAGCGCTGCAACAGCGGAGGCAGAAAATAGGATGAGATGGGCAAGTCCGGGAACGGTCGAAAAATACTGTTTTGCTTCCGCACCATAAATACCGATCTTCAGCAACACCCTGTCATGCCCATCTTTGCGACCTTGCGAAAACAGATCACCCTCCCAAAGCGCTCCAAAATCTTCTCGACGCCCAAGGCGGACAAAGATGATCAGGTGAAAGGATATTGCCAGCACGATAGCGGCGCCGGCTGACAGGATGAAGTACTCCTTCAATGCAAAATGTCCCTCATTGGCATCCGTTAGCACTTGCACATCTACCCATAATCAGGCCGTGCCTCAACCCACCGGACCTAACGAGAAACAAAAATGCCCGCAGCAGATGCAGCGGGCATTGTCGTCTTAGATGCCTTTAGAGATTACATTCCCTGTGGACCGCGGTTCATTGCAGCGATGCCGGTGCGGCAAACTTCAAGGAGACCCAGCGGCTTGATGATGGACAGGAACTGGTCGATCTTGGACGACTTGCCGGTGATTTCAAAAATGAAATGCTCCAGCGTCGCATCTACCACCTTGGCATGGAAAGCATCGGCCAGACGGAGCGTTTCGGCGCGATCTTCACCGCGTCCTGCCACCTTGATGAGCGCGACTTCGCGTTCGATCGGCCGGTCCTGCCCGTTCTGGCGGGCGCGTACGGTCAGGTCCACGACTCGGTGAACCGGAACGATGCGTTCCAGCTGCGCCTTGATCTGCTCGAGAACGCCCGGCGTTCCGCGGGTCACGATGGTGATGCGCGAGAGATGCGCCTCATGCTCCGTTTCAGAAACCGTCAGGCTTTCAATGTTGTAGCCGCGCCCGGAAAACAGGCCGATGACGCGGGCGAGAACGCCCGGCTCATTGGCAACGAGAACCGATAGCGTGTGGTTCTCGACGGTTTCCGTTTCCTTCTGAATGAAGTAGGCCGAACCGGTAGGCTGTAGATGTGCGTTCATATCCGTATTCCTTTCCAGTTCTTAGACGAGCTGACGGCCCTTGGCATCGATGGCGTTTGCAACGGCTTCGTCGGTGGCTTCATCCGGCAGAAGCATTTCATTATGCGCCTTGCCCGATGGGATCATCGGGAAGCAGTTGGCGAGATTGGCCACGCGGCAATCGAAGATAACCGGCTTGTCGACGGCAATCATCTCGGCAATCTTGCCATCCAGTTCCTTCGGGTCATCGCAATACATGCCGACCGCGCCGTAAGCTTCCGCCAGCTTGACGAAGTCAGGCATGGCTTCCGTATAGGAGTTGGACAGGCGGTTACCATGCAGCAACTGCTGCCACTGGCGCACCATGCCCATATACTGGTTGTTGAGGATGAAGATCTTGACCGGCAGGCTATACTGGATCGCGCAAGACATTTCCTGAATGCACATCTGGATCGAGGCGTCACCGGCGATGTCGATGACCAGTGCTTCCGGATGCGCAACCTGAACGCCGATGGCAGCAGGCAGACCATAACCCATGGTGCCGAGACCGCCCGACGTCATCCAGCGGTTTGGCTCCTCAAAGCCGAAGAACTGCGCAGCCCACATCTGATGCTGACCGACTTCCGTCGTGATGTAGGTTTCGCGACCCTTGGATGCCTCATACAGCCGCTGAATGGCGTATTGCGGCATGATGACGTCGTTGGAGTTCTTGTAGGCAAAGGACTTGCGCGCCCGCCAGCGGTCGATCTGCTGGTGCCACTCTTCCGTCTGCGCCTTTTCAGGACGCTTCGGCAGAGCCCGCCACAGGCGAACCACGTCTTCCAGAACGCGACCGACATCGCCAACGATTGGAATATCGACGCGAACATTCTTGTTGATCGAAGACGGATCGATATCGATGTGGATCTTCTTTGAGTTCGGCGCGAATGCGTTCAGACGACCGGTAATACGGTCATCAAACCGGGCACCGATACAGACCATGACATCGCAATCATGCATGGCCATGTTGGCTTCGTAGGAACCGTGCATACCCAGCATACCCAGCCACTTGTCACCGGATGCGGGATAGCAGCCAAGGCCCATGAGGGTCGAGGTAATCGGGAAGCCTGTCAGTTCAACCAGTTCGCGCAGCAGGCGGGTGGCCTCCGGACCGGAGTTGATAACGCCACCGCCCGTATAAAGAACAGGGCGACGCGCCTTCGACATCAGTTCGATGGCAGCATGAACGGCGTTGAGATCACCCTGAACCTTCGGCCTGTAGCTCTTCTGCTGAATGGCAGCAGATGGCGGCGTGTAAGTGCCGGTCGCAAACTGGATATCCTTGGGAACATCGACAACAACGGGACCGGGACGTCCTGTCTGGGCAATGCGGAAAGCTTCGTGGATGATGCCAGCCAGCTCGTTGACATCCTTTA
The DNA here is from genome assembly GCF_001423445.1 of Rhizobium sp. Leaf311. Lineage (NCBI taxonomy): Bacteria > Pseudomonadati > Pseudomonadota > Alphaproteobacteria > Hyphomicrobiales > Rhizobiaceae > Rhizobium > Rhizobium sp. Leaf311. Next base: position 833,127 of record NZ_LMNZ01000001.1, on the reverse strand, counting down.
CCAGCCAGTTGTGCTTGGTGCAGGGGCGCGTAATGCCAACGGTGTCGCACTCCTGGAAAGCATCGGAGCCAATGAGCGATGTGGGAACCTGACCGGAAATGCAGACCAGCGGGATGCTGTCCATCAACGCATCCTGCAGAGGCGTAACGGCATTGGTGGCACCAGGACCGGATGTGACCAGCATGACGCCGACCTTGCCGGTGGAACGGGCGTAACCCTCAGCGGCGTGGCCTGCACCCTGCTCGTGACGAACCAGAATGTGCTGGATGTCGTCCTGCTGGAAAATCTCGTCATAGATCGGAAGAACAGCACCGCCCGGATAGCCGAAAATATGCTCGACGCCGTTGTCCTTCAACGCACGCAGAACGATTTCCGCGCCCGTCATGGTGTTGCTGTTTTCCGTATTGTCCTTATCCGTCATTGCCTGTTCCATCCCGATTTGGCTTTGGATATCGCGGAGCCGTTTGGCTCAAGTGAAGACATAAAAAAAGGCCCCTTGAGGAGCCTCGTTCAGCGCATGGGTGCTTTCGCCGGATGGTTACACCATCCTGCCCATGCGCCGTCCCACCACGATAAGTACGTTAAGATTTTTCATGGGCCGGAGTGTTAGACAGAAAACCCTGGTCCGTCAACGCATATTGCGGAAAAAATCGGCGCGCGTTTCCTTTTGTTGCGAAAAGAGACATCCGGAAGAAATATAAATGCGCGGTCCTTACACGAGTTGTTAAAGGCAATCGATTAGACTGCCGCCAACCAACGGGATCAACCCGTGCGCGGCCACCAACGGGCCGACAAGATGCATGACAGGGGCGAGACGTGTTCAACGACGACCTTCGCAAATCGGCAAAAGCAGGCGAACATGAACGCCGCACCGAAACCGCAGCCGGCAATCGGCAACTCGGCCATGTCATTTCCTGCACCGGCTCCCACGCGACGATTGCAGCCACCATCGAACCCGGCAAGACAGACCTTGCGGAACTATGGTCTGTCGGCAGGCTGATCTCCATCGATCTTGGAGAAACCCGTGTCGCCGCCCTCACCTATGCAATGAAGACCGGCCAGGCGGAGTGGTCGTCCAGCCGCAGCAACACGCTTCTGGTCGACGTTGAGCTTCTGGGTGAAATTCACCGCGACCCTGATCGTGCAGAACGGTTCTCGACCGGAATCTCCCGCTATCCCTATCTCGGCGCCGTCGCCCATCGCATTCGCGCCAGCGATCTCATGCGCATCTACGAGACCGGCGGAGGCGGCGCTTGCGTTGTCGGCAAGCTGACGCAGGATGATACTGTCGATGCAACCATCAGCATCCCGCAGATGCTTTCAAAGCACTTCGCCGTGCTCGGCTCCACCGGCGTCGGAAAATCGACAGCGGTCTCCCTGCTTCTGAACAAGGCGATACAGCAGGATCCCAAGCTGCGCGTGCTCATTCTCGATCCGCACAATGAGTTTGCGGCCGCCTTCCCCATGACCTCCGTCGTCATCGACACAGACACGCTCGACCTTCCCTTCTGGCTGATGAAGCTTGAGGAATTCACCGAAGTTCTCTATCGCGGACGCCATGCGGTATCCGAAGAGCTCGACGTACTTCGTGACCTCATCCCGGAGGCAAAACGCGCCTTCCGTGGCTCCGAAAATTCCGTCATGCGCCGGGCATCGGAAAAATCGTCGCTGACATCGGATACGCCAGTTCCCTATCGCATCGCCGACCTGTTGGCATTGATAGACGAACGCATCGGGCGGCTGGAAGGGCGCGAAGAAAAGCCCGCTCTGCGGACGCTGAAGATGCGCATCATGGCTGCGATCAACGATCCGCGTTACCATTTCATGTTCTCCAACAGCACCATCAGCGACACGATCATGGAAACCGTCGCGCATATTTTCCGGGTGCCGGGAGAAGGCAAGCCGATCTCCGTGTTCCAGCTTGCCGGGATTCCGTCAGAGGTGGTGAACTCCGTCGCTTCCGTTCTGTGCCGAATGGCTTTTGAGCTGGCATTGTGGAGCCAGGGCGCCATTCATACGCTTGTCGTCTGCGAAGAGGCGCACCGCTACATCCCGGCAGATCCTGCGCTTGGCTTTTTCCCGACACGACAGGCCATTGCCCGCATTGCCAAGGAAGGGCGCAAATATGGTGCTTCGCTTGGCATCATCACCCAGCGTCCGGGAGAGTTGGATCAGACGATCCTCTCCCAGTGCTCTACCGTGTTTGCCATGCGGCTTTCCAACGAAAACGACCAGAACATTATTCGCTCCGCCATTCCCAATTCATCTGTCTCCACCACCAGCTTTCTGTCATCCATCGGCAACGGTGAAGCCATTGCGTTTGGTGAGGCCATCAGCGTCCCCATGCGCATCCGCTTCAACCGCGTGCCTTCGCACATCCTGCCAAAGGCCAACGGCATCGCGCCATCTGTCGTTGAAGATACGCCTGATACTGTCGACCTTCGCTCCATCGTCAAACGTATGCGCGCCGTTACCGGTCCCGATATCTCCGGCTTCCGCCAGAGTTACGATGCCAAGATTGCTCAGGATGCTGATGACGAGGAACTGGAAAACTGGAAACAGGAATTCAACGAGAGTGGCGGCATCGAGCCCTATCGCCCTGAAATGCTGCCGCGCAGCTCTGTCTTTTCCTCAACGGCGCAGATGCCCAGCCTTTCCGGCTCAACGCCTGCCCGCGACACCTTCCCGAGGGCGCCAACACGCGCCCCTGCCGGCGACGAGCAGAGAACTTCGCTTCGAGAAAGTTTGCTAAGGAAGCCACTGGGAAGCCTGTATCGCGACGAGTGAGGTGCGAGGGCTTTGATCCCTCCACCGTAAAAGACTGCCCGCACCGCACAAGCGATGCTGCCGTACTTTGGCCAATGGCAGGAATGACGACAAGGATGCTAAGGCACCAGCCTTTGCCAGTCTTCCCCCATCTGATTGCGGAACCACGTCATTTGCCGTTTGGCATATTGGCGGGTCGCTGCTGCAGCTTTTTCGATGACATCCGCCTCGCTCATCCGTCCTGCCAGCATCTCTGCAATCTGCGTCACGCCGATGGCCTTCATCACGGTGGCGTCCCTGGGCAGATCAAGCGCCAGCAGCGTCTCGACTTCCTCCACCGCGCCGCTTTGCATCATACCCGCAAACCGTCTGTTGATGCGGTCGTGAAGCACGGCGCGCTCCGGCAGCACCACATATTTGCGCGCGCGTGCGGGGTCCACGATGACAGGCCCACTGACCGTCTGGAAATCTCTGATCGACTGCCCTGTTGCTTCCAGCACCTCCAGTGCCCTGACGATGCGCTGTCCATCCGCGAGCCTCAGGCTTGATGCCATCTGCGGGTCGCGCAGCGACAATTCGCTGTGAAGCACCTCTGCACCCTCTTCCAGCAGACGCGTCCGGTAACGCTCGCGAATATCTCCCGGCACCGCCGGCATGTTGGACAAGCCGCCAGTCAACGCCTTGAAATAGAGCCCGGTGCCGCCGACGATGACGGGGTGACGTCCCTCGCCGCGCAGTGTTTGAAGAAGAGCTGTGATCTGCCGCAACCATTCGCCTGTGGAATAGGGTTGTGCAGGGTGCACATGACCGTAAAGCAGATGCGGCACCCCTTCCATTTCGGCGAGGCCAGGCCGCGCGGTCAAGACCTGCAGAGTATCGTAAACCTGCATACTATCGGCGTTGATGACGACACCATTTCTCTCCCCCGCCAGACGAAGCGCAAGCGCGGACTTGCCGCTTGCCGTCGGGCCGGTTATCAGGGTCGCATCGAATTCGTCATCAAGGTTTTTCATCATGGCTCTCGTTGCCACGCTTATCGCCAATCCGTCAAATCCTGTTCTGTCTACCACCCTTGCGGAGGCCGCAGCGGAAGCACTGAAGGCATCCGGGCTTTATTGGCTGGCAGATGGCATCGCCTGCGATGTGGTGCTGCGCGACGGGACGCAGGCGGCCGAGGCCGAGGGGATCTTGCGCCAAACCATTGGCGATCTGCCCATCGACATGGCCATTCAGGAGCAGGATGCACGTCGCAAGAAAATTCTTATTGCAGACATGGATTCTACCATGATCGGCCAGGAATGCATCGATGAATTGGCAGCAGAGGTGGGGCTGAAGGAAAAGGTCTCTGCCATCACGGCAAGAGCGATGAACGGCGAGATCGATTTTGAGCCTGCACTTCGTGAGCGTGTGGCGCTGTTGAAGGGTCTGCCGATTTCGGTGGTGGATGAGGTGATCCAAAAGCGCATTACGCTCACCCCCGGCGGCATGGAACTCATCGCCACCATGAAGGCGAAGGGGCATTATACCGCGCTCGTCTCCGGCGGCTTCACCGTCTTCACCAGCCGCATCGCTGCAATGTTGAACTTCGACGAAAACCGCGCCAACATTCTTGGTGAAAAGGACGGGCTGCTTGATGGCACCGTAGCTGAACCGATTCTCGGCAAGCAGGCCAAGGTCGATGCTCTCAACGACATCGCACAACGGCTTGGCATCTCGCCGCAAGACGCGATGGCCGTGGGCGATGGTGCAAACGACCTTGGCATGTTGCATCTGGCAGGCGCAGGCGTGGCGCTTCACGCCAAGCCCGCAGTCGCGGCAGAGGCAAAAATCCGCATCGATCACAGCGATCTGACCGCCCTTCTCTACCTTCAGGGTTACCGAAAGTCCGACTTCGTCAGCGCATGATTATCAGTGGAACGCAAAGGCTGATCCTGCGGGATTGGAAGGACAGCGACCGCGATCTGTTTCGAGAGGTCAATGCCGATCCTGACGTGATGGAGTTCTTTCCCCATACGCGAAGCCATGCCGAATCGGACGCCACCATGGAGCGCGTCAACGACATGATCCATGCTTCCGGCTATGGATTTTATGCCATGGAGCTACGCGAGACGGGAGAACCCCTCGGATTCTGCGGGATAGCACCCGCCAATCTCGAAGGAATTTTCCCGGCCGGGACAATGGAGATCGGCTGGCGGCTGGCCACGCGCTATTGGGGCCAAGGATATGTCACGGAAGCGGCAAAAGCGCTGCTATCAATGGCGTTCGATGAAAAGAAGCTGCCCGAAATCGTCTCTTTCGCTGTCCAAGACAATCTTCGCTCCATTGCCGTGATGAAACGCATCGGCCTCATCCGCGACGCCGCCCGCGACTTTCAGCACCCGCGCGTGCCGGATACCCAAGCACACCTCAAGCAGCATGTGACCTACGCGCTGACTCTAGAGCGGTGGAAGGGGAATTGAGCGACAACTCCGTTACCGGGGTTCGAGCTTGATGGCCACAGCATTATGTTTGGACAGCAATGCGTTGTTTTCCAACACAAAAACGAAGACGGCGGAGGTCGCTTGAGGGCATGGGACGCTTGCAATGGCAGCAGCATCACGACAACATATCGGCTCAATTCAGGCTAAACTAACGCGCGAACCACAAAGACCGGTGTGATCCGACACTCCGGTTGCGCCGGCGTTCTGTTTTTAAAAGGAGGTAACTCTCCATGGGCCGCGTTAGCGGGCGCTAAGCGTCGTCTCCCTCGCCCTTCTCAAGTTTGCCCTGATCCAGCAAACGCTCGGCCTTTTCATTCAAGGCAGAGGTGAGGTTTTTCTCGGCCTTTGTCCGGCCGAATGTCAGGCGGTTTTGCTCCGCCTGCTTTTCTTTTTCGGAACGCGCTTTCTGTTTGCGAAACTGGCGCAGATTTACGACATCGCCCGTCAAGACCATCTCCTGTTCGCGCCAGCCTGCAGAAACATCACTTGTTCTTGCGGAATGCATCCAGTGAAACGACCGAACCGGCCTTCTTTTCTTCGTCCGGCTTTTCTTCGGAAGAAGCTGTCTTGTTTTCCGAAGGCACGGGGTAAGCGGTGATTTCCGCCTCCACGACTTCTTCCTCTTCGGCCATCGGCACATCGAATTCGAGTTCGAAATTGACCGAAGGATCGTAGAAGCCGCGAATCGCATTGAACGGGATGACCAGCTTTTCCGGCGTGTCGGAGAAGGATAGACCGATCTCGAACTGTGTTTCAGTGACCTTCATGTCCCAGAACTGGTGCTGGATAACGATGGTCATCTGCTCGGCATACTTGGCCTTGAGATGCTGGGAAATGCGCACGCCCGGAGCGCCGGTGAGGAACGTGATGAAGAAGTGATGGTCACCCGGCAGCCTGCTGGTGGCCGCGACTTCGCTCAATACCTTGCGAATAACGCCGCGAAGGGCATCCTGTGCGAGAATGTCGTAACGGATATGATCCTGCCCCATGCGGTCCTGTCTTTCCTTATTCGAACGTCTTTTAACCAAGTATACGCAATGTCTTACAGCGCAGCAACGGAAAAGCCCCGCTCTGCCCGAGTCATATCATCATATAAACAATTCCGGCGAAATAGAGAAGGTGGAGGTTTCTGTTGCCAGGTACCTCCGAACCCCGCCTTACGGGGCTAACCGTAAGGACTTAGAGCGGAATTCCCGCACCGCCATTAGGCAGCGAGAGCGTATTCCTTAGCGTTGTTGTCATTTGCAACTACACTTGTGACCCGATAACGGCGGTATCATGCCGAGCAAAAGTTCGATCTTTACACCCTTGTCGATCCTATTTCGCCCCCATCAAAAGCCGACGTCTTCCTTCGAAGCGTCGGTTTTTGGTGGAGGCGCCGGGTACCGCCCCCGGGTCCAATAGGCTTATTCCATCGACCGTTTATCGCCATAGCCGGATTTGCACCCGGCAAGGCTCATATAGGCGTTTCATACGCAGGAGAAAAGAGGCTGCGTGACATTTCGATGAAAGGTTGCGCGCAATTCTTGACGGCGCCGCGCACTTGAAACATTCTTCTTTATAAGTGGGGACTTATTTACACTGCTCAACAGATGGAGGAGAGGACATGATGGACTATCTTGCGGATGTGAAAATTTATGATGCGGGCGCTGACGAGGCGATCGTCAATAAAATCGTCAAGCACCTGGGCATTGCATTGCGCGACCGGGATTCGGCCATGGTTTCGACCTCCGATCCAAACGAGCTGGCGCGGGTAAAGACGAACTGGATTGGCAAGAAGCTGGGTGTGACGGGGCCGGACGCGGACAAGGCGATGGAAGAAACGATTGCCGCGATGAAAGGCGACCGCACCAAATCGCGCGTGACCTTCTATTATCTCGTTGCCAAACATCTCGGGAAACTCGAAACGCTCTGATTTCCTGTGGGCGAGGCTATTCCCGACACTGGTTCCGCCGCCGCAAAAGCCTATAATATGGCATTGGAAGAATCGGCGGCGGACTGAGATGAAACAATATCTGGACCTTCTTGAACATGTGATGAAAACGGGGACCGATCGCGGCGACCGCACCGGCACCGGCACACGTTCCGTGTTTGGATACCAGATGCGTTTCGACCTCTCGCAAGGCTTTCCGGTTCTCACCACCAAGAAATTGCACCTGCGCTCCATTATCCATGAGCTTCTTTGGTTCCTGAAGGGCGATACCAATATCGCCTATCTCAAGGATAACGGCGTTTCCATCTGGGATGAGTGGGCCGATGAGAATGGCAATCTTGGCCCGGTCTACGGTGCACAGTGGCGCTCCTGGCCGGCACCCGATGGCCGCCACATAGACCAGATCGCGCTTCTGCTCGAAAGCCTGAAGACCAACCCGAATTCGCGCCGCCACATCGTTTCGGCCTGGAACCCCGCGCTGGTGGATGACATGGCGCTGCCGCCCTGCCACTGCCTGTTCCAGTTCTATGTGTCTGACGGCAAATTGTCCTGCCAGCTTTACCAGCGTTCGGCGGATATTTTCCTCGGCGTACCCTTCAATATCGCTTCCTACGCGCTTTTGACACTCATGGTGGCGCAGGTCACAGGTCTGAATCCGGGCGATTTCGTTCATACGCTGGGCGATGCGCATATCTACGCCAACCATTTCGAGCAGGCCGAGTTGCAGATGCAGCGCAAGCCGAAAGCCCTGCCCACCATGCGCCTCAACCCCGATGTCAAAAGCCTGTTCGACTTCAAGTTTGAAGATTTCACACTGGAAAATTACGAGGCCGACGCCTCCATCAAGGCACCGATTGCGGTATGATGCAGCCGCGCATCACTCTCATCGCCGCTGTGGCTGAAAATGGCGTCATCGGGCGCGATCTCGACATGCCCTGGAAACTTTCCACCGACCTGAAGCACTTCAAGGCGGCGACCATGGGCAAGCCTTTGATCATGGGCCGCAAGACGTTCCTATCGGTCGGGGAACGTCCCCTGCCCGGTCGGCCGCACATCATCATCAGCCGTAACCCGGACTATCGGCCCGATGGCGTCAATGTCGTGTCATCGCTGGAAGACGCGCTTGATCTGGGTCGTCATCTGGCACAAACGCTTGGTGTCGATGAGGTTTTTGTTGCAGGTGGCGGCGAGATCTACCGTCAGGCCATGCCCTTTGCCGATCAACTTTCCGTCACCCATGTGGACGTTTCGCTGGAAGGCGACACTTTTTTTCCGCAGATCGACCCAGAGGTTTTCGAAAAATTCGAGGAAACCGCCGCTCCGGCAGGCGAAAACGACGATTTTCCAGTCAGATTCGCGAGATATCGCCGACGTTAGTGAATTGTGCGAACTATTTACCGTGATTGGGTATTAAGTTACCGCCTCCGCGTTGAAACGGACCCTCCTCCTACTTATAACTTAGACCATATTCCCGCCTGACATGCGCAAGCCTGTTCAAGAGGGAGCGGGAGAGTTTTTAGCATAAGAGGTATGGATGCCCTGGAGCAATCAGAATGGCGGCGGCGGCCCGTGGGGTGGCGGCGGTAACGGCGGCGGCGGCGGTGGAAACAACCAAGGCGGGCCTTGGGGACAGGGACCGAACCGCCCACGCGGTGGCGGTGGTGGAGGCAATGGCGGACCTCCCGATCTGGAAGAGATCATCCGTCGCAGTCAGGACCGTTTCAAGAACATCCTGCCCGGTGGCTTCAACGGCGGCGTCATTGCCATCCTCGTTCTGGTCATCCTTGCCTTTGTCGGCATTCAGTCCATCTACACCGTCCAGCCGGATGAACGCGGCGTGGAACTTCGCTTTGGCAAGCCCAAGGACGAGATTTCGATGCCGGGGCTTCACTTCCATTTCTGGCCCATTGAGACGGTCGAGATCGTCAAGGTCACAGAGCAGCAGCAGAACATCGGCGCTCGCGCCACATCAACATCGGCAGCAACCGGCGTGATGCTGACGGGCGACCAGAATATTGTCAATGTTCAGTTCTCCGTTCTTTACACGGTCTCCGACCCCAAATCCTACCTCTTCAACGTAGATGCTCCTGCCGAAACCCTTCAGCAGGTTTCCGAAAGCGCCATGCGTGAGGTAGTCGGTCGCCGTCCTGCCCAGGACATTTTCCGCGATAACCGCCAGGCAATAGCGGCAGACGTGCGCGGCATTATCCAGGCCACCATGGATGGCTATGGCGCCGGCATTTCCATCAATGCGGTTGCGATCGAAGATGCGGCTCCGCCGCGCGAAGTCGCCGATGCGTTTGACGAAGTGCAGCGCGCTGAACAGGACGAAGACCGTTTCGTTCAGGAAGCCAACCAGTACGCCAACCAGAAACTCGGTGCCGCGCGCGGTCAGGCCGCGCAGATCGTCGAAGAGGCGAGCGCTTACAAGAGCCGTGTGGTCAACGAAGCACAGGGTGAGGCACAGCGCTTCATCTCGATCTACGACCAGTATCGCACAGCACCGGAAGTCACGCGTGAGCGCATGTTCATCGAAACGATGGAACAGGTTCTCAAGGGCTCCAACAAGATCATCATCGATGAAAAGCAGGGAGTGGTACCGTATCTGCCTCTGAACGAAATCATGCGCGGCAACACCGGCGCAGCACAGCAGGGAGGCAACTGATATGGGTAATCGTCTAACCGCTATCCTCGTCGGCCTCGCCGTCATCCTGTTCTTCGTCTATTCCTCGTTCTTCGTGGTCAATGAGCGGCAACAGGCAATCGTTGTGCGCTTCGGTCAGATCCAGGATGTGAAGACCGAGCCTGGCCTCTATTTCAAGCTGCCATTCGCATTCATGGACGCCGACCGCGTCCAGTATGTCGAAAACCGCGCTCTGCGTTTCGACCATGACAACATCCGCGTTCAGGTATCTGGCGGCAAGTTCTATGAAGTCGATGCCTTCGTGGTCTACCGCATTACAGATGCCCGCCGCTTCCGCCAGACAGTGTCAGGCGATCAGTTGTCTGCCGAAATGCGTCTTCGCACCCGCCTCGACGCCTCTCTGCGCCGGGTCTACGGTCTGCGTGGCTTCGAATCGGCCCTGTCTGACGCACGCGCGTCCATGATGCAGGAAGTTCGGGACGATCTGCGTCCTGATGCGGAATCGCTTGGTGTGAGCATTGTCGACGTTCGCATCCGTAGAACGGATCTCACGCAGGAAGTCTCGCAGCAGACCTTCGAACGCATGAAGTCGGAACGTCTGGCGGAAGCCGAACTCATCCGCGCTCGCGGTAATGAAGAAGGCCAGCGTCGCCGCGCCATTGCGGATCGCCAGGTCGTCGAGTTCGAATCCGACGCGCGTCGTCAGTCCGAAGTGCTGCGCGGTGAAGGCGATGCCGAGCGCAACCGCATCTTCGGTGAAGCCTTCCAGCGCGACCCAAGCTTCTTCGAGTTCTACCGCTCGATGGGTGCTTATGCCAGCGCGTTGAACGGGAATGGCACGACGCTGGTGCTTTCACCAGATTCGACCTTCTTCCGGTATTTCAACAATATCGAAGGTACGCTGACGCAGCCGTCTGCACAGCCACCAGCACCGGCAACCGCGCCTGCGGCACCGGCAGCACCTGCGAACTGATTTCGCATACATCATGAACAGAAAGGGGCCGGTGGAAACATCGGCCCCTTTTCCGTTTCGATGCTTTTTCCGCTGGGCAAGGACAGGCCGGTCGCGCCATAAGGGATCGACTTGAGAAACACCGGGGATGACGTTGAATATACAAGACATTGCCTTTGGCATTACGGACTGGTCGCAAATCGAGGAAACAGAACATGCGGGGGTAACGGGGAAGGCCATGTGGCGCACACGCCACTTCGGCAATATCCGTGTGCGCATGGTGGAGTATACGCCCGGATATCTGGCCGATCACTGGTGCAGCAAGGGTCATATTCTTCTCTGCCTTGAAGGCGAATTGCACACCGAGCTGGAAGATGGCCGGACATTTCTCTTAAAAGCGGGCATGAGCTACCAGGTGGCAGACAATGCAGAACCGCACCGCTCCTCGACTGCCACGGGGGCAAAATTGTTTATTGTGGATTGAGGCGAAACTCTTGCGTGGCAACCACTTTCATATACGCCTTTGATTGCAGTGGATGAGCAATGGATTCGCGGCTATTCACGAAAAGGTATTTTTACACTTCATCATTCCGCCTTATGCTTGGCTATTAAGCTAGCTCCAGGTTTTGCAAGATGCGAGGACGCTGTATGCCCGTTACCACTCTGTCGCCACTCCGCAGCGGCATTGCCGCCGTGGCGGGATTTGCCTTGATAGCAGGCGCAATCACCGTTCCCGGCAGCGCAATGGCGCAAACGAACGGTCCGGCATCCGTGGCAGATCTGGCTGCGCCCCTGCTGGATGCGGTGGTGAACATCTCCACCTCGCAGAGCGTGAAATCCGAGGGCAAGGGCCCCACCCCGCCACGCATTCCCGAGGGCTCTCCTTTCCAGGAGTTCTTCAAGGACTACTTCGATAACCAGACACCGGAAAGCGGCGGCAAGGTCAGCTCGCTCGGTTCCGGTTTCGTCATCGATCCCGCAGGCTATGTGGTGACCAACAATCACGTCATCGAAGGCGCCGACGATATCGAAGTCATTTTTCCAAACGGCAACAAGCTCAAGGCCAAGCTGGTCGGCACGGATACGAAGACCGACCTTTCCGTATTGAAAGTCGAGCCCAAGACACCGCTCAAGGCCGTAAAGTTCGGTGACTCGCGCGCCATGCGCATCGGTGACTGGGTCATGGCCATCGGCAACCCGTTCGGGCTTGGCGGCTCCTTGAGCGTCGGTGTCGTTTCGGCGCGGGGCCGCAATATCAATGCCGGTCCCTATGACAATTTCATCCAGACCGATGCCGCTATTAATAAAGGCAATTCCGGTGGCCCCCTGTTCAACATGAAGGGCGAAGTGATCGGCATCAATACCGCCATCATCTCGCCAAGCGGCGGCTCGATCGGTATCGGTTTTTCCGTTCCGACCGAACTTGCACAGAACATCGTTCAGCAGTTGATCGAATTCGGCGAGACCCGACGCGGCTGGCTCGGCGTGCGCGTGCAGCCCGTAACTGAAGACATCGCCGCAAGCCTCGGCATGGAGACGGCGCGCGGCGCGCTGATTTCCGGCGTCGTCAAAGGCGGCCCTGTCGAAAACGGACCGATCCAGCCCGGCGACGTCGTCTTGACTTTCGATGGCAAGAACATCCAGGAAATGCGTGATCTTCCTCGCGTCGTGGCCGAAAGCCCTGTCGGCAAGGAAGTCGACGTTGTAGTCTTGCGCGACGGCAAGGAGCAGACACTCAAAGTCAAGCTCGGCCAGTTGCAGGATACGGCAGAAGATCAGCAGCCCGGTGCCACCAATGAAGAAGCGACGCCGGATGATGGCGATGGCGAAGGCAACGAAATGACCGTTCCCGATGACAAGGACGGCGATCAGACGCAGCAACAGGCGCCGGAGCAGCGCGAGGCACCCCAAACCGTGCTTGGCATGAACCTCGTTGCGTTGACGGACGAGCTGCGCAGTGAAAAGGGCATTGCCGAAAGCGTCGAAGGCGTTTTCGTTGCCAGTGTCGAGGCAGGCTCACCCGCCGAACAGAAGGGCGTGAAAGCTGGAGACGTTATCGTTGAGGTCGGCCAAGACTTCATGGAGGTTCCCGGCGATGTGATGGTGCGTGTAAACGGCCTGAAATCCGCAGGGCGCAAGAATGCCCACATAATGGTAGCCGACGCACAGGGCAATCTGCGCTTCGTTGCAGTGCCTCTCGAATAAAAACAAACAGGCAAGGCGTTCAAATATCGCCTTGCCCTCTGGCGAGGTATGTCCAGCGCTCCCCGCCACAGCTGTTCATGAAGAACAATCACAAGATGACGAGAGCGCGGAACTTCCGTTCCACACAGGACGTTATTGCACGCCACCGGAATGAAACGATTTCAAAATCATAAGCTTACGCGCGGAATGTGAATCGGCTTGGCAGCGCGTTGAATCAGTTTGGAAAGCCACAAATTTGATCCGCAAGCACTCCACCACACTTCACGGTCACCGCACGAGCATCTCACTTGAGGACGCGTTCTGGGACGAGCTTCGCACCATCGCGGAAAAACGAAAAATGAGTTTTGCCGCCCTTCTCGCCGAGATCGACGATAACCGCAGCGAAGACAGCAACCTCTCTTCCGCATTGCGCGTCTATGTTTTAAATTGGTTGAAAAGCCAATCGTAGAAGCGGACCTACAATGAAAACCTGGCCACTGGTTGCGCTGGCTCTCCTCATTTCCGGCGCAGCAAAGGCTGATGCTCGCGAAGCATTCAACGTCAACATGGGCGCAGACATAGTTCCTGTGGACGCCTTTGCCCGCAAGCAAGAAACAGGACGACCAGCAGTCATTATTCTCAGCGGCAGCAGGGGGTTTAAACCTCTGGCCTATGATAACATTGCCGCCTCCCTTGTGGACGCTGGTCTCGACGTCTATCTTGCCCATCTCCTATCGCGGGACGATCTCAAGTCCATCCAGGCTGCAAAAGACAGCCGCGCCCGCATTGCCTATTATGAAAAGCGGCGGCACGTCTGGCTAGCAAGGCTCGCAGGCGTCGTTCACCACATTCGGCATCAGGAACATCACGCAAAGACGGGCCTCCTCGGGATTTCGCTGGGCGCTGAGACCGCTGCAATTGCGATATCGGAGGGACTGTCCGTGGACGCAGCGGTGCTGGTCGCTGGTGTGCCCTCAGCAAACATTCGGTTCTCGAAGCAGACACCGCCCTTGCATCTCATGTGGGGCACCGCAGACAGCGTCTATCCTCTGCCGAAAGCACAGCGATTTGTGACGCTCGCAAAAGATGCGGACGCGCTTGCCTCGATCAATCTTTACGAAGGCGCAAGGCATGACTTCTTTTTAAAACCGGACAGCGTTGACGCTCGCAACGCCTACACGGACGCGGGCCGTTTTCTGATGGGGAAGCTTGGACACTGAGGGCCGAACGGGAAGCATACGGCTCTGCTTCCTAGACAGAGCCGCCAGACATCGTGCAGGTCTAGCGGATGTTTTCTTCTGTCGGTGGCACGGTCAGCGTGGGCGTCTGCGGTCTGGCTTGATTGTCCTGCTGGCGTTGCAGCCTGTCCTGCTCGGCTTTCTCCGCCTGAAGACGCTCCTGCGCCAGGTTTCGGAGGCGTTCCTCCTCCTGCCTGCGCGCTTCCTCAGCAGCCTTCTGGCGCTCCAATGCGGCCTGACGTTCAGCCGCCGCGAAGCGATAAAGCGCGACTTCGCGGCGCAGGCGCTGCTTTTCCATGATGCTGGCCTGAAGCGCTTCTACACGGCGGCGTTCGCGCTCGAAGGCACGCAGGGAGAGATAGCCGGTCAGCCCCGAGACATCGGTGGTCAATGCGGGCTGCGCAAGTGGTCCGGTGTAATTCAGGGTAATGGTTGGCTCGGCACCGGCGAGCTCTTCGTTTCCCGCATTGTAGCGAAGCTCGATGCCGCCCGTTAGCGTCTGGTCAGCAATGTCCAGCAGGAGGTTGCCATCGAATGCCAGCTGAGGCGTTGCTGCGGCAACGTTCTGCATACGCAGACTGCCGTCATTGATGGTGAAGGGCATCGCCACCTCGCCCAGCGGAACCTCGCCCTTCCACAGCTGCGCATCGACCAAAGGCCGTATCTTGGCCGCATCGATAGTGCCCTGAAGCGCATTCGCAGCCTCAAGCCACGGCTGGAATGCAGCCTGGTTCAATCCACGCAGAACAAGCCCGCCCGTGCGGATCTGGCCGGAGCCACCGGCGTTGGACAACAATTCGGCAACGCTCTTGCCGGTCGCCTCCGCGCTCAGATCAATGGCGAAGCGTCCGCTTGCAACCGGTGTTTCGCCGCTTTTCCACATCACGCTTTCCGGGTTTGCGCCGGAAACGGCGATTTTTGTGCGGAATATGCCCGCGCCATCGCCGGTTGCCATGGACAAGCGGCCTGAGACCTTGCCACCCATCCAGTCGCCCGTCATGTCATCCAGCGACAGTGTTCCGTTGGCGTGATTGAAGACGAAAGACAGACCGTTAACATCGCCAAAAGTGCCGGTCTGGAACGTCGCCGCCTTGATTGCGAGCGACGCATCGAGTTTCGGGAACGCTGGAAGAGACACAGGCTTTGCGCTGAGAGCACCGGATTCCGGGTCGATGACCGGACCATAAATCGTGTCACCCAGCCATGCGAGATCGACAGTATTCAGGGCAAGGTCGCCGGTCACCTTGTAGGGCGCTACCCTCAAAACAGAGAGATTCCCGGAAAAGCCATTGCCGCCAGCCTGGCCAGCAAGCGCCGACACCGTCGCCTTGTCCTTGTCGACCGAAAGCTTGCCATTGACCTTTGTCGACATGCCACCGCCCAACTGCGGCAGCCCGACGGCATTCATGATGAGATAGGGCTCGATGTCGGCGCTTTCGAGCGCAACATCGGCGCTGCCCTGTCCAAAGCTTTCGGACGCCAGCGAAAAGCTGCCATTGGCGGAAAAATGCGTTCTTTCCGTTGAAAACCGGAAGTCCGTCGACACAGGCGATCCGAGCGTGCCGTTCAGCTTGACCGAAAGAAGGCCCTCTCCATCGGCATCGAAGGGGAGAGGATCAAGCCCGGCCTGACCGAAAAGGATGGCAGTGGATTGGTTCTTCAGAACAGCTTCGAGAGTGAGCGCCGTGTCGTCCGAGTCGGAAAGTACATCCGGCATCTTGGCAACGGCAGAAACGCGGCTGCCATTGATGGTGCCGGATACGGCCGCATTGGCGCCGCCGTTGTTCTTGTCGACAGAAAGGTCAACGGCAATATCGGAATTCGCGTACCAGGGCGCGCTGCGCACCAGCCGGTCGATGAGCGGGTGGTGCGGCAACTTCTGCTTCAGGAGATCAAGAAGCGGCTGCATGTCGACAGCGTGGAGATTGAAGGTGCCCTTGCCTGCGAAGTCCTGAACTGTGCCCTTCAACTGGCCCTTTGCCCGCAGCTCGGCACCGGCAATGTCGCCCGCCGTCAGGCTATCGAGCGTAACCACGCCATTGGCCATGGAAAAGGCGGTATCGACACGATTGGCGGTTACCCCAGCCATGTTGAAGCGGTCCGCCTTGAACTTGGCAGTGATGCGATGGTCCAGCACGCTGCTGCCAACCTGATCGCCAAGCACCAGCCCGCCAAGCGCCCGCAGCGCATCGAGATCGATTTCATCGCCGGACAGGTCGATGTCGATGCTGGCACCCTTGTCTTCTGCCTGCCGTGCAAGGCGGCCGCGAAGCGAGGCCTGGCCGATGGCAAGCTCAAGATTTTCAAAGCGCTGGCTTTTGGTTGTCAGCGAAACTGTCGAGGAAAAACCTGCGGCATTCAGCTGCCGGATGGCCGGGTCAACCGTCCCCGACAACCAGTTGGCAAGGCCCGATGGCTGATTGGAAGCAACCAGAAGATCGCCATTGAAAGCCGGGCCGCCCGTCAGCGTCAAAGCGCCCTTGGCCTCCAGCTGGGTACGACCGGGAAGCACGGCAACGGCGTTCTCAACCTGCCAACCGGCACCGTTGGGGCGCACATCGAGCCTGATATCGCGGATTGTCGTGTCGTCGGAGACCAGCGCTGGAAGGCGGATACTGGCTTTGCCTGGAACCTGCGGCACCGGAATACGGGCAATCAGGCTCGCAAAGGCTTCAATGCGCTGGCGAACCGGAACGGTGGGCACGCGCGATGTCTTGCCGGTCTGCACCGGCGCGGGCGCAAAGCGATTGAAATCAATCTGCTGGCCATCGGCCGTCAGCAGAAATTCAGGAGCCGTCCCGGTATCGAGGGTTGCCTCGCCGGTGATGATATAGGGGTTCTCGACGCCGCCAAGTTCCATGCGATAGCTGGGAACGCGGACCCGCCCGTTCGTCAGCTCAAAGCTGCCGCGCGTGCGTGGTGCGGAGAAATTGGATTGGGCCGTCTGCTGCTTCTGCTTTTCGTCCTGACGGAAATTGAAGGTGAAGGAGCCGCTGTAGACGGGGCGTCCTTCGGTAGCGGCGATGGCACCGTCTAGATCGATTTCGACAGGGTGTTCATCCGGCAGCATACGCAGGCGAAGTCCCATGCGCCCGACTGTGGGATCAGGTTCACCGCTGGAAAGCGAAAACGAGCCTGCATGACCATCGACCGCCGCCCTGCCCTCGGCCCGCCATGGGCCCGCCAGAGACTTGGCAGACATCTCTGCGTTCAGCCCGGTCACCACGCGATTGCGGCCAGACTGTTCGTCGATGAAATCGATCTGCCCGCCTGCGATGCTGACATTTTCAAGAACGACTGTTTTTGCCGGAATGACCGCACGGCTGCCACGCGTCCAGTCCAGCGTACCGTCCTTCAACAGCCGAATGCGGGCCTTCGGCTCTTCGATACGCATGTCGAAGATCCGCGCCTCGCCGGAAAGAAACGGCGCCAGTTCCGCATCCATGGAAAAGCGGGCGACCTGAATTTGCGGCGAGCCATCGGCATCCATTCCCGCGCGCACATCATGCAACGTAACAGACGGGAAAGGCAGAAGCCTTGCTTCAACCCGGCCATGCACGACGACCTTCTTGCCAAGAATACGGCTAGCTTGATCCTCGAAGTCGCGGCGAAAGTCAGTCCAGTCGATGAAATAGGGGATGAGAAGCGCCGCAAACAACGCCACGACCAGCAGTCCGCCCAGAAATACCAATATGCGTCCGAGCACGACCCGACGTCTCCCTTAACTAACGATGAAAACTAACTCTTTTTGCTGCCAGAGCAAGCACCATTTCCGCCTTTTTAGCCCGACTGGTCACACCGGATCAAAGCGAAAAAGCTTGCCTGGATTAAAGATATTATCGGGATCGAGTGACCGCTTGATGGCAATCATCACATCCAGGGCATTGCCCGCCTCCTCTGCGAGAAAGCTCATCTTGCCTTGTCCAATGCCATGCTCACCCGTACAGGTTCCATCCATAGAAATGGCCCGCCTGTTCAACCTCGCCACAAAGGCTTCGGTATCGGCCACGCTGCGGGCATCCTTGCCATCAAACAAGACAAGCACGTGGAAGTTCCCGTCACCCGCATGGCCGACGATGGGGGCCAGCATCCTGTTGTCGATAATGTCCTGCTGCGTTTCCGTCACGCACTCCGCAAAGCGCGAAATCGGCACGCAGACATCGGTCGAAAGCGCGTCGAGATGCGGTGCAAGCGCCTTGGATGCCCAATAGGCATCGTGGCGCGCCTTCCACAACTTTGCTCGTTCCTGGGCGTCGCCCGTCCAGCGGAACTCGCCGCCACCGCATTCCTGCACGATCTCGGCAAACTGCCGGGATTGCAGCGCCGTCGTTTCCTCGGTGCCATGAAACTCCAGAAACAGCGTCGGCTTTTCCTCATAGGCAAGACCGGAATAGGCGTTGCAAGCCCTGATCTGAACCTCATCGAGCAATTCTATCCGCGCAACCGGAACGCCCATCTGCACGGTCATGATGACCGCATCACATGCCTGCTTTATTGTATCGAAGGTGCACACGCCGCCCGCGATTTTCTCAGGTATACCCTGAAGCCGCAGCGTGACAGACGTGATGACGCCGAGCGTGCCTTCCGAGCCGACGAAAAGCCGCGTCAGATCATAGCCGGCGGAAGATTTGCGTGCCCGCCGTCCGGTCAGGATTTCCTCGCCCTTGGCCGTCACGACTGTCAGCGCCAGCACATTATCCTTCATGGTGCCGTAGCGTACCGCATTGGTGCCCGAAGCGCGGGTTGCCGCCATGCCGCCGATGGATGCATTGGCGCCGGGATCTATGGGGAAGAATAGGCCGGTATCACGCAGATAGGTGTTCAGCTGCTCACGCGTCACACCCGGCTCAACCGTCACATCCAGATCTTCGGCATTGACGGAGATGATGCGGTTCATCCGCGTAAAATCAATGGAAATGCCGCCGCTGGGCGCATTGACCTGCCCCTCGAGCGAGGAGCCGACACCGAAGGGAATGATGGGCACCTTGTGCTGCGCGCAGGCTTTTACAACGGTTTTGACGTCATCGGAGCTTTCGGCAAACACGACGCCATCGGGCAGCTGCGTGGTGAGATAGGTCGTGGTGTGCGCGTGCTGCTCACGGAAAGACTGTCCGGTCTGGAGCTTTTCGCCGAGCTGCTGGCGCAGCAGGTCCAACACGGCCAGAATGCCCGCCTCGTTTCTTGGGCCCGCGATCACATCCTTCAACGCCATGTATTTCTCCCACGCAATGCAAAACCGGACTCACCTTTTACGGCAAGCCCGGTTGGTATGTGACAGCAGACTGTGTTTGTCCAGCATTCCTGCGGATGACCGCTTTTTCGCGCTGTAGGCTTACTCCGCTGCCAGCAGTGGCTTGTCTTCTTCAATCGCGCGGCGGCGAATGGCGGTTTCCAGCTCGCGATGCAACCGGACTTCGGCATCCGCCTGCGGCTTGGCAAAGCGGGCAATCAGCAGGTAGGAGACCGGCGTGATGTAGAGCGTGACAAGCGTTGCAAAGCCAAGGCCACCCACGATTACCCAGCCGAGCGCAATACGTGCTTCCGCACCCGCCCCCTGCGCCATGACCAGCGGCACACCGCCCAGGATCGTGGCGATCATCGTCATCATGACAGGGCGAAGACGGATGGTGCAGGCCTTCTCGATGGCTTCGCGCACCGTGGCTCCCTGATCGCGCAGATGGTTGGCAAATTCCACGATGAGAATGCCGTTCTTGGCCATGACGCCCACCAGAAGCACAAGTCCGATCTGACTGTAGACGTTGAGGCTCGATCCGGTTGCCAGCAGTGCGATGACAGCGCAGGCCAGCCCCAGCGGCACGGTAGACATGATGATGACGGAACTCAGCACACTTTCGAACTGGGCCGCAAGCACGAGAAAGATGATGGCAATCGCAAAGCCGAAGGTCAGCAGCATCCCGCTTAAATTTTCCTGCAATGTCGCAGCTTCGCCCAGCGGCAAAAGACGCGCACCGGCCGGCATGATCGACGATGCAAGCTCGTCTACCTTGGCAACAGCATCGCCAAGCGAAACACCTTCCCTCAGGTTTGCAGTAAAGCCGACCGATGGCAATTGTTGTTCGCGGTTGAGCTGCGGTGCGACGGCGGTCTCTTTCAAAGTGGCGATGACGGACATCGGCACCATGCGTCCATCTTTTGCTTTCAGGAAGATGTTTTCAAGATCGGTCGGGTCGTTGATTGGCCGTGTCGAAGACAGGAGCCTGACGGGAACGGCGTCACCATCGACAAAGACATCCAGAACGGAGCGTCCTTCCAGCAGGGACTGCATGGCCTGGGAGAGGCCCGTAATGTCGATGCCAAGGTCGGATGCGCGTTCACGGTTGATGGAGACCGACAATTGCGCCTGATTGGGCTCGTTGTCGAAGCGGGGCGTATCGAACAGCCCGCTTTCTTCCATCGCGAGCAACAGTTTCTGCGTGGACTCTGTCAGTGCCTGATAGTTGGAGCCAATCATAGCCATGCTGAGGCCATTACCTGCCCCGCGGATGCGCAGGCTGTTGGGCTGCGAGGCGGTGGCGCGAAGACCGGGCACCGTCTGCGCGGCGGCGTTGATATCCTGCGCAATCTGATTCTGCGTTCGTTCGCGATCAGCCCAAGGTGCCAGGGTCAGCACCACGAAACCGGTATTGGAAGAACCGTTCATTCCAGTAATGGAATAAATATTCTGGATCTCTCCGCTGTCGCGCAGCGGCTGCAGGTTTTCCTCGATGCGCTGCAGCTGATCGCGCGTATATTCCAGACTGACGCCCTGAGGTGCGGTCACGCGCATCATGACGGAGGACCGATCTTCGCGCGGTGTCAGCTCGTTCTGAACCATGCCGAAAGCGATCCATGACATGCCCGCAAAGACCAGCGCGACCATGACCACAATCAACGGGTTGTTGAGACAGGCGGAAAGGGTCGATTTGTAGGTGGATGCAAAGACATTGCCGAGCCAGGCAAGAGGCCCCGTCTGTTCCTTGGTAGCGTTCTTGAGCATACGCGATGCCAGCATCGGACAGAGCGTGAGCGCCACAATGGAAGACAGTCCCACGGCAAATGCGAGCACGAAGCCGAATTCGCGGAACAGGCCGCCCAGCTGGCCGGGAAGGAAAGAAAGCGGGATAAACACAGCAGCAAGCGTGGCTGTCGTTGCGATAACCGCGAAGAAAACCTCCTGCGTGCCCAGAACGGCGGCGGCGCGCGGGCCCATGCCTTCGGAGCGACGGCGCACGATGTTTTCCAGAACCACGATGGCATCATCCACCACCAGACCGGTGGCGAGAACGATGGCAAGCAGCGTGAGAATATTGACCGAGAAACCGACCATATAGATGGCCACGATGGTGCCGATGAGCGCAACCGGCATAGTGATGGCCGGAATGAGTGTGGCACGCCAATCGCGGAAGAAAAGATAGAGGACCACGACGACGATGAGCGCCGAAAGACCAAGCGCAAGCTCGACCTCGTGCAACGCGCCCTCGATGAACACCGCATCATCGCTGGTAATAACGATACGGGTGTTTTCGGGCAGGTTCGGCACCATCGCAGCAACGGCTGCCTTCACGCCCGTCGAAATGTTGAGTGTGTTGGATTGCGCCTGACGGATAACACCAAGACCCACGCCCTGAACCCCGTTGGAGCGCAGCGACGTGGTCTCGTCATTGGCACCGAGCATGACACTGGCAACATCGCGCAGACGCACACGGTCCTTCACGATGAGGTTTTCAAACTCGGCGGGCGTCGTCAGATTGGCGGTGGCACGCACGACGATGTCCTGCGTCGAGCTTTTGAGCGACCCTGCGGGAACATCGAGCGCGGCAGTCGACAGCGCATTGGAAACATCCGTTACCGTCAGGCCACGGCTTGCCAGCGCACCCTGATCGAGATCGATGCGGAACACCTTTTCCTGATCGCCGTAGAGTTCCACATCGGCAACGCCATCCACGGCGGCCAGACGGTCGATCACCTCGTCGTCAACCAGCTTGGTCAGGTCTTCCATGCTGAGGCTGGACGAGGTGACGGCGAGACGCATGATAGGCTGGCTATCGGAGTCGGCCTTGATGATCTGCGGTTCATCCGCATCATCAGGCATCTGGTTTGTGATACGGCCAATCGCATCTCTCACATCGTTCGAGGCAACCGCGATGTCGACGCTGTCATTAAATTCCATCGTCACGCGGCTTGTGCCGAATTGCGATGCCGAGGATATGGACTTGACGCCGCTGACGCGCGCGACGGCACCCTCGATAGTCTGGGTTACTTCCTGATCGATGGTTTGCGGCGATGCACCGTCATAGGTGGTGCGAACGGTGATGACGGGCCGGTCGACGTCAGGCAATTCACGCACATCAACGCCAACAAGGGCTGCCAAACCGGCAACGACCAGAAGCGTATTGATGACCGCAGCCAGAATGGGACGGCGCACGAAAAGAGCGGTAAAGGCCAGCTTGGAATCGTTACCGGCAGGAGGTGTCTGTGCTGTCATCGGCTGGCAACCTCTGGCGTCTTCTGCTGGCCCGCCGTGCGAACGGCACCGCCTTCGCGCACGCGCTGCAGGCCTTCGATCACGACAGGCTCGCCTTGCGCAAGTTCGGCCTTGACGAGCACTGAGTCCGGATTGCGCTGAACCACCTGGACACGGACCTTATGGGACTTGTCATCCTTGACGCGCCAGACATACGAGCCCTCGGCATCCCACTGTACCGCCAAGGGATCGACAGAAGGGTAATTTTCACCTGTGAAAGCCATGGTCACGGCAAAGGACATGCCTGCGCGCAACTCATCATTGGCGTTGTCGAAGACAGCCCGGACGCGGACGGTTCGGCTCGCCTCGTCCACGCGGTTATCGACTGCCTCGACCTTGCCGCTGAATGTCTCGCCAGGACGCGAAATCGACGTCGCTTCGACTGGCATTCCAAGCTTGATGGCGGTGGTGAAACGCTCCGGCGCCCAGAAATTCACGAGAATCTTCGAGCGATCGTCAATGCTGACGATGCTGGTCTGCGTTGTTGCGTTATCGCCAATGTTGATTGCGACAATGCCGGCAATGCCATCGATGGGAGCCACGATATCACGGCGCTTGAGATTGAGTTCTGCCGTGCTGAGCGCAAGCTTTGCAGATTCTTCGGCAATCTGCGCGTCCAGAACGTCGAGACGCGCGACAGACCTCAGATTTCTGTAGGAGGTCGATTTCTCGACGGCACTTTTCAGCGCAACCTGGGCCTTCTCACGCTCGATGACCTGTTCATCGTCATCCAGCCGCGCAAGCACATCGCCCTTCTTCACGGTCTGACCGGATGAGACGAGGATTTCCGAAATAAGGCCTGAAGCCTGCGGCGTGACCACCACGGACTGGATCGCCTCACCGTTACCAATGGCGTTCATGCGGTCGTTGACGGTGCCGGATTTGACGTTTGCAAGGGAAACCAGCGTTGCGCTGTTGCCTCGGCCACCGCCCTGCCCGCCGCGCGGCGCCGCTGCGCCTGCTCCAGATGCGGCAACTGCTGGCTTTTCGGCGCTGATGAGACCGGCTTTTGCAAGCAGAGTTCTACCATCCTGTGAGGTATAAGCCCACAGACAGGCACCTGCGCCCACAATAGCAAGACTGACACCAACCTGCTTCCAAACCTGCATACACATCTCCGAATGAACAGCGCAACCGCTGCGTTAAAGTAAGATACAGCCGCTTTATGGATTGGCCGGCAGTATGTTAGCCGAGCTAGAACAACGCAACGCACAAATCCGTTTCTTACATATTTGTAATTTGCGACGTTTTTCTAAAAACCGGCAAACATAATGTCACATCAGCCTCACGCGAGACTGTTGCCAGCATGATCCGCTTATGATCCAGTCTCGAGAGACAGGCCGAGGAGGAGCAATCATGAGCACCGTTGCAAAGCCGGACAATCCGGAAGCAGACCCACGCGTCAAGGGAGTTTTCGACGACATTCGTGCCACCAGAAAATCCGATTTCATCAACAATATGTGGCTCTATCTCGCCTTTGATCCCGACCTTCTGGAGAAGACGTGGGCAGAGGTCAAAAGCGTCATGGCGACACCATCCGCATTGGACCCGCTGGTCAAGGAGATGATCTATATTGCCGTGTCGGTGACCAACGCCTGCTCCTATTGCGCCCATTCACATACGGCTGCGGCAAAGGCCAAGGGCATGACGGGCGAACAACATGCCGACTTGATGCGGGTCATTGCACTGGCCGGCAAGACCAACCAGCTCGCCACAGCGCTGCAACTTCCCGTCGATGCCGCTTTCGATGAGGATGACAAGTCAGCATAGAAATGCCTTGGAATAGGCGTTTTGACGGTTAATACCGGAATAAAAGCAGAACACGGTTCTGGCCTTTCCGCCCCGAATCACTACATTGGGCCGCATGAGTAACAGTTTCGACGATATGCCGTTCTTCGATGAGGAACCTTCCGAGCCTCGCCGCCAGCCGGCTGCCCCTCCCGCTGAGGGCGGCCTGGGCATTGCCGCGCGTGCGATGGCGGCACGCGACCAGTCTCGTTCTGCGCCTGATTATCTGGCCGGGCTGAACCCCGAGCAGCGCGAAGCCGTCGAGACACTTGAAGGTCCAGTCCTTGTCCTTGCCGGCGCCGGAACTGGCAAGACGCGCGTGCTGACCACCCGTATCGCTCATATTCTTGCAACTGGCCGCGTCTATCCCAGCCAGATCCTGGCTGTGACCTTCACCAACAAGGCCGCTCGCGAAATGAAGGAACGTATCGGCGTTCTCGTGGGCGGTGCGGTTGAAGGAATGCCATGGCTCGGCACGTTCCACTCCATCGGTGTCAAGCTGTTGCGCAGGCACGCCGAGTTGATGGGACTGAAGTCGGATTTCACCATTCTCGACATGGACGACGTGGTGCGGCTAATTAAGCAGCTAATCCAAGCGGAAGGTCTGGATGATAAACGCTGGCCCGCCAAGCAGTTCGCTGGAATGATCGATGGCTGGAAGAACAAGGGGCTCACCCCATCCGAAATTCCAGAAGGCGACAGTCGTGCCTTTGCCAATGGCAAGGGGCGCGAGCTCTATGCCGCCTATCAGGCACGTCTGAAGACGCTGAATGCCTGCGACTTCGGCGACCTGTTGCTGCACCCGATCACCATTTTCCGCAAGCACCCGGATATTCTCAAGGAGTATCACCAGAAGTTCCGCTATATTCTGGTGGACGAGTATCAGGACACCAATACCTGCCAATATATGTGGCTGCGGCTCCTGGCACAGCGCCCCAAGGGCGAGCCGCAAAATGTCTGCTGCGTTGGCGATGACGACCAGTCGATCTATGGCTGGCGTGGAGCCGAGGTCGATAACATCCTGCGGTTCGACAAGGATTTTCCGGGCGCTAAAGTCATCAAGCTGGAGCGCAATTATCGCTCCACAGAACATATTCTCGGCGCTGCTGGCCACCTGATCGCCCATAATGAAGGTCGCCTCGGCAAGACGCTGTTTACCGACCGTGTTGATCCGAATGACGAAAAAGTCGTCGTTCACGCAGCCTGGGATTCGGAAGAGGAAGCCCGCGCCGTCGGTGAAGAAATCGAGCAGTTGCAGCGGATCAAGCATCCGCTCAACAACATGGCTATTCTCGTGCGCGCGTCTTTCCAGATGCGTGAGTTCGAAGATCGCTTCGTCACACTTGGCCTGAACTACCGCGTCATTGGCGGACCGCGATTCTATGAGCGGCTCGAAATACGCGATGCCATGGCCTATTTTCGTCTCGTCTGCCAACCGGCGGACGATCTGGCCTTCGAACGTATCGTCAATACGCCCAAGCGCGGCCTTGGCGACACGACGGTTCGCAACCTGCATGATTACGCACGTGCACGCGACATTCCCATGCTCGCAGCCGCAGCCGACATCGTTGAAACGGACGAGCTGAAGCCTAAAGCACGCAAGGCATTGTTTGATGTGGTGCAGGATTTCCGGCGCTGGCAGAACCTCTTGGAGAACACCGAACATACGGTGCTGGCCGAGCAGATTCTTGACGAAAGCGGCTATACCGCCATGTGGCAGGCCGACAAATCCGCCGAAGCACCGGGCCGCCTGGAAAACCTCAAGGAACTCGTGCGCTCCATGGAGTCCTTTGAAAGCATGCGCGGCTTTCTGGAACATGTCGCGCTGGTGATGGACGCCGAACAGAACGAAGAGCTGGATGCGGTTTCGATCATGACACTGCACTCGGCAAAAGGGCTGGAGTTCGAAACCGTATTTCTTCCCGGCTGGGAGGAAGGCCTGTTTCCCCATCAACGCTCGCTTGATGAGGGCGGTCGCTCCGGGCTGGAAGAAGAACGCCGCCTTGCCTATGTCGGCATTACCCGCGCAAAACGCCGGTGCCATATCTGGTTCGTCTCCAACCGCCGTATCCACGGGCTGTGGCAATCCACCCTGCCCTCCCGCTTCCTCGATGAGTTGCCGCCTTCCCACGTGGAAGTGTCGGCTTCGGAAAGCAATTATGGTGGCTATGGCGGGCGCGGCGGTTATGGCCAATCCCGTTTCGACAAGGCCGACCCCTTCACCAACACCTATTCCACCCCGGGGTGGAAGCGCGCCCAGGCCAACAAGTCAGACGCCACACGCGACAATTGGGGTACGCGATCAGGACATTCGGTCGAGCGGATTGGTTATGGCGAAAGCGGACCAAAGACCCGCACCATCGATGGTGAACTGGTTGCGAAGTCTGTTGCCGATACGCCTTCCAAATACAATATCGGCGACCGCGTCTTCCATATCAAATTCGGGAACGGCAATGTGGCAAGTGTCGAAGGCAACAAGCTGACCATCGACTTCGACCGTGCCGGTCAGAAAAAAGTCCTGGATGGATTTGTCGAGCCTGTCGGCTGAACAACCGTTTCTCCAGCGCAACACATTGCGGGAAATTTTTCGCCGATACAACTTGATGTTTCCTCGTCCCGGTGACCTGTGCCATACACGTCGCGACACCGTATCTGGGGATTTCTGTGCACTTATTGAAAGCATCAAACGCTCGTCTCGACGTATATCTGATCAATCTGGACCGGGCTGAAACGCGACGCGATGCGATGCTTTCGAAACTGGCTGCGACGGGCCTTTCAGCGCAACGCATCGCTGCTATCGATGGCAAACTGCTGTCATTTCCGTCACCAAATTTCTGCGCATTGTCTTATGGCGCCCTCCACGGCCGCCGCACCTGCCCGCCGGAAGTCGGCTGTTATCTCAGCCATGTCGAATGCGCTAAGACCTTTCTGAAGGGGGATGCCGATTTTGCGCTTATCCTGGAAGACGACGTCATATTCGCAGATGACTTCCTGCAAACAATCGATGACGCCATCTGTCATGCGCAGGACTGGGATATTCTGCGGCTGACGACCGTCAACCGGGGCCGAAAGTTTCCTTTCAAAACCATTTCACCAGACCGGCAGCTGGCCATCGCGTTGACACGGGAGAAAGGCGCAGGCGCTTATATCATCAACAGAAAGGCCGCAGACTGGATTGCGAACAGATTGCTGCCGATGCGGCTTGCCTATGATATCGCCTATGATCTTGAGTTTTTCACTGGTCTGAGGGCCGCGTTCGTTTATCCGATCTGCGCCACTCAGGACGCCTATCTGGAGCACGAAAGCCAGATACAGATCGATATCCGCAACTACCGCCTGCCACGCTGGCGGTACCTGACGGTATTGCCCTACCGCGCATTTCTTGAAACATCGCGGTTCATCTGCCGCAGCGCACTGCTCGGCTTTTACAAAGTGAAATACGGAGTGCTGTCGGCAGGCAGTGATCGCGAGGCTAAAGCGCAGCCGCAGGTCAGTGAAGACGAGCTATCGGACACTACACCTGGGTCTCGCCTGGTGTGAAGCCTATGAGGTAAATGGCGGCCACGATGATGGCGAGGACAAAAATGGAGATGACGAAAAGCGTCATGCGGTTCAGAGGTTTGCGGGTCGTTTTCTTCATGGCCCAATAACCGTCCAACCGGTTTTTGGTTCCGATAAAATGGCATGACCTTTGGCTCATGATTGCCTTTTTGTCGGAAATCAATTTCGTTCCAAAGCCATATGGGCTAGTGCTGCCTCGCTTCCTCAATTTTTGGCCTCACATGAAAAAAAATCCATCGACGAGCCTCAATCCGCTTCACCTTGCTGCGGCATTTGCAAGCGGTTGCCTTCTGACACTCATGGTGCATTTCAACGGTATGCTCGCGCATTTCGGTAGCGCCCTGTTTTCCTCCTGGACGGCACATGGCACAGGCACCGTCGCCGCACTCATCTATCTTGCACTTCTTTATAGAAAGCCAAAAAGTGCGGATGTGGCGCCCAAACCAAAGGCACCGTTCTGGGCCTATTGCGGCGGCGTTATCGGTGCAGCCATCGTGATGCTCACCTCCACCGCCGTCAACTCGCCACTTGCGCTCTCCGGTACGCTTGCTCTTGGCCTTGGCGGACAGGTCATATTCAGCCTCGCTGCAGATGCCTGGGGCCTGTTTGGCTTGCCGAAACGCCGGCCGGATGGCCGCGATATGACCGCCATCGCCCTTATTCTCACGGGCAGCGCGCTCATCATCCTGGTCGGGAGAACCGCATGACCCTCTGGATTGCAATGGCGTTTCTGGGCGGCGTACTCGTTTCTCTCAGCCGGCAGGTCAACGGGCGGCTCAGCCTGTCCAACTCGCCCCTGATCGCATCGCTGTGGAACCACCTTGTCGGCTTTGTCGTGCTGACGATCCTCGGACTTCTGGTTGGCGGCCTGCTGCCATCAGGCGCAGCGGATGCGCCTTGGTACGCCTATATCGGCGGACCGATCGGGGTGATTTTCATCGCTTCCGGCAGCTGGCTGATCCCGCGCATCGGTGCCGTCAATACGGCACTTCTGGTCATCAGCGGCCAGATGGTGTCCGGAGTGGTGCTCGACCTTTTCAGCGACCAGCCACCGAAGCTCTGGGCAAGTGCTCTCGGCGTTCTGCTGATCCTTGGCGGAATGCTGCTGACGCAGCGCCGAAAATAGGCGGGATCAGGAGTCCGTACCGCGCCCGGACAACATGCCGAACAGGGTCTTGCCGCCACTCTTCGTGCCGCCAGCCGTCATGGCAGGCCGACCGGAAAGCTTGGGAACAACGACGATACGCTTGACTTCTCCGCGCTTGAAGGCGGCCAGGAAGCGTGGGTAATCCTTGAAGACCACGCAGCCGTTGGATTCGCCACGCCGGGCCAGCATGTAGGTATGCGCAAGCAGACCATCGCGGCCATGCGGCTTGATTCCGCTTTCAGGCGTCAGACGGATCGCTTCAACGCCATGGAAGAGCGATTCGCGCATGGTCAGCTTGTAGCTGGATGGCGGAGTAGCGCCGCGCATCTTGACGTGCACGAAATCCGGATTGTCGCGCATCTTGCCGATGCCCGAATGTGCTTCCAGCTTTTCACCGCTTGGCATGTGAACGACGCCTGCCGAAATATCGTAGATTGCCGTGCCATTGCCCCGGTCAGGCCATGGAACCGCGTCCATTTTGGTTTCCCGCATCGGATTGTCGGGACGCGCAAATGCCACCATCGTGTTGGTCGCAGGCGCTTGCGGCGGTGCCGGGCGGGTGGGCACCTGTGCCGGGATAGCGGCAAGCTGCTTTTCAGAAGATGAGGGATTGCCAGGGCGGGGTGTCGGCTCGACGTCCACTGCCCGTGCGATCTGTGGCCGGAAGCTTGGCAGCGGAACGGTTTCGGGCAGAAGATCTATTTCATCGTCAGTGGTGGTCTGCGGTTTGCCGAGCGCCACTTCAAATGCCGGATGCTCGCGCGCCTGCGTTTCCAGCATTGCCAGTTCGGGATTGTCAGCCGAACGTCCAAGAGCGGAATCGACAATGGCAGATGGGCGCAAAGCGGCCAAGGCCTCGATCGTCGCCTTCTCATGGGCGTTGATGGCAGCAGTTGCTCCGAATCGCTCGGTGAAAGCCTTGGCGCCAATGTGATGCTCGGCAGCAAGCCGCATGGCTTTCTGGCTACCGGCATGGCCACCTTCGGAAAGGCGGGAGAATTTGCGGATATGGACATTGCGCCCAGTAGCGTCGACGGCCCCCTGCTCCAGCCTTGCCAGGTTGGAGACCAGCATCGTTTCGAACCGTCCGGTGCCGTGAGAGGCCTGCGCCATGCCATGCAGCGAAGCAAAGGCCGTCACCGCACAGATGCTCGCCAGAACCCCGCCGCCAAGCATGGCGGAAAGGCCTGAGATGCCGAAGCTCTTTGGTTTTCTGGTAAGGGACGCGCCGATGCGCGCATCTCTATAGGCCACGACTGATGACGCCATGATACTCGTTACTCGAACCGTTTACGCAAAACCGGGCATGACCGGCTACCGTGTTGATGCAAAGAGCACCGCGCCTTGCTTGCGCTGGTCCTCTGGCTGACTGGTTCAAAGCATGACGAATTATGGTAACCAAAGTCTTTACAAGTCCCCTGAAAACGCAGTTCTTTCAAGCTTGCATGTTTCTCTGCAACAGCACCGGGCGCCACACGTAACGATGTTACACAGGAGATCCGGAATGAGCGCTGTTTGAGATTCGATTTGGATGCTGAATGATTCTCCCCATCGACACCGCTCCCCTAAATGCCGACTTTGCCGAAATTTGGCTACAAATGCGGCGGTGTTACGGCAGATGAGAAGCTGCAGCAACGATCTCGATCCTTTCCCCTTGATCCATCGTCGCTCGCTTGGCATCCTGTCACGATGACTGGAGGAAGCATCATGAAGGCATTGTTGTTGGTCGATATCCAGAACGGGTTCTGCCCGGGCGGAAACCTGCCAGTACCGGATGGCGACAAGATCGTCCCCATTGCCAACGCGCTGATAGACAATGGCGGATACGACCTCATCGTCGCCTCGCAGGATTGGCACCCTGCCGATCATGGCAGCTTTGCTTCACGGCATCCCGGGAAAAAGCCTTTCGAAATGGGCGAACTCTCCGGAAAACCGCAAGTCCTTTGGCCGGATCACTGCGTGCAGGAAACCGCGGATGCCGATTTTCATCCCGACCTGAATGTGCAGGCTTTCGACTATGTGCAGCAAAAAGGTGAGAACGCAGCTGTCGACAGCTATTCCGCCTTCCGCGACAATGACCACCTCGCAACGACAGGGCTTGGCGAGTATCTTCAGCGGCAGGGGGTGACAGATCTGGATGTCTGCGGCTTGGCCACCGACTATTGCGTCAGCTTTTCCGTGCTGGATGCGATGGAGATGCTGCCCAGCGTCAAGGTTCGCTTCATCGAGGACGCAAGCCGTGGCATCGACCCGGAGGGTATCAGAAACGCTATCTCGCTTATGCGCGCAAAGGGCGCAGGCATCGTCAACAGCACCGACATATTGAGCGATTGATTCGAAGCCGCGTTACCGGCGCGGAATTGAACGTTCCAGCAGATCGATATCGGCAGCGGCATATTCCATACGTTGCAGCACCGCCTCATGGGCGTCACGCAGACCCTTGTTGTAAAAGACCGGGCCTATCACCTCCGCCAGATGGTCAACCAGAATTTCGACCTGAAGCGCGCCGATCTCGACATCAAGCTCCTGGGTAAGATAATGGCGCAATGCCAGAACCATATCGGTCTTTTGCTGTTTTTCCAGCTTCAGATCCTTCATTCAATGCCCCCCTGTTTCGCTGTGATCGTAATCCATGGTTCAACGGAATCAATCCGATCTATTCCAGCAATTCGTTTGTCATTGCGCAATTGTGGCGCTAGGAGCAGGAGAAATTCGGAGCCACTAACATATGTCAGTTTCCACATTCCGGTCAGGCGTCAAACGCGGGCTACCCGTCACTCTTTCCGTCATTCCGTTCGGCGCATTGTTTGGCGCTGTTGCGATCGATAACGGCCTGACAATTGCCGAAGCCGTCTTGATGAGCGGCACGCTCTATGCAGGGGCAAGCCAGCTTGTCGGCATCGAGCTGTTCAACCAGAACCTGCCTGCCTGGCTCGTTATCCTGTCCATCTTTGCGGTCAATTTCCGCCACGTGCTCTATTCCGCAGCCATGGTGCGCATTGTGCCGGATTGGTCGGTCGCCAAAAAGGCGGTCGGCTTCTTTTTCATGGTCGATCCGCAATTTGCCGAAGCCGTGCGGGAAAAGGAAATGCACGGAAAGGTCGGCTTTGCCTGGTACATGGGTTATGCGCTGATCGTTTATACCGGCTGGATGATTTCCACCGTCGCCGGGGCTTCACTCGGCAATCTCATCGGTGATCCCAAGGCGGCCGGGTTTGATGTGCTATTGCCCGTCTATTTCATGGGAATGGTCATGGGCTTTCGAAAACGCGGAAATTTCTACCCCGTCATGCTTGCCAGTGCCATCGGGGCAATCGCCGCATTCCACTTCGTCGGCTCGCCCTGGCATGTCAGCATAGGCGCGATGACGGGCATCCTGCTTGCTGTCATTCTGCCACCTGCCCGGCCAGAAACCGAAGTGACGGAAGCTTCCGGGGAGCACGCATGATGGACGCGCTTTTCGATCCGCAGACCCTCTTCATTATCATCGCCGGCGCTGTCGCCACCTATCTTACCCGTGTTGGTGGCTATGTGCTTATGGTGCGCATGAAGACCATCCCGCCCCGTGTCGAGGCCGGGCTGAACGCCGTCCCCGTCGCGGTTCTGACCACGCTTGTTGCGCCCGCTTTCTTCGAGGGCGGCTATGAGGTCAAGCTGGCAATGGTGTTTGCGCTTGTCATTGGCCTGCGCTTTCCCGGCCTGATCATGCTCATATCAGGCTGGGCGCTTGTTGTGGCCATGCGCTATTTCTCTATCGCGTAAGGCTTTCCGTTGCAGCGGTCAGCCACCGCTGCACGTCGGCGTCAGAAATCAATGGCATCAGCTTCTCCCGCACGGTGGCGTGATAGGCATTGAGCCACTGCAACTCTTCATCCGTCAAAAGAGAAACGACGATCAAGCGCCAATCAATGGGGCACCATGTCAGGGTCTCGAACGACAGCATGGGCTGATCGCCGCCATCGATGGCTTCTGCCTCACGCACATAGATCAGGTTTTCAATGCGGATGCCGAATTCGCCGGGGCGGTAGTAGCCGGGCTCGTTGGAAAGGATCATGCCGGGCAGGATTTCCTGCTGGGAAACGCGTGAAATCCGCTGCGGCCCCTCATGCACGGAAAGGTAGGAACCAACGCCGTGACCCGTCCCGTGTCCGTAGTCGGCACCTGCTTTCCACAAGGCGATACGGGCAAGCGGGTCGAGGTCGCAGCCGCGTGTGCCCTTCGGGAAACGGGCCGCGCTGATGGCGATTACGCCCTTCAGCACAAGGGTGAAGAACCGCTTCTGTTTTTCCGGGACATTGCCGATGGCAACGGTGCGGGTGATATCAGTGGTTCCATTGACATATTGCGCGCCGGAATCGACCAGAAACATCTCGCCGTCACCAAGGGTGCGATCGCTGTCGGTCGTGACCCGATAGTGAATGATGGCGGCATTGGGCCCTGCACCGGAAATCGTATCGAAGGAAATATCCCTGAGCGGGTTCTGCATCGCCTGCCCCACCCGCGCACGTGTCGCTTCCAGAGCCTTTACCGCGGCAATCTCGGTGACGCTGCCGGGTGCCTGAGCATCCAGCCATGCCAGGTACTCCACCATCGCGGCACCGTCCTGAACATGCGCGGCGGCAGAACCATCAAGCTCCGCCTTGTTCTTGCAGGCGCGCGGCAGCTTTACGGGATCGGCAGCTTCGATCACCTCACCGCCCGCTTCGACAATGGAAAGCGTCAACGCGACCGGTGTCACATCGACATCGGCAAGCACACGGCCTGCGGCGCTGGCAATGGCATGCAGCCGCGCCTCTATGTCCTCAGGCGGCAATTGGGTGGCGAGTTGCGAAAGATAGGCCTTCACCTCGTCGCCGGTCTTGCGTTCATCGAGAAACAGATCTGCCTTGCCATCGGCATAGATAATGGCGCGCGCCAGCGGATGCGGCGTATGCGGTACATCATTGCCACGAATATTGAATATCCATGCGATAGAAGATGGATCGGTAATCAGGACCGCATTGGCCTGTCGCGCGGCAACGATCTCCCCGATCGTCGCAATCTTGAGCTGGGCAGGCGTTCCGGTAACATGATCCGGCTGGATGCTGACGGGCTCCATGGGCTCTTGAGGACGATTCTGCCAGAGGGGATCCAACGGATTGCTCTCAAGAAGAACGACCGAGCCGCTTTTCTCGGCAAGGGCCTTTTCCAGCCGCTTCAGCTCTGCACCCGTGTGCAGCCATGGATCGATACCCAGGCGGAAGCCCTCAGGCGCATTGTCCGATAGCCATTTTGCCGGAGGAGCACCCACCAGATCACCACCGGTAAAGACCGACTGGTCCACCTGCGACGCCAACTGTGTGGTGTAACGACCATCGACGAAGACGATCGCTTGCGTGCGGGTGACGAGAACAATCCCCGCAGAACCGGTAAAGCCGGTCAGCCAAGACAGCCGCTCGGCACATTCGGGAACATATTCGCCCTGATACTCGTCAGCGCGGGGCACCAGAAAGCCGTCAATGCCAAGCGCATCGAATGTTGCGCGCAGGGCCTCGACGCGGGCCTTGCCAAATTGCGGAGTGGACTTGTTATCGAATGACTGGAACATGAACTGCTTTCCGAATGCTGATTTCGGTGCAGACCATAAGCATGCGAACAAAAACTGTGAAGCGATTTTCGGTTAGATCAACCGGTCGTCAGTCTTTGCGCAGATGGATTGTTACCCAGCCGTTGCGCCAGATGGTTTTGACATGGCTGAGATGCATCCCGTTATAAGCGGACAGCACCTTCCACCGCTGCGAAGCAAGAATGCCCGACAGAATGACGGTTCCGCCCGGCGCCAGGTGGGTCACCAGTTGCGGCGCCATCTTTATCAATGGGCGGGCAAGGATATTCGCGATGATAAGATCGAATGGTCCGTGCTTGCGGAAGGAATCCGAATGGAAGCCGGGCGCGGTTTCCAGTGACATTCCCGATACGATGCCGTTGAGCTTGGCATTTTCCTTCGCGACCTTGATGGCAACAGGATCGATATCCGTTGCCAATACCGGCACCGGCCGCATCTTGGCCACAGCGATTGCGAGGACGCCACTGCCGGTACCGAGATCCAGCGCGTTGCGAATGGTGCGAGACCGCAGGACCTGCTCGATCATTTCGAGACAACCCGCCGTGGTGCCATGGTGCCCGGTGCCGAAAGCCTGACCCGCTTCGATTTCGATGGCGAGATCGTTGATGCGAACCTTGTCGCGGTCGTGGGAACCATGGACGAGAAAGCGCCCTGCCCGGACGGGCGTCAGCCCCTCAAGCGATTTTGCAATCCAGTCGACATCGGGGATGATTTCACGCTCAAGGCTCAAATGGGGATAGCTGACCTTCAACGCCTCTTCGAAGCGGCTGCGCACATCCTCTTCCTCGGCAGCAAGAAGGTAGATCGAGGCTTCCCAGATATCCTTCTTCTCATCCACCTCGGTCGTGGCAATGGCGACGTCTTCTTCTCCAAACACCTCCGAAAGAAGATCCAGCACTTCTCCGGCCTGCGCTTCGGTGGTGGTTACAAAAAGACGAATCTCGCTCACGGCTTACGCTTCCTTGCATCGGTTTCAGCCGTCAGCCTTTGCCACAAATCTCCATGCAGTCCAATGGACATGCCGCGAGATTGTTGAGCCAAGATCAGCTCTTGGTAAGATTTTGCAGCTTTTGCACCGCGACATCAGGATTTTCGCCATAGGCAATGGTTCCGGCGAACCGCCCCTTGGCATCCAGCAGAATGACGGAGGCAGTGTGATCCATGGTGTAATCGCCGTTCGGGTCCTTTTCATCCACCGGCACCTTCTTGGCGTAGATGCGGTAGCCCTTCAGCGTATCTGCAATCTTGTCCGGCGTACCGGTAATGCCGGTAATACGCTTCGATACGTTGGATACATACTGATTGAGAATCTCAGGCGTATCGCGCTCGGGATCCACGGAAACGAAATAGGCCTGCATCTTGTCACCGGCGGGATCGATCTTCTCCATCCAGCCATTCAACTCGAACAGCGTTGTGGGGCAGACTTCCGGGCAGTGTGTGAAGCCAAAGAACAGGGCGGTCGGCTTGCCTTGAAATGCCTTTTCGGTGATCGGCTGACCGTTTTGCGCAACAAGCTGGAATGGAACGCCATAGACCTCTTCGACCATCTGATCACGGCTCTTGGTCAGCTCCATCGTCAACCAGCCCATGACACCGAGAAGGACGAGTACAGCACCCCAAAGAGCGATTCGAATATTCTTCATGGCATTTTCCGATCAGCCTAGAGCCAGCATCTCAGTGCTTCTAGCCCAAGCCACGTCATTTCAGCAATTCAAGAAAAGGTTCACCCCGCGAACCGCGCTGATTTGTCTCAAAATGCAGATGAAGTAGCTCAGAGACACCAGGCGATGCCGCTTTGCATGGCCGACAGAAATATGTCCGTGCCGTGCCGCATCCAGCCCTGAAACGTCAAAACAACGAGAAACAACGCCGTTACGGTTGCCAGTGCCGCAGCAAGAAATTTCATCGGACCGTGGGTTAAGACTTTCATGCCGCAAATATACTGCAAAAGCCTGGCAGGTGAAACAACGAAATACCCGCACCTGCGGTAGTTTACAGTCCGGCGTTAGGAAAAGTTTAAATTGTTTTTGAGCATGATGCTGACCAGCGGTTCGCTTTGAGCGCACGACATGACGTCAACGGGCATATGTCCGGCTCCGCATCACCTTCCAAATCTAATTCGGCCAGCCAAGAGAGCCGTCAGGAAAAGTTGCGACCATGTCGAACGCCATCAAACAATCCGGCGCATATCTTGAAATCGTTTCCTTCCATCTCGGCGATCAGGAATTTTGTATTGATATCATGGTGATCCGCGAAATTCGCGGCTGGGCACCCGTCACGCCGATGCCCCACACACCACCTTACGTCCTGGGCCTGATCAACTTGCGCGGTGCCGTTATTCCAGTCATCGATATGGCGTGCCGTCTGGGCATGAAGATGACGGAACCCTCCGAGCGTTCCGCAATCATCGTCACCGATATCGGCGGAAAGCTCGTTGGCCTGCTGGTTGAACAGGTTTCCGACATGATGACGATTCGCTCCGAAGACCTCCAGCCAGCACCGGAAATCATTCCAGAAGAGCAGCGCAATTTCTGCCGCGGCATCGTGGCGCTGGAAAAGAGCATGGTCTGCTTCCTCAACCTCGACACAGTCATCGCCGACGAGCTTTCGCGCGAAGCCGCTTGAGGCTAGTCCAATTCAATATGCATTACGAAAAACGGCGGGCCTGAAAGCTCGCCGTTTTGGTATTTGAAGCAGGGATGATCACGCCAGGCACGGCGTGGCACGCAGCTTAAAAAAGTGGCGGAAACACCTGAAAAACTTACGGTTTTCCGTTCTTCCACGTCACCGTCTGCCCATAGAGCGGAACCGTTGAAATTGCCATCTTGGCCGAACCATCCGTCAGTTCGCGCGTGTGAACCAGGTAGATCAGCGTATCATTGGCTTTGTCGTAGATGCGGTTGACGACCATTTTCTTCCAGACCAGGGACATGCCTTGGCGAAAGACTTCCTCGCCCTTCTTGCCGAGTTCGATGTCGCCGATCTCGACCGGACCTGTCTGACTGCAGGAAATCGCATTATTGGACGGATCCTCGAACCAGTTTCCGTTCTTGAGACGATCGATCACGCCTCTGTCGAAATAGGTTATGTGGCAGGTCACGCCCTTGACCTGAGGATCGGCAATCGCCTCTACGACGATGTCGTTGCCTGTCCAGTCTACGCCAACCTGGCCAACCACCTGCGCCTGTGCGGCAAACGGCAACAGACCAAGACCCGCAGCCAGCATGGAACGAAACGCTTTAGCCATTACCCTTATCCCCTTGATGAACTGACATAGAGATAGGTCTATGCGGCTGCACAACAAGGCTTGGGCCTAGCGTTTTCTCATGGTGCAGGGCGCATAGCCCGTGGCGTGGAGCCTGCCGGCCACCATTCCGATCTTTTCAGGAATGTGATGGATGTGGTCCACCGCAAGGGCCTTTGCCGCAGCAATCGATGCAGCCGCACAGACAACCGCATCTTCCGCCGCATTGTGGTGCACGAAGCGCAGTTGCAGATGATGCGCGATGATGTTGAGCTTGTGCGACGGCAGGGATGGCCAGACCTTCTGCGACATCTTCACGCTGCACAGATAGGAGAGCTGCGGGTAGCTCTGTCGGTACTTGTCGAAGCTTGCCCGCATGACGCTGAAATCGAACGCCGCATTATGGGCGATCATCGTCGAGTCGCGCAGATCGTCGGCAAACTCGTCCATCACCTCGGGGAACTCAGGCGCATCTTCCACATCATGCGGACGAATGCCATGAACCGCGATGTTAAAGGGAGAGAAGCGCATATCCCTGGGCCGAATCAGTCTTTCCTCGACCCGCACGATCTGTCCGTTCTCGATCCATGCAAGCCCGACGGAACAGGCGCTTCCGCGTTCTTCATTGGCGGTTTCGAAATCGATGGCGATGGTTTTCAAGTAGCGATTCCCGTTGGCTGCTTGCACGGCATAGAACAAACCCGAGAAAAAATGAACAGGCGAGCCGGATTCGGGTGGAACGGGGCAAGAGCAGCCGGTAGAGGCTTCTCATACGCCGCAAATGGGAGAACCCGACATGGCCGTGCAACAGCAGATGAATGCAAGAGAATGGGCGATGCTCGTCTTCCTGTCCCTGCTGTGGGGCGGATCGTTCTTTTTTGTCGGCGTTGCTGTCAAGGAACTACCGCCGCTGACCATTGTGATGCTGCGCGTATCCATCGCGGCACTCGCCCTTTTGACCGTCTGCAAGGTCATGGGCTACCGGCTGCCGAAAACGCCTGGTGTCATCCGCGCCTTCTTTGGCATGGGGCTTCTCAACAACATCATACCCTTCAGCCTCATCGTCTGGGGCCAAACCCATATTGCCAGCGGTGTCGCTTCCATTCTCAATGCCACCACGCCGCTCTTTACCGTCATCGTGGCCCACCTGCTGACGTCAGACGAAAAGATTTCGGTCAACAAATTCGCAGGCATCGTCATGGGCTTTGTAGGCGTGGCAACCATGATCGGTCCTGCCGCCCTGACCGGCGAAAGCTCCAGCCTTTGGGGTCAACTCGCCATTCTGGGAGCAGCAGTTTCCTATTCTTTTGCTGGCATTTTCGGTCGCCGCTTCAAGGCCATGGGCGTTGCGCCAATCGTCACCGCCACGGGGCAAATCTCAGCCTCGTCCCTCGTTCTCATTCCCGTTGCGCTCATCATCGACAAGCCCTGGCTGCTGCCGATGCCTAGCGGTGCTGCCTGGGGCGCGCTGTTTGGAATAGCGCTGCTTTCGACGGCGCTGGCCTACCTGATCTTCTTCCGCATCCTCTCCTCGGCGGGTGCCACCAACCTCGCTCTCGTCACCTTCCTCATCCCGGTGAGCGCAATCCTGATGGGATCTCTGGTCCTTGGCGAACAGCTGGAGGCAAAGCATTTCATCGGAATGGCAATGATTGCTGCCGGGTTGCTGGCGATGGACGGTCGGCTGTTTCGCAGAAAACAGGCAGCGCAATAACCGGTTTCACCCGCCGATCAGCGCCAGCCACTCATCCTCATCCATTGTCTGCACACCGAGTTCCCGCGCCTTGTCCAGCTTGGAGCCAGCGCCCGGCCCTGCAACCACGTAATCGGTTTTCTTGGAGACGGAACCGGCCACCTTGGCACCCAGACTTTCAGCGCGCGCCTTTGCCTCATCGCGGGTGAACTTCTCCAGCGAGCCGGTGAAGACCACCGTCTTGCCCGCCACAGGGCTGCCATCTGTCGTTGGCTTTTCAGCCTCTTTCGGCCTCAGTTCCTTCATCAGCCGGTCGATGACGTCGAGATTGCGCGGTTCCCTGTAGAATTCCACGATAGCGCGGGCCATGACCTCGCCAATGCCCTCGACGCTATTGAGTTCGGCCCAGGCATCGCCGGCCGGATCGGCTGCAGCTTTCATAGCTTCTTCGAAATGATCATAGGTACCGTAGGTGCGCGCCAAAAGCTTGGCTGTCGTTTCCCCCACATGGCGGATACCGAGCGCGAAAATTAGCCGATGGAGATCGATCTCGCGCCGCGCATCGATGGCATCGAAGAGTTTTTTCACGCTGACCTTGCCGAAGCCATCGATATTCTCCAGCTTGGCAAGCGACTTTTCCTGCCTCGCCTTCAATGTGAAGATGTCAGGCGCAGTCTTGATGGACAAAGCCGGGTCTTCGCTTTCGAAGAAGAAATCGATCTGCTTGGTACCGAGCCCCTCGATATCGAAGGCATTGCGCGAGACGAAGTGCTTGAGGTGCTCCTTTGCCTGTGCAGAGCAGGCGAAACCGCCGGTACAGCGGGTGACGGAGTCGAGCTTGCCGGTTTTTTCGTTGCGCTCGCGCACCGCGTGACTGCCGCAGACCGGGCATTGCTTGGGAAACTCATATCGCTTCGAACCGGCATCACGCTTTTCCAGCAGCACATCCAGCACCTGCGGAATGACATCGCCCGCCCGCTGCACGATGACGGTATCGCCAACACGGATGTCATGCTCTTCCGGGCGGATCCGCTCGCCATTGTTGCCGATGCCCTCGATGTAATCGGCATTGTGCAGCGTGGCGTTGGTCACGACCACACCACCAACGGTAATCGGGGTCAGGCGTGCAACGGGGGTCAGCGCGCCGGTGCGGCCTACCTGTATTTCGATCTTCTCAACCGTCGTGAAAGCCTGCTCCGCCGGGAACTTGTGTGCTGTTGCCCAGCGCGGACTGCGCGAACGGAAGCCGAGCCGTTCCTGCAGGTCCAGCCGGTCGACCTTGTAGACGACACCATCGATATCGTAATCGAGGTCAGGCCGGGCGATGCCGATTTCCTGATAATGTTCAATCAGTTGCTGGCCGGACGTGAATCTCTTCATAAACGAATTGACCGGAAATCCCCATTCCCGAAACTTTTCGACAATACCAAACTGAGTGTCGGCAATGCGCGTGGGTTGCCCGCCATTGGACACTTCACCGAGGGCATAGGCAAAGAAGCGCAACTTGCGCCGCGCGGTCACATTCGCGTCCAGCTGCCGCAGCGAGCCGGAGGCGGTGTTGCGCGGGTTTACGTAAGTCTGTTTGCCCTCGGCTTCCATCTGCGCATTGAGCGCCAGAAAGTCGCTCTTGGCCATATAGACCTCGCCACGCACCTCCACCACATCAGGCACGCCCTTCGGCAGGGTGTTGGGAATTTCCTTGATGGTGAGGATGTTGGCCGTGACATTCTCGCCCGTGGTGCCATCGCCCCGCGTGGCAGCCGTCGTCAATCGTCCCGCCTCATACCGGATAGACATGGAGAGGCCATCGATCTTCGGCTCCGCAGTAAAGGCAATCGAATCGTCAGGCATGTTGCCGAGGAAGCGATAGACCGAAGCCACGAAATCCCGCACGTCATCATCGGAAAACGTATTGTCGAGCGAAAGCATGGGCCGCGCATGGACGATAGGCGCGAAAGTTGGCAGCGGCGTAAAGCCGACCTTCTTGGAAGGGCTGTCTGCACGCACCAGATCGGGAAATGCAGCCTCGATGGCATCGTTGCGGCGCTTTAGCGCATCATACTCGGCATCCGAAACCTCCGGTGCGTCCTTGCCATGGTAGAGCGCATCATGCCGCGCAAGCTCTGCCGCAAGAAAGGCAAGCTCGGCAGACGCCTCAAGCTCGGACAGTTTTTCCACCGGGATTTGATCTTGGGACATGGAGCAGGCCTCGTGCAGGAATCGAAATTGTTTTTACCGCAGCCTGCCCACTTTTCAACGTTAAGCTTTCGCGTAATCTGATTTCCGGGAGTGAGCAGCAAGGGGTACGAGCATGGACTTGACGACGCTTATTGCATTCGCCGCTGCCTTCTTCGTTTTTGCAGCCAGCCCTGGGCCCGATAATATGACCATTGTCGCGCGGACCATTACCCATGGTGCGGCGTCCGGCCTTGCCTATGGTGCCGGTACGGTTGCCGGCATCCTCATCTTTCTCGCGCTCGCCGCCCTCGGCCTCTCGGTTCTGGCAGCCGAGATGGGCACGGTGATGGCTGTGCTGCGCTATGCGGGAGCAGCCTACCTGATCTGGATGGGCATCAAATTGTGGACGGCAGAACCGGTCGTGCCGGAATTGCATGCCGTGAAAGCGCGGGGCAGCCTGTTATCGATCTTCATGACGGGCATGGCGCTCAATCTCGGCAATCCCAAAATGCCACTGTTTTATGTTGCGCTGCTGCCCAATGTTGTCGGAGCATCGCTGACGGTCGATCATCTGGCTGTGCTGGCGGGCGTTATTCTGTCTGTTGAAGTCATCGTCATCGGCGGCCATGTCGCGCTTGCCGTCAGAGCCCGCAGTTTGTTGCGCTCGGAAAAAATCGTGCGGCGGGTCAACCGCACGGCAGGAGGCGTGATGATCGGTTCAGGCGTGGCAGTTGCCGT
The DNA here is from genome assembly GCF_001423445.1 of Rhizobium sp. Leaf311. Classification (NCBI taxonomy): domain Bacteria; kingdom Pseudomonadati; phylum Pseudomonadota; class Alphaproteobacteria; order Hyphomicrobiales; family Rhizobiaceae; genus Rhizobium; species Rhizobium sp. Leaf311. Next base: position 790,452 of record NZ_LMNZ01000001.1, on the reverse strand, counting down.
CAGCCGCTAGGGCGTATCCTTTTTTAAAACGGAAACGCCTTAATCCTGCGCTGCGAGCAGCTTGGCTGCCGCAGCCCTCGCCTCATCCGTAACGGAAGCACCGGCCAGCATACGGGCAATCTCTTCGGTGCGATGCTCAGGCTGCATGGTGGCGACGCGGGTGGCGATGCGCTCCGTGCCATCGCCGGACGGCCCTTTGGAAATCAGCAGATGGGTACCGGCGCGCGCAGCCACCTGCGGCGCATGGGTAACGGAAAGAACCTGCACGGTTTTCGACAGGCGCTTTAGGCGCTGGCCGATAGCATCCGCCACCGCGCCACCAACACCGGTATCGATTTCATCAAAGACCAGCGTGGGGGCTGAGCCTCGGTCGGCAAGGGCCACCTTGAGCGCCAACAGGAAGCGCGAAAGCTCGCCACCGGAGGCCACTTTCATGATGGGGCCGGGACGCGTGCCCGGGTTGGTCTGGACGTGGAATTCGACCACATCAATACCATCGGCCGTGGCAGCGGAAGGGTCGCTGGTGACCTCGACAGTGAAACGGGCGCGCTCAAGCTTCAATGCCGGCAATTCCGCCATGACCGCATCGGAAAGAGCCGAGGCCGCATTCTGGCGCTTCTCCGAAAGCGATTGAGAGGCGCGATCAAAATCGGACTTTACGACGCCAAGATGCTTTTCGAGCTGCGCCAGCTTTTCCTCGCCCGCATCCAGATCCGCAAGATCCGCCACCATGCGCTCTGCAAGCGCCGGAAGCTCTGTGACCGGTACGGAATATTTGCGGGCCGCAGCACGCAGTGCAAAGAGCCGCTCTTCCACGCGCTCCAGCTCACGCGGATCGAACTCGGTACGGCGCAGCGCACTTTCGACTTCCATCTGAGCATTGGAAAGATTGTCCAGCGCGGCGTCCAACAGTTGAACGGTTTCTTCCAGCAAGCCCGGAGCTTCATGGCTCTTGCGCTCAAGACGCCGCATCATCGAAGCAATCATCGGAACGGGCGAGGCGTTGCCGTTTAGAAATTCACTCGCCTCGGCGATATCGCCAGCAATGCGTTCAGACTTCTGCATCACAGCCCGGCGCTCGGCAAGCTCATCCTCTTCGCCATCGCGTGGCGACAGCACCTCAAGCTCCTCGACGGAAGACCTGAGATAATCCGCCTCGCGGGCCGCAGCCTCCACCTTGGCGCGGTGCGTTTTCAGGCCGCGCTCTGCATCCTTCCAGATGCGGTAGAGTGACTGCACTGAGGCAACCTCATCCGTGAGACCCGCAAAGGCATCCAGAAGCGTGCGGTGGGCATTTGTATCGACCAGGGCCCGGTCATCATGCTGGCCATGGATTTCGACCATGTGCTGCCCAAGCTGGCGCATGAGCTGCACGGAAACGGCCTGGTCATTGATGTAGGCTTTGGTCCGGCCATCGGCAGACTGGACACGGCGAAAGATCAGGTCGCCATCGTCATCAAGTGCATTTTCGCGAAGAAGCGCGCGCGCGGGATGATCCATGCCCACTTCGAACGTCGCGGTAACCTGGCCCTTGTCTTCACCATGGCGCACAAGTCCGCCATCGCCGCGCCCACCGAGGGCCAGCGAGAGACTGTCGAGAAGAATCGATTTACCAGCGCCCGTCTCACCAGTCAGCACGGAAAGACCGGCCTCGAACCCAAGGTCGAGCCGTTCGATCAGAACGATATCGCGGATCGATAGCTGGACCAGCATGGCTTACGCTCTGTCCTCAGGCTCCCACCAGTTTTTTACCGGCGCGAGAAATCCAGGATTCCTTGTTCTCGCGAGGCTCAAGCCCCTGCCCCTTGAGGAGCTTGTACGAGTCTTGATACCATTCGCTGTCAGGGTAGTTGTTGCCGAGAACCGCCGCTGCCGTCTGCGCTTCGTCTGCCAGACCCATCGCATAATAGGCTTCGGTCAGACGTGCCAGGGCTTCTTCGATCTGGTTGGTGTTCTGGTACTGCTCCACAACGATGCGGAAGCGGGAAACAGCTGCCAGATATTCCTTGCGCTCAAGGTAATAACGGCCGACCTGCATTTCGCGACCAGCGAGCTGGTCACGCGCAAAGCGGATTTTTGCCTGCGCATCGGCGACATATTCCGAATCAGGGTAATCGGTGACCACCTTGTTCATCGCTTCGATCGTGCGCTGTGCAGCGCGCTGATCCTGCGTGACGTCGGCGATCTGCTTGGAATAGGCAAGACCGATCATGTACTGAACATAAGCCGCGTCTTTTGCGCGCGGATACTGCTTGAGAAAGCGCGTACCGGACGAAATCGCCACATCATTCTTGTTCTGGCGGGTTGCGATGAAGGTGTTCATCACGAGAGCCTTCTGGCCCCACTCCGTGAAGGGATACTGCTTGTCGATAGCGGAAAACTTGCGACCAGCCTCGGTCATGTTGCCAGCATTCATGTTGGCAAGACCCTGCTTGTACAGAACGTCCGGCGGATCGGTCTCAACGCCAAGCTTGGTGATGTCGATATCGGGGTCAGACTGGCAGGATGTTACCAGCGTTCCGGCGCCAATCAGCATCAGCGATACGAGAGCTCCCCGCACCGTACCATTCATCGCACCAGACACTACACGCTTCATTCGTCAGTTCCCACTTCCTGCGTAAATACAGAACATCGGCTTTTCCAGTGGCGTTTCTAGCCATAAAAGCGTCTGCAGGGCAACGCAATGATGACGCAATAACGCATTTTTATGGCATGGCGACCTGAAGCTGATGATTATCTCTGCCCCGAGAGCGCGTTTTTGCCTCTGTTACTCGCTTAAACCTACTCATCGACATGCAAAAAAGCCGCCCGGAAGGACGGCTTTCAATTTCCAGATTATATTGATTACGCAGACCAGGGCGCAAACTCAGGCTGCTGCACAGCTACGAATTCCCGAGCCCGGACAACGGGATGACGGGCAGCAGGTGCCTCGACAATTTCATAAGCCGTCGGATCGCTCAGCAATGCCTTCAATGCATTGGCATTGACCTTGTGACCACCGCGATAGGAACGGTAGCAACCGATGAACTGCGCGCCCGCAAGCGCCAGGTCGCCAACGGCATCCAGCGTCTTGTGACGGACGAACTCGTCCTTCTCGTAACGCAGGCCTTCCATGTTAATGACAGTGTGATCATCGGAAATGACGACGGAATTCTCAAGTGCAGAGCCAAGCGCGTAACCGGCAGCCCACAGGCGCTCAACATCCCGCATGAAGCCGAAGGTGCGTGCACGCGACAGCTCGTTCTTGAAGGTCTCGGCAGTAAGATCACCCTGCCAGATCTGGCGGCCGATCAGCGGCGTGTCGAAATCGATCTCGACCTCGAACCGCGTGCCGTCATAGGGGCGGAATTCGGCCCAGGAGGCACCGGCTTCGATGCGCACCGGCTTGGTCACCCTGATGTAGCGACGCTTCACACCAAGGTTCTTGATGCCAACCGATTCGATGGCTTCGATGAATGGCGCGGAGCTGCCGTCCATGATCGGAACTTCGGGACCATCGACTTCAACGATGAGATTGTCGATACCCATTGCATAGATGCCCGCCATGACGTGCTCGACAGTGGCGATCGACTCAGGGAGCGAGCGACCGATAACCGTGCAGAGATCCGTATTGCCGACATTGGCGGATACGGCCTTGAGCTCGACCGAGGTTCCATTTTCATACTGGCGGCTGAAAACGATGCCTGTACCCGCTTCCGCTGGCTGGAAGGTCATGGACACCGGATTGCCCGAATGAACGCCAATGCCCTTGAGCTGAACAGGATTGGCGATAGTTGTCTGGAAACCGAGCAGTCCGATGGTCATGCGAGTATAGCCTTTTCGTGCGGACCTGCCTGCTACACCGGCGCGATCCGAATTTCAACCGAGGGAAATAAACACGAGCCGTGCCGTGTTCCATCCTCGTCTCATGCTCATACATACGCACTGTTCGTGGCCATCTCAAATCACTGTTAATGTCGCTTTGTAACAGACACAACGCATTGAAAAAGCTTGTGGAAAAGCAGCGTGGCAGATGTCATGAAACTGAAATACCCGGGCGCTTTCGAGCCCGGGTACCACATCGTGCAAAGTCACGACTCTGTTTATGCCATCAGTTCGACTGGCGGCGAAGGAAGGCTGGAATTTCCAGCTGATCGTCTTCGTGCTGGCTGGCGGAAGATGGCGTCTGGCGGCCATGATCATCCAGATTGCCGCGGCGTGGTGCATAGAGGCTTGCCTCTTGCGACAGCGGACGGCGCTGCTGTGGAGCCATGCTCGGCGCGTCCATCATGTCGGAAGGAACGGATTCCTCTTCTTCACGACGGCCAAGCGAGTTGGTGATCCGCTTGAGAAGACCCATCGGGCCACGCTCTTCCGGAACCGCAGAGGCCGGGTGGGCGCGGTGATCCATCTCAGCCTTCACGACTGGAGGAAAATCCTCGACCTTGGGCATACGGACCGGCTCAGGCGCACGGGCGACTGGAGCGGGCTCGTGGTAAACCGGCGCCGGGGCCTGCTGCATACGTGGAGCAGGTGCTGCGACCTGTTCCGGGGCATGATAGGCAGGCGCCGGGGCGGCGTGCACCGGTGCTGCGGGGCGAGCAGCAACCGGTGCTTCCGCTGGAGCAGAAGCGAACAGCTTGCTCTGGGGACGGAATTCGGCTTCTGCCTGGGCCTGACGAAGCTGCTGTTCAGCAGCGGCCAGTGCCAGCTCCCGTTCCATTTCGACTTCAGCCGAACGGATGGTCTGGGCGATAGGGTCTACGGTCTTTGGTGCCTGCGAGACTGCGGCAGGCTGAACTGCGGCCGGAGCAGAAGCAACGGCCGCGGAAGGACGGATAACTGGCTTTGCAGCGGCAGCAGCACGCATTTCCGCGATGTTCTGTTCCATCTGGCCAGGTACACGGTCGATGCCGGTGGCAACGACGGAGACGCGGATGAGGCCTTCGAGAGCTTCATCGAAGGTTGCGCCGAGGATGATGTTCGCATCCGGATCGACTTCTTCGCGAATACGTGTCGCAGCTTCGTCCACTTCGAACAGGGTCATGTCGCGACCACCGGTGATGGAGATCAGGAGACCCTGCGCACCCTTCATCGATGTTTCGTCCAGCAGCGGGTTTGCAATCGCGGCTTCGGCAGCCTGCATTGCACGGCCCTGGCCGGAAGCCTCGCCGGTACCCATCATTGCACGGCCCATTTCGCGCATGACCGAGCGAACGTCGGCGAAGTCGAGGTTGATAAGACCTTCCTTCACCATCAGATCGGTGATGCAGGCAACGCCCGAATAGAGAACCTGGTCAGCCATTGCGAAGGCATCGGCAAAGGTCGTCTTGTCGTTGGCAATACGGAAGAGGTTCTGGTTCGGAATAACGATCAGCGTATCGACGGACTTCTGCAGTTCCTCGATGCCCTGTTCGGCCAGACGCATACGGCGACCGCCTTCAAAGTGGAAAGGCTTGGTCACGACGCCAACCGTCAGAATGCCCTTGTTGCGGGCAGCCTGTGCAACGACTGGAGCAGCACCGGTGCCGGTACCACCGCCCATGCCGGCTGTGACGAAGCACATATGCGTGCCGTTCAGGTGGTCGATGATTTCATCGATGCACTCTTCGGCAGCAGCGCGACCGACTTCAGGCTGGGAACCGGCGCCGAGACCTTCGGTAACGTTGACGCCGAGCTGGATGACCCGGTCTGCCTTCGTCATCGTCAGAGCCTGTGCATCCGTGTTGGCAACGACAAAGTCGACGCCCTGGAGGCCAGCCGTGATCATGTTGTTGACAGCGTTACCGCCGCCACCGCCAACGCCGAAAACGGTGATGCGTGGCTTCAGCTCGGTGATATCCGGCTTTTGCAGCTGTATCGTCATAATAACATTCCTTCTTTCTCTGGCCGCATCGCCCCGCAGGCCAATTCTTAATCAAACTTCACTCAGTCCTCTGTCGGTTACTCGAGACAGAGGTCAGAAACTTTCCTTCAGCCATTGCCCTACGCGGGCAATCCGGCCGCTACCCGTTCCGAACGGCGAGAACATTCCGCTCTGCGCCGCATGGATTTCGATGTCCGCGATCTGCGGATAAATCATCAGCCCGCAGGCTGTAGAAAAGGCCGGGCCCTTGGCCGCGACCGGCAGACCGGACACGCCCATCGGGCGGCCGATACGTACATTGCGGGCCAGAATGCGCCGCGCCGTTTCAGGCAGACCGGTCAGCTGGCTGGCGCCACCCGTCAGAACCACGCGCTTGCCGACAATCGGGCTGAATCCCGATTTCTGGATACGGTCGCGAATGAGTTCCAATGTTTCTTCGATTCGTGCCCGAACGATGCGGCTGACAAGCGCCCGCGAAACCTGCGAAGGCTGGTCGCGGTCGTCCTCTCCGATAGGCGGCACGGCGATCAGATCGCGATCATCCGCTCCATTGGCGAGTGCAGACCCGTGCACCACCTTCAAACGCTCGGCATCTTCGATGCGCGTGGACAGACCACGCGCCAGATCCGTGGTGACATGATGACCGCCAAGACCAATGGCGTCGGTATGGACAAGACGACCTTCGGCGAAAACCGAAATCGTCGTCGTGCCGCCGCCCATGTCGATGGCAGCACAGCCAAGCTCGACTTCATCATCCACCAGAGCCGCAAGGCCGCTGGCATAAGGGGTCGCAACAATGCCCTCGACAGACAAGTGAGCGCGGTTGATGCACAATTCCAGGTTCTTCAGCGCGGTGCGCTCGGCTGTCACCACATGCATGTCCACGCCCAGCATATCGCCATACATGGAAAGCGGATCACGAATGCCGCGCTCACCATCCAGCGAATAGCCTGTTGGCAGCGAGTGCAGAATGGCGCGATCCTGCCGCAGCGATTGCTGGCTTGCGGCGATCAGAACCTTGCGAAGATCGCCCGATTCGACTTCCTGGCCGCCCAGATCGATGCTGGCCGTATAGATGTCGCTGGCCAAACGCCCTGCAGAGACATTCACGATCAGGCTGTCAACGGTCAAACCTGCCATGCGCTCGGCTGCATCAACAGCCAGACGAATGACGCCTTCCAGCGCATCCAGATCGGCAATGACGCCGGACTTCACACCGCGCGAACGCTGGTGGCCAATGCCGATGACCTCGACCTTGTGCGTGCGGCCCGGCAGAACTTCGGTTTCCTCACGCGGAGTGAGACGACCGATCATGCAAACGACCTTTGTCGAACCGATATCGAGGACCGACACCACATGACTGCGCTTCGAAGACAAAGGCTTCAGGCGCGGAAGGCCGAAATGGGAAGAACCGAAAAAGCTCATGTGTTCTTCTCCGCAGCCTTGAGTGCCTTCGAACGTGCTTCGACCGCCTTCTGGCGGCGCTCTGCCGCACCTTCGGTCAATTGAACCGTGGTGCGGTCCGGCAGGCGCAGATCAACCGCCGCGACATCACGCGAAAGAACCTTTTCTTCCATGTCCATGCGAGAAAGCAGTTGCAGCGCCTTCGGCACGTTTTCTTCCGGCAGCTTGACCACGATGCCGTTGTCCAGATGCAAATCCCAGCGGCGTCCGGCGATGCGAACATAGGCCCGCACGCGGTTGCGGATTTCAGGCCAGTCGGCCAGTTCATCGACGAAGCCTGCGGCACCGGTTTCGGCATCGCGACCGACAAACAGCGGCAATCCGGCATATTTATTATCGCGCAGCGGAGCGATCACGCTGCCGCTCTTTTCAATGAGCGACAGTTCCGAACCGTGCTGCCAGATGCCGAAAGCCTGCCGCTCCTTCAAGCGAACCTCGATCGTCTTCGGGTAGATCTTGCGAACATCGACGTCCTCTACCCAGGGAAGCTCGGTCAGCTTCTTGCGGGCAGCATTGACATCAAGCGCGATCAACGAGGTTGCGCCATCCAGCCCGAGCAGCTGGAAGACATCGATTTCAGATGTCTGGATGTTGCCAGAAACCTTGACGTCTTCAATGGCAAACCCGGCGGCGGATGTTGTCGCCTGCGCAACGACATCCGTATGGCCGCCCAGAGACATGCCATAGAGACCGATCACGGAAAAGAAGCCAACGGTGGCAAGCGTTCCCGTGTGGGCGGGAATGTGAATACGCCCGGTCGCCAGCGAAACGATGAAGCGAAAGCCCTTGCGAAACGGGCGTGGCAGAACCATCCGCTCGTCAGTGGACCCCGAGGCGAATTGCTCGCGCTTTCTTGCTGCCGACTTTTTGCCTGCTATCGCGAACACGAAGCGTCCTCCACCATCCAGCGGACCAGCTCACCGAAGGAGCGTCCTGCATGAGCTGCCATTTCCGGCACAAGGGAGGTTGGCGTCATGCCTGGCTGAGTATTGACCTCCAGCCAGATAAGTTCGCCTTCTTCTGAGAAACGATCGTCGTAGCGGAAGTCGGAACGGCTCACGCCACGGCAGCCAATCACCTGATGCGCCATGACCGCCAATGATTGGATTTTTTGGTAAATTTTCGGTGAAATTTCCGCCGGAATGATGTGTTTTGAACCACCTTTGGCGTATTTCGCATCATAATCATAAAAGGCGTGGCCCATCGGCAAAACCTCGGTCACGCCCAAGGCTTCGCCATTCATGACGCCGCAGGTAAACTCGCGTCCGGCAATGTAGCGCTCGGCCATGACCTCGTCGCCATAGCGCCATTCCGCAGATCCCAAAATCTGTGGCGGATGAGACTGGTCTTCCTTGACGATGACGACACCGAAGCTGGAGCCTTCGCGCACAGGCTTGACGACGTAAGGTGGATCAAGCGGATGCTTGTTGCCGATATCGAAACGATTAAGAATTTTCTCTGGCGCAACGGGAATGCCTGCTGCCGCCGCAATCTTCTTCGCGAGCGACTTGTTCATCGCCAGCGAAGAGGCAAGAACGCCGGAATGGGTATAGGGAATTTCGAGATATTCGAGGATACCCTGGATGGTGCCATCTTCCCCATAGGGGCCGTGGAGGGCGTTGAAAGCGACATCGGGACGCAAGGCAGCCAGCGTTGCGGCGATATTGCGATCCACATCGACACGCGTAACCTTGTAGCCCTCGCCTTCGAGAGCCGATGCGCAAGCCTCTCCCGATGAGAGGCTGACCGGCCGCTCCGAAGAAAACCCACCCATAAGAACAGCTACGTGTTTGCCGCTCATGAAAACCTCTGACACAAAAATCACATGAACGAGATCAGCAGAACCTTCGTCAGCCCTGCGATTCTCTCGCCCGCTCCGTTACCATTCACTAAGCGCCATTAAGGTTAATGAAGTGTTTACTTTCGTTAACCAGTGGCGCCCATGATGCGATTTTTCTTAAAGAATCACATGAGGCCCGGATTCCTTCCTTGGAATCAGAGAGTTGCAGCCAATGCAAGATTCAGAATTGCAGGCAGGCGAAATAAAATTCTTGCGCGGGCGCAAAGCCACCCGGAGAAAAGCAAGGCTGATTCGTTAACGGACGGCATTTTTCCCCAACCAATTTTGGGTCAGAAAACCTCTTTGAAAGGCTGCCGCTGTTTCCCGGAAAAACAGACCAGACCTCTGCCTTCCAATGCATTTCGCCGCCGGAACCCGTCATTTTTTACAAATTATTGCGCTTAAGGCGTTTCAAACGTCTGAAAATTGCGTTAACGCAGCACAATCTCTTCCCAGAGTGATAAGTGTTACTTAACAATGGAACCCATATGATGACCGACGCGATATCTCCCGTATCGCCGCCCGCTGACAATGCGAACGATGTAAAGACAAATTCGCCTGCACGAGTTCTTACTGCCAGCGTGGTCGGCACGACCATCGAGTTTTTCGATTTCTACGTTTATGCGACCGCAGCAGTGCTCGTGTTCCCGACGTTGTTCTTCCCCAACAACGATCCGATGACCGCGCTTCTTGCGTCATTTGCGACTTTCTCCATCGCCTTCTTCGCACGTCCACTCGGGGCCGTCGTATTCGGCCATTATGGCGACCGCATCGGGCGCAAAACGACGCTCGTTGCAGCACTGCTGACCATGGGCGTGTCCACCGTCATCATCGGCCTGCTGCCGACCTATGAGACTGTTGGCGTGATGGCACCTCTGCTGCTGGCACTTTGCCGCTTCGGTCAGGGCTTCGGCCTTGGTGGTGAATGGGGTGGCGCGGTTCTGCTGGCAACGGAAAATGCACCTCCGGGCAAGCGCAGCTGGTACGGCATGTTCCCGCAGCTGGGCGCGCCGCTTGGTCTCTTTCTCTCTTCCGGCGTCTTCTGGATCCTGCTGCACTTCATGTCTCAGGAAGCCCTTCTCAGCTGGGGATGGCGCATTCCCTTCGTCGCATCGATCATCCTGATCGCTGTCGGCCTTTGGGTGCGTCTTTCCATCACCGAAACACCGGCCTTCCAGAAAGCAATCGACAAGCAGGAACGCGTTGCAGTGCCTGTTGCGGAGCTTTTCCGCAATCACAAGCGCAGCCTCGCGCTTGGCACCTTCGTTGCTCTGGCCACCTTCGTGCTGTTCTACATCGGCACAGCCTATCTGCTTTCCTACAACGTCAAGGTCCTGAAGATTCCCTTCCTTGATGCGCTGGAAGTGCAGATCCTGGGCTCCATCCTCTTCGGCATCTTCATTCCCATCGCTGGAAAGCTGGCAGAACGCTTCGGCCGTCGTGAAGTCCTGATTGCAACGACCGTATTGATCGCTGCCTTCTCCTTCCTGCTGCCGAGCCTTATGACAAGCGGCGAAGGCTCCATCTTCATCTTCGCGGCCCTCTCCATGGCGCTCATGGGCATGACATATGGCTTGATCGGAACGGCTCTGGCCGCCCCCTTCCCGACATCCGTGCGCTACACGGGTTCGTCCATCACCTTCAACATGGCTGGCATTTTCGGTGCGTCGCTTGCGCCCTACATCGCCACCTCGCTGCAGGTGAATTACGGCATGAGCTATGTCGGTTACTATCTCTGCGTCGCCGCGCTCATCACGCTGGCCTGCATCTTCATGTCCGGCAAAAACGAAGTCTGAACCGGAATCAAACACAGAGAAAAGCCCGCGAAGTCATTGGCTTCGCGGGCTTTTTTGTTCTTTCCAAAATGGACGATTTTGGGAAATCTGGTCGCTATGCCCCGAGAAACGGCTCAACCTCACGACCGGGCATGAACAATCCCAGACGCTTGATTTCCCATTCCAGACGAATGCCGGAATGTTCGAAGACGCGCTTGCGAACCGCTTCGCCAAGATATTCGAGATCATAGCCGGTCGCGTGGCCGGTATTGATCATGAAGTTGCAGTGGAGCGATGACATCTGCGCACCGCCAATGACCATGCCACGACCACCAGCCTCGTCAATGAGGCTCCAGGCGGAATGTCCCTCGGGGTTCTTGAAGGTCGAACCGCCGGTCTGCTCACGGATTGGCTGAACCGTTTCGCGATGATGACGAACCGCATCCATGTCGGCGCGGATTTTCGCACGGTCTTCGGGATAGCCCTCAAACAGAGCGCCCGTGAAGATCAGATCCTTCGACGCGTCCGAATGGCGGTAGCTATAGCCCATATCAGCGTTGGAAAGGACATGGGCATTGCCCTGCCGGTCCACCGCATACACTTCCACCACGCGCTCGCGCGTTTCGCCGCCATTAGCGCCAGCATTCATGCGCAGAGCGCCACCGATGGAACCGGGAATGCCGTAATAGAAGTGAAAGCCGCCAATGCCATTATCCATGGCCATGGCTGCAATATGCTTGTCCGGGCAGATCGCACCGGCCTTGATGCGGTTTTCACCCGCCAGTTCCACCTGCCCAAAACCCTTGGCGGAAAGACGCACGACCACGCCTGGAATACCGCCATCGCGCACCAGAAGGTTCGAGCCAACGCCGACAACCGTCAGCGGAACGTCTTCCGGCAGAATTTTAAGGAAGGCAACGAGATCGTCGGTATCATGGGGCTGGAACATCAGCTCCGCCAGGCCACCTGCTCTGAACCACGTCACGCGGTCCATGGGACTGTCCGGCGTCAAACGTCCTCTGAGTTCCTTTACTCCGTCGCCGAACCTCTCCAGCAACTTTACCCCATCCACCTGTCTCATGCAGACTTTCCTGAAATGCTATCCAATTCCGAGGGCAGCGCTGCCGCCCACTGCGTAATATTACCAGCCCCCAACAGAACCACGAAATCACCGGGATTTGCAATGGCTGCGACGGTTCTTGCCAGATCGTCGCGAGAGGCGAGATGGCGCGCGTCCCGATGTCCGGCAGCCTTTGTGGCTGAAACGAGCGTTTCGGAATTCACCCCATCGATTGCATCTTCGCCTGCGGCATAAACCGGAGCAAGAAGAATTGTGTCCGCATCGTTGAAACAATGCGCAAAATCTTCAAACAGGCTGGCAAGCCGCGAATAGCGATGCGGCTGATGCACGGCAATGATGCGCCCGCTGCAAGCCTCGCGGGCCGCCTTGAGCACTGCCTTGATCTCGACGGGGTGGTGTCCGTAATCGTCGAAGACCTGAACGCCATTGGACTCGCCCGTCAGGGTGAAGCGACGCTTCACGCCACCGAAGGAGCCCAGCCCCTTCTTGATGTCGTCCTCGGAGATACCCAGACGGTTTGCCACCGCAATCGCAGCCGTCGCGTTCGAAACGTTGTGACGGCCGGGCATCGGCAGGACCAGATCCTTGAAACTGTAGATCTTGCCTGTGCGGCGGCGGCGAATCTCCACATCGAAGATGGAGCGGACGCCATCGATTCGGACATTGGAAAAGCGCACATCGGCCTGCGGGTTTTCGCCGTAGGTAATGACCTTTCTGTCTTCGATCTTGCCAACCAACGTCTGCACTTCAGGGTGATCGAGGCACATGACGCCAAAACCATAGAAGGGCACGTTTTCCACGAACTGACGGAATGCGGCGCGGACGGCATCGAAATTGCCATAATGATCCAGATGTTCCGGATCGATATTGGTGATGACGGCAACGTCGGCAGGAAGCTTCAGGAAGGTGCCGTCCGATTCGTCGGCCTCGACAACCATCCACTCGCCCTCGCCCATGCGGGCATTGGTGCCATAGGCGTTGATGATGCCGCCGTTGATGACGGTCGGATCAAGATTGCCTGCCTCAAGCAACGCGGCAACCATGGAGGTGGTCGTCGTCTTGCCATGCGTGCCGCCGATGGCAATCGCGTTGCGGAAGCGCATCAGTTCAGCCAGCATTTCGGCACGACGAACGATCGGCAGATGCTTCTCGCGCGCTGCAATCAGCTCCGGGTTGTTCTTCTTGATGGCGGTCGAGACAACAACAACTTCGGCATCGCCAAGGTTCTCGGCCGTCTGACCGACGAACACCTCGATGCCCTTCTCCCGCAGACGCTGCACATTGGCGCTGTCTGCCTGGTCGGAGCCCTGCACGCGATGACCGAGATTGTGAAGCACCTCGGCAATACCGCTCATGCCGATCCCGCCTATACCGATGAAATGGACAAGACCTATGGCTTTCGGCATCTTCATGGATGCACTCCTTCTTTATTCTTCAATTTGAATTGCTGGACGGACTGCCCGGCGGCAATCGCCTCCACAAGATCGGCCAGCCGTTGCGCCGCGTCCGGCTTGCCGGTCGCCTTGGCTGCTGCCGCCGTCTGCGCCAGGCGCTCCGGATCGTTCATCGCATCGCTGAGCAGCGCCGACAGCTTTTGCGGTGACAGCTCGGATTGCTTGATGACGCTCGCGCCGCCAGCAGCGGAAAGTGCCGCAGCATTGGCGGCCTGATCGTGGTCGAGTGCGTGCGGATAAGGCACCAGCACCGAGGGACGTCCGATGACGGAAAGCTCCGAAACCGTGGATGCCCCTGAACGGCTGATGACGAGATCGGCATCTGCTATGCGCTGCGCCATATCACCGAAGAAAGGCGAAATATCCGCCTTTACGCCGAGCTTTGCGTAGGACGCTGTCACGCTGTCCTTGTCTTCGGGTCTGGCCTGCTGGGTTACGGTGATGCGGGAACGCATCTCGTTCGGCATCAGGCAGATGGCCGCTGGCACGGCGCCTGAGAAAAACTGCGCGCCCTGGCTTCCGCCGAAGACGACCAGCTGAAACGGCTCGCCTGCGCTGGAAGGAGTGTAGGAGACATCGGCAGCAGAAAGCACGGCTGGCCGCACCGGGTTGCCCGTCGCCACCGTCTTGTCGGCATATTGCCCCTTGCCTTCCGGCAAGAACCCGCCTGCGATTGCCTTGACTCTCTTCGCCAGCGCCTTGTTGGCACGGCCCATCACGGCATTCTGCTCATGAATGAGTGAAGGTATGCCAAGACCAGTGGACGCCAGAAGCGGCGGCACGGTTGGATAACCACCAAAACCCACGACGGCAACCGGCTTCAGCTTTGTCACCAGGCGGCGCGCGGCACGAAGGCCGGTCCAGAGTTTCAGCAGCGCCTTGGCCACGGAAATCGGGTTCTTGGATCCGATGGTTGCGGACGGCACGACATGGATCTCATCCGCCGGGAACGTGCCCGCGTAGCGTTCAGCGCGGCTGTCGGTAACGAGATGGACGGAATAGCCTCGCGCCTTCAACTCGTAAGCCAATGCCTCGGCCGGAAACACATGGCCGCCGGTTCCCCCGGCGGCAAGCAGAACGATGCCTTTGCTCATACTCTTTACTCCGCAGGAAGCCCTGCATTGACCCGGAAGAAACTGCGTTCCTGGGCCCGTTTTTCGGGGCGATGTCGTGTCAAGGCCAGAAGGAAGCCAGCTGTGACGCAGATCGCCATCATCGAGGAACCACCATAGGAAATCAGCGGCAGCGTCATGCCCTTGGCGGGCATGAGTTCAAGATTGACGCCGATATTGATCATCGACTGCATACCGATCTGCAACACCAGACCAGCCACCGCAAAGCGGACGAAATCGTCCTTTTCCTTGAATGCATGGGCCAGGCCGCGCAACACGATGAAGGCAAAGATCATCACCAGCAACATGCAGAACAGGATGCCGAATTCTTCCGCCGCGACGGAAAAGATAAAGTCGGTGTGGCTATCGGGAATGATGCGCTTGACGATGCCCTCGCCCGGCCCCTGACCGAACCAGTTGCCACGGATGATGGCTTCGCGCGCCGTATCCACCTGGAACGTGTCGCCCTCGCCCGTCCAGAACCGGTCGATACGACCGGCCACGTGCGGCAACATCAGATAGGCGGTGATGATGCCGCCGACGCCGAGGCCACCCAGCATGATGATCCAGAACCAGGGAACGCCAGCCATGAAGAACATTCCACCCCAGACAACGGATGTCAGGATGGTCTGACCGAAGTCCGGCTGGGCGATGAGAAGTGCGGCAACGATGCCGAAGGTGATGATGGCAAAGAGATTGCCGGGAATTTCCGGATGACGTGCCCGTTCCGCAAACAGCCACGCGCAGACGATGACGAAAGCGGGTTTCATGAATTCGGAAGGCTGAATGGAAAAGCTGCCGATGGAAATCCAGCGACGGGCACCCTTGACCTCTATACCGAAGAACAGCGCAAAGATCATCATCAGCAGGGAGGCCACGAGCATGATGACGGCAACGCGGCGCACCTGTCGGGGCGAGAGAAACGAAAGGCCGATCATGATCGCCAAAGATGGCACCATGAACATCGCCTGCCGCTCGACGAAAAAGAAGCTGTTGAGACCGATACGCTCAGCCACCGCTGGCGATGCCGCAAAGGACAGCATCAGCCCGATGCCCATGAGAGCGATGAACGCAGTCAGGAAGAAACGGTCGATGGTCCAGAACCATTCCGCGACCGGGCCTCGGTCAATACGGCTTACCATTTCATCACTCCACCTTTTCCGAGCCAACCAACATCGTCACGCCAGCCAGGGCTGAAACATGAGAAACGAACGAATCACCACGAATTTCGAAGTTCTTGTACTGGTCGAAGCTTGCGCAGGCCGGTGATAACATGACGACATTTCCATCTCGTCCGTCTTCCTGCGCATCGCGAGCGGCGTGCTCGACAGCCTTGTCGAGTGTGCCGGAGATTTCATAGGGCACCGCCTCGCCAAGCGTTGCCGCAAACTCAGCCGCCGCCTCGCCAATGAGATATGCCTTGGCAATATGGGAAAATAGCGGCGACAGGCTTGAAATGCCGCCCGCTTTCGGCAGGCCACCGGCGATCCAGTAAATGCGGTTATAGCTGGACAGCGCGGGAGCCGCCGCATCCGCATTGGTCGCCTTGCTGTCATTGACAAAGGTAACGTTGCCTCGACGGCCAACCGGCTGCATGCGATGTTTCAGACCGGGGAAAGAGTTCAGCCCCGCCTTCACCTCTTCGACCGAAACGCCAACGGCAAGGCAGGCTGCGATCGCTGCCGCCGCATTCTGCGCATTGTGGCTGCCACGCAGCGTCTGAATGCCGTCCAGATCGACCAGCAGCGAGGATGTACCGCCGTCTGCCCTGAATATCTGGCTGCCTTCGGCATAGAGGCCATTTGCAACCACGTTGCGCTTGGAAATCCGCGAGACCGTGACACCGGCCCGCTCCAGACGATCGGCAATCAGGGTGCAGAAACTATCGTCCACGCCGACAACCGCCGTTCCGCTGCCCGCGACCAGACGCTCCTTGACATCGGAATAATGCTGCATCGTGCCGTGACGATCCAGATGGTCAGGGGTGAGGTTGAGCAGGATGCCCGCTGTTGGATTGAGCGTCGGCGCGAGATCGATCTGATAGGACGAGCATTCGACCACATAGAAGCGTTCCGCCTTCGGCGGTTCGAGGCTGAGAACAGCTGTGCCGATATTGCCGCCAAGCTGTGTGTCGCGACCGCAGGCCGTCAGAATATGTGCAATCAACGCCGTGGTGGTGGATTTGCCATTGGTGCCCGTAATCGCGATGAAGGGGCAATCGGGTGAATGCGCCCTGCGCTCGCGAACAAACAGTTCGATATCGCCAATCACCTCCACGCCGGCGGCACGGGCAAGATCGACGGACCAATGCGGCTTGGGGTGGGTCAGCGGCACGCCGGGCGCGAGAACGAAGGCCGAGAGCTTCGACCAATCCAGTGTGCGAAGATCCCCGGTCGGAATGCCCTCGGCCTGCGCCCTGGCAACACTGTCGGGATTGTCGTCAAATGCGGTCACATCAGCACCGCCCGCTACCAGCGCCCGCGCCGTGACAAGGCCCGAGCCGCCAAGGCCGAACAGTGCAACCTTCTTTCCCGCAAATGAGGTGACAGGAATCATCGACTACCTCAACTTCAATGTGGCAAGGCCAAGCATCGCCAGCCCGACAGAAATGATCCAGAAACGAATGACCACCTGGCTCTCGGTCCATCCCTTTTTCTCGAAATGGTGATGGATGGGTGCCATGAGGAAGACGCGCCGTCCGGTGCGTTTGAACCAGAAGACCTGAATGATGACCGACAGCGTTTCCATGACGAACAATCCGCCAACGATGATCATGACGATCTCATGCTTGACCGCAACCGCGATGGAGCCAATCAGACCGCCGAGCGCCAGCGAGCCGGTGTCGCCCATGAAGATGGCCGCAGGCGGGGCATTGAACCATAGAAAGCCGAGACCAGCACCGATGACGGCGCCGACGATGACAGCCAGTTCGCCCGTGCCGGGTACAAAATTGATCTGGAGGTAATTCGCGAAGATCGCGTTGCCGACGAGATAGGAAATGACGCCGAATGTCGCGGCGGCAATCATGACCGGCACGATGGCAAGCCCGTCCAGTCCATCGGTCAGGTTGACGGCATTGCCCGCGCCGACAATGACGAAAGCGCCAAATAGGACGAAGAAATAGCCGAGATCAATGACGAATTCCTTGAAGAACGGGAAAGCGATTGAACTGCCAAGCGTGCCACCATGCGGCGCTGTTGCCAGCGCAACTTCCATCATGAAGAACACAGCGATGGCGGCAATCAGGAATTCGATACCAAGGCGTGCCTTGCCGGAAAAGCCTTTATCGCTCTGCTTTGTGACTTTTAGATAGTCGTCATAGAAGCCGATGGCGCCGAAGCCGAGCGTCACCATCAGAACCGCAACGACATAAACATTGGAGAGATCACCCCACAGCAGAGAGCCGCCGAGGATGCCCGCAAGAATCATCAGCCCGCCCATGGTTGGCGTGCCGGCCTTCTTGAAATGGGTCTGCGGACCATCGGCGCGGATCGGCTGACCCTTGCCCTGGCGAATGCGCAGGGAGTTGATGATTGCCGGTCCGAAAAGAAATACGATGAGGGCAGAGGTGAACAATGCAGCACCTGCCCGGAACGTGATGTAGCGGAACAGATTGAAGATTTGAACTTTGTCCGACAGTTCAACGAGCCAGATCAGCATATTTGCCCTTTCAAAAGGCCGTTAAAGCGGCAGACGGACGGTGGGACGTCCTGTGCCGCTCCAAGTTTTCGTTTCACCACCAACGCACAGAACATGCTGTCTTAGCGTTTGGTTAAATGCTTTAGATTTGGCGTTCCGTCTCGGGGAATGCCGGATACTTGTCAAGAAGCGCCGCAACGATCTTGCCAAAACCCACACCAAGTGACGATTTTATCATCACCACATCGCCCGGCTGGACCCATTTCAGGACAAATTCGTTGAGTTCGGCAGTCGTGGGGAACCATGCAACATGGACGCTTTCAGGAAGCGCGTCGCGAAGTGCCGCCATCGACTCACCGGCAAGCCATACATGCTCAATGCCCGCAGACAGGATCGGCCCGGAAAGATCCTCGTGCACTTCGGCGGCAAATTCACCCATCTCGAGCATATCGCCGAGCACGGCGACGCGACGGCCGCTTCCACGCACCTCTGCCGCAGCGAGCAGCGCAATCGCCGCACGCATAGAGGCCGGGTTTGCATTGTAGCTTTCATCGATAAGCAGGAAAGAGCCGTCGCCAACCGAAAGGCGATGTCGCTGCCCCCTGCCCTTGACCGCTTCCAGTGTGCCGAGCGCAGCAAATGCCCTGTCGAGATCGGCGCCGGTCACGGCCACCGTGCCAAGGGCCGCCATGGCGTTTTCAGCGATGTGGCGGCCAGCTGCACCAATATGCAGTTCGCTTGTTTCACCGTTGATGATTGCCCAGATGGTTGAACCATTGGGTGTGCTTTCATAATCGGCCAGACGGAACTCGGCCTTGGCGTGCTGGCCGAATGTCAGAACATGCTCGATGCCCGCATTATAGGCCGCCTGTTCAAGCTGCTCGAACTGCGCATTGTCGCGGTTGAGGATGACAGCGCCGCCGGGCAGAACACCATCGAAAATTTCGGCCTTTGCCGCAGCAATCTCTTCCAGGCTTTTGAAGTTGCCGAGATGCGCAGCCGCGATTGTCGTGATGATGGCAAGATGCGGCTTTACCTGCTTTACCAGCGGACTGATCTCGCCGGAATGGTTCATGCCGATTTCGAAAATCCCGTATTCCGTATCGACAGGCATACGCGCCAGGGTGAGCGGAACGCCCCAATGATTGTTGAAGGACGAGACGGCTGCATGGACCTTGCCCGACGGTCCCAGAACCTGACGCAGCATTTCCTTTGTCGTCGTCTTGCCGACAGAACCGGTGATGGCAATGATGCGGGCCGATGTGCGCTCACGCGCGGCCTGTCCAAGCTTGACCATGGCCGCAAGCACGTCTTCGACCACGATCATCGGCACCGTTAGCCGACCGAGCGCTGGCAGCTTCGCCTCCGACACGACGAGCAGGCCCGCCCCGTTGGCGACCGCAAAGCTCGCATAGTCGTGGCCGTCCACACGGTCGCCCTTGATGGCGAAAAATGCTTCACCCGGCTGCACCGTGCGGCTGTCGATGGAAATGCCTGTGATGCCTTGAGGCAGATTGCCAACCGGACGGCCCGCCATGACGGCAACCATATCCGGTACTGTCCATAACCAGCTCAAATCTTCAATCCTTCCAGCGCAGTACGCACCTGTTCATGGTCTGAAAACGGCAGCGTAATATTGCCGACGATCTGACCTTCCTCATGCCCCTTGCCCGCAACGATCAGTGTATCTCCATTCCCCAGCATCGATACGGCGTGATTGATCGCCTCTGCCCGGTCTGCAATCTCCAGCGCACCCGGTGCTGCCGCCATGATTTCGGAACGGATGATCTGCGGCTCTTCGGAGCGCGGATTATCGTCCGTTACGATCACGACGTCTGAAAGCCGCGTTGCCACTTCGCCCATGATGGGGCGCTTACCCTTGTCGCGGTCTCCCCCGCAGCCGAACACCGTAATGATGCGGCCCGAGGTGAATGGACGCACAGAGGTCAAAACATTTTCCAACGCGTCGGGCTTGTGGGCGTAGTCAACATAAGCCAAGGCACCGTTCTTGGTCTGGCCGACAAGCTCCAGACGGCCCGCAGCACCGAACAGCTTTTCCAGCGCCTTCATTGCCACCGAGGGCGAGACACCGGTAGACATTGCAAGCCCTGCCGCCACCAACGCATTGGCAACCTGGAAATCTCCGGCAAGCGGCATGTCGACTTCATATATCTGGCCCTCATGATGGACCTCGATCATCTGCTTGTGGCGAAAATGCTCGACGCGCTTCAGTGCGAGATATTCACCCTTGCGACCGACCGTGCGGACATCGTGGCCTGCATCTGTCGCCACCTTGATCGCGCGTTCCGACCACGGATCATCCGCGAAGATGACAACCGGCGAACCCTTTGGCAGGAGCGTATCGAACAGGCGCATTTTCGCTGCCATGTAGTCTTCGACCGTTGGATGGTAATCCATGTGGTCGCGGCCGAGATTGGTAAATCCGGCGGCGGCAAGCTTAACGCCATCAAGACGACGCTGGTCCAGCCCATGGCTGGATGCCTCCATCGCCGCATGGGTCACACCTTCTGCGGCAAGTTCTGCCAGAAGCGCGTGTAAGGAAACAGGGTCCGGGGTGGTCAGAGAGCCATAATCTTCGCGACCGGGCGCAATCACACCCGTCGTGCCGATCTGGGCTGCCGCATGGCCTGCAAAGGCCCAGATCTGGCGAACGAAGGAGGCGACCGAGGTCTTGCCCGCCGTACCCGTAACCGCGATCATGGTTTCAGGCTGTTTTCCGTAAAATCGGGCGGCAGCAAGAGAGAGGAAGCGACGCGGATCGGAAACGACCAACACAGGCACGTGGGCGTCGATTTCGAGACCTGAAACGATGGCAACCGCACCCTTGGCGACCGCATCCTGCACAAAGGCGCTGCCATCCGCCTTGCTTCCGGCCACGGCAACGAAGATCGATCCGGGCTGGACCTTGCGGCTGTCAGCGGTGATCCCGGTTACCTCGATAGCTCCGGCCTCTGCCTGAAGCATTTCATTCAGTTCCGGGAACTCGCTCCCGGATAGATCTCGCAAATTCATGAATGTGTCCGTCTTGTCCCCCCGGCGTGATTCGCCGGTCCGTCGTAAGCTGTACCAATCAATAAGACACCAGCAAGGCCGAACCGTCCTTACCGAATTTGGGTTTTACACCAAGAATTGCCGCTGAACGGGTGATGATATCGTGCACCATCGGTGCCGCAGAGGAACCGGCAAGTGCTGCGCCATTGCCCTTGTCCGTCTTCGGCTCATCGATGAAGGACAGAACGACATATTCCGGCTTGTCCATCGGGAAAGCGGAGAGGAAGGCGTTGAAGTTCTTGTCGTGAACGTAGCGACCGTTGACAACCTTGTCGGCCGTGCCGGTCTTGCCACCGACATTGAAGCCTTCAACACGCGCGTTGCGACCAGAGCCGTTGACGCCATTCCACTCGAACAGGAAGCGCATGTCCTTGCTGGCGCCGGGCTGCAGCACCTGCTTGGCAACCTGATCGGCCTGGTCCTGCGAACGGGGCAGGAATGTCGGCTCGATAAGTTTGCCGCCATTGACGAGGGCAGCACCTGCAATGGCTGTTTGCAGCGGTGTCGTTGAAACGCCGTGACCGAAGGAAATTGTAACGGAGTTGATCTTCTTCCATTGACGCGGCTGCGTCGGCATAGCGACTTCAGGCAGTTCCGTCTGCATCTTCGTCAACAGGCCGAGACGCGTAAGGAATTCCTTGTGTCCCTCGATGCCAACCGTATCGGCAATCTTCGCGGTACCGATGTTGGAGGAATACTGGAAGATTTCCGGCACCGAGAGCACGCGTCCCTTGCCGTGGAAATCCTTGATGGTGAAGCCACCGATGCGGATGGGAAAACGCGCATCGAAAGTATCGCCGATGCGAACCTTTCCGGAATCAAGACCCATGGCAATGGTGAAGGACTTGAAGGTGGAGCCCATCTCGAACGTACCGTTCGACATGCGGTTCAGCCAGCCTTCCTTGGCGCCTTCGGCGGGATTGTTGGGATCGTAATCCGGTGCTGAAACCATGGCGAGAATTTCGCCGGTGTGAACATTGATCACCACGGCGCCTGCGCCGAGAGCTTCGAACTTCTGGATTGCGTTCACGACGACTTCGCGAACGATGGCCTGTACCCGCAGATCGATGGACAGCTTGACCGGTTCCAGCGGCTGATCGGATGTCATGCCAAGCGCGGTCAGGTCTGCAAGGCCCTGGCTGTCGAGATACCGTTCCATGCCAGCCACGCCGCGGTTGTCGATGTTGACGTGGCCAACGACATGGGCAGCGGTCGGCCCGCCGGGATAGAAGCGTCGCTTCTCAGGCCTGAAGCCGATGCCGGGAATGCCGAGCGCCAAAATCTGGCTCTGCTGCTTGGGCGTCAACTGACGGCGCAGCCACTGGAAGCGGGATTCGGATTTGAGCTTCTGGTAGGTTCCGCGCGTGTCGAGGTCGGGCAGAACGGTGCGCAGTTTCTCGATGGCTTCATCGACGTCGACAATGCGATGCGGTTCGGCAAACAGTGAAACGGTGCGAATATCCGTTGCCAGCACTTCACCGTTACGGTCCAGGAGATCGGGACGCGACGCCATCAGGCGGTCGGCAGGCGCGATGCTGGATACGGTTTCCGGCTGTGTCATCCCATACTGCACAAGACGTCCGCCGACGACACCGTAAAATGCAACGAAACCGACGATCAGGAGACCGACACGCGTCTTTGCCTGCGTGGCGCGGCGCTTGCGGGCACCCTCAAAGGCAGCATGATCGGCAAAGCCGGTGGTGCTGGCGGAAAAATGAGCCCTGCTTTTCAGAACCATGACGCGGGAGAGAAAAGACATCAGTCCACCGATCCAGTTATCGTTTCATCCATGTCACCAGACTCGTCACCCGGCTGCGCACGCACAACAGGTGCGGGAACTGGCTGACGTGTGACACGCGCACGCGGCTGCGGCACGGGCACACCGCCCGTCGCTGCAATTTGCCCCGCAGGCGCTGATTTCGGCTTTACACCACCCAATGTTGCGCCAGGCTTGGAGCCGCTCATCGCGGCGGCAATCACATCCTCGACGCTCATGCCCTGCGGCTCCGGCGGCTGCGGCAATTGCGAGCGCAGCATCGGCAGTTCCTTGGGTTGCGATAGCTGCGTGGGCTGTGTTGGCGCAAGCGCAAGGTCGCCCTGATAGGCATTGACCAGCCGGTGCAGACGGTTTGGCTGCGTCAGCAGCGCCCAGTCCGCACGCAGAAGATCGATCGTATCCTTCTCAAGCTTGATCTCGGCTTCGAGCTTGCGCACGGAATCGAGCTTCAGGTCGGCCTGATGCTTGATGGAATAGGTAACGACCGCTGCCGCCACCATCACGCCCATGAGAATGAAATCAAAGGTCCGTAGCATATCAGCCTCCCATCTTTTCAAGGCTGGCAAGATCGGGCAGTTCGAAAATGGAAAAATCCGCCGGGCGAGCCGGGGCTTGTGTTCTGATACCGGCACGCAGCTTGGCCGAACGGGCGCGCGGATTGACCTCCGCCTCCTCTTCACTTGCTGCAATCATCGGCTTGCCAAGGGCATCGAAAATGGCCGATTTTGCCGCAACCATCGGCATGTGGCGCGAGCCTGCGGCGCGGTCTGAGCGGTCAGCAAAATATTTCTTGACGATGCGGTCTTCCAACGAGTGGAACGTTACCACCACAAGGCGACCGCCGGGCTTCAAGGCCTGCTCGGCGGCAAACAGCGCCTGCGCCAGCTCTCCCAGCTCATCATTGACGAAGACGCGCAGCGCCTGAAACACTCGCGTTGCCGGATGGATCTTATCCTTGGCCTTGCGTGGGGTGACGATTTCAATCAGCCCGGCTAGGTCGCGCGTGGTGCGAAACGGCTCTTCCGCGCGCTTCTTTTCGATGGCGCGGGCAATGCGGCCCGGCTGCTTTTCTTCGCCGAGAAATCCAAAAATGCGGATGAGGTCCGACACCTTGGCGCGGTTGACGACATCTGCCGCAGAAACGCCAGAGGCCGACATGCGCATGTCCAAAGGGCCATTCTTCTGGAAGGAGAAGCCACGCTCGGCCTCGTCGATCTGCATGGAGGAAACGCCGATATCCAGCACCACGCCATCCAGCCCTTGCGCTGGCGCATGGGAGGCGAGATTTGAGAACTTCGACTGGATCAGTGAAAGGCGTCCGCCATTTGCGGCGACCATGCCCTGCCCGCCTGCAATTGCAGTGGGATCACGGTCCAAAGCTATGACATCGGCACCCTGGTCGAGAATAGCTTGCGTATACCCGCCTGCGCCGAATGTGCCATCGAGAATGAGTTTGCCTGGCGCTGGCTCGAGCGCGGTCAGGACCTCACGGAGAAGAACCGGAATGTGGCGAACCGGTCCGCCACCGGCATCAGAAGATCGTCCGCCAGAATTCGCCGCCATTCCGTTTCCCCGTCCTATCCGGGGCGAACAGCAGAAAAACCGCGCCCCGTTCTTGCTGCCGTCTGCGCCTCGTGAAACGCTTCCGGCTGCCACAACTGAAAATGATCCGCCCGACCGACAAAGGTGACTTCCGTGCTGATGGCCGTAAACTCCCGGATAAAATCCGTGACCATCAAGCGCCCTTCCCCGTCGAGCTTCATGAAAACGCCGCCACCGTGAACCAGCAGCGACATCGCGTTCGCTTCCGGCGAAAAAGCATCCATGGATGCGATCTGCCGCTCGTATCGCTCCAGCAAGTCCGGCCCGCCGACGCTGATCGCTGGAAATGCGAAATCCTGGAGACAATAAAGCTCCTGAATGCCGCGCTCCATCAGGACCGAACGAAACAGGGACGGAACCGAAACGCGCCCCTTGGCGTCGATCCTGTTCGTCACGTTCGATAAAAAGCGACCCATTGCCAAACTCGCCAAAACTGCCTGGCGCCGAACAAAAACCGGCACCAACTGGCAACACCGTTACGCACGACATCTCGCTGACCGGCAGGACATAATGCCCATCGGACCTTTTCAGGCCTCTCCGTTTCAGAGATTGCGGGTCAAAAACACGACCCTTTGTGGTGTGCATTTGGGATACCATGGGACACTTTGGGCGTCAATGGGAGAAGCCCGCACGATGCCGGCCTCGGATCGAATATTCATATCCCGTTAAGTTTAACGAATGGTTTACCGTGTTCATTCAAGCACTTGCGCCAAGACAATTAAAAATCATCAATCAAATCTAATTAAATAAAGAAAAACAAACGCTTACGCGAGCCAATCGACCCGCATCAACGTTTGAAAGAAAAAGGAATTTGCCAGTTGGCCTGTAAGCCGGGTTCTGTATGGCCCCGGTTTGACCCGGAACGTGGCAGCCATTCATCTGGGACGGCATTTGCACACCGCCTCTCGCAACCCACCCGGATAACTCGCCCAAAAACCGGCTGTAGATACGCTTGCGCGCATCCCGCGTTATCCCTATTCGGTCTTGCTCCCGGTGGGGTTTACCTTGCCACCCCTGTTACCAGCGGCGCGGTGGGCTCTTACCCCACCCTTTCACCCTTACCACTATAAAAGTGGCGGTCTACTCTCTGCGGCACTTTCCCTAGGGTCGCCCCCGCCGGACGTTATCCGGCACCGTGTTTTTGTGGAGCCCGGACTTTCCTCACCCTACCGTCTTTCGACATTGGTAAAGCGCGGCTGCCCGGCCAACTGGCACGGGCTCCTTAGACGGGTTCAGCGGCGAATGCCAACGGAAAATCCGCAAACGTCTTATTCCGTGCAGAAAAGCGGCGCGAAATCGGTCTCGTAGCTATCCTCGACAAGCTGTCCGTGGATGAGAAGCTGCGCACCCAGCCTGCCGATCTCGTCGCAGCTTTTTGCAGCAGCACCACATCCGCCCGTCAGCACCGCAATGCCGGGCGAAGTCGTGTAACCAATCGCCGGAAATCCGCTGGGCGTATAGGACGTGACGCAGGCAGCCATGGAAATCCTGGTCCTGTCGATCGATGGGATGAGCGTCTGGATAATGTCGGCGAAATTGTCACGTACCTGGGCATTTCCACCTGAGCGGAACCACGCGCGGATCTCCGGGTCGCTACCCAGCGCAACATCAACAGGCTCGCCGCCGATCTTCAGATAGAACTTGCCATCCGGATACCGCACAGGCGGCAGAAGATAGATATGCTTGCAAGGATCAGACGGCTCGTAGATCAGCGATGGCATACCTGCATAGTGGTCGAGGTCGCTCTCGGGAATTTCGAAAAAGGCAACGGTGCGAGCGAAGACCTGCATCTGCAGCGCCTGCGGCAAAAGCCCCTCTGCAATGGAAAAGCCGCCCGCGGCAACAAGCACTTTTTCCGCGGTGTAGCTGTGGCCGGACGCAGTCATGACGGTGGCGACTCCGCCCTCTTCCCGCACGCTGGAGACGATGTCGTCGATGCGTGTAACGCCCTTCCTCTCAGCTGCGGCGAGCTGCGCGCGCACCAGTTCCCTTGGATTGACGTATCCGGCGTTGCGCGCTTCGAAAACGCCCTCGCACTCTTGCTCAAACGCGAAATAGGGAAAGCGGGCACCAAGCGCCGCATCATCCAGAATCTCCGTTTCGACGCCCAACGTTTCGGCGGCAGCGCACACATTCTCGATGTAGGCCGATCCGGTGCCGCGTTTCTTGCCGACAATGAGGCAGCCGACCTCGTGGTAGAATCTGACGTCGCTTTGGCGTTCGATTTCGGCGTAGCGTGCAATCGAACGGTTGGCCAGACGCGCCCAGTCAGCGTTGCCATCAATGGTGCGCGTGATGCGGGCGGCATCGTAATGGCTGCCGAAAACGCCGGTATGGCTGGGAATATCGCCCGGCTCACGCGGACCGATGACGGCAATGGCGTCACCGGTTCCAGCCAAATGGCGGGCAGCAGATGCCCCCATCATGCCTGCCCCAACAATGATATATTTGAACTGCCTTGCCATGACCGAACGACTTTTCTTTTTCCGTTGCAACAATTTGTAGCCACTTGCTCAATCACCGCCAGAGGGCCGGCAATATTTTCACAGGCCAGCTCCCACTCAGATGAAAACCGGCGCCATTTGAGCGGCGAAATCAGCTTCCGTCAGTTGCCCGTCCAGCAACAGGACCGCACCCAATCGGCCGATTTCATCGGAAGATTTTGCTGAAACGAAGTTGCCCCCGGTCAGCACTGCGATGTTGGAAGACTGCGTGTAGCCCACATAGGGGTAACCGGTGCGGGTGATGGAAGCGACGCAGGAGCCTGAGGTAACCGGGCATCCCGAAAGCTCCGGCATGATGTCGATTGCGCGACGGACGAGGAACTCCACTTCGCTGCCGGTACCATCCGAGTGAAACCAGGAAACCGCTTCACCCAGCGTGTTCAACCGGCCCTTCTCGCTCTCACCGCCGATTTTCAGATAGACCTTCCCATCCGGATATCGGACCGGCGGCAGGATGTAGACGATATCATCGGCATTTTCCGCCAGCACGATGGTGGAAGGCATGGCCGAAAACGCTTGCTGCTTGCGCTCGTCCAGCTCAAAGAAGGCAATTGTCCTTCCCGTTGCGGCCATATCCACCTTTGCGGGCAGAAGATCTGCCATATTGGTAAAACCACCGGCAGCGACGATGACCTTTTCGCCCGTATAGCGCCGGCCCTCATGTGTTTTGATTTCAACGCCCGCTGCCGTGTCATGAACCCGCGTCACCGTCTCGCGGATGAGTGCCGCGCCCTGGCTTTCGGCAAGCGAGACCTGCGCCCGCACAAGTGCGCGCGGATTGACGTAACCAGCATTGCGTGGCTCAAACCAGCCGTCGTGATCGTCAGGCAATGCAAACATCGGAAAACGGGGCTTCAGCGCGGCGTTGTCATAGAGCTCGATATCAAGCGCAAGGCGATCCTTCTCGCGCATGGCTCCCGCCACGTAATCACCGCCCAGCCCTTTACCGTTTCCGACAAACAGGCAACCCACCTCGTGATAGAAGCGGACCCCGCTTCTGGCTTCGATCTCGCCGTAACGCGCGATGGATCGTTTCGCCAGCTCTGCCCATACGGGGTCCCCGTCAAAGCCGCGTGTGATTCGGGCCTCATCGTAGTGGCTGGAGAAGACACCGTGGTGAGCCTTCCGATCATGCGGCTCTGCCGGGCCGATCAAGGCAACACCATCGGTTTGCGCGGAGAGATGCCGTGCTGCGGCAGCCCCCATCATGCCCGCACCAACGACGATATATTTGAAGTCCGCCATGCAGCCAGCCCCTGATGTTCGTGCCTGCGGCTTACGGGAAAGCTACCCGCTGCCCCCAGGCTGTGAAGCCCTCTTTTTAACCTCACGCCAGCGCCCGTCCACTGGTTTCATTCAACAAGTTTTGGCGGAAGGGAAAAAGCAGATTTCTCTGACGATCATCAGCTCTGCAACAGAGCCTGGACCTTGCCGCAATAGCGCTTGGAGACAGGGTTCATGCGCGTGGCACCATGGCCCGCATTATAGCGCAGAATCGTGCTGCAGATCTGCCCGCCGCCCAATTGGTGAGCGGTCGCCAGATATTGCATTCCCCAGCGGATATTTGTTTCGGGATCATAGAGCGCCTTTGTCGTGCCCTTGTAGCCCATCATGCGCGCTGTTGCAGGCTTGATCTGCATGAGACCGACTTCACCGGCGCTTCCCCGGGCCTTGGGGTTGAACCGGCTTTCAACCGAAATCACCGCATGGGCCAGATTGGTTGGAACGCCGTAACGCTTGGCATATTTCACGATAAGGTTGGAATAATCACTCTCGAGATTTGTTGGAAGCGACTTTTCGGGGATAGGATAGCCCGGCTTGCGAATGTAGGTTTCCAGGGTGACGGTCTTGGTTTTCACTTCATCCTTGGCAAAAACAAATCCACTCTGCGCGGCGAGCATGGCAAGACAAGCCGAAACAGCAACAATTACTCTTCTCATCAGTATTATGTGTCTCCGGACACGAAGACTTCGGGCACAATCTGCAACGCAGAGCCACTCGGATAGTCCATTGGAACGATCCGTCTCAAGTCCTCATCATTGATATTGGCGACTTCTGTCTCAAACTGAAACACGTCGCGGTTTGGTGAGGCTTATAAAGGGGCCCAATAAGGATTTACTGTGGCAAGGCAGAAAAAACGATCGCGAAACCTGTTTCAAGGGGAACGTTTTTCTGAAAAACGCGTTCAAGCGCTCCGAAATTTCGGCAGGCTCGAAATCAGACGGTGCAAAGTATCGATGGTAGAAACATCCGCGATACCATCTACCAGAGCGGGCCGGAAATGCCGCTGGAAGGCAGCCACCGCACCCTCCGTTTTCTCACAATAAATACCCGTTATTTCAATGCCGTAGCCATAGAGAGACAGCATCGACTGCAAGGCCTCTACCGGCTGCCCACTGTCTCCACGCTGAAAGAACCGTCCACCGCCGACCGGCGTGGGCGAAACCCAGTGCCCGACACCGTTGTGCGACAGGGTGTCCCAAGGGAACCGCTCGCCCGGATCGATCTTGCGAATGGGTGCGATATCGGAGTGGCCAAGCACGCGTTCGGGGGCAATCGACCACCGTGCGCCGCAATCGCGACACAATTCAATGACCGCCGAAATCTGTGGCTCCGGAAAAGGAGGAAGCCCAGCGGGATGCCCTGCATTGGCGATCTCGATGCCGATGGAACGGGAATTTATGTCTTCTGCGCCAGCCCATAGGCTTTTGCCGGCGTGCCAGGCACGGCGGCTTTCTGGCACGAGCTGGATCACACGTCCGTCTTCAAAAACGAAATAATGGCTGGAAACCTGACTTTGCGGGTTGCACAACCATTCCAGAGCAGCGTCTGCGCTGCCCATGCCGGTGTAATGAAGGATGATCGTGTCAGGCGCTGCAACGTCCACGCGTTCGCCATGGTTGGGCGAAGGCACAACGGAAGCGCCCGCATAATCCGCTGGAAAATCACTCATGCGACGCGGCGTTCTTTCTCAATTGCCGCATAGGCGGCGTTGAGTGCCGCCATACGCTCATTTGCGGCGGCGTGCAATTCCATGGGAACGCCGCGGGCAATAAGCTTGTCAGGATGATGCTCCGCCACGAGCAGGCGATACCGCTTGCGAATGTCGGAAAAGTCATCGGAAGGCGAAACACCGAGAACGCGGTAAGGGTCGCGACCATCAGTGTGAACATGGCGCGCCATGATCGTTTCGAAGTGATCTTCGGTGATTCTGAAAATTTCAGCGATTCGGCCTAGAAACGCCATTTCGCGCTCGTGGATCAGGCCATCCGCCTTGGCGATATGGAACAGACCGTCGATAACGCTTTCCAGCATCTCGCAGTTCTTTTCACCAGAACCGCACAAGCCAGCAAGACGTTCCGCATAGGCCTCGTAACCAGCCACATCCTGCCGCGCGAGGTTATAAAGCCGCGCAACGTTACGTGCTTCCTCTTCCGGGAAATCGAATATCTGGCGGAAGGCCTTCACCTCTGCATCATTGACCATGCCATCGGCCTTGGCCATCTTTGCGGAAAGCGCGATGATTGCGACGGAAAACGATACCTGACGGCGTGTTTCCGGGTCACCCTCGAACACCGTCCGCACTGCTTCTATGACGCGTCCAAGCACGTTGCCTGCTGCGTCGCCGATTGCGCCGAGCAGCCGTTCCCACAGCGATGAAAGTTGCAAACAGGCGAAATCGTACATCATGATCTCAAGCATACGGGCCCGCTGGCTGATTGCAATATACATAAAGGTCGCATGTCATTAACTTTTATTCATCTTCGAATGAGATTTGCACACATCGACAGCCGCTGCCGCCTGCCCTTTCAGAACGGTTTTCCACAGGCTCGCAATGCCGGGAAGATCGCATGAGCGATTGAAACGATTATATCGCCCAACTCGTTCAATCGCTTTGAAAATTGGCGCGAAATGCCCGAATTTCTTGAGAAATTCACTTTACATGCCACATTCTCTCACGCATCCATTTGCCACCACCACATCTGGAATGAACACGAAGGAGAGCCACGATGGCTAAACAGAAAGTCGCAATGTTGACCGCAGGCGGTCTCGCGCCCTGCCTCTCTTCCGCCGTGGGCGGATTGATCGAACGTTACAGCGACATTGCGCCTGACATCGACATCGTGGCTTATCGCTCGGGCTATCAGGGCGTGCTTTTGGGCGATAGCGTTGAAATCACCGCCGCCATGCGTGAGAAAGCGCCCCTTCTGCATCGTTATGGCGGATCTCCAATCGGCAACAGCCGCGTGAAATTGACCAACGCAGCCGATTGCGCCAAGCGCGGCCTGGTCAAGGAAGGCCAGAACCCGCTTCAGGTGGCAGCAGATCGTCTGGCAAAGGACGGCGTCACCATTCTTCACACTATCGGTGGGGATGACACCAATACGACAGCAGCGGATCTTGCCGCCTATTTGGGTGCAAATGGCTATGATCTGACGGTTGTCGGTCTTCCCAAGACCGTCGACAATGACGTCGTTCCGATCAAGCAGTCTCTGGGCGCCTGGACGGCAGCCGAGGTCGGTGCGAACTTCTTCGACAATGTCAGCAACGAGCAAAGCGCTGCGCCAAAGACCTTCGTTATCCATGAGGTCATGGGCCGCCATTGCGGCTGGCTGACCGCCGCTACCGCCCGCGCTTACATCCAGAAGACCAAGGGCAATGAATATGTCGAGGGCCTGCTGATGGGCGAGCAGCTCAAGAGCATCGACGGGCTTTATTTGCCTGAAATGGCCTTCGACATCCATGCCGAAGCCGAGCGCCTCAAGAAGATCATGGACAAGACCGGTTTTGTCACACTCTTCGTTTCCGAAGGCGCAGGCCTTGATTCCATCGTTGCCGAGCGAGAAGCTGCAGGCGACACGATCAAGCGCGACGCATTCGGGCACGTCAAGATCGACACGATCAATGTCGGCGGCTGGTTCCAGAAGCAATTTGCCGGCCTTATCGGTGCCGAGCGGACCATGGTGCAGAAGTCCGGTTATTATGCCCGCTCCGCACCGGCCAATGGCGAGGATCTGCGACTCATTCAGAGCATGGTTGATCTGGCCGTGGAAAGCGCACTGAATAAGGTATCCGGCGTTACCGGCCATGACGAGGATCAGGGCGGCAAGCTGCGCACCATCGAGTTCCCGCGCATCAAGGGCGGAAAGCATTTCGACCTCTCGGCCAAGTGGTTCGGTGAGGTCATGGATCATATCGGCCAGCCCTACAAGGCAGCGTAACCTTAAAACGGTTACGCATCTTTGTGCCGCAATATCGGGCTAAGCCTGCAGACTGTGGCGCAAACACACCGCTCTCGACGTTATGAACACAAGACCCAGAAATCCGTTTCGGTTTCTGGGTCGATGCTGTAAGTTCAAAGAAAATGAAGTCGGGAGGGCAAGGAGGAACGCATATGTCCGCACAAGTCTGGCTAGTGTTTTGCATAGCCTGTGCCGTACTTTTCGCGCTGCCCTCGCCTATCTCCTTCAAAGTTGCGAGCTATTCCTCCATACGTGGCAAGAAAGCTCTGGTCGCTGCCGTCATGGGCGCGACATCAGGCATTGTCACAACGGTCACCGCCGCATCCATCATCGTGGCGGGCGCGGAGTTTCTTCCCTCTGCCGTTCTGTATATTGCCCAATGGGCGGGCACGGGATGGCTCATGCTTTTCAGTCTGTGGACGATTGCTACCCCTGCGGCCCGCGAGGCCAATGCCGACAACGACAATCTCCGCGGCAGGAATTTCGGCAGCACATTTTCCGATTGCTTCAGTGTCGCCTCCCTTCGACTGCGCTATTTCGGCTTTTTCGTTGCCTTCCTCATACAGTTTGTGAACGGCACGCGTGACGTCGTTGAAATGGTATCGCAGATGCAGGCTGTTGTGCTGCTGATCGCTTTTGCAAGCCTCACCGCTCAAGCCGTCTTCGCTCAGGTTACGCTGTCGTCCGTGCGGCGCATGTCCACCAGCAAAAAGCAGCGCAATCCGAAGAGAACGCACTTCATTGCTGGCCGCGCGGTTACCGCTGGATACAGACGGATCGCCGCCTGAAAACCCACAGCTTCTGCTATCGCGGTGAATGTCAAATTTACCATCCTATCTCGTTGTTTCTAAAGGCATGAGGCGAGCTTGGTCGGCTCCTCACGTCTGCCGACGTGCGGCAGCAACAAGTCGCCGCTTGCCGGAATCCTTACGATAGGTTAATGATCGCCGGATAGGGACTGCCTGCTTCGCTTGAAACGGGGGTAACGAGCGACAGGCGCACTCAAGGGCGGCAGCATGAAATTTCCTGGCAGTTCTCGCCGAACATCGGCTCTACTTGTGTCATCAACCATGGGCCTTGCACTGAGCTTGGCGGGGTGCACAAGCGTCGAAGTCGCATCAAAAGCCGATATTCAACAGCCGAAACTCGCTGCCACAACCCAACCATCTCCCGACGTGACCGCCACGCCAACACAGACCCCTGCAACAGCGAACTCCGGTGAAGCCACGGCCGCCCAAACTGCCCAAATCGCAGCAACGCAAGCTGGCACAGCCGCCGCCCCTGCTGGCGCAACCGTCTCACCGGCAGGCGCAACCGTGGCATCGACCGCTACAGCAGCACAGGTTGCTGGCCCGACCATGGCTTCGGCAGTTGCCGTCAAGGGTGGGCGTGTAGCCCTTCCCCCCGCTTCCGAGATTGCGGCCGCAGCAGCTGCTGCCGCCATTGACGCACAGATACAGCCCCAGGCGCCCGCCCAGCAGGTTGCGCTTGCAGCGCCAGCCGCCACGGCACCGGCAGTCGCCGCTGTGGCCCACCAGACAAGCACCTCTGCGGCAGCACTTCCGCAGGTCGTTGCGTTGAAGGGCGGGTTCCCGCCAGCACCAAGCGCACCGGGCACCCCTTCGGCAGCACCCATTCCGCTGACCGAAGAAATGATGAAGCAGCAAAGCGTAATCCCGGTTCCAAAACCGCAGGGTGCCATGCTTGCCTATGCATCCGCTCCGCAAAACGCAGCCCTTGCTGCGATCAGCACCCGCGAAGGCATCACCACCGATGGTTCGGTCATGGCTGGCCGTCAGAAGCTGAGCGGACTGATTACCAAATATGCGACGATGTATGATGTGCCGGAAGATCTGGTCCACCGTGTCGTGCAGCGCGAAAGCCGCTACAATCCCGGCGCATTCAATGGCGGTCACTTCGGCCTGATGCAGATCAAGCATGCAACCGCCCGCTCCATGGGCTTCGATGGCCCCGCATCCGGCCTTTTCGATGCCGAAACCAATCTGAAATATGCGGTGAAGTATCTGCGCGGCGCCTGGCTGGTGGCGGACAACAACCGTGACAATGCGGTTCGCCTTTATGCGCGTGGCTACTACTACGACGCAAAGCGCCGTGGAATGCTGCACGTCCTTCGCAAGTAAGCGGCACTCCAACTCGCTTCACCATCCCGGTTCTGGTTTAATTCTGGCGCGATCAGAGCCTTGATTGTGCTCAGACGTGTGTGTGCCTGCTCCCAGCCGGAGCCGTTATGACGGCAAGATGAAGCCGCCGTTAACCCGTCATCAAACTGTTGCGTCATGCCGGTAAACGCCTCTCAACCGAACGAGAGGTGGAATCATATGACGGGTGTCGCGCCGAAAACCGGTTTCAGTAAAAACCTTAAACTCAAGAACGCGCTGCTTCAGCACAAGGCCCTGTCCACAAGCGGCATGTCCGAGCGTCTGTTCGGCGTTTTGTTTTCGGGTCTGGTCTATCCGCAAATCTGGGAAGATCCGGATGTCGACATGCAGGCGATGGAACTGCGGGACGGGCACAGCATCGTCACCATCGGTTCGGGTGGCTGCAATGTTCTGGCCTATCTTTCCCGCAACCCGGCGCGGATTGACGTTGTGGACCTCAACCCGCACCACATCGCCCTCAACAAGCTGAAACTCGCCGCCTTCCGTCACCTGCCAAATCATGGCGATGTTGTCCGACAGTTCGGTGTGGCCAATGTACGCTCCAACAGCGATGGCTATGACCGCTTCATCGCGCCGCACCTCGATCCGCAGACGCGTGCCTACTGGTCAAAGCGCACGTTGACAGGACGTCGCCGCATCTCCGTGTTCAATCGCAATATTTACCGCACAGGGCTTCTGGGCCGCTTCATCGGCGCTGGCCATGCTCTGGCCCGCCTGCACGGCGTCAAGCTTCAGGAGATGGCCAAGACGCGTTCGCTGGACGAGCAGCGCCAGTTCTTTGACCAGAAGGTTGCGCCGCTGTTCGACAAGCCAATGATTCGCTGGCTTACGAAGCGCAAGAGCTCGCTTTTCGGTCTTGGCATCCCTCCCCGGCAATATGACGAACTCGCCAGCCTTTCGGATGGCAACACCATCGCGCCGGTGCTGCGCCAGCGCCTTGAAAAGCTCGCCTGCGACTTTCCGCTCAAGGATAATTACTTCGCATGGCAGGCTTTTGCGCGTCGCTACCCGCAGGCTCAGGAAGGCAATCTGCCCGACTACCTGCGCAATGATTACTACCAGGCCATTCGTGACAATGCCTCGCGGGTCCACGTTCATCACGCCACCTTCACGGAACTTCTGGCTGCCAAGCCCGCATCGAGCGTCGATCGTTACGTTCTGCTCGATGCGCAGGACTGGATGAGCGATACGCAGATCAATGAACTCTGGTCGCAGATCAGCCGCACGGCAGCACCCGACGCACGCGTGATTTTCCGCACAGCCGCAGAAAAGAGCGTGATCGAAGGCCGTCTCTCGCCCGACATCCGCGCCCAGTGGTGCTATCTGGCGGAACGGTCGCAAGAGCTGAATGCCCGCGATCGCTCTGCGATCTAT
Organism: Rhizobium sp. Leaf311; assembly: GCF_001423445.1. Lineage (NCBI taxonomy): Bacteria > Pseudomonadati > Pseudomonadota > Alphaproteobacteria > Hyphomicrobiales > Rhizobiaceae > Rhizobium > Rhizobium sp. Leaf311. The sequence goes on along the minus strand of NZ_LMNZ01000001.1, from coordinate 754,490 downwards.
GGCGGCTTCCATATTTACCAGAGGGCACAGGCATGAAGAGCATCGGCGAGAATATCGGCCTCGGCGATACCGGCCACGCGAACCTGATGGACCGCATGTATCGCCACCAGCGGCATATCTACGACATCACGCGCAAATATTACCTGCTGGGACGTGACACGACCATCGACAGGCTCGATGTACCGACGGGCGGCAGCCTGCTGGAAGTGGGCTGCGGCACGGGGCGCAATCTTCTGCGCGCCTCAAAGCTCTTTCCAACCGCCAAGCTCTACGGCCTCGACATTTCATCCGAGATGCTGACCACGGCAGCCGAAAACTTCGCAGGCCATCGCGAGCGGCCTGTTCTCCGCGTTTCCGACGCTACAACCTTCCGCCTTAGCGAATTTGGCCGCGCCGAAGGCTTCGACAGGGTCATGATTTCCTATGCCGTATCGATGATACCGGATTGGGAAAAGGCGGTGGAACGCGCCATCCTCTCGCTGGCGCCGGGAGGCTCGTTGCACATCGTTGATTTCGGCCAACAGGAAGAGCTGCCTCGCTGGTTCCGCACCATGCTACAGGCATGGCTGGCGAAGTTTCACGTCACGCCGCGCGCCAACATGAAGTATGTGCTACAGGCCCTGGCTGGCAGCTATAATGCCTCACTGGAATTCCAGCCGATCGCCCGAGGCTATGCCTGGCGGGCGGTTCTGACCCTGCCGAAAGTCTAGAGCCGACGCCCCAGCCGCTGCACCAATGAATTTCCGTAGGCCTATTGCCATAACGGCTTGTTTACCCTGTTATGGTAAACAGGAGATTACGCCGCTTCGTCATGTCTGGAGCGGGGACGTCATTCATTTCACTGGGATCAACATGCAGCGGCTACTTCCGGCACTCTTTTCGACCGTTCTGTTGTTGAGCGGCTGCACATCCACCAGCTACGATTTTCTTGAAACCGCGTCCGTCGCCAAGCCTCGCTTCAAGGACAACGACCCGCAGGATTTCGGCACGCGCTCTCCCCACAAGCACGACGTTCATGGCATCGACGTGTCCAAGTGGAATGGCGATATCGACTGGCCGACTGTTCGCAAATCCGGTGTGTCCTTTGCCTTCATCAAGGCAACGGAAGGAACGGATCGCGTCGATTCGCGCTTCGATGAATATTGGCGGCAGGCAGCGGCGGCGGGCGTGCCGCACGCGCCCTACCATTTCTACTATTTCTGCGCACCGGCAGATGCCCAGGCCGACTGGTTCATTCGTAATGTCCCGAAGGAATCGATGAAGCTGCCGCCGGTGCTGGATGTTGAATGGAACCCTGCCTCCCCCACCTGTAAGACACGCCCCGCGCCGGATGTCGTGCGTGCGGAAATCCAGCGTTTCCTCAGCCGCATCGAAACGCATTATGGCAAGCGACCGATCATCTACACCAGCGTCGATTTCCACCGTGACAATCTGGTCGGTCAGTTCAAGAGCTACAATTTCTGGGTTCGATCCGTCGCTGCTCACCCGGCGCAGATCTATAGCGATCGTCAGTGGGCGTTCTGGCAGTATACCGGCACCGGCGTCGTTCCCGGCATCGGCACGCCGACAGATATCAACGTTTTTGCCGGCACGGAAAAGAACTGGCGCAGCTGGGTTGCATCGGCCGGCTCGCCGAAAGGCTGAGGCTCGTTCAGGGCTTGATTTTTCCTTGAAATCCGGCAGATGTGCTGCGAAATAATCGCTCGCCTTTGGAAACAAACGGACTGGTTACGCTTTTCCCACGTCTGCCCACGCTTCCGCCACAAAGCTTGCGGAACGCAGGGTCATTCGTTCATTTGAGGAATTCTGATGCTCAGCTTCTCGACACGCAGCTTCGCACTCGCTGCCACCCTTTTCACTTTGTCTTGCGGATCCGCATTGGCCGTAACGCCCATGCCTTCACCGGATGAGCCGAAGCAGGTTGCCTGCGGTGGTGACCTTGCAAGCTTCCTCGAAGGCGTAAAAACTGAAGCTGTCGGCAAGGGTATCTCTGCCGACGCCGTGGACAAGGCGCTCTCCGGCGCGCAGATCGACCAGAAGGTTCTCTCCCGCGACCGCGCGCAGGGCGTCTTCCGCCAGACTTTCCTGGAATTTTCCCAGCGCACAGTCAGCCAGGGCCGCCTCGATCTGGGCCGCAAGAAGCTGCAGGAATATTCTGCCGCCTTCAAGCGTGCGGAAGACGAGTTTGGTGTACCCGCAGGCGTGATCGCTGCCTTCTGGGCGATGGAGACGGATTTCGGCGCCGTTCAGGGTGATTTCAACACCCGCAACGCGCTTGTAACGCTTGCGCATGATTGCCGCCGCCCGGAACTGTTTCGTCCGCAGCTCATTGCCCTGACGGAAATGGTTCAGCACGGCGATCTCGATCCTGCAACCAACACCGGCGCCTGGGCTGGCGAAATCGGCCAGGTGCAGATGCTGCCGAAGGATATCATCGCTTTCGGCGTTGATGGTGATGGTGATGGCCACATCAACGTCAAGTCCAGCGCACCGGACGCTATCCTCACGGCAGCCAAGTTCATCCAGCATCTCGGCTTCAAAAAGGGCGAGCCCTGGATTCAGGAAGTCTCCGTTCCTGAAAATCTGCCATGGGAAAAGTCGGGCCTTGGCGGCACGATGACAGCTGGTGACTGGTTCAACCTTGGCGTTGCCCCACGTGACGGCAACAAGAACTTTGCCACCCTGCCCGCAGCCCTCATCATGCCGCAAGGCCGCAAGGGTCCAACCTTCATCACCTACCCCAACTTCAATATCTATCTGGAATGGAACCAGTCCTTCATCTACACGACGTCCGCTGCCTATTTCGCCACACGCTTCATGGGCGCTCCGGTCTACAACAAGGGGAACCCCGATCCGGGCCTCGATGATGCGGCCATGAAGGAGCTTCAGGCAAAGCTCGATGCCAAGACGCATGATGTCGGCAAGATCGACGGCATCCTCGGATCAGGCACACGCATCGCCGTTCAGCGAGAACAGCAGCGCCTCGGCCTGCCAGCAGATGGCTGGCCAACACGTGAACTGCTGGACGCCCTGTAAGACTCGCAATCACAGCCTTTGCATCAAAATGACAGAACGGCCGTGGCATTAACCACGGCCGTTTACTTTTTTTTACGTTTTGCACCGAGCGTTTCAAAGTGTAATATAAGTTGTTTTTCAAAGCCTTGATGCCAAAGCATCGGAAATCATTGCCCTTTTCGTTTGCAGCGCAATATAAAATTCGCTTTTCATGAGACACAAAACGGTCATAATGATTACTGTCAACGAATGGAGGCAGAGCATGGGACTTACAAATTCTCTTAATGCCTTGGCAGTGGGTGTGGCGTTTGCGTTCGTCGGAGTGATGCTTTTCATCTGACGCGCATTGGGTATCGCGAACATCCAAACGAGTTGATCTTCATAAGCCATTAAAAAAGCGCAGGTCTCGTAACCTGCGCTTTTTCCATTCTCATATGCCAGCAATCGTCAGCTTCAAGCAGCCGATTTGCGTGCCGGCCTGTACCCAACATTTTCCAGCACGGCGTTGACGAGCGCAGAGCGGTTCATCGTATATAGGTGAAATTCATTGACGCCGCGCTTCTGCAAATCGGCAATCTGCTCTGCTGCGACATCCGCAGCAATCCTCGCACGCGCGACGGGATCTTCATCGGCGCCAGCGAAACGCTCATCCAGGAACGCCGGAATGCTTGTGCCGCAACGCCCTGCAAAACGCTTCAACTGCGTAAGGTTCTGGATCGGCATGATGCCGGGCACCACGGGGATCGTAATCCCTGCCTTGGTGACGCGCTCCATGTAGCGTTCGAAAATATCGTTGTCGAAGAAGAACTGCGTCAGGGCGCGAGTGGCGCCATTGTCCGCCTTGCGCTTGAGCATATCAATATCGACGGCAAGGCTTTCGCTCTGCGGGTGTTTTTCGGGATAGGCGGATACGGAAATTTCGAAGTCCGCGATTTCGCGTAGTCCACGCACGAGGGCAGCAGCATTTTCATAGCCTTTGGGGTGTGGCTTGTAATCCGTGCCAATACCAGTCGAAGGATCGCCTCTCAGTGCCACGAAGTGCTTGACGCCCGCCTCGCGCAATTCGCGCACTACATCGTGCACTTCCTGCTTGCTGGCATCAACGCAGGTCAGGTGCGATGCGGTCGGCAGTTGCGCCACGGAAATCATGCGCTCGACGGCCTGCAAGGTAGGCGCCTTGGTCGTTCCGCCTGCGCCATAGGTCACCGAAACGAAATCCGGGTTCCAGCGCGAGAGTTCCTCGACCGTTTCCCAAAGCTGGACGTCCATGTCAGGATTCTTGGGCGGAAAGAATTCAAAGGAAAGCTTGAAGTTTCCCGTTGTGTGATGGCCTGCCTCGGTTGTCGTCATATTATGCCCTCCCAGCGGATAGAAGCGGTGCCTCAATCGGCTCCTCGCCGGCGATCAGCAGGCGTGGATCGCGTGCGACCCAAATTGTTACGTCAAGCGACTGGGCGGATGCGTTGCCGGAGTGCAGATCGACTGCCTGTTCCGGATTGAGTCCTGCCTTTTTCAGCCACTCTTCCATGGTTTGATGCGAGAAGCCCAATCGAACATGGGCGTGCTCCTCGCGTAGATATTCAAGCGAATGTGGCGCCAGATCGATCACCACAAGACGGCCATTGGGGCGCAACATGCGCGCAGCCTCGGCAAGAGCCATCTCCGGCTGGTCAAGGAAATGCAGAACCTGATGGACGACCACCAGATCGAAATCCTGCCCTTCCAGAGGCAGGTTCAGGATATCGCCATGGCGCACGGATGCGTGGGCAACGCCAGCCTTGTCCAGATTGGCGCGCGCAACGGCAAGCATGTCACGGCTGGCATCGACACCGATGGCGCGGCGATAGATGCCGCTCAGCAACTGAAGAATTCGGCCCGTTCCCGTTCCGAGATCCAGCATCGAATCCACCGGAGTGGTGCCGATAAGCTTCAACAACGCGCCTTCGACGGCATCATCGCTGACATGCAGACGGCGAAGTTCATCCCAGGCAGAGGCGTTGCGGCTGAAATAGTCCTGTGCGCGCTCGGCACGCACACGCTTGACGCCAGACAGGCGCTCATAGTCACGCAGTAACACGGCATCTGTCGAAGACGCCACGGACAGAAGCTGTTTTATGACCTCTGCGCCCTTGCCATCCTGCTTCAAACGGAAGTATGCCCAGGCACCCTCCTGATATCGATCGATCAGGTCTTCCTCGGCCAGAAGTTTTAAATGGCGGGAAATGCGAGGTTGGGATTGGCCGAGAATTTCGGTGAGATCCGTCACCGTCAGGTCACCCGCAGACAAAAGAGCAAGCAGACGGAACCGCGTCGGCTCACCCGCCGCTTTTAACAGCCCCACAAGATTATCGAGCCCTAGAGCCAACACCACACCTCAATCCAATCAACATATAAAGATATCTTTATACGATTGAGCTGGATATGCAAGATGGGCTGCAGAGATGTTGAGAGAAAAACAACACCTGCATTTCTCAATATGAGCCAAAGTGCAGCAAGAAGGACCCTTGTCTACGGCAATTATGTGCGATGACGTACACTATCCGACGCGACGTGATAACCGCTGCGTCGGACAATCTGCTTGCCAAGGGCGAGAACCCGCCAAATGAGCGGATATGACCTAGAACTCCTGCCAATCCGCCGAGACGGCCACGGCCGCGTTGCCGCGCGCCACCGGAGCAGCACGCCTTGCTGGGGCGGAAGACGAATGATGGGGTACCGGGCGGTTGGTTTCCGCTATGCTCCCCTTCGAGCTACCAAGCTGGAAATGCGACAGAACCGCGTTAAGTCCAGCGCTTTCCTGGGCAAGCGACGCACCCGCGGCGTTCATTTCCTCCACCATGGCGGCATTCTGTTGTGTGGCCTGGTCCATGTGGTTCACCGCCGTATTCACCTCCGCGAGACCGGAAGACTGCTCCTGCGCAGCGGTGGCGATGGCATCCATGTGCGAATTGACGATCTGCACCAGTTTCTCGATTTCCGTGAGCCCCTCGCCTGTTTCGTCCACCAGCTTCACGCCTTCGGAAACTGCTGCCTCCGAATTGCTGATCAGCGCCTTGATCTCCTTGGCCGCATTGGCTGAACGCTGCGCCAGCTCACGCACCTCCTGCGCAACAACCGCAAAGCCCTTGCCCGCCTCCCCCGCACGGGCCGCTTCAACGCCAGCGTTCAATGCAAGAAGGTTCGTCTGGAAAGCAATCTCATCAATGACGGAGATGATCTGTGTGATCTGTCGTGAAGCACCCTCGATACGCTCCATTGCGGCGACCGCATTGCGAACCACCACACCGGATTGGTCAGCCCGTGACCGCGCATCACGCACGATGTCGCGCGCTTCGGCGGTGCGCTTCGAAGTAGCGACGACGTTCGACGTGATCTCCTCCAAAGCCGCCGCGGTCTGCTCCAGAGAAGCCGCCTGCTGCTCGGTGCGCTTGGCCAAGTTGTCGGAGGCACTCGAAATCTCATGAGACCCGCTAGCCACCGTCGAAACGGAGCGGTCCACACTCAGCAATGTTTCACGCAGCTGGCGCACCGAGGTGTTGAAGTCCGAGCGAAGCGCCTCGAACTGCGCTGTCATTGGCATTTCGATCTCGCACAGCATATCACCTGCAGCGAGCCGACGAAGATTAGCTGCGAAGGTACGGGTCGTCTCGTCAAGCCGCGCTTCGGCTTCCGCTTCCGCGCGCTTCTGCATTTCCACCCGCTCGGCTTCTGCACGAATGCGCGCCTCACCGCTCTCCGCCTCAAGCTGCGCGTTGCGCACTGCAGCCTGACGGAAGATCTCGACAGACTGCGCCATGTTGCCAATCTCGTCCCGGCGCTCCGTATAGGGAATGGCGCTCTCACGATCACCCTCCGCAAGGCTCGTCATTCGCAGCGAAATCGACCGGATCGCAGAGGAAAGAGTGCGCGCTACGGAAACAGAAACCACAATTGCGAAAGCGGCAAACAGGCCGAGCAAAATAAGCAGTAACGTCAATTGCCGCCAGGCAGCATCCAGCTTCTTTTGAGCCATCATTTTCAGATTTTCGGCCGTATCTCTCAACAATCCACCGACATAGTCGCGGCGTTTGACCATCGCCGCGCTCCACGCATCCAGGTCACCCGGCGCCACGGTTGTGGTCACGTTCGCATCCATCGCACTAAAGCTCTTCTGAATATGGAGGCCCTCAGGCCCCTGCCAGAACGCATCATAGAGGCTGACAATCGATGGCGGATTGAGCTCGCGTAGAATTTTGCTTTGCTGACGGGCGGGCGCCATGCTGTTGGCATAACGCATCACTTCATCATGTGTGAGCGTTCCCTTCTTCCAATATTGCTGACCAATACGATTGGCGACCAGGTGTCCATCATTGACCTGCAGGAAGGCGTAATAACCCTGAATGCCACGCGCCAGCTCCAGATCGGCCACGAGGTTGGCCGCGCGTCCGGCGATGTCCAGTCCTGCCGCAGACATCGGTTGAAGATATTTCAGAGGCAGCATGGGATCACTTTCCCCGGCATCGACCTTGGCGCGGAATTCAGAAAGACGAGCAAAACGCTCATCCAGTGCCGCCTTGATTTGCGCGAGTGTGGCATCGTTATAACCGGCCTCAACTGTCGCCTGATAGGCATCGACAACGGTCCGATAGGCCTCGTTGGAGGCTTGCCGCATCGCTGGACGGCGCTCGGGCGGGGCCGCGCCCTCCAGCGGCATCGCCAGCTGCAACTCTCCGCCAGAACGCGCCAGCCGCTCCAGTGTCACGGCATTCGCGGTTAAAATGTAGCTGGAATATGCGTTCCAGCTCAGCATCGCTCCGAACAGAACAGCCGCAAGCAATGGAACGATGACCAGCACGCTCAACAAGGCGCGAAAAGAAATACTGCTGAAAAATTTTGACATCGATCCCCCCGATGAATGTCGTCATGACGTTTGGACTGCGCCAAACGCATGGAATTACAAGTAAAAATGAATTTTTTACGACAGAATCCAGATACTCTTGCCCACCCTCCACCCTCTGAAAGAAAGGCTCAAAATCGAATTTAAATAACCATGAAATAGTAAACAAAGAGATTGCTTTATCTCAAAACTACACAAGAGCGGAAGATTTAGGACGCTTAATCTATCTCGCCAATCTCGTCCTCTCGGCTAGAAGAGACTGTCGAATTGTCTATCTCGCCCCGCGCCCGCCGCCCATTGCTTCGATAGATTTACCGCATTACTCCGGAGTTCCGATTATTGATAATTATCAATCAGTATAATCCTGCGCAAAAGAAAAGCCGCCGCATCAATTTGATGCGGCGGCTTCTTGATTGCAGTTATTCCCGGCAGATTAGCGTGTCAGGCGCTTATATGCCTGGCTGCCCGGGTTGAGGGCATCGGCGCCGAGACGGCGGATCTTGTCCTGTTCGTAATCCTCGAAGTTTCCTTCGAACCACTCCACATGACCATCACCTTCAAAGGCAAGGATATGCGTGGCAAGACGGTCAAGGAACATGCGATCGTGGCTGATGATGATCGCGCAGCCGGCAAAGTTTTCCAGCGCCGTTTCCAGTGCGCCGAGCGTTTCGGTATCAAGGTCGTTGGTCGGTTCGTCGAGGAGCAGAACGTTGCCGCCCGCCTTCAGCATCTTTGCCAGATGGACGCGGTTACGCTGACCGCCTGAGAGGTTACCAACCTTCTGCTGCTGGTCGCCACCCTTGAAGTTGAAGGCACCGCAATAGGCGCGCGAGTTCATGTCGAACTTGCCGAGCTTGATGATTTCAGCACCGCCGGAGATTTCTTCCCAAACGGTCTTGTTGCCATCCAGTGCATCGCGGCTCTGGTCGACGTAACCGAGGTGGACCGTATCACCGACACGGATGGAGCCCGCATCCGGCTTTTCCTGACCGGTAATCATCTTGAACAGCGTGGACTTGCCCGCACCGTTCGGACCGATGATGCCGACAATACCGCCTGGCGGCAGCTTGATCGACAGATCGTTGATGAGGGTGCGGCCTTCGAAGCCCTTGGTGATTCCCTCCAGCTCGATAACGACCTGACCCAGACGCTCGGAGACCGGAATGATGATCTGCGCATCGCCGGGACGGATGTTTTCAGCGGCATCCACCAGCTGTTCGTAGGCCTTGATACGGGCCTTCGATTTCGCCTGACGGGCTTTGGGGCTGGAAGCAATCCATTCCTGCTCGCGAGACAGGGACTTCTGGCGACCGGCTTCTTCGCGGGCTTCCTGCTGCATACGCTTGGCCTTGGCCGTCAGGTAAGCAGAATAGTTGCCTTCGTAAGGAATGCCACGGCCACGGTCGAGTTCGAGAATCCAGCCGGTCACGTTGTCCAAGAAGTATCTATCGTGGGTAATCATCATCACGGCGCCGGGGTAATCGCGCAGGTGCTTTTCAAGCCATGCGATGGTTTCGGCATCAAGATGGTTGGTCGGTTCGTCGAGCAGCAAAAGATCGGGCTGCGACAGCAGAAGACGGCACAGCGCAATACGGCGGCGCTCACCACCCGACAAGACGGTTACGTCGGAATCCTTCGGCGGGCAGCGAAGTGCTTCCATCGCCATTTCGACCTGCTGCTCCAGATCCCACAGGTTCTGGCTGTCGATGATGTCCTGGAGCTTCGCGCCTTCGTCGGCGGTCTCGTCGGAGTAGTTCATCATCAATTCGTTATAGCGATCGAGAACTGCCTGCTTGTCCGCAACGCCTTCCATGACGTTCTCGAACGCGTTCTTGGCGGGATCGAGATGCGGCTCCTGTTCCAGGTAGCCAACGGTGGCGCCTTCGGCCAGCCACGCCTCACCGGAGAACTCCTTGTCCTGACCGGCAATAATGCGCAGCACGGTGGACTTACCGGCACCGTTTGGACCGAGAATACCGATCTTGGCATCCGGGTAGAAGGACAGGCTTACGTTCTCGAGTATCTTCTTGGCGCCGTAAGACTTGTTCAGCCCCGACATGTGATAGATGAATTGGCGTGCCATTGTAGCGAATGCTCCACGTCAGTTTGGGAAAGTTGCCGCTATGTAGGGTAAATGAGGCTTTGGAGCAACCTCCAACCAAGAATAAGCAAGCACCGGAGACACCGATGGACGATATCATGTTTAGTGCGATCAACCGGCTTGAAAGCCCGACAGGCGCCTCTCTCGCCTATCGGCATGAAGCCGCGAAAGGAACGCAACGCGGCGTCCTTATGATCTGCCATGGTCTTGTCGAACATGCGGGTCGCTACCGTCGCTTCGCGCAGGTGATGTCCCAACAGGGTTTCGAGGTCTATGCGCATGACCATCGCGGCCATGGCCGCACCCGGGCCGATGATGCGCCGTTGGGGCGGTTTGCATGGAAGGATGGGGCTTCGAAGGTGATGGCAGATTTGATGGCCATGCGGCACATGGCGGCAGAGCGTCACCCGGGCCTGCCCATCATTCTCTTTGGTCATTCCATGGGCGGGCTTATCGCTCTCAACACAGCGGTCAGCCACCCCGACGCATTTGACGGCCTTTCAATCTGGAACTCCAACCTCAACACCGGCTTTATGGGGCGAGTGGCGCAAGTCATTTTGAGGATCGAAAAGATGCTGAAAGGTTCGGACGTACCGAGCGGCATTCTTCCCAAAGCCACCTTCCGCATCTGGAACAGCAAGATGCCGGAAAAACGCACCTCTGCCGATTGGCTAAGCCACGACAAGGCTGCCGTCGATGCCTATGTCGAAGATCCGCTCTGCCAGTTCGAAGCCAGCGTTTCGCTCTGGCAGGATGTGTTTTATATGTCCTATCGCGGGCCCAAACTTCTGGCCCGGCTCCCACGGCACCTGCCGCTCCTGCTCGTCAGCGGAGATGAAGACGCCGCCACCAATAATGGCCGCGAAATCCGCTGGCTCGCGCAACAGTTCCGCTCCGCAGGCTTCACTGACGTCACAGACCGCATCTACCCCGGAATGCGCCACGAAACCCTGAACGAAATCGGCTGGGAAGTCCCGGCTGCGGACTTCGCAGAGTGGACGCGCAAGGTGACGGCTTCATCGATGTGAAGACATCATACTGTAAAAATCATTTGCATAATCGTTTTTAAACGAAGATAATTATGTTTGAGATCAGACATTATGTGACGATTGATGGCGCAGATCCGATTGCCTCATGGCTTGGTGATCTGCGCGACATGCAGGCCAAGATCGCCATCATCAGACGCCTCAATCGTCTGGAGCAGGGTAATTTTGGAGACTTCAAGCCTCTGCGCGACGGCGTGCATGAGCTACGCATTGATGTTGGTCCCGGATACAGGGTTTATTACGCCCGGGCGGGCAAGGTCGTCATGTTGCTGCTTTGCGGCGGAAGCAAAAAGACCCAGAACACCGATATAGACCGCGCCTGTGCATTCTGGCGGGATTGGCAAAATCGAACGGACTAAGGAGCTACTCGATGAAAGATCGCAGTCATGACGATGCCATGGCCGATGTCTTTAGAGATGACCCTGCTCTGGCAGCCGCCACTCTGGATGCAATCCTGGCGGATGGCGATCAGGGCGAGTTGATGGTTACTCTGCGGCAAATGGCCAACGCCTTTGGCGGTGTGCCTCACGTTGCGAAGCAAGCGAACCTTAACCCCACCCAGCTTTACAGAACACTTTCGGCGACAGGTAATCCGGAATTGCGGGGGCTCAGCGCCATTTTGCGGACGATGGGCCTGCGACTCGCCATCCAGCCGATTTCAGAAGGTGCCTCGCACTCTTAAGCACCCCTTGTTTCATTGCTGAAACGGAATAAGGCCATGAGATTATTTCACATGCACGCAGAAGTTAGCCCCGCTATAGATTTCTGAAAATGTGAGAAAGACATGGCAGAGATTTCCAGCAAAAAACAGCCGCCGCTTGCAGGCATTCGTGTGATTGAGCTTGCCCGCGTTCTGGCAGGCCCTTGGGCAGGTCAGATGCTGGCGGATATGGGGGCTGACGTCATCAAGGTGGAAAGCCCTGATGGCGGAGACGATACGCGCGCATGGGGGCCGCCCTTTGTGGAGAGCAAGGATGGCGATAACTTGTCCGCCGCCTATTACCACTCCACCAACCGTGGCAAACGCTCCATCACCGTCGATCTGAAAACCGACGAAGGCCGCGAGACCGTGCGCCGTCTGGTCAAGACCGCCGATGTCGTCATCGAGAATTTCAAGCGCGGCGGGCTGGAGAAATACGGGCTGGATTACCAGAGCCTGCGGGCGCTGAACCCCAAGCTCATCTATTGCTCGATTACCGGCTTTGGCCAGACCGGGCCTTACGCCGATTTCGCCGGTTATGATTACATCGTGCAAGGCATGTCCGGCTTCATGTCCATCACCGGCGAGCCGGATGGCCAGCCGATGAAGGCGGGCGTGGCGGTGGCCGATATCTTTACCGGCATCTATTCCGTCACAGCCATTCAGGCGGCACTCATCCACGCGATGCGAACGGGTCAGGGCCAGCATGTGGATATGGCGCTTCTGGATGTGCAATCGGCTGTCCTTGCCAACCAGAACATGAATTACCTCATTTCAGGCAAGGCACCGGTGCGGCTGGGCAATGCCCACCCCAATATTTCACCTTACGAGGTCGTGCCCACCGCCGATGGCTTCCTCATTCTGGCCGTTGGCAATGACGGGCAATTCCGCCGCCTGTGCAAGATCCTCGGCATCGAAACTGTTGCCGATGATGAGAGATACGCCACCAACAAGGCCCGCGTCGCCCACAAGGTCGAGGTCCGGCAGCTCGTTTCCACCGAGACGCTGAAATGGCTGAAGCGCGATCTTCTGACCGCCTGCGAAAGCAATGCCGTCCCCGCCGGGCCGATCAACTCCATCGAGGAAATGTTTGCCGATCCGCAGGTTGAGGCGCGCGGCCTGCGTGTTGATCTTGAAGCCGCCGACGGCACCGTCATTCCCGGCGTGCGCACACCCATCGTTCTGTCTGAAACACCCTTACATTATAACCGCCCGAGCCCTCGCCTTGGCGAGCATCAGCAGGAAGTGCTGGCCGAGTTGATCGAGATTGAAAGGAATTTGACGCCATGAAGAGAACCGGCGGACAATTGATTGTCGAAGCCCTGAAAGCCAATGGCGTTTCCCGCGTGGCCTGCGTGCCCGGCGAAAGCTATCTGGCGGTGCTGGATGCGCTGTACGAAAGCGGCATCGAAACCGTGGTCTGCCGCCAGGAAGGTGGCGCTGCCATGATGGCCGACACCTGGGGTCGGCTGACCGGCGAACCCGGCATCTGCATGGTCACACGCGGCCCCGGCGCCACCAATGCGTCTGCCGGTCTGCACATCGCCATGCAGGATTCCATCCCGATGATCCTGTTCATTGGTCAGGTCCAGCGCGATGCGCGTGAGCGCGAAGCCTTTCAGGAAGTCGAATATCGCCGCGCCTTTACCGAATTCGCCAAATGGGTCGGTGAAATCGATGATGCCCGCCGCATTCCCGAATTCGTAACCCGCGCCTTCGCCGTCGCCACCTCAGGCCGCCCCGGCCCCGTTGTGCTCAGCCTGCCGGAAGATATGCTGGTGGAACTGGTCGATGCAGCGGAAGCCAAGCCCTACACGCCCGTCGAAAACCACCCCGGCCCGCAGCAAATGGCAAAGCTTGCCGAGCTGCTGGCGGGTGCGCAGCGCCCCATGGTCATCCTCGGCGGCACACGCTGGACGGAACAATCCGTTGCGCAATTCAAGACCTTTGCGGAACGTTTCAAGCTGCCGGTCGGCTGCTCCTTCCGCCGCCAGATGCTGTTTGATCACCTGAGCCCGTCCTATGCGGGCGATGTCGGCATCGGCATCAATCCGGCGCTCTCAAAAGAAATCAAGCAATCGGATCTCATCATTCTGCTGGGTGGCCGCCTGTCGGAAATGCCCTCATCCGGCTATACGCTGCTCGACATACCCTACCCGTCGCAGACGCTGGTGCATGTCTTCCCGCAGGCCGAAGAGCTTGGCCGTGTCTACCGGCCAGACCTTGCCATTTGTGCCGCCCCCGGCGAATTCGTCGAAGCACTTGTCACCCTGGAAGCGCCTGAAAACCCTGTCTGGTCAGAGCGCACAGCGGCAATGCACGCGACCTATCGCACATGGTCCACCCCACCAAAGACCGGCCCCGGCCCGGTGCAGATGGGACCGATCATGGACTGGATCGAAGCCAACGTGCCGGAAGATACGATCTTCACCAATGGCGCTGGCAATTACGCCACATGGGTGCACCGCTTCCACCGCTTCCGCCGCTTCAACACGCAGTCGGCCCCCACATCCGGCTCCATGGGTTATGGCCTGCCAGCCGCAGTCGCCGCCAAGCATCTGTTTCCGCAGCGCGAAGTGGTCTGCTTTGCGGGCGATGGCTGCTTTATGATGCACGGTCAGGAATTCATCACCGCTGTGCGTTACGGCCTGCCCATCATCACCGTTCTCGTCAATAACGGCACCTATGGCACCATCCGCATGCATCAGGAGCGGGAATATCCCGGTCGCGTCAGCGCCACAGATCTCGTCAATCCGGACTTCGTGGCCTTTGCCAAGGCCTATGGCGGCCACGGCGAGATTGTGGAGAAGACGGAAGATTTCGGCCCGGCCTATGAGCGCGCCCGCGCCAGTGGCAAGCCTGCGATCATCGAGATCAAGCTCGACCCTGAGGCCATCACCCCTGCCCGCACGCTGACGCAAATTCGCGAAGGCAACTGATATCTGACAATGGAAATAGCTCTGCCATGATGTAAACCGTTCTGGCTAGAAGACGGAGAGCATCATGGCAGCAATTACCCCACGTGGCGCAAAAATCGAACCTTCCGCCGGTGCACCCTTCGAGGCCATCCGCGTGGCCCGCGATGTGCTGCACACCTGCCGCGTCGCAGGCCTTGCCACGCTCGATCCTGAAAGCGGCTACCCCTACAACACCGCCACCAACATCGCCATCGAGCCGGATGGAACGCCCTTCTTCTTCACCGCCCGCTTGGCACTCCATGCCCGCAACATCGAGGCGGATGCGCGCATCTCGCTGGTTCTGGCCGCTTTCTCCAAGGGAGACGCCCTGACGCTGCCGAGACTGACGCTTGTTGGAACAGCCGAATTGATGGGCGCTGAAGACGCGCCGCTTGCCAAGGCGCGCTATATCGCCCGCTACCCCAAGGCCAAGCTCTACCTCGCCCTGCCCGATACACAACTTTACCGCCTCACGGTGGAAGGCGTGCAGATCAATGGCGGCCCGGCCCGCAACGCCAGCAACATTACGCCAGCTGATCTACGCACCGATCTATCCGGCGCAGACGAATTGATGACAGCAGCGGAAACAGAAATCACCCGCCTCAACGCCATCAGGGGCGAAGCCTCAAAGCTCGCCGCACTGGCGGGCAAGAAAACCGGCGCATGGAAAATCACCTCGATAGACCCTGACGGCATCAACCTGACCTCGGCCAGCGATCTTGCGCGGCTTTGGTTCGATGAGCGCGTGGTTGATATGAATCAGTTTGGCAAGGCGTTGAATCAGCTTTCGAGCTGAGGGCGCCAAGGGATTGAAAATTAAGAAAGGTTTGTGGGCGTACCCCCCAGCAACATCAACACAAAACAAAAAAGCCGGCCCAAAAGGACCGGCTTTCTCATCACGATAGAAACCACTTAGATAGCGGCTGTCACAATGAACTCGACCTTGTAGTCCGGCGTAGCGAGTGCTGCTTCGCTGGTGGCGCGGGCTGGCGGGTTGGCGGGGTCGATCCAGCCTTCCCATACGGCATTCATTTCGCCGAATGTGGACATGTCGGAGAGGTAGATGATGGTCTGGAGCACCTTGGACTTGTCCGATCCGGCGAGAGCCAGAAGGCGATCGACTTCAGCCAGCGCAGACTTGCTCTGTTCGGTTACCGATGTTCCTTCGCCAACCTGGCCAGCGAGGTAAACGGTGTTGCCGTGAACGACTGCGCCGCTCATGCGCTTGCCGGGTTCGATACGCTTGATGCTCATGCTAAACTCCTGTTCATGACGTAGAATTTGGTAGTACGCCCACCTTCAGCCGCGAAGGTGGTGGGTCTTTTCGTAAATGGCTGTGGAGCGCGCGCCGGAGCGGCAATAGCCTAGCATCGGTCGCTGCAATTCGTCCAGCGCATCCACCATGCCGGTGACGGCATCAGCATCCACGCCAAACCGGCCAACCGGCACATGCGCAACGGCGATGCCCAGTTCCTGCGCGCGTTCGGCAATGTCTGCAAACAGCGGCTGGCCGTCCTCTTCACCATCCGGACGGTGGCAAACAACGGATTTGAAGCCCATCGCCTTGATCTCGTCGAGGTCGGCAACGCTGATCTGGCCGGTTACGGAATATTCGTCGTCGATACGCCTGATATCCATCTTCATACCCTCCATTCCCGACACATATGGCCCTTGAAAGCTGTGTCGTGCTTAAATCCGAAACCGGTGTAAGGGGTTAAACCCGGTGCGTCAATGATACGGCTTTCCAATTTGCTGCCGTTTCAGACAAAGCGGAAGCGCAACGCATAGGTCCGGCTTTCGCCCGGCTGGAGCATGTTGAATTCGCCCGATTTCTCGAGCTCGGCGCGGTCCACCCAGCGGTGCGATACGGGCTCTATCCCCACCACGTTGGCCGGTGCCTGCTGGTTTCGCCACATCTGCAGATAGGGCAGCGTATCGGTGCGGAATGCGACTTTCAGCGTCTTTCCGCCCACAGCAGCAATCGGGCCGAGGGACATTTCCGCCCATTCCTGCCCGCCTTCATTCTCCTGCGCAGCCTGCACGCAGAAAACGCTTCCCGGCTCATCCCCGAAGCGCCAGCCAAAACCGCCCTCCTGGAACATTGCACCGGAAAGCCGGACACCGTCATCGAGCAACCATGCACCGACATTCATGTGATACATGTGGAAGACGGGCTGCGCGTGGTCGCTGGTGTTGGTCACCCGGTCGTGCAGTTGCACTTCTCCCGTTGATCCGTCGATCCGCCATTCCCGCTCCAGAAGGGCCGTGCCCCCATCTGCCAGCGTGACTGGAACCCTTGCGGTGGCGCGCGCATTATCATCAGAGCAAACCCAATCAATGATCTCTGCCGGATGTGATGAGAAAGAACCGTGAAGCGGATATTTCTTGCCCTCGGCATTGCCAGCAATCGGTTGGGGATGACGAATGTGGTCTGGGCCACATGTAAATAGAAACCCCTCCAGGGAATGATCGATACGGGGATCACCATCGTCAGGTATGGCGCGACCGGGAGAAAGATCGACACCACCAACGACACATGCGCCGATGTCGAGGACGGATGTTTCGTCAAGGTGGATGACAGGCGAAAGCCCGGAATGGAAAGCGCGCATGGTTACTCCTCGCTGCCCTGTCGACGTAACGATCACGCAAAAGCTATCGCGACGTCAGGAAATTAAGATTGCGTTAACCCCGAATTCATCTTTTTCACAATAGGGTCAAGATTAACGTGTGTGTGTTGGGCAAGAACCCATGGGATCGCCGAATCGTGAAACTTTTTATTAACGCAGTGTTCTGCCTCGCAGTTGCGGCAACGCCCTTCATGGCTTCAACTCAAGCCAATGCACAGCAGGGGCAGGTTTACCGTGAACAGCCAATGCTCGTCTCTCCAGACGGGCGGGTGCTCGAATTCATGCCCGAAAGCGGTGACATCGTCATCAGCCGCGACCGGATGGGCCGCACTGTTTACTATGATCGTTATGGCAATCTGGTGGCAACCGAGATGCCGCGCGGGGCAACGCCACGGCGTCAGGCGCAGCAGCAGGATCCGTATCGCGATCCCTACTATAATCAGAACGAAACCTACTACCCGCCAGCACCCGGCGGCCAGTATCGCGAACCTCAGCGCGATTATGGCTACAGGGGCGATGGCAATGTGCAGGACTATCGCGAATTTAGAGGCGATGGCAGTGAACCGGACGTCTATACCGGCTCTGTCGCACGCCCGGGTGCCGTCGAAAGTGCGCCGCTGAACCAGCCGATGCCGGGCGAGAGCAGCGTTGCTGCCGTGCCGCAGCCAGACCATCTCATCGAACGCAATCAGCCCGTGACGGCGCCGGTCAACCGGTCGCGTCAGGAAATCGTCGCCTTGCAGGTCTTTCTGGATCGCGAGGGCATTTCACCGGGCGTGATCGATGGCAAGATGGGTGACAACGTCAACAAGGCGATTGCAGCCTGGCAGGAAATGACCGGCGAACGCCTGGACCCGAACAACACGGACGATATTCTCGAGCGCCTGCGCAACACCGGCGGCATGGCAATCGTTGACTATACCATCACCGCAGCGGATGCGGCTGGGCCTTACGTCGCGTCCATCCCGGATGATTATGCCGAAAAGGCACAATTGCCTGCCCTGGCATTCACCTCGACCTCGGAAGCCCTGGCAGAGCGGTTCCATATGGATGAAACCTATCTGAAGGAACTGAACCCGGGCGTCGATTTCACCGTGCCTGGCACGATCATCAAGGTTGTCAGCCCTGGCGAAGTCAAGACGGGACAGGTCGCCCGTATCGTTGCTCACAAGGGCATCAAGCAGGTCTTTGCATATGACCAGGCTGGTCTTCTGATTGCCGCCTATCCCGCGACCATCGGCTCGTCCGACACGCCATCGCCTAGCGGCACGCATACGGTGGAGCGTATCGCGCTTAATCCCGGCTATACATACAACCCCAAGATCAATTTCCAGCAGGGGCAAAACACGCAGATCCTGCAGATACCACCCGGACCGAACGGCCCTGTTGGCACTGTCTGGATTGCGCTGTCGAAGCCAACCTACGGTATTCATGGAACGCCGGAGCCCTCCAAGATCGGCAAGACCAACAGCCATGGATGCATCCGACTAACCAACTGGGATGCAACGGAACTGGCCAAGATGGTAAGGCCCGGTGTGGTCGTGGAATTTGCCGAATAAGCAGGTTTGGAATTGCAAAAGCCCGGTGGAAACGCCGGGCTTTTTCTATGTTGAATTCGGTCGCGTCGCTGTATGGAGCCCTTTTTGCGTCTAAAGCTTGTTTCGCGGAAAAGGAAACGGGATGGGAACCTTAAAAGAGCTTTTTGTCGTCACCCATACGGAATCGATCCATCACGTAGAGAACAAGGTGGGCGGCTGGTACGACACCGATCTCACCCTTCGCGGCGAGCGCGATGCGCAGGCCACAGCCGAGCGGCTGGCGGAGGTGCTGGGTGAGCGAGAGGTTGAGATCCACAGCTCCGACCTTCGCCGTGCATCACAAACGGCGCAGGCCATTGCGCGGCGCTTGAGTTTGGATGTCATTGAGACGACAGCCTTGCGCGAAATCAGCTATGGTGCAGCAGGTGGACAGCCGCAGGAGTGGCTCGATGCCCGCTACGTACCCGCGCCTGACAATGACCGTCTGGATCACCATTGCGGGATCGACGGTGCGGAGACACGTCGTGACGTTGCAACCCGCATATTTCCCTGCGTTGAAGCAATTGTGTCTCGCCCCTGCGCAGCCCAGATCATTGTTACCCACGGCTTCACGCTGAGTATGGTCATTGCTGCATGGATGAAGATACCGATTGAAGCCTGTTGCTTTGTCAGCTTCCCCGCGAAATCGGGAAGCATTACGCATTTGCGTCAAGACGACTTTTTCCGGAGCCGGGCGGTGATTGGACTTGCCGACGCATCCCATCTGACCCGCTGATCGTCACCGAAACCCTGATATTTTCGTAGGCATGTAAAGAGCGTCCGGCGCTCAAACCAGGACTGGCGCTCGCGCGCCAGTCCGTGCTTTTGACGAAGACGTTTTACCCGAGACGGATGCTGGCTTTTCCGGCCCGCCTTTCTGTCAGGAAGAGGGCGAGACCTGCCGCAGGAAGGGCAAAACCGAGCCAGGACGCTGCGGCCCAATGACCGTAGGCATACGCCCAGCCACCCAGCGCCGAACCGGCGGCACCACCCATGAAGAATGTTGCCATGAAGATGCCGTTGAGGCGGCTTCGAAACTCCGCACCGAGCGTGAATATGGCGCGTTGACCCAAGACGAGATTGGTCGTTACCGCAAAGTCGAGCACGATGGCCGCGATAACCAGCAAAGCCAGCGACAGATGCGACCCCTCAGACGCAATATGCGTCAAGAGAAAGGAAACCGCTCCAGCCGTCAGCGCAGCAAAGGTTGCGGGACGTGTCCATCCGCGATCCGCCATCCGTCCGGCAATTGGCGCTGCGATGGCACCAGCAGCACCGGCCAGCGCAAAGAGCGCGATTTCGGTTTGCGAGAGATTGAAAGCCGGGCTGCTGAGGTAAAGCGGCGTTACCGTCCAAAACAGGCTGAAGGCTGAAAACATGCTGGCCTGATACAGAGCCCGCCTTTGCAGCAAGCGCGTGGTGGCGGCAAGCTTGCCCATGGAAAGCAGGAGGGCGGAGTAGGCAAGCCGTGCGTCCGGTTCGCGGCGTGGCATCAATCGGTACAGCACTACCGCCAGCACAGCCATGACAGCGGCAGAGATTGCGAAGACACCGCGCCAGGTGACGAATTCCGAAAGCACGCTCGACACCGGACGAGCCAGCATGATGCCGACCATCAAGCCACTCATGATGCTACCGACAACGCGTCCGCGCATGGCGGCTGGTGTCATATGCGCAGCCATCGGCACGATCATCTGCACCGCGACGGAGCTGATGCCGACCAGAAACACCGCGACAAGAAACAATCCCGCATGGGGTGCGAGCGCCGCGCCGAGAAGGGCAAGGATCGCCATTGCCACCGTGGTGACAATCAGCCGCCTGTTTTCAACAAGATCGCCGAGAGGAACCACGAAAAGCAGTCCCAGGCCGTAGCCGATCTGCGTCAGGGTAACGATCAGGCCCGTCGTTTCCGGGGAGAAGCCAAGCTCCGCGCCGATCAGCCCCGCAAGCGGCTGGGCGTAATAGATGTTGGCAGCAATCAGTCCACAGGCTGACGCCAGCAGAAAGATCATTGCGGAAGGAAGGCTTTCTTCCCTCGCCGGCTCAGCGGCAAGCACCGTATCTGTCATATTCATCTCCAAATTGGAAATATTCATTTCCAAAATACTTAAAAATCAGTCGAACAGCTTCATCGCAATATCGACCACGGCACCCAGTTCCTCCCGCGTCGGGGCTGTCTTGCCGACGACGCGAATTCCGTAAAGCATACAAAGCGCGGTTCTGGCCAAGGTCACAGCATCCATTTCGGTGCTGACGCTGCCATCCGCCTGCCCTTCCGTGATCACGCGGGCAAGAATGGTCGCACGCGCTTCCATGGAGCCACGCACAACGCGCGCCACATCTTCATCCAGAGATGCCAGATCGGCGACAGCGCCAACGATCAGGCAACCCTGCGAACCCGATTGCCCGGTGGATGCATCCGCATAAAAATCGAGTGCTGCCCGCAGCTTCTCGCGGCCGTTTGGCGCTGGCGCCAGCGCCGCCTCGAAACGGCGGGTCTGCACAAGTTTATATCGCTCAATCGCAGCGATATAGATGTCTTTCTTATCCTTGAAGGCCTTGTAGAGACTGCCCTGCGTCAGCCCCGTTGCCTGCGTCAGATCGCCAACGGAGGTCGCGTGATAGCCGCGCTCGGCAAACACGCCGATTGCCCGGTCGATGGCTGCATCAACTTCGAATTCACGCGGGCGTCCGCGTTGGCGAGATTGCAGGGAGTGGGGATGGCTCTGTGTCATGCCTACGATATAGAAAACATTCGTTTCCAAATCAAGCGAAAAATACGCCCGGTTTTTGACCGGGCGTCATCTCTCGTTGGAAGATTACGCAGCGCGACGGTTGAACATTCTAAAGATGTTACCCGAGCGCACGACGCGCGCAGGCATCAGGCGCATCACCTCATCGGCGAAGCATCGAACATTTTCCATTGCCTTGTCGATATTGCTGACCTTGTGACAATCCTGCTGGGCAAGGGTGCCGCCAGCATTGAAAATGTCACGGAAAGCTGAACGCTCTGCAATGGGTGTGTTGAGAACTCGAACGTTCTTCTCAGCCAACAGGGCTTTTACGAGCAACATGGAGCGCGTGCTGACCATGGGATTGACGCGTGTCAGAACAACGGAATGATCGATAGTCGTTCCCATTTTCGCGTTCAGATATTCGATATGTTCCAGCACCTCTGCGGCGCCGCGCGCATCCATGGCGGAGCCCTGCACCGGGATAATGACATGGTCCGAAATTCCCAGCGCCATCGTTAGAAGCGGGTTTTTTGTACCGGGCAGGTCAATGATAAAACAGTCCGTGCTGGATCGGTTTTCCCGGATGTGGGTCTCCAGCGATGCCATGGTGACGTTCGAGATGATGGAAAGATTGCGGACGCGGCCGGACATGTCCGACCAGCGCGAAATCCACAATTGTGGATCGGCATCCAGCACTGTTACGCGGTGACCGGTCCGGGCAAGCTCGGTCGCCAGCAGCAGAACTGCCGTCGTTTTTCCCGCACCGCCCTTGGTATTTGCAAAAGTAATGACTGGCATGTGGCCCCCCATATGCAGAGCCTGAATTCATCGCTCTTCAACGCACCGCGACTATCATGGTGCACCCTCATTGTTAACAAATATGGTTAACGAATTGAGAATATTCGGAGCAACTTATTGCCGGTTGTGGCCCCGCTTCCGCGCGGGACCAGGCTTTATTGTGTGGGCAGAGCGCTCTTAGCTTCGCTCAAAAAACTCAGAAGCACTCCAGAAACAGCGCCTTGGTATTCTCGAGCGTCATAGGCACCGGGTTGCCGCCGCAGCTTGGGTCCTTGATGGCTTCTGCCGCCAGCTCGTCCACGCGGTCGGGCTTGATGCCGAGTGCGGTCAGGTTTTCAGGAACGCCCAGTTCGTGGCGCAGCTCCAGCACATAATTATAGAAGCCATCAAAGCCGCCTTCGATGCCGAGATAGGCGGCGGCGCGGGCGATCTTTTCTTCAATTGCCGGACGGTTGAAGCGCAGGACGGCGGGCATGACGACGGCGTTGGTCATGCCGTGATGGGTGTTATAGACCGCTCCGATCGGATGCGAGAGCGAATGAATGGCGCCGAGCCCCTTCTGGAAGGCCACCGCGCCCATGGCAGCGGCTGCCATCATGTTGGAGCGGGCTTCGATGTCGGTTCCGTCCTTATGCGCGCGCGGCAGGTATTCCTTGACGAGACGCATGCCTTCAAGCGCGATACCGGCACTCATCGGGTGAAAGAAGGGCGAGGAATAGGCTTCCAGGCAATGGGCAAAGGCATCCATGCCGGTGCCGACGGTGATCGCCTTCGGCATTCCAACCGTCAGCTCCGGATCGCAAATCACGACGCCGGGCAGGAATTTCGGGTGGAAAATGATCTTCTTCACATGCGTCTTGGAATTGGTGATGACGCTGGCGCGTCCCACTTCCGAGCCTGTGCCTGCGGTGGTGGGCACGGCCACGATGGGCGCAATGCCATCTGAATTGGCGCGGGTCCACCAGTCACCAATATCCTCGAAATCCCAGACAGGGCGCGTCTGGCCCGCCATGAAGGCAACGGCCTTGCCCAGATCCAGACCCGAACCGCCGCCGAAAGCGACGACGCCATCATGGCCGCCATCCTTGAAGGCTTTCACGCCCGCCTCAAGATTGATCTCGTTGGGGTTGGGATCGACATCGGAAAAGAGAGCGCGGCCAAGGCCTGCCTCTTCCAGAATATCCAGTGCGTGGCCGGTGATGGCCATGGTGGCCAAGCCCCGGTCTGTGACCAGCAACGGCTTTTTCATGCCCAGCGTCTTGCAGGCGTCGGCCAGTTCCTTGATGCGGCCGCGTCCCATCTTGATCGGGGTTGGATAGCTCCAGTTTGCGACGATATTCATTTCGTGACTTTCTTCAGATGGTAGGATTTTGGACGGGTCAGGTTCTGGAAGCCGATGACCGAAAGCGAGCCGCCGCGACCGGTTTCCTTGACGCCGGTCCAGCACAGAGCAGGGTCAAGATAATCCGCACGGTTCATGAACACGGTGCCGGTTTCAATCTCGCGGCCGATGCGCCCTGCCCTTTCCGCGTCCTGCGTCCACAGCGAAGCTGTGAGGCCGTATTTGCTGTCGTTCATCCGCGCGATGGCTTCGTCGTCACTCTTCACCTTCATGATGCCAACGGCAGGGCCGAAGGTTTCTTCCATCATGAACTCCATGGAATGATCGACATCAACGAGGATCTGCGGCGCGACATAGGCGCTTTCGCCATCATCTGCGGCAAAGAGTTTTGGATCGACCAGCGCCTTCGCGCCCTTGGCAACGGCATCCGCCACCTGCTGGCGCACCACCTTGGCAAAACGCTTATTGGCCATTGGCCCCAGCGTCGTTTCCTGCTCAAGCGGATTGCCGAGCTTGTAGTTGGAAACCCAGGCGACGGACTTTTCAACGAAAGCGTCATACAGCGTTTCATTGACATAGATACGCTCGATGCCGCAGCAGCATTGCCCGGAATTGAACGTTGCGCCGTCCATCAGCGTATCGACCGCTGCATCCAGATCCGCATCTTCCATGACATAGCCCGGGTCCTTGCCGCCAAGCTCGAGACCGAGCCCGGTGAAAGTGCCCGCAGCGGCACGCTCGATGGCGCGACCTCCCTCGACGGAGCCGGTGAAGTTGACGAAGTTGAACAGGGCTTCGGAAATCAGCGCCGAGGTGGTCTGGTGATCGAGGAAGAGGTTGATGAACACATCTTCAGGCACGCCCGCTTCCACGAAGGCGCGTACCATGCGCTCACCCACCAGCAGCGTCTGTGCGGCGTGCTTGATGGCAACCGTGTTGCCAGCCATAAGCGCGGGCGCAATGGTGTTGATGGCCGTCATATAGGGGTAGTTCCAGGGCGCGATGACAAAGACGACGCCATGGGCTTCACGCTCGATGCGACGCTCGAAATTGCCGCTTTCCTCGATGACCAGAGGCGCCAGCGCATCGGCTGCAATAGAGGCGACATAGTTGGAGCGTTCGTTGAAGCCCTTGAACTCACCGCCATAGCGCACCGGACGGCCCATCATATGGGCCAGTTCCGGCACGACCTCTGCGGCCATCTCATTCAGCCGTGCTACGCCTTTCAACACCAGCTGAACGCGATCTTCCAAGGGGCGGCGCGCCCATGACTTTTGCGCGGCGCGCACTTTCGATACGGCAGCCCGTGCCGCGTCCAGCGACATCGCCTCGCGCTCGGCATAGACCGAACCGTCGATCGGCGAAATATTCTGGATCATGACCATGATGGTGGTTCTTTCTATATCTTTAAATTTTGTTATGCCCGTTCAAAACCGCGCGCGACTTCCCAATCGGTGATGCGGCGGTCATATTCTTCCTGCTCCCACTTTGCGGCGCGAACATAGTGATCAACGACATCATCCCCGAACGCGCTGCGCAGCATCTTTGAACCATTGAGGTGTTCGGTCGCATCGCGCAGCGTCTTAGGAATCTCCCTGATGTTCTTGCCGCCATAGGCATCGCCTTCAAACTGGGCCTCAAGTTCCAACTTGTTCTCGATGCCGTCAATACCTGCCGCAATCAAGGCCGCCATGGCAAGATGCGGATTGATATCCGACCCGCCAATGCGACACTCGATGCGGATGCCCTTGCTATCGGCACCGCAGAGGCGGTAGCCCGCCGTGCGGTTATCCAGGCTCCACACGGCCTTGGTCGGCGCGAAGGTGCCAGCCATATAACGCTTGTAGGAGTTGATATAGGGCGCCAGGAAATAGGTCGTTTCGCTGGCATGGGCCAGAAGCCCCGCCACGTAATGCCGCATCATATCCGACATGCCGTATTCGCCGTTTTTATCAAGGAACATGGGCGTCTTGCCATCCACGCTCCATAGCGACTGGTGGATGTGGGAGGAGCTGCCCGCGGCCTCGTAATTCCACTTGGCAAGGAAGGTCACGGCCTTGCCCTTGGACCAGGCAATTTCCTTGCAGGCATTCTTGATGATGGCGTGGCGGTCGGCCATGGTGAGGGCATCGGCGTAGCGGACATTCAGTTCAACCTGACCGGCAGACGCTTCGCCCTTGGAATTTTCAATCGGAATACCAGCGGCTTGCAGATTGTTTCTGATAGCGCGCATCACCTCTTCTTCCTTGCTGGTCTGGAAGATGTGGTAGTCCTCATTATAGGGGCTTGCGACGTTGAGATCGCGGTAGCCGCCAGCACGGGCGTTCTCGAAACTCTGGTCGAACAGGAAGAATTCCAGTTCTGTTGCCATGAAAGCCTTGAGGCCCATGGCCTCCAGACGTGCGACCTGCTTTTTCAGAATGGCACGGGGCGAATGGGCCACTTCCGCATGGGTGTGGTGGTCATAGGCATCGCACAGCACAAGTGCCGTACCTTCCAGCCACGGCACCCGCCGCAGCGTGGAGAGGTCTGGTTTCAGCGTATAATCGCCATAGCCCTTGTCCCAACCGGCGGATTTGTAACCGGGAACGGTTTCCATCTCCATATCGGTTGCCAGAAGATAGTTACAGCAATGGGTTTCTTCATAGGCGCTTTCCACGAAGAACTCAGCCTGAAACCGTTTACCCATCAGACGACCCTGCATATCCACGACACATGCCAGAACCGTGTCTATGCGCCGCTCAGCGACATCCTTTTTCAATTCGTCGAATGTGTAGGTCGTCATGATGTTTTCGTTCCCTGTTGTTCAAATGGGGCGACCGTTGCCGGTCGCCCTTTGGAGTTGGTTCAAGCCTTCGATGCCGCCGCATTGAGTGCGGCCTGCTTGTGCTCCAGCGCAAATTCCTCTTCCGGCGAAAGAATGAGGCGGTGACGGCCGACCAGCGCGAAATAGGCAATCGCGACGGCAAACCACAACGCCACCCAGATGACGCCCTTGGTGAAGTTCGGGTCCTGCACCTGATAGAGCAAGGTTATGACGGCAATGATGATGGTGAGCACCGCGCCGGGAATGCCGAGCGGCGAGCGGAAAGGCCGCTCGATATCCGGCAGATTACGGCGCAGCATGATGAAGGAGATGGCCTGCATGATGTATGAGAACATCGCGCCGAACACGGCCATGTTGAGCAACACGCTGCCGATGATGCTGCCGCCTTCCGTCGCACCCAGCGCAAACCAGATGATCATCATCACGGCAAGACCGATGAGCGCGCCTGTGAGCATCGCCACATGCGGCGTCTTGAACTTGGGGTGCGTGACAGACAGAACCGTCGGGAAATAGCCCGCCCGCGAGAGCGAGTAGATCTGGCGACCCTGCGCATAAAGGATGGTGTGGAAGCTCGCGATGAGGCCGGTAAGAGCAACAAAGCCAAGCAGAACCACGCCACCATCACCATAGACAGCCTTGAAACCATACAGCAGCGGCTCCAACGACGAGCCGAGATGGAACGCGCCGATGCCGGGCAGCGATGGGTTGAGCAGCACGATCATGAAGGCCGAAATCATCAGCGTGATGATGCCGAGAATGATGCCCTTGGGCATATCGCGCTTGGGATCGACAGATTCTTCCGCCGCCAGCGGAAGCTGCTCGATGGCGAGGAACAGCCAGACTGCAAAGGGCAGCGTGGCCAGAACGCCGGAGATGCCGAAGGGGAAGAAGGAGCCGTTGCCTTCGGGAAGTTCCACCGCCGCACCATCCGGGCCGACGCCGATATTGAGCGCCCAGCGGGAGAAATCCATGTTGGGGATGGCGCTGATCCAGAAGAAGACGAGAACAGCAAGCGATATCAGCGTGATAACCAGCGTTACCTTGAAGGATAGTTCAAGCCCGTAGACGTTTAGCGCGAGGAAGATGGCGTAGAACAGCACCCATAAGAGCGGCGAATAAACGGGATCAAGCCCCAGAATGGAGTTCACATAGGCCGTGATGAAGGTGACGATGACGGCGGGGGTGAGAACATATTCGACGTTCTCGCAAAGCCCGGTGATAAAGCCGCCCCATGGGCCCATGGCCGTGCGGGCAAAGGAATAGGCCGCACCGGTGTGCGGCAGTGCCGGGCTCATTTCCGCGATGGAAAATGTGAGCCCCAGATACATGATGGCGATGATGATGCCCGCAACCAGCATGCCGCCCCAGCCGCCGGTGGCAAAGCCGAAGTTCCAGCCGGAAAAATGGCCAGAAATGACCGCACCGACGCCGAGCGCCCAGAGCGACCAGACGCCCGCGTAACGCGAGAGCCCTCTTTTTTCGAAATAGGATGCATCAGCCTTCTTGTAGCTGACGCCTGATGATGAACTGTCTATGCCGTTCTCTCCTGATCAAGAAAAACAGGCTGTCAGCCGGAATGGCCGATTTTGCCCCAGTTTCGGCGTGATGGAACACCCGACCACGCCATGCTCATCTGCTGTTCCCACGCTGCACCCGTGCCGATTATTCGGCATTCTTGACGGTGCAGCGCCATTCCTGTTCCGCGAACAAACACCGCGAAACGAATTATTCGGCCTCAGCGGCAATCCCCGCCACCAGAAGCCCGTGTAGAAAATCGGCAGCGGCGCGCTGCCCCTTTTCATCCTGTATGAGGTCGTTTCTGACCTCGATCATCACGTTCAACAGCCCGCTCGGCAGTGCATGCAGGCGCAGCGTATGGGTGACACCATCCTCAGGGCCATAGGGCGCGTTGCGCTCGACCTTGAACGATGAGCCCCCTGCATGGGCCAGCATGGTATCGGCCAGCCGTGTATCCGCATCGTGCAGAATGCCTATTTCAACCGTGCGGGGCTTACCGTGATAGACGGGCGTAAAGCTGTGTATCGTTACTAGAACCGTTTGATCCCGCGCTGCGATCAGCTGGCTGATGCGATCATGAAACGGAATGTAAAGAGCCGAAGTGCGGGCATAACGGTCCGCATCGCTTAAATCCGCATTGCCGGGAATATCATAGATTTCGCTCACAACAGGCATGGCCGAAGGCGATTCCGGCGGACGATTGCAATCATAGACCAGGCGGGAATATCGCTGATAAACCAGCGTTGCATCCAGGCTCTCAGACAGAAGTCGGGAAACAGCCAGCGCGCCGGGATCCCAGGCGATATGGCTTTGCAGGACATCGCTACCCAGACCCAATGTGCCGAAACGAGCGGGCAATGTTTGCGAAGCATGTTCACAAACAAGCAGCACACTGCCTTTTCCTGAGCTGTTTTCCACCGCAACAGGCTCCGCCTCGTTACCGGTGAAAAACTGCGAAAGCACCGTCATGGCCCAATCCCCTATGCAAGTGCTGCTCCCCAACAGCCCGAAGAGAATTCTTCACATAGCCCAAAGTGTCAAACGGTATTTTGAAATTTTCTCTTCATTTTTTCGATTGACTCCGTCTGCACGCCGTATCTTAATCAGCGCTAACAGACCGGCGAAAAGACCGGAAAGGGGAAAAATTTGCACAGTTCGGCAGCGACCGTTTCGGACGTGATACAGGCTCATTATGAGAGCCTGACGCGTTCGGAAAAGCGCCTGGCGGAAAGCCTTCTTGGCAATTATCCGGTTTCAGGCCTCGGCAGCATCACCACGGTTGCAGAAAATGCAGGCGTTTCGACGCCGACCGTGGCACGCATGGTGCAAAAGCTTGGCTTCAAGGGCTACCCAGATTTTCAGGCGCGGCTGCATCAGGAACTCGAAGCCACCATTTCCAACCCCATTGCCAAGCATGATCGCTGGGCCAGCAACGCACCGGGCCTGCACATCCTTAACCGCTTTGCCGATGCCATCACCAACAATCTGCGCGACACGCTGAGCGACCTCGATACGGCCGACTTCGACAATGCCGCCGCCCTTCTGTCGGACCGCAAGCGAAGCATCTATTTCGTCGGTGGGCGCATAACCGGGGCGATTGCGGAATATTTTTTCACGCATATGCAGGTCATCCGTCCCAAGACGGCGCTGATGTCCTCCAATTCCAGTTCCTGGCCGCAATTCATGCTCAACATGAATGCGGGCGACGTGCTCGTGATGTTCGATATCCGCCGCTATGAGCAGGACATGGTAACGCTGGCGCAGGTGGCGCATGACAACAATGTGCGCATCCTCCTGTTTACCGACCAGTGGACATCACCTGTTTCGCGCTTCGCAGAACATACGTTTCGCGTGCGCATCGAGGCACCATCGGCGTGGGACAGCTCTGTCGTGACGCTGTTTGTCGTGGAAGCTCTCATTGAGGCAGTTCAGAACAACGGCTGGGACGAGACCCGCCAGCGCATGAACTCTCTCGAAGACCTGTTCGAACAGACGCGGCTTTTCAGAAAGCCGGGAAAGGGAGAAAACTAGAAATCCGTACCGCCAGGAAAGACCGGCAACGGCGCAAGCGGAATTTTTTATGTCGTTTATCGAATATCATGGCGACGAGAGGGCGCAATGATGGCAAGAAAACGGCAGGGACCATGACGATGGTGGGAAACCACCTGGAAAAATCCGTCACATAACATTCATGCAACCCACGTACAGCGTCGTCAGACGCATGAGACACCAGAGGAGAACTACCGTGATCTCGCACAGCCGCCGACTGCTATCGCTCACAACAGCCTTGGTCATCGCTTCGACAGCGATTGCCTCCGCAGCCCCAAGCGAAGAACTCATCGCTGCCGCCAAGAAGGAAGGCATGTTGACGACCATCGCCCTGCCCCACGACTGGTGCGGCTATGGCGACGTTATCGCCTCCTTCAAGGCCAAGTATCCTGAAATCAAGGTCAATGAGCTGAACCCGGACGCCGGCTCTGCTGACGAAATCGAAGCCATCAAGGCCAACAAGGACAATAAGGGCCCACAGGCACCTGACGTGATCGACGTTGGTCTCGCCTTCGGCCCACAGGCCAAGAAGGAAGGTCTTCTGCAGCCTTACAAGGTTTCCACCTGGGCCGAAATTCCTGACAATGTGAAGGATGCCGAAGGCTACTGGTACGGCGATTATTACGGCGTCATGTCCCTGTTCGTGAACAAGGATCTGGTCACCAACACGCCAAAGGATTGGGCCGACCTTCTGAAGCCCGAATATGCCGGTCAGGTTGCTCTTGCTGGCGATCCACGCGCCTCCAACCAGGCTATTCTGGGTGTTCTCGCTGCCGGTCTTTCCACTGGCGCCAAGGACGGCAAGGCTGCTGGCGAAGCTGGCCTGAAATATTTCGCTGACCTCAACAAGGCTGGAAACTTCGTTCCCGTCATTGGCAAGGCCGGTACGCTGGCACAGGGTGCAACCCCGATCGTCGTTGCTTGGGACTATAACGCGCTTTCGTGGGCAAAGACGCTGAACGGCAACCCGCCGACAGAAGTCGTCGTGCCTTCCTCGGGCGTTCTGGCTGGCGTTTACGTGCAGGGCATCTCCGCCTATGCTCCGCATCCAAATGCTGCGAAGCTGTGGATGGAGCACCTCTATTCCGACGATGGTCAGCTTGGCTGGTTGAAGGGCTTCTGCCACCCGATCCGCTTCAACGCGATGGCAAAGGCAAACAAGATCCCGAAGGATCTTCTGGACGCCCTGCCACCAGCAGCAGCCTATGAAAAGGCTGTCTTCCCGACACTGGAAGACGTCGATGCCAACAAGGCTGCCGTCACCGGCGGTTGGGACAAGGTCGTCGGCGCAAACGTCAAGTAACACATAGAACCATCCGCCCCGTTTCTCTTAAGAGCGGGGCGGATGGTCTATAAGACACAAGACCGCAATGATCGCGGCGTTTGGGAACATGATATGTCATCAAACATTAGTGGCGCGCCATCGCGACCAGCAGCCGGGCGTCGCCTGAAGCTGGAGTGGCTGGGCGTTCTGCCATTTGCTATTTTTATTCTTCTCTTTTTGATCATGCCGACGATGAAAATCGTCATCGGCGCATTTCAGACGCCGGAAGGTGGCTTCACGCTGGAAAATATTGCGGGGCTTTTCACCGCCTCCATTCTCTCGGCTTATTGGATTTCCATCAAGATCAGCGTCGCCTCTGCAGCCCTTGGCTGTCTGATCGGCTTTGGCGTGGCGACCGCCGTGGTGCTGGGCGGCCTGCCGGAGAGAATTCGCGCGCCGCTTTTGACCTTCTCCGGTGTTGCCTCACAATTTGCTGGCGTGCCGCTGGCCTTTGCCTTCATCGCCACACTTGGCCCTGTCGGTCTCGTCACCGTGTTTTTGAAAACACAGGTTGGGCTTGATCTGCGCCTTCTGGGCTTCAACATCCTGTCCTTCTGGGGCCTGACCGTTACCTACCTCTTCTTTCAAATCCCGCTGATGATCCTCATCATCACGCCCGCTCTGGATGGCCTGAAGCGCGAATGGCGCGAAGCTGCCGAAATTCTGGGCGCCAGCGGCTTTCAGTATTGGCGCATGGTGGCCTTCCCCATTCTGCTGCCCTCCATTCTCGGCACATTCTCGCTGCTGTTTGCCAATGCCTTCGGTGCTGTTGCAACGGCGATAGCGCTGACGGGCTCGTCGCTCAACATCGTGCCCATTCTGCTGTTTGCGCAAATCCGTGGTGACGTGCTGGGCAACCCCCACCTCGGTTACGCGCTGGCCTTCGGCATGATCCTTGTGACCTGCATTGCCAATATGCTTTACATCTGGATGCGCACGCGCAGCGAAAGGTGGCTGAAATGAAGCGGATCTTCGCATGGGGCGCGCTGCTGTTCGGCCTGCTCTATTTCGCCCTGCCGCTCATCGGCATGACCAACTTTTCATTGAAGATGCGGCGCGGCGTCTATTCGTTCGACGCCTACGCCGTCGTTCTCAGCGATCCGCGTTTTCAGGAAACCTTCGGCTTTTCCGTCCTGATGGCGCTGGTCACAATCGTCTTCGGCGTCGTGCTTGTGGTACCAACGGCCTATTGGGTGCGGCTGAAACTGCCCGGCCTGCGCCCCGTCATCGAGTTCATCACGCTGCTGCCGCTCGTCATTCCCGCTATCGTCATCGTCTTCGGCTATATCAGGCTCTATAACACCTCCAGCTGGCTGCCGCTGACGGGGACGACATCAGGCACCAATCTGCTGTTGATGTTCGGTTATACAATCCTTGCCCTGCCCTACATGTATCGCGCGGTCGACACCGGGCTTCGCACCATCGACATCACGACGCTGACGGAGGCTGCGCAAAGCCTCGGCGCTGGATGGACAACTATTCTTGCCCGCATCATTCTGCCGAATGTACTGGTCGCCGTTCTCTCGGGCGCGTTTTTGACCTTTGCCATCGTCATCGGTGAATTCACCATGGCAGCGCTTCTAAACCGCCCGGCCTTCGGACCTTACATGCAGCTTCTGGGTGCCAACCGCGCCTATGAGCCCGCCGCGCTCGCCGTTATTTCCTTCGGCATCACATGGGGCTGCCTGGGCCTTATCCAACTCGTCTCGCGCTATCAAAAAGGCGCGCCTCCCAAGGCCTGAGGACTTATTTTATGAGCTTTTTGACACTCCAGAACATCAGAAAATCCTTCGGCTCGGTGCAGGTCGTCCATGATTTCAACATGGCGATCGAGCAGGGAGAATTCGTCTCCTTCCTCGGACCATCGGGCTGCGGCAAGACCACAATCCTGCGCATGATTGCCGGTTTCGAAACGCCGAGCGATGGCTCCATCGTTATCAACGGCAAAAACCAGACGACACTCAAGCCCAACCAGCGCAATATCGGCATGGTGTTTCAGGCCTACGCGCTGTTTCCCAACATGAATGTGTATGAGAACGTCGCCTTTGGCCTCAAGATAGCGGGCAAGCCGAAAGCTGAAATCGATGCACGGGTGAAGGAGATGCTCGGCATCATTCATCTCGAACATCTGGCGGACCGCTACCCCTACCAGATGTCTGGCGGGCAGCAGCAGCGCGTGGCGCTGGCACGGGCGCTGGCACCAAAGCCGCAGGTTCTGCTTTTGGACGAGCCGCTTTCGGCGCTGGACGCCAAGATCCGCGTGTCGCTTCGCGAGGAAATTCGCAGCATTCAGCGCAAGCTGGGGATCACCACCATTTTCGTGACCCACGATCAGGAAGAGGCGCTGACCATTTCCGATCGCATCGTGGTGATGAATGCCGGACGCGCCGACCAGATCGGATCGCCTTTCGATATCTACAACAAGCCGGCAACGCGGTTCGTGGCGTCCTTCGTCGGCACGCTGAACCTGATCGATGCGACCGTGGTGGATGCTTCCACCAGCACCATTCGGATTGGCGACCAGCAGGTTTCGCTGAAGAAGCCTCTGAACAAGGCCGATGGCGAAAAGGTAACGGTGGCGCTGCGCCCCGAGGCGGGTTCGCTGGGCGAAGCCAGCATCGGCGATGTCGCGATTTCTGGCATCGTGACGTCCAGCCACTTCCTCGGCTCGGTCATCCGCACGCGAATGGATGTGGGCGGCGCGACGCTGTCCTTCGATATGTTCAATGATCCCGGCAAGACACCGCCAGCGATTGGCGAGCGCATCACCCTGAAATTTGCATCAGAAGATTTGATGATTGTAGCAGAGTGACGCACTGTTTCGTCCTCCGAAATCCGGCTAGATCGTTTCCAGCTAAAAGGACGCGATCTCAAGCCGTCTCAGGAGAATAGTCATGCGCGCACTGTTTTACGAAACCTTCGGTGAGGCACCTCGCATAGCCAACCTGCCGGACCCGGAACCGACACCGGGCGGCGTGGTGGTCGAGGTGAAGGCAACGGGTCTTTGCCGCAGCGACTGGCATGGCTGGATGGGCCATGACACCGATATCCAGCTGCCGCATGTGCCGGGCCATGAATTTGCGGGCGTGATTTCAGCCGTTGGCAAAAATGTCATGCGGTTCAAGGTGGGTGATCGCGTCACCGTTCCCTTTGTGTCCGGCTGTGGCCATTGCCAGGAGTGCCGCTCCGGCAACCAGCAGGTTTGCGAAACGCAGTTCCAGCCCGGCTTCACCCATTGGGGTTCCTACGCGCAATATGTCGCCATCGAATACGCAGATCAGAACCTCGTGCATCTGCCAGAAGACATGGGTTTCGATACGGCGGCGAGCCTCGGTTGCCGCTTTGCCACATCCTTCCGCGCCGTAGTCGATCAAGGCCGCTTGAAGGGTGGCGAATGGCTGGCCGTGCACGGCTGCGGCGGCGTTGGCCTTTCCGCCATCATGATTGGCGCGGGGCTTGGCGCGCAGGTCATCGCCATCGATATTGCACAGGACAAGCTGGCGCTGGCGCGGCAACTGGGCGCAACCGCCACCATCAACAGCCGCGAAGTCGCCGATGTGAGCGAGGCCGTGCGCGAAATCACCGGCGGCGGCGCGCATGTTTCGGTCGATGCGCTCGGCCATCCCCAGACCTGCTGCAACTCCATCAGCAATCTGCGCCGTCGCGGCCGCCACGTGCAGGTCGGGTTGATGTTGGCGGATCACTCCATGCCGCAGATCCCTATGGCGCGGGTCATCGCCCACGAGCTGGAAATCTACGGCAGCCACGGCATGCAGGCCTGGCGCTATGACGACATGCTGGCCATGATCCGCAGCGGCAAGCTCTCGCCTGAGAAGCTGATCGGCCGCCACATCACCCTCAAAGACGCCGTCACCGCCCTGCCCGCGATGAACACGTTTACCGATAGCGGCATCAGCATTATCGACCGGTTTGAGTGAGGTCAGGCGAGAGGCCTCTGGCCAGCTGGAAACAAAAAAAGCGCGGAACGAGCCGCGCTTTTTCTTTTTTATATTAATAACTAAAGGCCCATACCGGAATCAGACCGGTAACGACCTCGCGTGGAGTATCAGGCAGCCGTCTCGACCTCTTTCGCCGCCTCGGTCGGAACGTAATTGAGCACCGGTCCCAGCCAGCGTTCGATCTCCGTGACGGCCATGCCCTTACGCTGCGCGTAGTCCTCAACCTGATCGCGCTCCACCTTGGCGACGCCGAAATAGTAGCTTTCGGGGTGGCCGATATAGAGGCCGGAGACGGAAGAGCCGGGCCACATGGCATAGCTTTCCGTCAGCACAACGCCCGTCTGCTCCGTTGCATCCAGCAGGCGGAAAAGCGTTTCTTTTTCGGTGTGATCGGGCTGGGCCGGATATCCCGGGGCCGGGCGAATGCCGGCATAGGCCTCGCCGATCAGGTCATCCGGACCGAAGCTCTCGTCGGATGCATAGCCCCAGAATTCCTTGCGCACCCGCTCATGCATACGCTCGGCAAAGGCTTCGGCGAAGCGGTCTGCCAAGGCCTTGACGAGAATGGAGGAGTAGTCGTCATTGGCGCGCTCGAAGCGTTCGGCGATTGCCACTTCCTCGATACCGGCCGTGACGACGAAGCCGCCGACATAGTCAGTGGTGCCAGCATCCTGCGGCATGACGAAATCCGACAGCGCAACATTGGGGCGGCCATCGCGCTTGGACAGTTGCTGGCGAAGCGTGAAGAAGGTTGCCAGTTCTTCCGCGCGAGTTTCATCGGTAAACAGGCGGATATCATCTCCGACAGCATTGGCGGGCCAGAAGCCGATGACGGCACGTGGGCGGAACCACTGTTCGTCAATGATTTTCTTCAGCATGGCCTGTGCATCGGCAAAGAGCTGACGCGCCGCCTCACCCTGTTTTTCATCCTCTAGAATGGCAGGGTAACGGCCCTTCATTTCCCATGTCTGGAAGAATGGTGTCCAGTCGATGTACTTGGCCAATTCCTCAAGGTCGTATGTCTCAAAGGTCTTAGTGCCCAGGAACTGCGGCTTGACCGGCTGATATCCTGACCAATCAACCTTCTGTGCATTGGCGCGCGCACGTGCCAAAGGCAAACGCAGCTTTTCACGTTCATTACGCGCATGGGCATCGGCCACCTTGGCATATTCTGCCCTGATGCCCTCGATATAGGCTGGCTTCTGATCTTCCGACAGCAAGGCCGAAACCACGCCAACCGCACGCGATGCATCGGTGACGTAAATCGCCTGACCCTTCTCGTAACGCGGATGGATCTTGACCGCTGTGTGGACGCGGCTGGTCGTCGCGCCACCGATAAGAAGCGGAATATTGAAGCCCTGACGCTCCATCTCGGTGGCCATATGCACCATCTCGTCCAGAGATGGTGTGATGAGGCCGGACAGGCCGATCACATCGACCTTTTCCGCAATGGCCGTCTCCAGAATTTTCGTGGCGGGCACCATGACGCCGAGATCAATGATCTCGTAATTGTTGCAGGCGAGAACAACGCCGACAATGTTCTTGCCGATATCGTGCACGTCACCCTTGACGGTCGCCATCAGCACCTTGCCTGCGGCCTGACGCTGGTCGCCGCCGTTCAGGCGCTTTTCTTCTTCCATGTAGGGCAGAAGAACGGCCACGGCCTGTTTCATGACACGGGCGGATTTGACCACCTGCGGCAGGAACATCTTGCCGGAGCCGAAGAGATCGCCCACGACATTCATGCCCGCCATCAACGGTCCCTCGATGACATGCAACGGGCGGGCCGCCTGAAGGCGCGCTTCTTCCGTGTCTGCATCGATATATTCGGTGATGCCGTTGACCAGCGCATGTTCGAGACGCTTTTCAACCGGCAATTCGCGCCAGGCCAGATCCTGCACCTTGGCTTCACGGCCCGGACCGCCCCGGAATTTCTCCGCCACTTCAAGCAGCCGTTCGGTGCCATCGGCACGGCGGTTCAGCACCACGTCTTCGCAGGCTTCGCGCAGTTCCGGGTCGATGCTTTCATAGACAGCCAGTTGGCCTGCATTGACGATGCCCATATCCATGCCCGCCTGAATGGCGTGGTAAAGGAACACGGCGTGCATGGCTTCGCGCACCGGCTCATTGCCGCGGAAGGAGAAGGACAGGTTGGAAACGCCGCCGGAAATATGCACCAGCGGCATGGTTTCGCGGATGGTGCGGGTGGCATTGATGAAATCCACGCCGTAATTATTGTGTTCCTCGATGCCGGTGGCGACGGCAAAGACGTTGGGGTCGAAGATGATGTCTTCGGGCAGAATGCCTGCCTTTTCGGTCAACAGCTTGTAGGCGCGGGTGCAGATTTCCACCTTGCGCTCATAGGTGTCGGCCTGACCCACTTCATCAAACGCCATGACGACGACAGCCGCGCCATAATTGCGCACGAGGCTCGCCTGCTCCAGAAACTTCTCCTCGCCTTCCTTCAGCGAGATGGAGTTGACGATGGATTTGCCCTGAACGCATTTCAGGCCAGCCTCGATGATCTCCCATTTGGAACTATCGATCATCACAGGCACGCGGGCGATATCCGGCTCGGCGGCAATGAGGTTGAGGAATTCGACCATCGCCTTCTGGCTGTCGATCAGGCCTTCATCCATGTTGATGTCGATGATCTGCGCGCCGTTTTCCACCTGATCGCGGGCAACCGCAAGTGCTGCCGTATAGTCGCCAGCCGTGATGAGCTTGCGGAACTTGGCAGAGCCGGTGACGTTGGTGCGCTCGCCCACGTTGACGAAGGGAATGTCCTTGGTCAGCGTGAAGGGCTCAAGGCCAGACAGCGACATGAAAGAGCGGTGCTCCGGCACCTTGCGCGGCGCGTGGCCGGCAACGGCATCGGCAATAGCGCGGATATGCTCCGGCGTGGAACCACAGCAGCCGCCAACGATGTTGACGAGACCTTCGCGGGCGAATTCCTCCACCTGCGCTGCCATCATATCGGGCGTCTCGTCGTACTGACCAAATTCGTTCGGCAGGCCCGCATTGGGGTAAGCACAGATGAATGTATCGGCAACCTCGGACAATTCCTGAAGGTGCGGTCGCATCGCGCTGGCACCCAGCGCACAGTTGAGGCCGATGGTGAAGGGGTTGGCGTGGCGCACGGAATTCCAGAAAGCAGTCGGCGTCTGTCCAGACAGCGTGCGGCCCGAAAGGTCGGTAATCGTGCCCGAAATCATCACAGGCAGATGAATGCCCTTGGCAGCGAAACGCTCTTCGCAGGCGAAGATCGCTGCCTTGGCGTTCAGCGTATCGAAAATGGTTTCGATCAGGATAAGGTCGGCACCGCCGTCGATCAGACCATCGATCTGTTCGCCATAGGCCACCCGCAGATCATCGAAGCTGACGGCGCGATAACCGGGATTGTTCACATCTGGCGAAATGGAGGCTGTGCGGTTGGTCGGCCCAATGGCGCCTGCCACGAAGCGCCGACGGCCATCCTCGCGCTCCGCGCGCTGGGCGGCACGACGAACGACCAGCGCACCTTCGCGGTTCATGTCATAGACAGCGCCTTCCATCTCGTAATCAGCCTGCGCAATGCGCGTGGACGAGAAGGTATTGGTTTCGAGAATATCGGCCCCTGCCATGGCATAGCGATAATGGATTTCTTCAATGGCATTCGGCTGGGTCAGGATCAGCAAGTCATTGTTGCCCTGCTGATGACAGGCGCATCCAAGAAAGCGATCTCCCCGGAAATGGTCTTCGTTGAAACCAAGCCCCTGGATCTGCGTGCCCATGGCGCCATCGAGAATGAGGATACGTTCCTGCGCGGCCGCACGAAGCGCCTTCAGAATTTCAGCGCCGTCTTGCTTGTCCCCTACAGGACCAAACAGATTATCCAACATCGGCACACTCCTCATTCTCTTTGCTGATTTGCAAATCCAAGTCACATAAAGATATCTTTATGTCAATATATGGCCGCGACGCCATGGCGTTACAACTTTCTACCGCAAGGGTACGAAATTTTCGTTATGGATGACACCGTTACGACCTAAAGATATAGAGAATTCATCGCAGTGCATTCATGAGGAGGTTGAAATGACCGAGGCGGACCACCCTAAAACCAGCTGGAGCACCCTGCCCTGGCATCGCCAGTGGCTGGCAAAGCAGGCAGAAGGTCTGTTTGACTTCTTCCAGTATCGCGCCATCAACCCCAAAGGCGGTTTTTTCGACCTCGACCGGCAAGGCGCGCCGCTGAAACCCGACAACCCCGTGCGCGGCATTCATATGTCAGCGCGCATGGTGCATTGCTTTTCCATCGGTCATCTGCTCGGCCGTCCCGGCTGCGGCGATATCATCGACCACGGAATGACCTATCTGTGGAACAACCACCGTGACGGCGAGCATGGCGGCTATTTCTGGCAGGTGGATGAAACCGGTCCGGTGGATGCCAGCAAGCAGGGATATGGCCACGCCTTTGTTCTGCTCGCCGCCTCCTCGGCGAAAAGCGTCGGCCATCCGCTGGCCGACAAGATGCTTGCCGATATTACCGAGATTATCGAAACGAAGTTCTGGGAAGAGAAATTCGGCGCGATCAATGAGGAATTCTATCGAGACTGGTCGCCTATCGAAAATTATCGCGGCCAGAATTCCAACATGCATCTGACCGAAGCGTTGATGGCCGCTTTTGAAGCCACTGGCGACAGAGAATACCTGCAGAAGGCAGAACGCATCGCTGATCTCATCATCAGAAGAGCCGCAGCGGCGCTGGATTTCCGGGTGCCGGAACATTTCGATGAAAACTGGGTGCTGGACAAGGATTATCGCGGCAACGAAATGTTCCGCCCGTCTGGCTCAACGCCCGGGCACTGGCTGGAGTGGGCGCGCCTCATCCTGCAGCTCTGGGTTCTCGGTGATCGCAAGCACGAATGGATGCCGACAGCCGCAAAATCGCTGTTCGTTCAGTCAATGTCGGTCGGCTGGGACAGGGAAAAAGGTGGTTTCTTCTACACGCTGGGCTGGGACAATGTGCCTGCCAAGCGCGAGAAACTCTGGTGGCCGATGTGCGAAGCGGCTGGTGCCGCCCACTTCCTTAACGAACATCTTCCCGCTGACGAATTCTATGAAGACAGCTATCGGCGCGTCTGGAGCACCATTGCGAACAGCTTCCTCGACCATGAGAATGGCGGCTGGCATGAGGAATTGACGGACGATCTGGTTCCCGCCAACACGATCTTCCCCGGCAAGGGCGACATCTACCACGCGCTTCAGGCCTGCCTCATTCCGCTTTTCCCGGCAGATGGCAGCCTGACGAAAGTGATTGGCGACAAGGGCGGACGTTTCTAAACACATCCGTAGGAGACGCTTGGCTTAATCAGAAGCCCAGCGTTTCCTCAAAATCGTCCCAGGACTGATACATTTCGTAACGGCCCACGCCCCGGATCGGCACATGGCCGTAAAATGGTGACAGCTGGAATTCCGCTGCATTCTCGCTTTTGTTGGCCACGGCCCCAACATACATGGCGGACGCCAGCCCTGTGCGGTTGGCCCCATGTTCGCAATGAATCAGCACGGGCTTGGGCGCATCCTTCATGATGCGGACAAGCGCTTCGGCCTGATCCTGACGCATCTTCTTGCTGGAGCTCATCGGGAAATCGATCATCTGCACACCGCTCGATTGGGCGGCAGCCGCCTCTTCCCTGTACCAGCTCTCACGCTTTTCATCGCGCAGATTGATGATGGTCTTGATGCCGAATTGCTGCGCATATTTGGAAATGTCTGCGCCGCTCGGCTGGCCGGATCGGTAAAGCTCCCCGGGCAGGACTTCATGGAAGTTGCCGGTCAACTGGTTGATACCCATGTGCGCGCCGACCGTGGCGGGAACCGCCAGGAAGCAAAGCAAGGCAATTTTCAGGACTTTGGACGCAGATAACAAAACGCAAACCTTCTGGAAAATTTCAAGAATTGCTGTTCAAATGGCACTACGATCCAACCGATGCAATGGCTCCAAGGTTGTAAGAGCGCTGTCGTAAATAAGGAAAATCCGTACGCTTTCCCCTTAAGCCGCTGCAAACCCGTTCCTATAAGCGCGTGTTCTGTATCAACCGTGGCGCTTCAAAAAACCGTGAAGCCACCCTCAAAGACTACGCTTTTGGGCCTTACGTCAGATTAATCAAATTCCGCGGAATTGATCGTTACGCGCCATTCCAGCGTTTTCGGGTCCACATTTTCGTTGTTGCGCAGCCGAAAAGGCCGACACGCCCCATAGCTTTCATGCGCTTCCAACCGCCGCTCGCTGACCTGATAAGGATCGAATGACACCGAGGCACGGAAGGCCGCTTCAAAACCCTCGAGCGTGTAGGTCAGCCGTCTAACTGCAACGTCATTTGTGTTCTGGAACGTAACCCGTAGCGGAGCGCCCTCCTCGGTGCAGGTGGCATCATAGGCTGCTGTGGCAACGATAGCTTCAAGTCTCTCGCCGGAGCGGAGCCAGTCGAACAACACCCAGGCAGCCGTGGCAGACCAGATAACAGCGAAACCAATCACAACCGGCTTCAAATGTCTGGGGTAAATGATCAGAAAGACAAGCAAAGCTACGGAGAGGACAACGCCGACAATCATGTGTGGCGCGGCCTGATTATGTCGCCAAAAAGTCTTTTCAAGCTGATACCCTCCCAGCAGTCGCGCTCTATTCACAGATGCGGTTGGCCAGAGGTCATGTCAAGGCGTCACGTCAAGACTGAGCGGGCAGCGGCTGCCGACACCTCCCCACCTCAACTTTGCACACCTTCCTGTGATCAGGCAGGATTGTCGGTCCGCTCCGCATGAGGTGCAGACAAACAGGCATCGATAAGCGCGCAGCAGACCGCCACAGCGACCAGAATTGTGGTACCATTCAGCGGCAACACCAGCAGCATCTTGTTTATCGCAAACTCGGTGCCGAGTATGGCGACAATCTGCGTCGCGGCAATCAGCAGCAGTAATGACGACGGCAGAGAAAGACCGCGTCTGTCAAACAGACACCCGTAGCCAAGGACAAGGAGCGGCACGAGGATTGCGGTCACACCTGTGAAATAGGCGCCCATATGCGAACTCTGCAGAACAGCGTTCGGAGCAAACAAGGCAAGCGGGACAAGAAGATAGCTCCCGACAATCGCGGCCAGAAGTGGTGGCCACACGACAATTGCCAAAGGAAACAAGCGCTTTGCATCCGTGTGACCAGCTACCCAATGCCGGTAGTGGCGTAACACCGCCATGACGACAAACGCGCTCAGAGCAGCGACAGCAATCGTGAAAAGCAGCACCTCAAAAAACTGCGTACCGGATGCAGCACCCGTCCTTGCCATGTCAACGCTGGCCAAAATATTGGATGGAAGGTCAAGGAAGGCGGGCAGAAGCCACAAAATCCACAATCCCGCTAGCAACCCCGGCAAAACCACCTGTCTCGACAGGAACAGCAGCACGGCCACTCCCCCGACCAAAGCTGCGATAACGCTGAAAAAGTCGTAAGAGCCTTGGTCTCCCAGGTACCCCATGGCATCCAGACCACGCGCGGCGCTGTAGGCTTGCCCTACCGCAATCAACATTGCCAGCACAGCCTCGCAGACGGCAAGACTAATGCTCCCATCCGTACTGGGAAAAAGCAGGCGGATCACCTGCCCTAGTGCAAAAGCTGAAAGGATAGGCGTGACACCCAGCGCAAGAATGGAAAGCTGCGAGGGAAGCCCACCCTGCCCAACCCATGACGTCAACAATGCCCCATCGAGCCCCGGCAACGGAATGTTCCGTCCGGCAACAGCCACGAGCGAAACCAGGGCGACCCCGATCAAAATCCCGACCGCATCGGACCGGACCTTGCGCCTACCAACCATCACACTCATCGAGAAACTCCTAGATACACTTGCATCTAACCTCTACCGACCACGGTAAGGCGCCTGTGGAACCATACGCCTTAGCTCAACCAAGACGTGCTGTCACTTCGAACACGAGGGAGAAGCTTA
Organism: Rhizobium sp. Leaf311; assembly: GCF_001423445.1. NCBI lineage: Bacteria > Pseudomonadati > Pseudomonadota > Alphaproteobacteria > Hyphomicrobiales > Rhizobiaceae > Rhizobium > Rhizobium sp. Leaf311. The sequence continues at coordinate 711,063 of NZ_LMNZ01000001.1, read as the reverse complement.
CGCATCGAAGAAGGAAGGCTCGCGTCCGCGGGGAGATCTTTTTTCCGTCCAGAGCATGAAAAGCTGGAAAAACCAAGTCGCCGACAAGATAAATGGTGGGCCCGGAGAGACTCGAACTCCCAACCAAGCGGTTATGAGCCGCCGGCTCTAACCATTGAGCTACAGGCCCTTCCAGAAGCGTGAACGCTGTTTGGAATGCGCGGTTGCAATGGTTCAACCCGGCGCGGAACTGGCTTTAACGCAATTTTTTGAAGGCGACAAGCCATCGATGCGTTGGAGCTGTGCACTATGCCGCATTAGCTACATAATCTGCTGCGACATATGCCTCGTTGACGCTAAATAAGAGGAAACTCAATGACTTCAAAATCAGGGCCAAATCACCGCAAATGTGAAATAATTGAAGGCCCCGCCGCGGGAGGCGGCGTTTCTTCGCTGTTTTCTCGTGGTTCGAAAAAGGGTGCAGGCACCCGCTCCCATTCTCTGGCCTTGTGCGCTTTCGTGGCATTGACGGCTTTGCCGATGGCCGCTTCAGCACAGGAAAATGCCAGACGGGACCCGGTCATCAGTGTTTCCGGTGAGGGCGATGCGGCGGTTGCGCCCGATATGGCTGTTCTGACTTTCAGCGTCATGAAGCAGGCTGATACGGCTGCGGCGGCTCTTGCTGAGAACAACAAGGCGATGACCGAAGTTCAGGCTGCGTTGAAATCGTCAGGCATCGCAGACAGGGATCTGCAGACATCCAACTTCTCCGTCCAGCCCATCTACAAGCAGTTCGAGCCCAAGGATGGCGTATACGTTCCGCCAGAAATCACCGGCTATCAGGTTACGAATGGCCTGACCGTGCGGGTTCGCGATCTTGCCAAGCTTGGCGATATCATGGACAGCTCGGTAAAGCTCGGCATCAACCAGGGCGGCGACATAGCCTTTACCAATGACGACCCGGCAGCGACGGTAACTGAGGCCCGCAAGGCAGCGGTGGCAGACGCCATCTCCAAGGCCAAGACATTGGCAGAAGCCGCCGGCGTCAAGCTTGGCCGCATTCTGGAGATCAACGAAAACATGCAACGCCCTATGCCGGTGCCACAGACCATGATGCGCGCCGCTGCCATGGAGAAAGCTGACAGCGTTCCCGTCGCAGCAGGCGAAAACAGCTACAAGATCAATGTGAATGTGACATTCGCGCTGGAGCAATAAAAGACTAAGCAGGCGCCCCGGCGGCGCCTGCGCCAGCGAATGCAAAAATCCCCTCGCCGCAAGTCCACGGCGAGGGGATTGATTTTTCTAGACGTCGGTCTGGTTTACCGTTAGCGGCGGATGACAGGGCAGCCGCGGACATTGGCGAAAACGACGCGGTCACGGCCGCGGCGGTCAAAACCGGCGACAACAACGCGGCGTGGGGAAACGTCTACTACGCGCGCCCGGCGCAGGCCCATGCGGCTGGCTTTTTCTTCTGCAAGCCAGGGAGCACAACGGTCGCGATCACGACCGGGACGACCCCAGCCCGGACCACCATGGCGATAACCGTCCTGAACGTAGATGCCGTAGCGAACGTCAGGTCCGGCCGAAGCCGTTGAAGCTGTCGCAGAAATGCCGCCAAGGGCGATAAGGGCCGCAAGGCCAGCTTTTGCAAATGTGCCAATCATGATCATACTCCGTTTCTCGACATTCGCCGGAATGCCCGGTCGATTGGCCAGACGATAGGATGCGCCATGTGAACGTTTTCAGAACTGATTGTTCAGCCCGCGTTCATGATTGAAACGAAATATAAGCGCGCAATCATTCACAGAGAAAGATGCATGATGATCTGGCGATCATGGGGGTGGTTCCTATGTTCGAAGAGGTAAATGCCTTGCCAGGTACCCAAGGCCAGTGTGCCGCTAGAAACGGGAATGCCTATCGAAACCTGCGTCAAAGCCGATTTGATATGGGCGGGCATGTCGTCAGGGCCTTCCATGGTGTGGATAACCCAGGCCATCGAAGGATCGTTCGAGGGAGGAACAAGCCTTGCAAAGAATGTCTTCAGATCTCGCTGGACATCCGGGTCGGCGTTTTCCTGCACCAGCAGGGAACAGGATGTGTGCCGCACGAAAAGCGTCAACAAGCCCTCTTTCGCGGATGATGATTTGACAAAGGCCTTGGCTTCTTCGGTAAACTCGTAGAGACCCTGCCCTTTCGTCGTTATTGTCAGCAATTTTTGTGGCACTAAAACTTCACTTTCCTGGGAACCAAACTGCCTCAATACACGTTGGGCGAAATCACGCGATATTATGTGCGTTTTTCGTCTTTTACTGACGGACAAAGCGGCGCACAAAGGGAACAGCTTGTAGAATGTACGAATATTTCGATGTACAGAACAACCTTGCAAGCAACTCTGTTCCGACTCTCTTTCGCCATAGAAAACTTTTAACAGAAATCACTTTATTAGACCGCTCGACCTCTATCTCAGTTTTCTATCGAAAGACCACTATATGACGTCGCAAGTCCAGCAGGTAGATCTCACCAACTGCGACCGAGAGCCTATCCACATCCCCGGTTTCATCCAACCGCATGGTTGTCTCATCGCCTGCGACAGCGCGATGCGCACAGTGCTGCGTCACTCGCTGAATTGCGACGCTGTGCTGGGTGTCTCCGGGGACATTCTCGGCAAGCCAATCGAACAACTGCTTGGCAATGACGTGGTGCACGATCTTCGCAACGCGCTGACGGTGACGGCCAACAGCAGCCGTCCAGCCATGCTGCCCAAGGTGGAACTGGAGGGCGGCAAGACGTTCGACGTTGCCATTCACCGGTACAAGTCGGTCGCTATCATCGAGCTCGAACCGGCAAGCAACGAGGCACAGCCGCTCCATACCGCCCAGCTGATGATCGATCGTATCCGCGAAGCTGACAATGTCGATAGTCTGATCTCGCGCACCACGAGACTTGTAAAGGCAATCCTTGGCTATGATCGGGTGATGATTTATCGCTTCGAGCAGGACGGGGCCGGAAAGGTTATCTCCGAGGCCAAGCAGCCTCATCTCGAGAGCTTCCTCGGCCAGTATTTTCCCGCAAGCGACATTCCGCAGCAGGCACGGACGCTCTATCTCAAGAACACATTGCGCATCATTTCGGATTCGAACGGCGCGCGCGTTCCCGTAGAACCCGTTCTGGATGTCTCGGGCGAACCACTGGATCTGTCCTTTTCGCATCTGCGCAGCGTCTCACCCATCCATTGCGAATATCTTCGCAACATGGGTGTCGCAGCTTCCATGTCCATTTCCATTATCAATGACGGGCAGTTATGGGGGCTGATTGCCTGCCACCATTATTCTCCGCGCATTTTGCCAATGCCGATGCGCATTGCGGCAGAGATGTTTGGAGAGTTCTTCTCTCTTCACCTGCAGGCGTTGAAGCAGAAGAAAAAACTGGCAACCGCCCAGGATGCCCATGCCTCTCTGGACAAGTTCCTGCGGCTCGCTGCCCATCACAACAACATTGAAGAATTGCTGGTGGAAAATCTGCCGGATTTCAGCAGGCTGCTTCCCTGCGATGGCGTCGGCGTATGGATGAATGAACGCTGGTACAGCGTCGGCGCAGTGCCGCCGGATGCGATGGCCCCACAGCTGGGCCGTCTGGTCAGCTCGATTTCCGAGGGACGCGTCTGGGCAACCCACGCCTTGTTCAATCATCTTCCAGAAGCAGAGCATCTTTGCGGAGATATTGCTGGCCTTCTCACCGTGCCGCTTTCGCAGGTCAAGAACGATTATCTGATGTTCTTCCGCAGGGAGCTGGTGCAAACGCTCAACTGGGCGGGAAACCCGGACAAGTCATATGATACCGGGCCGCTTGGTGACCGTTTGACGCCGAGAAAAAGTTTTGCGCTGTGGAAGGAAACCGTTCACAAGCAGGCTCAGCCCTGGACCGAGGAAGACCGCCAGATTGCCGAAGCCGCACGTGTTGCGCTTGTCGAGGTTGCCTTCCGCCACAGCGAACTGATGGCCGGTGAGCGCGCGCAGGCAGAAGTGCGTCAGCGTATGCTGAATGAAGAACTGAACCACCGCGTCAAGAATGTCCTCGCCATCATCAAATCGCTTGTCGGCAATCCCACCCAGGAAGGCCGAACGCTGGAGCAATATGTCTCCGCCTTGAAGGGTCGTATTCAGGCCCTGTCCTTCGCCCATGATCAGGTCGTGCGTGGCGAAGGCGGCGGCCTGCTACGGGATCTGCTCGACGCCGAACTTTCCCCTCACCGCTCGCCCGACAGCGAAATTGAAGCGCATGGACCGAATGTGCTTCTGGATTCGCGTGCATTTTCCGTCATGGCGCTTGTTCTCCACGAGCTGGCAACGAATGCCGCAAAATATGGTGCACTCGCGCAGGCTGGCGGAAAGCTTACCATCAACTGGGAACTCAACGATGTCGGCGACTGCGTCATCTCATGGCGCGAATTGTTGAAGGGCACCATCACGCCACCTACGAGAACCGGATTCGGCTCAGCGCTCATCAGCCGAAGCGTTCCCTACGATCTCGGTGGGAAAAGCCGGGTCACTTACCAGCCTAATGGTGTCGAGGCGGAGATCATCCTGCCTGCCCGTCATGTCAGCGCCGGTCCTTCGCCCGTCAGTCAGGAACTGATTTTAGCGGACCAGCCGGACTACAAACCTTTTGCTGCGGAGGAATCATTGCGCGTATTTCTTGTCGAAGATCAGATGCTGATCGCAATGGACGTTGAATACATGCTGGAAGCCCATGGCGTAACCAGCATTGAGACCGCCACATCGTCAGCCATGGCCTTGGAAAAGTTGAAGGGTCTGTCGCCGGATGTCGCCATCCTCGACATCAACCTCGGCACCGACACATCCATTCCGGTGGCCTATGAACTTCTTCGTCGCGACATACCGTTCATGTTCGCTACAGGCTATGCCGATGGCATCATGATCCCGCCTGAATTTGCGCATGTGCCCGTCGTTCGCAAACCATACGATGAGGATTCCTTGCTGGGTTCGATCGGCAAGCTGGTCGGAAAGCCTGTTCCCGCATAGTGATTTCGAAGGTCTGGAACGGCCAGCGTCGCAAGCAGTGCGACGCAGCCTCTAATCGGCAACCAACCCGATCTTTTTCACCTGCTCTGCGGTGAATTTCGAACCGATCGCATAACGGAAGCCCGTCACCAGATATTTGTCCATATCGACCTCGCAGCGATAATGGATCGGGTACCATTGCGTCCCGACATTGAACGCACCTTGCGCATCCAGAACATTGCCGACAATGGGATCGTTTTTGCCGATATGTGGCTCCAGCCCCTCAGCAGGTGATTGCCCCTTCCGCTCACTCTTGATTTGGGCAAGGGCTTCGACAATGCACAATTGTGCAACCCGCTGGCGCGGCGGCAACTGACCGAGTATCTGCCTGCGCATGGGCGTCGGCCCCTTCGCGTTCGCGAGGATCTTCTTGGCGGGCTTGAGCTCGGGGTCGCCAGCGCCATCCGGCTTTGCCGCGACATCCTCTTTTTGCTGCGGCTCCACTGTCGGCCTAGGTGCGGGCACAGCCACATCTGCTGCCTCGACGGGCTTCTCCGGTTCCACCGCCGCTATCTCGCCCTCTTGCGCCGTCGGCTTGTTCTCGGATGGCGTCGGCGGCTGATCCGTTTCAGGCGCCTCAGCCGAGTCCTTGCTTTCCGGTTGAGATGTCTCTTCCTGCTTGGCCGGCTCCGGTTCCTCTCGCCCACCCGCCTCTTCCTGCACAGCCGGGTCATCACGCGCGTCAAGCTGCGTGCCGTCAGGGCGAATGGCGACGTTGGGCATCTGCGTTGGAGGTGGCGGCGGCGGAGCGGGTTCTGCCGGTTTGGCTTGCTCAGCCGGCGGTTCTTCCGCCTTCTTTTCCTCAGGCTTTGGCGGCTCCTCCTTGGGAGGCTCTACAAGCTCGACATTCACAGCTTCGGGCTCAGCGGGCACTTCGGCCCCTCCGGGCCATTGGAGATAGAAGGCAACGACGATCAGCGCGTGCAAGATCACGGAGAGCGGAATTGTCCAGCTCGGCTGCCGCCCTTTGCTTTGCTCACGCATATCCATTCAGATGCCGTTCGTGTTCTTTCCGTGAGCAAGAGATAAGTCTTTTGGACGCAAGCACCATCCCAAAAAAGAAAAACCCGGCCAGAAACTGACCGGGTTGATAGTCTGGCTAAGGCAAAACTCAGCTGTCGAGGAACGAGCGCAGCTTGCGCGAGCGGCTCGGATGCTTGAGCTTGCGCAGGGCCTTGGCTTCGATCTGACGGATGCGCTCACGGGTAACCGAGAACTGCTGGCCAACCTCTTCAAGCGTATGGTCCGTATTCATGCCAATGCCGAAGCGCATACGAAGAACGCGTTCTTCACGCGGGGTCAGCGAGGCCAGAACACGCGTTGTCGTTTCGCGCAGATTGGCCTGAATGGCGGCGTCGATTGGCAGAAGCGCGTTCTTGTCCTCGATGAAGTCACCCAGATGCGAATCCTCTTCGTCACCCACAGGGGTTTCGAGCGAGATTGGCTCCTTGGCGATCTTCAGAACCTTGCGGACCTTCTCCAGCGGCATGGCAAGCTTTTCAGCCAGTTCTTCCGGCGTCGGCTCGCGGCCGATTTCATGCAGCATCTGGCGCGATGTGCGAACGATCTTGTTGATCGTTTCGATCATATGCACCGGAATACGGATCGTGCGGGCCTGGTCGGCAATCGAACGGGTGATTGCCTGACGGATCCACCATGTTGCATAGGTGGAGAACTTGTAACCGCGACGGTATTCGAACTTGTCGACCGCCTTCATCAGGCCAATATTGCCTTCCTGAATGAGATCGAGGAACTGCAGACCGCGGTTGGTGTACTTCTTGGCAATCGAGATAACCAGACGCAGGTTGGCTTCCACCATTTCCTTCTTGGCGATGCGCGCTTCGCGCTCACCCTTCTGGACCATGGAAACAATGCGGCGGAACTCGGCAATCGAGATGCCGGTTTCCTGTGCAAGATTCTGGATTTCCTGACGGATATCACGGATCGTGTTGTTTTCTTCGCGCGCGAATTCCTTCCAGCCTTTTGCGGCCAGATTGGCAATCGACTTCATCCAGTTCGGATCAAGTTCTGCACCATGATACTGCTCGAGGAAGCTGTCACGCTTCACGCCGTAGGACTCAGCCAGACGCAGCAGACGACCTTCGTTCTGCATCAGACGCTTGGAAATGTCGTAGAGCTGTTCGACAAGGCTGTCGACGCGGTTCTGGTTCAGCGAAAGCGACTTAACAGCCGTGATCAACTGATCCTTCAGTTCCTTGTAGCGACGTTCCTGACCGGTAGAAAGCGTGCCGGTGCAAGCAAGGCGTGCTTCGACCTGCTGATCCTGAAGCTTGCGCAGCTTCTTGTAGGTATCGGCAATCGTATCCAGCGTTTCCATGACCTGCGGACGCAGTTCCGCTTCCATCGCAGCAAGCGAAAGGTTGGACTCGTCGTCGTCCTCCTCTTCCTCTTCATGCGGAAGGCCTTCACCGCCGACATTGGTCACGTCATCGTCGCCACCGGGATTGCGCAGACGGCGAACCTTTTCCTTTTCCTCGGCGGCCTTACGGTCGGCCTCGATCTTTTCCGGGCTCTGGAACTGCGGAGCAGCCTTGGCTTCCGGACCGGAATAGGTCGTTTCGAGATCGATGATCTCGCGCAGAAGCGTCGTGCCTTCGTTGAGTTCGTCACGCCAGATGATCAGCGCCTGGAACGTCAACGGGCTCTCGCACAGGCCGGAGATCATCGTCTCGCGGCCAGCCTCGATGCGCTTTGCAATGGCGATTTCGCCTTCGCGAGACAGCAGCTCGACAGAGCCCATTTCGCGCAGGTACATGCGCACCGGGTCGTCCGTGCGGTCGGTCGGTTCTTTCTTCTTGGCAGTCGCAAGGGCCGTGCCGCTGGAAGGCGCAAGTTCCCCGCCTTCGGACTCTTCAGCCTCGGAGTCACCGTCTTCGGTTTCGGCGGTCGCCTCTTCGGCGTCCTCGTCCTCGATGACATTGATGCCCATTTCACTGAGCATCGCCATGATGTCTTCGATACGGTCAGGGTCGACCTGATCCGACGGCAGAACCTCGTTCAGTTCATCCATGGTGACATAGCCGCGTTTTTTCGCGGCTTTGATCATCTTTTTGACCGCGTCATCCGAAAGATCGAGAAGCGGCCCATCCGTCGCGCCATCGCGTTCGTTTTCAGCTTCTTCGTTTTCTTTGACTTTGGTTGCCATTTATCTCGTCGCTTTCCCTGACGCTAACATCCGCTTCGCCGCAAGGCCGTTTACCCCTGAGGGCACCGGCCATGGCCGCGAATCATTGTCAAACACCTAACGGAATGATCTTTAATTGCCGATTAAACACGGCTGCCACAGGCGGAATATCAAGACATTGCATTCGGAAATGCTTATGTATGCAGTTTCGATCCGCCAAGGCCCATTCCACCTTACTTTTCCTGGAATGGTGATTCCCGCTATTTCCCTTCACGTCAAGCCTTTATGGCCTGCCCAAGGGCTAAAAACCTAAAAACGCCGTCATTACAGCGACATTTCGCGGACCTCACCAACTTATCCCCTATTTAGGTCTATCTGCACAAAAGACAAGCCTCAACAGCCGCAAAAGGCCTAGCCGTGGCTATAGGCCGGACCCTTGACCCTGCCGGACATGACACCGAAACCATCGATGATCGCCTCCTGGTTCTCCATCCGCCCGATTTCGAGCTGGACCTCGGAAAGCGCGCGCATCAACTGAACCATCCGGTCTCCATCGCCCGCCTCGGTAGCCTCTGCGATCTCTCGCTCCAGATCAATCTTCTGCCATCGCAGCGCCTTGGTTCGCTTGTGCAAAGACAATGCCTGCGTATAACCCTCACGCGCATCTTCAAGCGCCGCCTGCTCGGTTGCGGTCCACAGCCGCGCATTTCGCACCTGCTGGTTCATGGCCTTCACCAGCGGTTCGAAACCCTGGGCTTCAAGACGCGATGCAAGTCCTTCGCGCGAAAGTCCGGCAGCGCTTTCCGCAGCGTAAGTCAGAACCTGCGACCAGAGCTTCTGCAGATCGCGGTTCTCATAATCGATGGCGGCAATCTCGTCATATTCCTCCAGCAACAGCTGCGGATGATTGACGATTGTCAGCGCCAGAACGCTTTCGCGCAGGGCTGGCGTTGCCAGATACCCCTTGACGAGTCCGGACTGGCTGAGCCTGTCCGATATGCTGCCAGAGCCGGTCGTCGTGCCTCTGGGCGGCACGCGCTGCCCCCCGCGCCCGGCACCGGCATCGCCGCGGCCATAATTCTTGTTAGACGCGTTACCACGCTGGAATTGCGGCTGGAAGAATGCATTCAGCCTGTCGCGCATATCCTGCTGATAGAACCGACGGACGCTTTCGTCGCCAATGACGGAGACGATCTGGCGAAGGCGGTTTTCCAGCTCGGCGCGCTTTTCGGGCGTATCGAAGGTCACCGACGCCGTTTCGCGGCTCCATATCATCGCGGCCAGAGGCTTGGCTTCCGAAAGCACACGGTCGAATGGCGCCCTGCCCTCGTGGCGGACCAGATCGTCGGGGTCCTTGCCATCGGGCAGAAGCGCAAAGCTGACGGAGCGGCCCGGCTTGATGTGCGGCAGCGCAAGGTCGGCAGCGCGGCTGGCGGCACGAATGCCCGCGCCGTCACCGTCGAAACACAGGATCGGCTGCGGCGACATCTTCCACAGAAGATCAAGCTGGCTTTCCGTCAGCGCGGTACCGAGCGGCGCCACCGCATTTTCGACGCCAGCCTGATAAAGGGCGATGACGTCCATATAGCCTTCCACGGCGATGACGGTGCCCGACGATTGCGTGGCTCGACGCGCGCGCGCGAAATTGTAAAGCACATTGCCCTTATGAAAGAGCTCCGTCTCATTGGAATTGAGATATTTCGCCATGGCATCGGCGGCCATGGCGCGTCCACCAAAGGCAATCACCTTTTCCCGCGACGAAAGAATGGGGAACATGATGCGATCACGAAAACGGTCATAGGAGACCGGCACGTTTTCATGCACCACCAGCCCGCAGGCTTCCATCTGCTCCCTGGCAATTCCTTTTGACGCCAGATGTTCTTTCAGCGCGTTGCGACTGTCTGGCGCAAAGCCAAGGCGGAAGGTTTCGATCGTTCGTCCCGTCAGGCCGCGATCGCGCAGATAGGCCCGCGCTCTGGCGCCCGCCGCGGTCTGCAACTGATCCTGAAAGAACAGGGTCGCCATTTCCATGACATCCTGCAAGGTCGCCCGCTCACGCTCGCGCCTTTCCGCCTGCACATCCGGCTGCGGCATGGCCACACCGGCCATATCGGCAATCTGCTGGACGGCTTCGGGAAAGCCCATGCCATCGAGGTCAGTCAGGAAGCGGAAATGGTCGCCGGAAACGCCACAGCCAAAACAGTGGTAACGGCCCTTGCGATCTTCGCAGTGGAAGCTTGGGCTTTTTTCGCCGTGAAATGGGCAGCAGGCCCAATAGTCTCCCTTGGATGCGTTGCTCTTCTTCCTGTCCCACGTCACACGTCTGCCGATAACATCGGAGATGTTAACCCGGTCACGTATCTCGTCGAGAAATGAGTTTGAAAAGCGCATCTTTACCTGGGATCACCGCCTGTTTCGGCCAGTCCTTTATATAAGCGCAGCCCGGCTCCATTACCAAGCGCAGAAACCGACCGTACCCGATATTCACAGGCGCGACACCATCATTGCAAATCACATGCCCCAACTTCGGGCAAAATGAAGGCAGAGCCGAAAGCCGAAACATTATGTTTTTGTAATTTGAAGGAGGGCTTTCACCGACATATCGTTGCTGCGTCGGCATGAGGCCGAGTATGCGTGATGCCTGATATCGAGCGACATCCCCCATGACCGCCCGATACGCGCTTCAAGCGTGTGAGCGTCCCGTACATGAAAAGGCAGGGTATCCACATATGCCCTGCCTTTTTATATTTCGTGCTACTTCAACAATTCCTTGATCAGGCCGGACGCCTTGCCGAAATCGATCTGGCCGGGATAGCGCTCTTTGAGCACGCCCATCACCTTACCCATATCACGAAGGCCGGAGGCCTCGGTCTCGGCAATCACGCCCTCAAGGATCGAGCGAACCTTCTCCTCGGGAATTTCTTCCGGCATGAAGCTCTTGATGATGGCGATTTCCTCGCGCTCATGCTCCGCCAGCTCGCCGCGACCAGCCTTGTCGTAAATGGCTGCGGATTCCTCGCGCTGCTTGATCATCTTGGCCAGGATCTGCAAAATCTCTTCGTCCGAAACCGCATCCTTGCCTATGCCGCGATTGGCGATATCGCGATCCTTGACGGCAGCCTGGATGAGGCGGATCGTTGAAATCTGCCGCGAGTCGCGGGCTTTCATGGCCTCTTTCAACGTATTGGCAAATGTATCGCGTATCATGGCTTTCTCCCTGGAAAAGCCGCAGGGACCGGCAAATTCCGGTCGTGCTTTTCCGTCACAAATTTGCCGGTGACATAAACGAGCAACGGCGGCTCGGCAAATCATTTACCTAAAGCTTTGATTTGCATCATCTTAAATTCCGGTTAATTGTTGCGCCCGTGGTTGACCGGCAGCACCCCTTTCGTTATTTTCCGGCACCTGCACAGGATTTTTAACGAAGGTTACGACGCGAAGGCTTTCGCGCGCCCTTATCCGCGACAAAAGATGACCGCTTAGCACCTGCCTTCCTCCTGGCGGGCCCAAGTGGCAGAAACGGAAACGAGATGACCGAGACAGCACCCTGGACCACCCGCAAACCCACCGCCATGCTCGTTCTGGCAGATGGCACCGTGATCGAGGGAACCGGCATCGGCGCAACCGGCAAGGTTCAGGCGGAGGTCTGCTTCAACACCGCATTGACCGGTTATGAGGAAATTCTGACCGATCCTTCCTACCTCGGCCAGATCGTTACCTTCACCTTCCCGCATATCGGCAATGTCGGCACGAACGAAGAAGACATCGAAGACCTGACGCCCGCTGCACGACGCGGCGCGGTCGGCGTCATCTTCAAGGCTGACATTACCGATCCTTCCAACTTCCGCGCCGTCAAGCATCTGGATGCATGGCTGAAAACCCGCGGCGTCATCGGCCTTTGCGGCGTCGATACGCGCGCGCTGACCGCCTGGATCCGTGAAAACGGCGCACCGAACGCCGTCATCGCGCATGACCCGAATGGCGTTTTCGATGTCGAAGCGCTGAAAGCGGAAGCAAAGGCTTGGAGCGGTCTGGAAGGTCTCGACCTCGCCATCGAAGCCACGTCCGGACAGTCGTCAGTCTGGAACGAAACGCCCTGGGAATGGAACAAGGGTTACGGCACGCTGGGTGATACGGCGGCGAAATACCACGTCGTCTGCATCGACTTTGGCGTCAAGCGCAACATTCTGCGTCTCTTCGCTGGCCTCGACTGCAAGGTGACCGTCGTTCCCGCCCAGACATCGGCAGAAGACATCATGGCCTTGAAGCCGGATGGCGTGTTCCTGTCCAACGGCCCCGGAGATCCGGCCGCGACGGGCAAATATGCCGTTCCGGTGATTCAGGACCTGATCAAGACCGAGTTGCCGATGTTCGGCATTTGCCTTGGCCACCAGATCCTTGGCCTTGCCGTTGGCGCAAAGACGGAAAAGATGCATCAGGGCCACCATGGCGCAAACCATCCGGTAAAGGACTATACGACCGGCAAGGTGGAAATCGTCTCGATGAACCACGGCTTCGCGGTGGACACGAAGTCCCTGCCTGAAGGCGTCGAAGAGACTCACATTTCGCTGTTCGATGGCACCAATTGCGGCCTGCGCATTACCGGAAAGCCGGTCTTCTCCGTGCAGCACCATCCCGAAGCCTCGCCTGGCCCGCAGGACAGCCATTATCTGTTCCGCCGCTTCGTCAACCTTCTTCGCGAAAAGAAGGGTGAAGAGGCGCTTGCAGAGCGCTGATAAACGAACGGAAACAACCGATTTTTGCGGCCCGCCTTATCAGCGGGCCGTTTTCATTTCGCGCTTTACCATCAGGTAGAAACGGGTCGTCAACAAGAGAGCGGCGGTCGAAAGACCCATGATAAAGCCGAACCACACCCCACGACCGCCAAAGCCGAGAGGAAATGCTGTGATCCAGGCCAGCGCAAGGCCGATGGGCCAATAGGAAATCAGCGCCAGTATCATCGGCACCCGCGCATCCTTCAGCCCACGCAAAAGACCGGCCGCCACCGCCTGCATTCCATCCACCAGCTGAAACACCCCGGCAATGATGACAAGCGTGCTGGCATAGGCGAGCACGTCTGTCGCGCCCGGCAGCGCCGGATCGAGAAACCAGCTGGCCAGATATTCCGGCTTGAGGGCAAAGAACAGTCCACCGCATGCCGCAATGACGCAGGCAACGGCGTAAACCGTGATCGCCGCGCGAACGAGGTTCGGATAGTCTCCCTGCCCATGCGCAATGCCGATCCGCACTGTTGCCGCCTGTGACAGCCCGAGCGGGATCATGAAGGCGATGGAGGCAAGCTGAAGCGCTATTCCATGCGCCGCCAGTTCGATTGTGCCGATCTGCCCCATCAGGATAGAGGCTGCGGAAAACAGCGTCACTTCTGCAAGGATGGTAACGCTGATGGGCAGACCAAGCCTGATGACTTCCCAGAGGGCATGAAGATCAGGCCGCCAGAAACGGACAAAGAGTTCATAGCGACGCGTTTCATCGCGCGTCTGAATGTAGACGACAATGAACAGGAGGCTGAAGGCGTTGACGATGACCGCAGCGTAAGCGGCACCGATCATGCCGAAGGCTGGGGAGCCGAAGTGCCCGAGAACAAGCGCATAGGCCAGAACACCATTTATCAGCAGCATGGCGATGGTGGCGTAGAGAATGATGCCGGCGCGCCCGATGGCGCTGACGAGGCCGCGCATCACATAGAACAGAAGTGCAGGCAGCAAACCGAACTGCGCTATCGCCAGATATTCCCCGGTCTGCCGCGCTACCGCAGGGTTTTGTCCCAGTGCCAGCAAAATCTTTTCCGCACTGAAGAACAGCGGCATGGTCAGCAACCAGTAGACGATTGCCACCCACATGCCCATGCGCAGCGAACGGCGTGCCGATGTCGCATCTCCCTGCCCATAGGCATTGGCGACCATGGGAACGACGGCAACAGAGAAGCCGGAGCCGAAAATGAAGACGACAAAGTAGAATTGCCCGGCCAGCACCATGGCGGCCAGCTTTTCGGCACCCAGCTGCCCGACGATGACCATATCCGTGGTGTGAATTCCCAACTGCGCCAACTGCGCACCAATCAGCGGAATTCCCAGGGCCAGAGTTGCGCGCAGATGTGCACTCCAGGAATCGGCAGTTACCTGGGGTTTCGTTTCCGCGACCGTAGAAGACATGGCATCACCTCAAAAAGAAAAGCCGCTGTCCTGCAAAGAAGGAGAGCGGCGCATTGCCTGAATAAGACAATCGCAGCAGATGCGCAAGAATGCGGCAGACGCGCAAAATCGCGGCAGGGTTAAAGATTGATTAACTGAAACATTCACTTACCGGAAAAAAATATTGGCGAGCGACACGACTATTAAAGTTTCGTCATGCAACAATGATACGGTCCACAGAACAAGTTGCGACTTTCTGGCTGCATGAGGCACGCCAAACCAGCCCCCAGGCATGTCCCCCATCCAAATCCGGAAGAACCGGTCTCTTTTTGAGGTCCATACATTGTCCAGAAAATCGAATTTGATGACGCGAATTGTCGTGGCGGCGTCCTGCGTCGTCGTTGCGGCTTTTGCAGGATTTTCCATTTATATTGATGGGCTCCAGCGTGATGCGGCTAACCATTTCGTCGAAGACAAGATCAATGCGGCAGGCAAGCAGTCGGCACTCAGCGTTGCCAACTGGCTGAATGGCCGCGTCATGATGACCGAGATGGTGGCTGCGTCCATGGTAACGGCAACGACCCAGGAAAAGCTGGAGCTTGCCCTGCACAATGAGGTTCTTGCACGCGAATTCAAATCCGCATATTTCGGCGATGAAACGGGTGCGTTCAACAACTTCCCATCGACCAAGATGCGCGAAGGTTACGACCCACGCCAGCGTCCGTGGTACCAGGCTGCGGTCAAGGCCAACTCCACCGTTCTGACCGAGCCTTACACGGATGCCACCACCGGCAAGCTCGTGGTCAGCGCCGCCCTGCCCGTCAAGCGCGATGGCAAGCTGGTTGGCGTTGCCGCCAGCGACTTCCTGCTGACAACATTGGTTTCCATGATCGGCTCGGTCGATGCGGGCAACGGAGGCTATGCGTTTCTTGTCAACAAGGATGGCAAGATTCTGATCCATCCAGACGAAGCCATGATCAACAAGACGCTGACCGACCTCTTCCCGGTCGCAACGCCGAAAATCTCCCAGACCGTCTCGCAAACCCGCATTGGCGACGCTGACAAGATGACCAGCTTTATTCCAGTCCCCGGTCTTCCCGGTGTCGAATGGTCCGTGGGTCTCGTCATCGACAGCAACACCGCGTTTGCGTCCATCACGCAGTTTCGCATCGCAGCCGTCGTCGCCACCATTCTGTCCGTCGCTGGCATGATCGCCTTCCTCGCCTTCCTCATGAACAGCCTTGTCATCAAACCCGTGACGCGCATGACGCTCGCGATGGAGCAGCTTGCAGACGGCAATCTGGACGCGACCATTCCCGGCCAGGAGCGCAAGGACCAGATCGGCTCAATGGCAGCTGCCGTTGCCGTGTTCCGCACCAACGCCGTGGAGCGTCGTCGTCTCGAAGGCGATGCCGAAGAGACAAGAACGCTTTCCGAGCAGGAGCGCAACGAGCGGGAAAAAACCGCCGCCAAGGATGCTGCAGACATCCAGTTCGCAGTCGACTCCCTGGCGGAAGGTCTCGCAAACCTTGCCAATGGCAACATGCATCACCGTATCAACACACCGTTCATTCCGCGGGTAGACCGCTTGCGTGAAGACTTCAACACCTCGATTGCCAAGCTGAATGCGGCCCTTGTCACTGTTGGCAAGAATGCAAATGCCATTGATGCAGGCGCAAACGAAATTCGCCATTCTGCCGATGACCTTGCTAAACGCACGGAACGGCAGGCCGCATCCGTGGAAGAAACCGCAGCAGCCCTGGAAGAAGTCACCACCACCGTGAAGGACTCCGCCAAGCGCGCCGAAGAGGTCGGTCGTCTTGTCGCCCGCGCCCGCAGCAACGCAGAACAATCCGGCGCCGTCGTCAGTGATGCGGTCAAGGCCATGGAAGGCATCGAGCAATCCTCGTCCGGCATTTCCAAGATCATCGGCGTCATCGACGAGATTGCCTTCCAGACCAATCTCCTTGCCCTGAATGCGGGTGTTGAGGCGGCTCGCGCTGGCGAAGCAGGCAAGGGCTTTGCCGTCGTGGCTCAGGAAGTGCGCGAGCTTGCCCAGCGTTCCGCCAATGCAGCAAAGGAAATCAAGGCGTTGATCGGCGCTTCTACCAGTCAGGTGGAAATCGGCGTTTCGCTGGTTGGCAATGCCGGAAAGGCGCTCGAAACCATCGTGGCGGAAGTGCAGGAAATCAACACGCACATCAACGCCATCGTCCTTGCATCGCGGGAACAGTCGACCGGGCTGCAGGAAATCAACACCGCGATCAACAATATCGATCAAAGCACGCAGCAAAACGCCGCCATGGTGGAAGAGCAGACCGCGGCAAGTCACGGTCTTGCTTCCGAAGCGGCAGCGCTTAACGCACTGATTGCGCAGTTCAAGCTGGCGAAGGAACAGTTCGGCCAGAACTCCGACTACCGCAGCGCGGCCTGATAAGACCGACGTGGCTGCAACAGCGGCCACGTCCTCCCCACGCGTCGGTTTGCGTTTCCAGTGGGCTTGTTAAAGCGTGGAAAAACCGACACCCTGCCCGCCGACACAATCCAGCGGGGAGAACATGATGTCGGACATCATCTGGCGAGGCGTTGCAATGGGAATTGGCGGCACGGTCTTCATGGACCTCTGGGCCATCATCCTGCACCGGTTCTTTGGCCAGTCCGCTCCCAACTGGGCACCGGTTGGGCGATGGTTCTGGCACCTGCCCAAGGGCAAGGTGTTCCATGACAATATTGCCAGCGCCCCGCCCTACAAACACGAAAATGCGCTTGGCTGGATTTCCCATTACGCCGTTGGTATTCTTTACGGCATCCTTCTGGCACTGATCGTGCCAGCGGGCTGGTTCGGGACGCCAACCTTCGCACTTCCCTGGCTGGTCGGCATTGTTACCGTCGCCGCAGGGTGGTTCCTGTTGCAGCCGGGCCTCGGCATTGGCTGGGCCGCATCCAAAACGCCAAACCCCTGGAAGGTGCGCGCTCTCAACCTTGTGGCGCACACCATCTTTGCGCTTGGCATGTTCGTTATAGCGCTGCTGCTAAGCCGTTAGATATCTGCAGAAAACGTATCGCAGTCCTCTACGCGGCCGCTTTCGAAGCCCTTGCGAAACCATTCGGCGCGCTGTGCGGACGTACCGTGGTTGAAGCTATCAGGGACGACATATCCTTGGGACTTCTTCTGCAGAGTATCGTCGCCGATCTGATGAGCCGCGTTAATCGCCTCTTCTAGATCGCCTGTCTCCAGAATGCCCTTCTGCTGGGTGGATTTGCCCCAGATGCCGGCATAGCAATCCGCCTGCAACTCGACCCGGACGGACATCTTGTTGGCATCCGTTTCGTCCATGGCCTGCCGCTGACGATTGAACTCAGGCAGTACACCCGTCAAATTCTGGATGTGATGACCCACTTCATGCGCGATGACATAGGCCTGAGCGAAATCGCCCGACGCACCAAAACGTCTGTCAAGTTCGCGGAAGAAGTCCGTATCGAGATAAACCTTACGATCTTGCGGGCAGTAGAACGGGCCGCTCGCAGAGGTCGCCGTGCCGCAGCCTGAACGAACCTGGCCCGCAAACAACACAAGAGTAGGCTTCTCATAGGTTTCGCCGGAGGAGCTGAAGATCTTGCCCCATGTATCCTCGGTTTCCGCCAGAACGGTACGCACAAAGGCGGTCGTTTCATCAGAGGATTGACCCTGCGGACGGGTGCCGGTTGTCTGCTGGCCGCTGGTGCCACCATCCATGGAAACGTCGCCGCCTGAGAGAAGCGTTAGCGGGTTGATGCCAAGCGCCCAGCTGATCAAAAGAATGACCACAAGGCCGCCGATGCCAATACCGCCTCCCCGCCCGCCGGTTGGAAGACGAAACCCGCCGCCTCCCATGCCGCCAGACGACATGCCGCGCCTGTCTTCAATATTGTCGGATTGGCGACGCCCTCTCCACTGCATATTTATCTCCCCTTGAGTGCCTTGCTGAACGCTTGAGGGGAGAAAGCGTTCCGGGAAGCCTCAGCTATTGGCGTAGATATAGGCGCCGCCGCGTTCCAACGCGCGCTGATAGGCGGGGCGGGCACGGATCGTTTCCAGATAGCGTCGGATTGCCGGGCGGTTTTCCATTCCGCCTGCACGGCTCATAGCCGCCTCGACGGGAAAACTCATGGCGATATCCGCGCCTGTCAGCTCACGCCCGGCAAACAGACCGTCTTTCGCAAGCTCGCTTTCCCAATATGCGGTGTGATCGGCAAGCTGGGGATCGACCAGTTTGCTCCCCACGCCCTTTGAGATCATCGCCGCCATAGGCTTTAGGAAGAAAGGCACCTGTGAGGGGATGCGGGAAAACAGCAGCTTGAGCAGGAGAAGCGGCATGGCTGAGCCTTCGGAATAATGCAGCCAGTAAACATAGCGCCTGTAGGCGTCCGTTCCCTGCTCCGGCCGGAAGGCACCCTTTCCATAGGTATCGAGCAGATACTCGATGATGGCGCCGCTTTCTGCGTAGACCTTGCCGTCATCTTCTATCACCGGCGATTTGCCCAGCGGATGCACGGCTTTCAGGCTCTTCGGCGCGCGAAGATCGGGCCCGCGCTTGTAAGTCTTTATGTCATAGGGAATTTCAAGCTCTTCCAGCAGCCAGAGAATCCGGTGCGCGCGAGAATTTTCGAGATAGTGAACAGTAATCATTATGCCTTTGCCCCTGCCTTTGGAAACAAACGTAATTGCTTATAATGTCTATACGTTTTTAAAGGCGGAAAGGATCAGCGCGCAACACGCTATTCTGACGAACGAACTTTCCTGTCAGAAAGAGAAGATTCGGGGTTCCGTTATCAAAAACATTTGCCTATAAGCCGCTTCTAGCCTGAAAAGATTGGAATTGCGCACGCCGGCCGGTGAGTTTCACCATGGCCGTTTTTTTGCGCAACAACAAAAGCGGAAGAGAGCCATGCCGAAGCGCCAAGATATTAAGTCCATCCTTATCATCGGCGCTGGACCGATTGTCATCGGTCAGGCATGTGAATTCGACTATTCCGGCACGCAGGCCTGCAAGGCGCTGAAAGAGGAAGGCTATCGCGTCATCCTCGTCAACTCCAACCCTGCAACCATCATGACAGACCCCGGCCTGGCGGACGCGACCTACGTCGAACCGATCACGCCCGAGGTTGTCGCAAAGATCATCGCCAAGGAACGCCCGGACGCACTGCTGCCCACCATGGGTGGCCAGACCGCGCTGAACACGGCCCTTTCGCTGAAGCGCATGGGCGTGCTGGATCGCTACAATGTCGAGATGATCGGCGCGAAGCCTGAAGCCATCGACATGGCCGAAGATCGCGCGCTGTTCCGCGAAGCCATGAAGCGCATCGGACTGGAAACGCCGAAGTCGATGCTGGCCAACGCCACCGACATCAAGGATGCCGACCGCAAGACCCACGAAGCCGCGCGTGCGGACCTCAAGTCCAAACTTTCTGGTGCCGAACTCGACAAGGCACTGGATGATCTGGAAAATCAGTGGAACCTTGGCGAGACGGACCGCAAGCAGCGCTACATCAGCCACGCAATGGCCATCGCAGCGCAGGCCATCGACGTGGTTGGCCTGCCAGCCATCATTCGCCCGTCCTTCACCATGGGCGGCACCGGCGGCGGCATTGCCTATAACCGCTCGGAATTCTTTGAAATCATCGGCGGCGGTCTCGATGCTTCCCCAACCACCGAAGTGCTGATCGAAGAATCGGTTCTCGGCTGGAAGGAATATGAAATGGAAGTCGTCCGCGACAAGGCGGACAACTGCATCATCATCTGCTCCATCGAAAACATCGATCCTATGGGCGTTCACACGGGTGACTCGATCACTGTCGCCCCGGCCCTGACGCTGACGGACAAAGAATACCAGATGATGCGGAATGCATCGATCGCTGTCCTGCGCGAAATCGGCGTGGAAACCGGCGGCTCGAACGTGCAGTTCGCCGTCAACCCGAAGGATGGCCGTCTGGTCGTCATCGAAATGAACCCACGCGTTTCGCGCTCCTCTGCACTTGCGTCCAAGGCAACAGGCTTTCCGATTGCCAAGGTCGCGGCCAAGCTCGCTGTCGGCTATACGCTGGATGAGCTGGACAACGACATCACCGGCGGCGCCACACCTGCATCCTTCGAACCATCCATCGACTATGTCGTCACGAAGATCCCGCGCTTTGCCTTCGAAAAATTCCCGGGCGCTTCGCCGATCCTTACCACGGCCATGAAGTCGGTTGGTGAAGTCATGGCGATTGGCCGTACCTTTGCCGAATCCCTGCAGAAGGCGTTGCGCGGTCTCGAAACCGGCCTAACGGGTCTCGATGAAATCGAAATCCCCGGCTACGAAGAGGGCGAAGGCTCCAAGAACGCCATCCGCGCCGCCATCGGCACTCCGACGCCAGACCGTCTGCGCATGGTCGCACAGGCCCTGCGCATGGGCATGTCCGAAGCCGAAGTGCATGAAAACAGCAAGATCGATCCCTGGTTCATCGCCCAGTTCAAGGCCATCGTGGACATGGAAGAGCGCGTGCGTGAGCATGGCCTGCCGCAGGATGCCGAGAACCTCCGTTCGCTGAAAGCGATGGGCTTCTCCGATGCCCGTCTTGCCAGCCTGAGCAAGAAGCGTCCCAAGGAAGTGGCAGAGCTGCGCAACAGCCTGGAGGTTCGTCCCGTCTTCAAGCGCATCGACACCTGCGCTGCCGAATTCGCGTCGCCGACCGCCTATATGTACTCGACCTACGAGACACCATTCGCGGGACAGCTGCGCTCTGAAGCCCAGATTTCGGATCGCAAGAAGGTCGTCATTCTCGGCGGTGGCCCGAACCGTATCGGCCAGGGCATCGAGTTCGACTATTGCTGCTGCCACGCCGCCTTCGCGCTGAAGGATGCGGGCTTCGAAGCCATCATGATCAACTGCAACCCGGAAACCGTGTCCACCGACTACGACACTTCCGACCGCCTCTATTTCGAGCCGCTGACGGCTGAGGACGTGATCGAGATCATGCGTGCGGAGCAGGAAAACGGCGAGTTGGTTGGCGTCATCGTGCAGTTCGGCGGCCAGACACCGCTCAAGCTGGCCGAAGCATTGGAAAAGAACGGTATCCCGATCCTCGGCACGGCGCCTGACATGATCGACCTTGCCGAAGACCGCGACCGCTTCCAGAAGCTTCTGATGAAGCTTGATCTGGCGCAGCCGAACAACGGTATCGCCTATTCGGTCGAGCAGGCCCGCCTCGTGGCCTCCGAAATCGGCTTCCCGCTGGTCGTTCGCCCATCCTACGTTCTGGGTGGCCGCGCCATGCAGATCATTCATTCCGAAGGCCAGTTGCAGACCTATCTGCTGGATACGGTTCCGGGCCTCGTTCCTGAAGATATCAAGCAGCGTTACCCCAATGACAAGACCGGCCAGATCAACACGCTGCTGGGCAAGAACCCGCTTCTGTTCGATAGCTACCTGACCAACGCCGTCGAAGTGGACGTCGATGCACTATGCGATGGCGAAAACGTCTTCGTTTCAGGCATCATGGAGCACATCGAAGAAGCTGGTATTCACTCCGGCGACAGCGCCTGCTCGCTGCCATCGCGTTCGCTTTCCAAGGAAACGCTGGACGAGCTTGAACGCCAGACGACGGCCATGGCCAAGGCGCTCAATGTTGGCGGCTTGATGAACGTTCAGTATGCCATCAAGGACGGCACCATCTACGTTCTCGAAGTCAACCCGCGCGCCTCGCGTACCGTGCCATTCGTCGCCAAGACCATTGGCGCTCCGATTGCCAAGATCGCGGCTCGCATCATGACCGGCGAGAAGCTGGATGCAGCAATCGCCGCCTATGGCGAAAAGCCGGATCCACGTAATCTCAAGCACATTGCCGTCAAGGAAGCGGTCTTCCCATTCGCCCGCTTCCCCGGCGTCGACATCCTGCTTGGACCGGAAATGCGCTCCACGGGCGAAGTCATCGGCCTCGACAGCGATTTCGCACTGGCCTTTGCAAAGTCTCAGCTTGGTGCTGGCGTCGATCTGCCGCGCTCGGGTGCTGTCTTCGTATCCGTACGCGATGAAGACAAGCAACGCGTCCTGCCCGCCATCCGCCATCTGGTGGAAATTGGCTTCAAGGTTCTGGCAACCGGCGGCACGCAGCGCTTCCTTGCGGAACAGGGCATCGATGCCGAGAAGATCAACAAGGTACAGGAAGGCCGTCCGCATATCGAAGACGCCATCCGTAACCGTCAGGTCCAGCTGGTCATCAACACCACTGATAGCAACAAGGCGATCTCGGACTCAAAGTCGCTGCGTCGCGCAACCCTGATGCAGAAGGTGCCATACTACACCACAATGTCCGGTGCTGAATCTGCCGCGCTTGCAATCAAGGCACTGAAAGCGGGCAGCCTCGACGTAAAGCCTCTGCAGAACTACTTCGCATAAGCAGGATCAACCTTCGTTCAAATTGAAAAGGGCGCGTCCGAGGACGCGCCCTTTTTTCCATGTGGCGATAGGGCCGGTCAGCCGTTGGCTGCAACGCTTTCCAGTTCAGCCATGACCTCGTCAGAAAGGGCGATAGCGGCGGCACCAAGATTTTCGTGCAGATGAGCCACCGAGGACGTGCCTGGAATAAGCAGGATATTGGGTGCACGGCGCAACAGCCAGGCAAGCGCGACCTGCATTGGCGTCGCCTCAAGCCGCTGGGCGACATCCGACAGGGTGGAGGATTGCAACGGACTGAACCCACCCAGCGGAAAGAATGGCACATAGGCAATGCCGTCGCGGGCGAGATCGTCAATCAGTTGATCGTCGTTTCGATGCGCCAGATTATACATGTTCTGGACACAGACGATGTCAGCAATGTGCCTCGCCTCGGCAATCTGGCTGGCGGTGACATTGCTAAGGCCGATATGACGGACCAAGCCTTGCCGCTGCAACTCCGCGATTGGCGTCAGCAAAGGCTCGATCGAACCTTCCGCCGGACCATGCACATCAAACATGATCCGCAAATTGACGACATCGAGAACGTCGAGCCCGAGATTGCGCAGATTATCGTGCACAGCCTGTGTAAGTTCCTCCGGCGAAGTTGCCGGGTTCCATGATTTGTCGGCACCGCGCGTGGCGCCGATCTTGGTGACGATGGTCAGGTCATCGGCATAGGGGTGCAGGGCCTCACGAATGATTCTGTTGGTAATATGAGGCCCATAGAAGTCGCTCGTATCGATGTGATTGACGCCCGCTTCCACCGCCGCTTGCAAAACCGCAACTGCTGCGTCGTGATCCCTGGGAGGTCCGAAAACCCCCTGCCCTGCTAATTGCATGGCTCCATATCCCAGACGCCCGACAGAGCGGCTACCGAGTTTGAATGTACCGGCTTTTTGCATGGTGTTCATGATCATCTCCTGTGATGCAGCCACACTAGCGGCTTTGCCCTATGAGCATAACTGGGTACAATCGATACAGACTGTGCGAGAGAACGAACAATGAAGGCCAATCTGGACGATCTGAATATCTTCGTTGCCGTCGCCCGTGCAGGCGGGTTTCGTGAGGCCGCGCGCATACGCAATGGCAGCGCTTCCGGTTTGAGCGAAGCGGTTCGCAGGCTGGAGAGCGAGCTTGGCGTGCGTCTTCTCAACCGCACCACGCGCAGCGTTTCTCTGACTGAGGCGGGGCAAGGCCTGCTGCACCGCCTGTCACCCGCGTTGAACGAGGTTGAAGCCGCACTTGATGTCGTGAACGGTTTCAGAGACAGTCCAGCAGGCACGCTGCGGATCAACGTTCCCGTTAGTGCGGCCCGTCTTGTCCTTCCTGATATCGTCCCCGGTTTTCTCGAGGCCTATCCGGATATCAGACTTGAGGTCATCACCGAAGAGAGCTTCGTCGACATCCTGGCCGCTGGCTGCGACGCGGGCATACGTTATGACGAGCGTCTCGAACAGGATATGATTGCCATTCCCATCGGTCCTCGCGTGCAACGCATCGCCTTGGCCGCCTCGCCCGGCTATCTGGAAAGACGTGGCCATCCGCAACATCCCCGCGACCTTCTGGATCACGCCTGCATCCGCGGCCGCTTCGCCAGCGGCTTTCTGCCGCCTTGGGAATTTGAGCGGGATGGTGAGCTTGTCGTGATCGAGCCGAATGGCCCTCTGACCGTGAGGATTGGTGGAGCGGTTGATCTTGCTGTCGACGCAGCCATAGCTGGAACCGGCATCGTCTCCCTGTTCGAAGACTGGCTGGGCCCGCATTTTGCACAAGGCAGCCTTGTTCCGGTTCTCGAACCTTGGTGGCAAAGCTTTACCGGACCGTTTCTGTATTATCCCGGCAGACGCCTCGTGCCTGCCCCTCTGCGGGCTTTCATAGATTTCGTAAAGGCCGCCAATGAACGCAGCGCTCGGCTACCACCGTCAGTTCAGACAGATTAGGACATTGCCGACGCAGTGCCCGTCCCATCCATCAGCCTGCGTACCGCCTGCATGTCAGCCCGGAAACGGTCGAACTCTTCAGCTTTGCGTCGTTCCTCTGGAATGCGCAGCAGATATGAGGGATGAACCGTCACGAATAGTGTTCTCCCGCCATCCATCGGCATCGGCTTCCCGCGCAGGTCTGAAACCTTCTCCTTCAAACCCGTCAGGGAAAACACAGCCGTTGCACCCATCGCGACAATCAGCTTCGGCTGGACAAGCTCGATTTCCCGCGTCAGCCACCAGCGGCATCGCTCCACTTCTCCTGCATCCGGACGCTGGTGGATACGCTTCTTGCCCCGTGCCTCATATTTGAAATGCTTGACCGCATTGGTCACATAAAGGTCTTTCCGCGCTATGCCGGTTTCACCCACTACCTGATCGAACACCTTACCCGCCGGGCCAACAAAGGGCCGCCCTGCCAGATCTTCGAAATCGCCCGGCTGCTCTCCCACGATCATCGCTGCCGCGCCCTCTGGGCCCTCTCCAAAGACGGTCTGCGTTGCTTTGCAGTGAAGCGGACACATGGTGCAGGCCTGCGCTTCATGCTTCAAACCCGCCAATGTATCCGCATCCGGCAAGGCAGGCGCTGGCCTGCTTTCCGCTGCGGCCTGAATGCGATGATGGAACAATTGTGGCTCGGTCGCAGCCTTTGCCCCCATCTCCAGAACACGACGTTCTGCATTCAGCACAAGCTCTGGAATGAGGTCGGCCTCGGGAAGGTTCTTCCAGTATTTCTTGGGCATTTCTGTTGTCATGGCCTTAATCTTCAACCGCGCCGGGTTGAAAATATTGGCGTAATAGGTGCGCCAAAGCTCATCGGTCTCATCGGAAAGATCAGGCTGTTGGGCCGGAAGGCGGGACGTCTCAAGTGTTTCGCCGTCCCAGCGGGCCGAGCCCTTTGGCGTGAGAATCATCCAGTCCATGTCGGTAAAGCGTCTTTGAAAAAAAGCTGCCTTCCGCTCGACAATGAAATGGTCCGGCTCAAACCAGGCGATGAACCGGCGGCGACCAGCCTGCTCCGGCTGCAGACCCACCTCCTTGAAACGGACAAAGGCCGTCATCTTGTGGCTATCGCGCCGAACGGATTTTTCCAGTTTCCTCGCTTCGGCCACATCCGCATCCGCCTTGAACTGCAGCAGCGCCTTGTCCTGCTGTAGACGCCAAAGCAGACGATAGAGCAGCGCAAACCGCGCCGGATCGCTGTGGCAGACAATTGTCTGTGCCAGCTCCATAAAAGCAGCAGGGACGCTCAGCTTTTTTGTTGTCGTTGAGACCGGCAACGGATCTTCTTCTGAAAAACCGAAAAGACCGGCATCCTCACCGCGCAGGTGCCACTCAACATTCTGTGGCGCAATATCGGCAGAAAGAAAGGCTCTGGCGGCATCGCGCCACTCGTCAAAATCCCCCCGGCCCTCCAGAGAAATCCTGTGCATCACAGAAGCGATAATTGTTCAGGCTGTGGCGCAAACATATCGCGCAGATTGGGTCGCTCCGTCAGCTTGCCCGGCGTCCAGCCACCAGCAACGACAAAGGCCTTCACCTTCTTCAACGAAACCCCGAAACGGCCAAGATCTTCCAGACGCAATTGCCGAAAACGGCGGGAGGCCAGAATGGATTTGACGGTTTTGGTGCCAAAGCCAGGCACCCTCAGCAGCATCTCCCGGTCTGCCGAGTTGATATCAACAGGAAAACTCTGACGATTAGCCAGCGCCCATGCCAGCTTCGGATCGATATCGAGATCGAGCATCCCGTCCTTTTGGGTGGAAGCAATCTCATTGATATCGAAACCATAGAAGCGATAGAGCCAATCGGCCTGATAGAGTCGATGCTCCCGCATCAAGGGTGGCTTGATAAGCGGCAGGTTTTTCGACGAATCCGGAATGGGGCTGAAAGCCGAGTAATAGACGCGGCGCAAGCCGTAGCTGCCATAAAGACGCGCGCTGGTCTGCAGGATAGTTGTGTCATTGGCGCCATCCGCACCCACGATCATCTGTGTGCTCTGACCGGCTGGCGCAAATTTCCTGACCCGCTTCGTTCTCAAGGTCGGCTCGCCCGCCTCTTCGATTTTCAACCTGATGTCGGCCATGGACTTACGGATGTTTACCGGCTGTTTTTCCGGCGCAAACCGCCCGATCCCGCTATCTGTCGGAAGCTCGATGTTGATCGACAAGCGATCGGCATAAAGCCCGGCTTCTTCGACCAGTTTCGCGGACGCCTCGGGAATGGATTTGAGGTGAATATATCCGCGAAACCCATGGGTCACCCGCAGCTCTCTCGCCACCCGGACCAGTTCTTCCATTGTGTGGTCTGACGAACGGATGATGCCCGAAGACAGGAAAAGCCCTTCGATATAGTTGCGCCTGTAGAATTCCAGCGTCAGCCAGACCACTTCCTCAACCGAGAATCGCGCGCGCTCCACATTGCTGGATGATCTGTTGATGCAGTAGGCGCAGTCATAAATGCAGAAATTGGTCAGCAGTATTTTCAGAAGGGAAATACACCTGCCATCCGGCGCATAGGCGTGGCAAATGCCCGAACCTTCCGTCGAACCCAAACCGCCGCTATTGGACGAATTGCGCTTCGTCGTGCCACTGGAGGCGCAGGACGCATCGTATTTCGCTGCATCGGACAGGACTGCAAGCCGTTCTTTTATGGACTTTTTCATACATGTTCACTAAATGTTCTTTCCGATCATGTCAATATTTGTCTATCATCAAGTTCTGCATGACAGAAAATGCATGGTTTCAAATTTGCTGGCAATTGGCTTGCGACTTCTGATATAGTCTCGCGAATTGTGATTTTGACTGGTTCCGTAGTTTTGCTCCGGAACCTGTTTCTTTTTGTGTCTGCGGTTACCGCGGTAGAATGCGAAGGAAGAAAAAAATGGTAGAAAAAGTACCGATGACCCAGGGCGGATTCGTCAAGCTGCAGGAAGAACTTCGCTGGCGCCAGCAGGAAGAGCGCCCACGCATCATCGAGGCGATCGCGGAAGCTCGCGCCCATGGTGACCTCTCTGAAAATGCAGAATATCACGCCGCCAAGGAAGCGCAGAGCCACAATGAAGGCCGAATCTCAGAGCTCGAAGATTTGACGGCGCGCGCAGAAGTCATCGATCTTTCCAAGATGTCTGGCACCACCGTCAAGTTCGGTGCGACCATCAAGCTTGTGGACGAAGATTCCAACGAGCAGAAAATCTACCAGATCGTGGGCGATCAGGAAGCAGACGTCAAACAGGGCCGCATTTCCATTTCGTCCCCTATTGCACGTGCCCTGATCGGCAAGGAAGTTGGCGACAGCATCGAAGTGAACGCGCCTGGCGGTTCACGCGGCTACGAAATTCTTTCCATCAACTGGGGTTGAGCATCGACCCGCTCCCTGCGAGACAATCAGTTGCCTTACATTGATTTGAGAAACGTCCGTGTGCTCGCGCCAAATTTCAAGCGCAGGCTCTCAGGCGTGACATCAACGATCATTCAGCTCGTGCCGGTGCAAAACCGGCTCGGGCAACAGGTCGCTGTCATTGGGCCGGGTCTGCCCGAAAGCTTGCCACATGTTCGCTTCCGTGACCTGTGGCGGCTGTGGCAAGCGGGCCCGGATGGGCGGCTTCGCGTGTGGCACGCGCGGCGGAATATCGAAATGCTCCCCGGCATTATCCTGCGCGATCTGTTGCAGATGAAGCTCAAGCTTGTCTTCACCTCGGCATCCCAGCGCAAGCATAGCGGCTGGACGAAATTTCTGATTTCAAAAATGGATGCCATCATTTCCACCAGCAACAAAACGGCGTCCTATATGGCTTTGCCGAGCGACGTCATCATGCATGGCATCGATACTGACCGCTTTTCGCCAGCTGCGGATAAAGCCGAAGTCAAGCGCGTGCTGGGGCTGGACCCCGACCAGAAATATGTGGGTTGCTTCGGACGGGTGCGTCGTCAAAAGGGCACGGACCTGTTTGTCGATGCAATGATTTCGCTTCTTCCACAAAATCCCGGCTGGTCGGCCATTGTTGCGGGTCGCGCAACCGGCCCGCATGTGGAATTTGAAAATGGTCTCAAGGACAAGGTCCGGGCTGCCGGCCTTTCCGAGCGTATTCTTTTCGTGGGCGAGCACACCAATATCAACGAATGGTATCGTGCGCTCGATCTCTTCATCGCGCCTCAGCGATGGGAAGGTTTCGGGCTGACGCCGCTGGAAGCCATGGCATCGGCTGTGCCGGTGGTGGCAACGGATGTCGGAGCGTTTCCGGAGCTTCTGGTGGTGGGCCACACAGGCGACATTACGGCGCGCGACAATCTGGCGGCAATGATAGACACTGCCGGACCATGGATCGCAAATGACGAGCAACGCAGCAACGCCCAGTCAGCCGCACGTGACCATGTCGCAGTAAACTTCACGATAGAGGGTGAAGCGGCCAGTCTTGGCCGCGTCTATGACAGGCTCACGGCTTGCGTTTGAACAGTTCCATATAGGCGCTGGCAACGGCTTCCTCGGAAAACTGATCCATCAATGTTTTATATCCGCCCTCTGCGACACGCCGCGACAGCGCCTCATCGTCCAGCAGGCGCCGTATGGACGCCGCAAAACTGTCGGCCTCCCCTATCTCCGCAAGCAATCCGTTTTCCCCATCCTGCATGAACCACATGGGTCCTTCGGACTTTGAGGAAACAACCGGCTTGTTCTGCGCCCAGGCTTCCAGGATTACATTTCCCAGCGGCTCATGGCTGGACGGCATCACAAAAACATCGGCAGCCGAAACGTAAGGCCGGGTATCGTCTTTCCAGCCAATAAAGCGAACACGATCGCGCAAACCAAGCGCAACAACCTGGGCTTCAAGGCTCTCCCGCTCTTCGCCATCGCCCGCCAGCCACAGATGCACACCGAGCAGGCTCGCCACCGCATCAACAAGAGTATGAAACCCCTTCCGCTTCACAAACCGCCCCATGGACATGACCAGCGGCACATCCTGCGGTGTCCCCATCTCTGCTCTGGCAACAGGCGCGATGCGCTGCGTATTCGTGAAATTGGAAATGACCTCGACACCACGCGTCCAACCGAGCGCACGCACATGGTCGCCAATACCGGGTGTGTTGCAGACAAGAATGTCGGTGTTTTTGAAATAATCCAGCTTCGTAGGATAATCACCAAGCCGCGAGATCTTGATGCAGCCTTTGTAGGCGGGCATCAATTCGCTGGCACGCGGAGCCCAGGCCATGATTGCGTCAGGCTCAAGGCCCTTCGCCATTGCGCTGACTTTCAGAGGAAGCAGGATCCTGTCAAAGGACAGATTGCGAAAATTGCTCTCTGTAATGTCCGCCACCGCTTCAATATCTTTACGCCAGACGCGATTTTTACGGATAACGCAGCTCTGCTCGATCCCACGCGCAGCGAAGGCATTGACGAGGTGAACAAAAAAACGTTCCGCACCGCCATCTTTTCCGAAGTGAAAATGGTGAACTTTCAATGACTTTGGACCCCAGATCCAAAAAGTGCCAAGTATGCATCACAGATCGCATCTTCGGAGAACTTCTCAACGAGTGTCTGGCGCCCCCCGTTAACGATTCTTTCCCGCAACGCCGGATCGTTGATAAGTCGCTGGAGAGCGCTGGAGAGGCCATCGACATCATCGATATCAACCAGCAAACCGTTCGCTGCATCGCTCATAAACCAGAGAGGTCCTTGAGAACGGGTCGAGATAACGGGACGATCTTGTGCCCAAGCTTCCAGGACAACGTTTCCAAGAGGCTCGAAACGTGAAGGCATAACGAACATATCACTTGCTGCGAGGAAAGGGCGAACATCCTGTTGCCAGCCAAGAAAATGAACACGGTGAGAAATTCCAAGACCTGCCGCCAGAGCCTGAAGGGACTCGCGCTCTTCGCCTTGGCCAACGAGCCACAGATGCGTATTGCCCGTTTTGGCTATCGCTTTAATGAGAATGTCGAACCCTTTGCGTGCGATAAGCCTCCCCATTGCCATAACGACAACCGCATCAGTAGGGATATCAAAATCACTTCGATTGACCGCATCAGCTTTTGCCACCTGAGTGAAATTTGAGATGATTTCCAGTCGCCCTTTCCAGCCTAACGCTCTTACGTGGGTAGCAATATCTGGCGCGTTGCAAACGAGAACATCAACGTTGCGATAGTAATTGAGATGCGGAGGGTAGTCGCCAAGGCGAGCAACACGCAGAGCCGACGTTTTACATGGGAACAGCCGACAGGCTTTCGGGGTCCATGCGACCAGCGCCTCTGGCTTTTCCCGCTCGATACGGCGACGAATAAGAAATTTAAGAGCAAGGCCATCAAATGAAAAGCGACGGTAATGCGACTCAACAATCTCAGTCGCATTCTCAACGGCTGGTCGCCACAACCTTCCGGGCCGAATAAAGGAAAGTTGAGAGACGCCCCGACGCGCCATCCCATTGGCAAGATTGATAAAGAATCTCTCGGTTCCGCCGTCCTTACCAAAATGGAAATGCATCACTCTCATTCAAACACCCCGAGAGTTGGAGTTATCGAAGTTCTGCCGCCGGAGGAGCGTGAATCTCTGATATATTTTTACCTCAGTCAAAAAGGCATAGACACCACCCGTCGCAGCCTCAATGAAGCCGGGTGTTCCACACCGCCAGAGGCCATTGTGGAAGTAGAGACGCCCAAAATAAACAAGTGGCGAAAACCAAATTTTGTAAAGCTTAGGCCTCGCACCCTCCTCAATTTTTTGGTCTGCCTTAAGGGTCGAATATCTGTTTTCCTTCAGTATTTGCTCATCCATGATTAAAGGTCGATAATGCAACAAGCTGCCCCTTTTGGAGTTTTGTACCTGACCTTTTGCCACAATACCTTCATGGACCTTCTGGGCGAGATCATAGCTGCCCATGCTGTTACGAATAAGGCGTAAGTTTTTACGCTCCCGCACATTTGCAGGCGTGTAGCCATAGCCTATCAGGTAGGGGCGGCGGGCAAATCGCCACCCAACCACGGAAAGTGGAGCGTCAATAAGATCGGGTAAGACGGAACGGAGATCATCGTCGAGTCTCTCGTCAGCATCAATGTTAAAACACCAGGGCTGAGTGCACTGCTCAAGAGCAAATTGTTTCTGACCGGCGTAACCACGCCATGGTTCGTACATGAATTTGATCGGCCACCCTCGGTCAATAAAAGATTGCACCAAAGATGCCGTACCGTCCGTCGATCCTGAGTCAACGATCACGATCTCGGCGAAGCCTGCAAGGCTTTCGATACAGGAACCAATATATGGTTCCTCGTTAAGGCAGATCACGTAAGCGGATATTGGGAATGAGTGCTGCATTGACTTTTTTATCAAGAGGAGAGCCGGAATTGGGCGTGTTAAACCTGCGTAAAACACCGCGACTCAGGAACTGTGCAATTGTTATGGACGGGAAAATAAGGCAAATCAAACCCAGTTCCAGTGATAAAGGACTACCATGTTCAAGCACCTGAAAAAAACTATTGCAAAGAGATTTGCGGACGCTACCGGTAACGACTTAATTCCAAAAGCCAAATATCAGCACCCTCGCAGGCTGCTGCAGACTGCAATCGAACATTACGAAATCGATCTAATCATAGATGTCGGTGCCAACAAAGGTCAATTCGCTGGCGATATGATAAAAACCGGTTTCAAGGGCACAATACTCTCGTTTGAGCCGACGCCGTCGACATTTCAAATTCTGGAGAAAAAGGCTGCAGGCAACCCAAACTGGCAATGCATCAAGATGGGCCTTGGCGACCAACCTGCACAGCTTAGCATACACAGCCATGACGACAGCAGCTTGAATTCGTTCCTCGACACCAACGAACTTGCCCATTCCCGCTACGAAGGTCTTGAACGCGACAAGGAACTGGTCGACGTCGAGCGCCTCGATACAATCATCGAAAAGATGATTGACGAAAAAATACTGCCAAAGGACTTCCGCGCATTTCTTAAAATAGACACGCAGGGCTATGATCTTAAAGTCATTGATGGCGCCAGCCGCATCCTGGATCAAATTTCGATCATTCAGACAGAAGCGAGTGTAAATCCAATTTACGACGGTATGCCAAACTATATTGAATCTGTGGCAAAGCTTGATTCTCTAGGCTTCAAACCTGCTGCATTCGTGACTGTTTCGAGAGACTTCGACTCGCTGCAATTCATCGAATTTGATCTCATAAGCATAAAACCCGCCAAAAAGTCTGTGGTGGAGTAATAGATGAAAGAGATCGAGATTTGCGTCGTTGCCGGGCGCAGGCCGGACTTACTAAAGACAACGCTCGAAAGCTTCCAACGTCGACTATTGTCTCATTTCAGCATTATCGGTGCGTACGTCAATATTGACCCCATCTTTGGCGACGAGATCGACAAAGATCGTACGGTGGAGGTGGTACGGTCATATTTTTCTGAGGCATATGTTAACACACCTGCAACGGCAAATTTCTGCACAGCGGTCAAACACCTGTGGGGCGCAACCAAGTCTGATCTCATATTACATCTTGAAGATGACTGGATCGTCAATATCGATATAACGCCAGATATGATCGAGAACATTTTGAAAAATCCGGACGTGGTCCAGATTTCATTTAACAATATTCATAAAAAATGGGATTTCGGCGACGGTCCATTTCATCAACGTCGGCGCCGAACGAAACTGTTTGGTCTCAAAATCGGTCCTGACCGCATTCTGCCCTACTTTACGACGTCACCTTCTTTTATCAGAGGTTCCTTCGCTCGCGCATCTGCAGGACTGCTAGACGCGAGGTTCGACCCGGAAAAGCAGTTTTATAACGAGACCAACCCAGGCCTTCAGAAGGCTGTAAAAAATTACCGCAACTACATATTGGGCAAAGATCAACCATACCTTGTCACAGACATAGGTCGCGACTGGAGAGATAAGCGGCACATCCAAAAGTGTTTCGTAGATGGCGCCTCTGTGTGGCAGCATGACGAAATGCAATCTGAACCAAAGCCGTGAGCAGCGTTGAAACGCGCTCAAATCAAATAAGATCGAGTCCACTTAGAGTATGAGCAGATGAATACGGAATACCCGTTCGCTAACCATAAAGCGCCGACCATGGACTGGATCTTGTTTTTACGGTGCTATTACGAAAGCTTTCGAGCACAAAAAAAAGCAAAGGCCAAGAAAACACTGGATATGTCTCCAGTGAATGGACGGTCCACGTTAAGTGAAGAAAGTGTTCCACTCGTTTTCGTGACGCATAACGACATGCAGATACTCGGCGAATTCCTGAATTACTACAGGTCTCTGGGGGTCACTCGTTTCATATGCGTCGATGATCAATCTAACGATGGGTCGCGTCAGTATCTTTCCGAACAGACAGATGTCGATTTATGGGTATCGCCGGTCCGCTACAGTGAGGCAGAGCGAGGACGTCGGTGGCGTGAGCAGTTATTTGCCCTGTATGGAACAGACCGATGGTATGTGAATGTCGATTCCGACGAGTTCCTGGTGTACGACAGATGCCACCAGCACCGGTTACCCCAGCTATTCAGAGAGCTTGAACTAAGAGGCGACAAGCGAATGGCTGCACCGATGCTGGATATGTACGGTGACGACTATGTTTCGGAAGCGGGGAATGGCGATGGCCTTTTTTCGCAATCGCCGTTCTTCGACGCAAGCGGATATTCCCTGCGGCACGGCAAAAGGGGGACAAGGCTCTACGGGGGTCCACGTAGAAGAAAGTTCGGCGAGAACAATGAGTTACTGAAGTATCCTGTCATCTACTGGGATAAAAGCTGCTCGTTCGACCAAAGCCCCCATAGCCCTCTTCCCTATCAAAGAAACACGCCCACGAGTTGGGGCGCTTTGCTGCATTTTAAGTTTCCGCCGAACTATAAGGAGAAGATTGCTTACGCAGCAAAACAAGGACAACATTACAACGGGGCCTCTCACTACAAGGCCCTGCAGGCGAAAATTCAGTCCGACGGCGAGTTGGCGCTCTATGACCCCAAGGTTTCCTTGGGGTACGAAGGGCCAGAGCAACTCGTGAAACTCGGTTTCATCACTGCTTTGACGTATGAATAAGCTGGGGGCCTTAAACCCCCACCAGTCCCACCCGCTTGACCTGGCGGATGGTCAGCATGGTGCGCACCGTTTCCACGTGTTCGTCCGCCGTCAGCACTTCGATGACGAAATCCTGGAATTGGGTGAGGTTTTCGGCGACGCAGTGGAGTAGGAAATCACTGTCACCGGAGACCATCCAGGCCTGGCGCACGAGGGGCCAGCGGTCGGTGGCGGCGGCGAAGGCTTTTAGATTGGTTTCGGACTGACGTTTGAGGCCCACCATGCAAAAGGCGACGAGGTCGAAGCCGAGTTTCGGGGCATTGAGCATGGCGTGATAGCCTTCGATGATCCCGGCATCTTCCAGCTTGCGCACCCGGCGCAGGCAGGGAGGCGCGGAAATTCCGACGCGATCGGCAAGATCGACATTGGTCATTCGGCCATCACGCTGCAATTCGCGCAGTATTTTGAGATCGATGGCATCGAGTTCGACGCTGGCCACTATATGCATTCCTTGCTCAAGCTTGAATGCCTCCTTCTACTCTACACCGCGGGATTCGCAATAATAGTCCACGGACGCGACACAAAATTGCGTGTACATCCCCTCTGCCCTGTTGGTAACGCAAGGCTGCCCTTGAATATCGGCATTGGACACTCTTAAATACCGACTATCGAAGGGGTGTATTCCCATTGCGCCGATATGGTGGCCGCAACACCAGACACCCTTGTTTTGAAAGGAACGCTCCATGTCCGCCCGCCATTCCAAGGTTCTCATCATCGGCTCCGGCCCTGCAGGTTATACCGCTGCGATTTACGCGGCACGCGCCATGCTGGAACCCGTTCTCATCGCCGGCATGGAACAGGGCGGCCAGCTGATGATCACGACTGATGTCGAAAACTATCCCGGCTATGCCGACCCTATCCAGGGTCCATGGCTGATGGACCAGATGATGAAGCAGGCGGTCCATGTGGGCGCGGAACTCGTGAACGACCTTGTCACAGAGGTCGAAACCACCCGCCGCCCCTTCACTGTCAAGACCGATTCCGGAGCCGTCTGGACTGCGGATACGCTGATCATTGCCACCGGTGCCAAAGCCAAGTGGCTCGGCATTGAAAGCGAACAGCATTTCCAGGGCTTCGGCGTTTCAGCCTGCGCAACCTGTGACGGCTTCTTCTATCGCAACCGCGATGTCATCGTGGTCGGCGGCGGCAACTCCGCGGTCGAGGAAGCGCTGTATCTCTCCAATATCGCCAAGTCGGTGACGGTGGTGCACCGCCGCGAAAGCTTCCGCTCGGAAAAGATCCTGCAGGAGCGCATTTTCGCCAAGGAGAATGTCAACATCCTCTGGAACAGCGAAATTGCCGAAATTACCGGCACGCCCGCAAAGCCGCCCATGCCACCGTCCGTCACAGGCGCGAAGATACGCAACACCAAGACCGGCGAAATCACCGAAATGCCGATCCACGGCGTCTTCGTGGCCATCGGTCATGCTCCGGCCGTTGAGCTGTTCAAGGATAAGCTGAAGCTCAAGCCGAACGGCTACCTGTGGACGGCGCCCGATTCCACCGCCACGGATGTCGATGGCATCTTTGCAGCGGGCGATGTGACCGATGACACATATCGCCAGGCTATTACCGCTGCGGGCATGGGCTGCATGGCCGCGCTCGAGGCGGAACGTTTTCTCGCAGCGCAAGCGCCGCTTGCCGTTGCTGCTGAATAAGAAAGGCTGAACACCGCATGCCTATGCCATTGGACTGGGACAAACTGCGCATTTTTCATGCGGCCGCCGAAGCAGGATCTTTCACCCACGCAGCTGACAAGCTGCATCTGTCCCAGTCGGCCATCAGCCGTCAGGTCAGCGCGCTGGAGCAGGATGTCGGCGTCAAGCTCTTCCACCGCCACGCGCGCGGCCTGATCCTGACGGAACAGGGCGAATTGCTGTACAGAACAGCGCATGATGTTCTGCTGAAGCTCGAAACCGTCAAGATGCAGCTGACGGAAACGACGGAAAAGCCAAGCGGCAAGCTGCGTGTGACGACAACGGTTGGCCTTGGCCAGGGTTGGCTGACCGACAAGGTGCAGGAATTTCTCCAGCTCTACCCGGAAATGTCGATCCAGCTGATCCTCGACAACGAGGAACTGGATGTGAACATGCGCCACGCCGATTGCGCCATTCGCCTGCGCCAGCCACAGCAGTCTGACCTTATTCAGCGCAAGCTTTTCACCGTGCATATGCATGTCTATGCGGCACCCTCCTACATCAACCGATATGGAGAGCCGCAGTCGATCGAGGATCTGGATACCCACAAGATCATTTCCTTCGGCGAACCAGCACCGAATTATCTTCTGGATGTGAACTGGCTCGAAAATGCCGGCCGCTCATCAGACAATACTCGCCTTGCCCACCTGCAGATTAACAGCCAGACCTCCATCAAGCGCGCCTGCCTGCTTGGCATCGGCATCGCCTGCCTGCCGGATTACATCGTTGGCCGAGACCCCGGCCTCATCCAGCTTTCGCTGCCAGCGGATATCCCTTCATTCGATACCTATTTCTGCTATCCAGATGAGCTGAAGAATGCGGCAAAGCTTAAAGTCTTCCGTGACTTCATCGTGGCGAAAGCGCGCAACTGGAATTTCTGACCGGCGCGCATGGTCCTGTATTTTTATTGATATTAATCAAAAACTTAACGCCCTAATGGCAATGCGATTCTAACGAGATCGATCGTAGATTTGCGAAATAAATATGACACCAAACAACAGCGATGCGCCAGGCGCAGGGCTGGCCTGCACAAAAAAGAGTTGAACGCTGCCCAAATAAGCACCATATCGCACACAGCTGATGCACACGGCGGCTTTTCCTCCCAGTTCCGCCGCGTCAGCTGTTCCCCTCTGGAGGTTATTTGACCTTCACACTTATAAGGGCCCTGGAGCGATCCGGTGGCCCTCTTTTTTTGCCCGTAATATTTTTCCTCGCTACTCCAGGTTAATTTGATTGCGTGCCCTTGTTCTTTTGCATGGCCATTTCCATATTCAGTTCAGTTGTCGCTGGTGCACGGATTGCATCTGACAGCTGTTCCCCTCTGGAGGTTTTTACCTTCAAAACTGTCAGGCCGCGGAGAGATCCAGCGGCCTTTTTTTTCCAACCTCGAAATATTGCACAGCCCCTTGATATCGGTTTTTCCCGATATAAATATCGGTATGGACAGATATACGGAAACGATATGAACCACGAAGATGCACTCAAGGCCATTGCACATCCCGTCCGGCTGAAGTTTCTGGAATGGCTTAAACAGCCAGAACAGCATTTCAACCAGGCCCACCCCTTTACCATGGGGGTCTGCGCCCATCAGTTCGAGATAAGCGGTCTTTCGCAATCGACAGTCTCATCCCACCTCTCAGCCCTCCAGGCTGCGGGACTGGTTCGTTCGCGGAAGGTCGGGCAGTGGAACTTCTATGAGCGCGACGAGGAAAATATCGCGAGATTTCTGACCTATCTGAACCAGAAGCTTTAAGCGCGCATTTCAGCGCTCTCTAACAACCGGAAGAGAAAGCCTATCCCATGACAAAATTGTTTGAGCCTGCACAGGCGGGCGACATTTCACTGGCAAACCGCGTCGTAATGGCCCCCCTCACCCGTAATCGGTCACCGGGCGCCATTCCAAACAACCTGAACGCAGCCTATTACGAGCAGCGTGCGACCGCCGGGCTTATCGTGTCGGAAGGCACACCGGTTTCCCAGCAGGGCCAGGGTTACGCAGACGTACCCGGCCTCTACAAGCAGGAAGCAATTGACGGCTGGAAGGCCGTTACTGAGGGCGTGCACAAGGCAGGTGGCAAGATCGTCGCCCAGATCTGGCACGTTGGCCGCATCTCCCACACATCACTTCAGCCGCACGGCGGCCAGCCGGTTGCGCCCTCTCCTATCAAGGCGAACTCCAAGACCTACATCATCAACGACGACGGCACGGGCGGCTTTGCCGAGACATCCGAGCCCCGGGAACTTGGCTTGAGCGAAATCCCGGTCGTTCTCGAAGACTACCGCACCGGCGCGCGCGCCGCTATCGATGCAGGCTTCGATGGTGTGGAAATTCATGCCGCCAATGGTTACCTCATCGACCAGTTCCTCAAATCCGGCACCAACCAGCGCACGGATGAGTATGGTGGCTCGATCGAGAACCGGGCACGCTTCCTGCTGGACGTTGTCGACACGGTCACCAAGGAAATTGGTGCTGGCCGTACTGGCATTCGTCTTTCCCCGGTCACACCAGCCAACGATATTTTCGAGAGCGATCCACAGCCATTGTTCGAATATGTCGTTCGCGAACTTGGCACCCGCGGCCTGGCCTTCATTCACGTTATTGAAGGTGCAACGGGCGGTCCCCGTGACTTCAAACAGGGC
Organism: Rhizobium sp. Leaf311; assembly: GCF_001423445.1. Classification (NCBI taxonomy): domain Bacteria; kingdom Pseudomonadati; phylum Pseudomonadota; class Alphaproteobacteria; order Hyphomicrobiales; family Rhizobiaceae; genus Rhizobium; species Rhizobium sp. Leaf311. The sequence goes on along the minus strand of NZ_LMNZ01000001.1, from coordinate 671,856 downwards.
GACAAGCCATTCGACTACGCAGCACTCAAGGCTGCCTATACCAATGCCGGTGGCAAAGGCCTGTGGATTGCAAACAACGGTTACGACCGTGAAAAGGCGATCGAAGCAACAGAAAGCGGCAAGGCGGATGCCATCGCTTTCGGCAAGGCCTTCATTTCCAACCCGGATCTGGTACGCCGCCTCAAGGACAATGCGCCGCTGAACGAACCGAACCAGGCTACCTTCTATGGCGGTGGCGCTGAAGGCTACACAGACTACCCTGCTCTCGCCTAAAATAGACACGCCGCGCACTCGAAAGGGTGCGCGGCGCTTTTTTTAGAGCCCCAAGTTTTCTAGAGGCACTTCATATCCACAAGTGTTGCCCGCACCGCATCATCAATAGGTGTGCGCGGCTCCGCCCCTAGAAAAGCAACCAGTTTCTCATTGCTCATCCTCACCGGCGTGGTCCAGAGATAACGCATCTCCAACACTTCCCGAAACAACCGTACAAACGGCGAAGCGAGCCTGAAAAGCCACCACGGCATGCGTTTGACGGGAATATCCCGACCTGCGACGCGCTGGATTGCCCGCGCCATCTCCTGCCCATCCCGGTCCCAGAATCCTTCCATGTGGTAGACAGCAAATGTCTCCAGTTCTGCTTTCCGGTCCAGCAATTGTCCGATTGTTTCCGCCATATCCGGCAGATAGGTCCACTGATGACCAACACCCGCGACACCGGGATTGGAGACGCTGGTGACCGTCCTGCCAGGCTTGACCAACTGGTGGAACCAGTTGTTTTGCGCGCCGGGACCGAAAAAATCCCCCGCTCGGACGATCAGCACCGGTACACCACGCTCAGACGCCCGGCGGAGACGAGCCTCCATCTCGACACGGATGGCGCCCTTGGAGGTTACAGGCCGCTGTGGGCTCTGCTCCGTGAGATCGGGAAAGCTGTCCGGTCCGAAATTATAGACAGTCCCGGGCAAAAGAATACGTGCACCCGTCGCCTCCGCAGCGCGGATCGTGTTGTCCAGCATGGGCAGCACCAGCGTTTCCCAGTTTATGTAACCGGGTGGATTGACCGCATGGACGATCAGCGCCGCGCCCTCAGCGGCTTTCATCACATCGCCTTCATTCAAGGCATCGCCCTCGATCCACTCCATTAATGAATTAGTCGATGCAGGCGGGGTGCCACGGACCAACGCACGAACACGCCAGCCTCTTTGCAAAACTGTGGTTACGACATGGCTGCCTATCCCACCTCTGGCGCCTAGAACGAGGGCGAGAGGCGATGTCTTTTCTGAAACGTTCAGCACGGTGAAACTCCATAATCCAGTGTGGTTGGACTATGGACCTCGCCCATGCTATACAAAATTAGAGAAAAACGTTGAGCATCCATTCAAAAATATATGGCGCGACATCGCAATATCAGCTGGGATTATTATCGCACTTTCTTGAGTGTGCTGCGCGATGGCTCCCTATCGGCTGCAGCGCGAGAGCTTGCGCTGACCCAGCCAACAGTGGGGCGGCATATTGCAGCTCTAGAGGAAGCCGTTGGCTTTGAACTTTTCATACGGTCACCGCAGGGTCTGTTGCCAACGGATGCCGCCATTGCACTCAGACCCTATGCCGAAAACCTTGCAGCCACCACCTCCGCCCTGCTGCGTGCTGCCTCTGGAGAGGTCGGCAAGATCGAAGGCACCGTGCGCATCAGCGCATCGGATGTGATGGGCGTCGAAATTCTTCCTCCTATCATCGCCAAACTTCAGGAGACTTTCCCTCGACTGGAGATCGAATTGTCTCTGAGCAACGCACTGGAAGACTTGCTGCGCCGGGATGTCGACATCGCAATCCGCATGACGGAGCCGGTCCAGAATGCGGTGGTCATGCGCTATGTCGGCAATTTTCGGATCGGCTTTCACGCCAACCCTGCCTATCTTCAAAAAATGGGCACGCCCACCACCAACGAGGATCTGGCGCAACATCGCCTTATTGGCTTTGACACCCGGACACCCTTTGTCCGCGCGGCACTTGAACGGGTAAAGCGCGATACACCCTCCATGCCGGACTTCGATCAGATCATTTTCAACATGCGCACGGACAGCAATCTTGCGCAGCTTGCACTGATACGGTCCGGGGGCGGTGTCGGCATGTGCCAGATCGGCCTTGCTAAAGACGATTCCAACCTCGTACGCGTGTTGCCCGACCTGGACATGTCTCTCCACACATGGGTGGCCATGCATGAAAACCTGCGTTCATCGCCGCGATGCCGGGCGACATTCGATGCCTTGGTGCACGGATTGAAGGGCTTTCTGAAAGCGGCAGATCCGGCGGCACCCGCCCTCAAGCGCTGAACGCAATCACGCTAGGACCTCAGGGACTGTGCATGGTCCACCACCTCGGCCTCCGGCCTGTCGCCGCCCTGGCTGTGTTCTATGTGCCAACGGCCGCCTTCGTCCTGATAGTAGATTTCCTCATCATCGCCTCCAACCTGCTGCTCAGCTGCCGCAATGCGGGCTGCCTGCACGGCGTCAGAATGGGTGGGAAACGCTTCGGAATAGGCTCCGTTCATACGGTAAGCCCAGCCGCCATCGTGCTCGACAATCTCATAAACCACTTTGGTCATGCACACTTCCTCCTGATAGATTGAAGGAGCGTGGCAACCTTTGCCGCAAAAGCGCATTCAAGGACCAGATCGCGGCTTTGTTGCCATGTCCTTGATCGTTACTATCCTACCAAAAAGCGCATTGTGCAAATTCCGCAATGTCGCAGCCTTCGTGGATCACCGCGCTGAGCATTATGAAAGGCCGACCATGTCAATTGCGACAACCCTGAAACAGGAACGGATGTTGCTGGCGGCAGTCCCCTGTGCCGCCCTTGCTTATTTTGCCGAACACGCCGTCATGGAGCAGAGCAAGGCCGTATCCTTCATCGTTGCCGCAGCTTTGATCGGCGTCATCATTCTCGTTTCCATGCGCGTGGCCCATCACGCCGAAATTCTGGCCGCCAAGGTTGGCGATCCCTATGGAACGATGATCCTCACCCTTTCAGCGGTCGCCGTGGAAGTGCTGATCCTTGCCATCATCATGCAGGAATCCAGCTCGCCAACACTCGTGCGTGACACAATCTATTCGGCAGTCATGATCGACATCAACGGCATATTGGGGCTTGCGGCGCTTCTGGGCGGCCTCAAGCATGGCGAGCAGCCCTATAATGACGATTCCGGCAAGACCTATGGCGTGATGATCCTGACCGCCATGGGCATATCCATGATCGTGCCTGAATTCATTCCCGGTGAAAGCTGGCATATCTATTCCGCCTTCACCATCTGCGCCATGATCGTCCTCTACGCGCTTTTCCTGAAAATGCAGGTCGGCCCACACAGCTATTTCTTCAGCTACAGCTATCCCCGCAGTGAGAGGAAGAAGGCCACGAGTTCAGGGACACCGGCAGCAGAACCGGATGAAGAGGATGGGCCTGCGACCAAATCGATCACGGTCATTCTCCTCGGCGTTGTCATCATTGGCGTTCTCGCGGAATTCATGTCGGCCTTTCTGGGCAACGGCCTTGAGGGAAGTGGCGCACCGGTTGCACTCATGGCCGTCGTTGTCGCGACAATCTCAGCTGCACCGGAAATCATGACGGCGATGCGATCCGCCCTGCGCAACCGGATGCAGTCGGTGGTCAACATCGCCATGGGCGCATCGCTATCGACAGTCATCCTGACCGTCCCGGTCATGGAAGCCATCGCGCTTTACACCGGACAGCCTTTCATCATGGCCATGACGCCAGTTCAAACCGTCATGGTCTTCATCACCCTCATCGCGGCCGCCATCAATCTCAATGACGGGGAAACGAACGCCATTGAAGGGATGACCCATTTTATCCTCTTTGCAACATTCATCATGCTTCTTTTTCTGGGACTTTAGGAGCGAAATCAGGATCTTAAGAGATAGCATTGAATCAATGCACGAAACGAAAAGGCCCGGCATCGCTGCCGGGCCTTTCCATTAAATTCAGGATGAAGACGATTACTTGCAGGCGTTGCAGAAACGCTGGATGCGCTTGCACGCTTCTTCCAGGTTCTTTTCCGATGTCGCGTAGGAAATGCGGAAGTTCGGGCCAAGGCCGAATGCAGAGCCCTGAACGACGGCGACGCCTTCCGTTTCCAGAAGCTCGGTGACGAAATCCACGTCCGTTTCGATGACCTTGCCGGATGGTGCGGTCTTGCCGATCAAGCCAGCGCAGGATGGGTAGACATAGAATGCACCCTCAGGAGACGGGCAGTTAATGCCCTTTGCCTGGTTGAGCATCGAAACCACGAGATCGCGACGACCTTCGAAGATCTTCTTGTTGGTCGGAATGAAGTCCTGGGTTCCGTTCAATGCTTCGACAGCGGCCCACTGCGCAATCGAGGTTGCACCGGAGGTCTGCTGGCCCTGGATCATGTCCATGGCCTTGATGAGTTCCAGCGGGCCTGCAGCGTAACCGATACGCCAGCCAGTCATTGCATAAGCCTTGGAGACGCCGTTCATGGTCAGCGTGCGGTCATAGAGCGATGGCTCGACTTCAACCGGCGTGACGAATTTGAAATCGCCATAGGTCAGGTGCTCATACATGTCGTCGGTCAAGACCCAGACATGCGGATGCTTGACGAGAACGTCGGTCAGCGCCTTCAGCTCGTCGTGGCTGTATGCAGCACCCGACGGGTTGGATGGCGAGTTGAAGATGAACCACTTGGTACGAGGCGTGATGGCCTTTTCCAGCGCTTCTGGCTTCAGCTTGAAGTTATCTTCCAGCGATGTGGTTACGAAAACGGGGGTACCGCCGCAAATCGAAACCATCTCCGGGTAGCTGACCCAGTAAGGTGCCGGAATAACAACTTCATCGCCGGGGTTAAGCGTCGCCATGAAGGCATTGAAAAGAATCTGCTTTCCACCGGTTCCGACGATTGTCTGCTCCGGCTTGTAGTCCAGACCGTTTTCCCGCTTGAACTTTTCGGCAATTGCCTTGCGCAGTTCAGGAATACCCGAAACCGGCGTGTATTTCGTTTTACCCGCGTTAATCGCGGCAATGGCAGCTTCCTTGATATTGTCGGGCGTATCGAAATCCGGCTCACCTGCACCAAGGCCAATCACATCGCGACCCTGAGCCTGCAGTTCACGGGCTTTCTGGGAAACGGCGATAGTGGCGGAAGGCTTAACGCGGGAGAGAATGTCGGCAAGGAAGGCCATTTTTATCGGTCCTATTGAAGTTGACATCGGCAGAGTTTGCGACAGCCGCCCTCTGCGGCAAGTGGTATGTCGAAAGAACAAGCGCGTTTCAAGGCCAAATGCCATGAAAACGTTACGTTGTCGGCATTTTAAGAGGCGCTTAACCGGCCCGTAACGCTTGCTGTGCTAGGCTATGACGGCTGAAATGATTTTCCGGGTGGATCGCCGTGGCACCGAAAAGCATTTTTTCAAATCTTTCACGCGAGGCCGATGGCTCCTGGTCAACGACCTATGCCCCCTTTACGCTCAGATCCGCGCTACAGCCCATATTTCGCAGGCTGTCCGATGGACGGTTCGATATAGATTCCTTCGAGGGTCTGGTGCGCCCCTACCAGGCATCGCAACTGGTGCCGCCAGCCCAGCTTTTCGCGCAGATCCATCCCGATGACATCGAGGCGATCGACAGCATCCTGCGCACGATCCACATTCTTAATACCGGCGCATTGGCGAGATCGCGGGCACGCATTTTCGTCAATTTCCATCCGGGCCTGTTTCGAACTCCCGCCAAGATGCAGCAGGAAGTGGAGCGGATGCGGCTTTCGGCCCATGAGGCTGGAATGGCGCCGGACCGGATTGTTTGCGAAGTTGCGGAAAACAAGGGTGCCGATACGCGGCTGGTGGCCGATTTCGCCGACCACATGCGCGCCATGGGTTTTCGTGTCGCCATTGCTGATTTCGGTGCCGGAGATTCCGATATCGAGCGGGTCAAGCTGATCAAGCCCGATTACGTCAAGTTCGAAGCGGCCTGGGCCCGCAACTTCATGCGCAATTCCGCTGGTGCGGCCCTCCTGCGCCTCATCGTCCGGCAATTTGTCGCCGAAGGTATCGAACCGATCTTCGAAGCACTCGAGGAAGAACGCGAGATAGACCTGTGCGTGGACCTGGGTGTGGCGCTGATGCAGGGCTATGCACTGGCAAGGCCTGAACTGGCTCCCACCACCTTCAATGAAAGGTTCCCCGAGCTTCTCGGAGCAGCGCGCGCGACCGGGTTTAAACAGTCCCTTAAGCCCTCTTCGAGGCTTCCTGCTGGGAACGAGACGCGCGGCCCCAAACCGGTCAAAACCTTCGGCAAACGAGGAATTTGAGGGGCGTTTATCTCTTGTTAACCGCCGCCTTGTTATCGCCACAATAAATACGCCGGACTGTCCGAATTCGGTCCACAAGCCGTCCACTTCAAAGCCAATTTTAAACCATGTCGCGAATTTCCGTGCCGTGCGTCGCATTGTCGGCATTCAGGCGGTAGCGGGCGCAGAACGTGGGCAAGGAACCAGAACAATGTTTCTCAATGATCGGAATTCGGCAGACCGGCTGAGAACCCAAAGAATGCTTTTTTCGCTCTGGATGGCTCTGGCCGCATTGATGGTCGTCATCACCATGGCCGCAGGGCTAGCCACATCGGCTCACGCGCTCGAGGCATCGCCGGACCAGGCAAATGAAATGGTCGACAACATCCATACATCGGCGATTGCCTCGGCTCCCATATCCAGGGCGTCGGACCGCATCCTGGTAACCGCACTTGTCGTTACCGGCTTCGTCACAATGGCCATTGGCGGCATCGTGCTGACCGTCAACGGCATTCGCGAAACCTCGCCCACGCGCAGCCGTCGGGACTGACCGGTCAGCTTGCCGCAATCATTCTTTGCTGTTAGAGCAGCGTCAAATTTGGCAAGGGTCAAATTTGCCAGAACGACGCCTGGATCACGTACCAGCGTGTCATGGCCTTTGCATCCGGTGAGACATGACGCGCATTCAGGCCAATCTCGTTTTATTGCTCGCCGCCGCAATCTGGGGCGGCGGCTTTGTCGCGCAGTCCACGGCCATGGATACGATCGGTCCATTCTGGTTTGTCGGTCTGCGTTTTGCCATCGCCGCCATCGCGGTGCTGCCTTTCGCGGCCATGGAAAGCCGGAAGATGGGCTCGGCGCCATCGAGGGGTGAATTCAAGGCCTTCGCCCTTGTGGGCGTGGCTCTCTTTCTGGGCGCGATAACGCAACAGATCGGCTTGCTGACAACATCTGTCACGAACTCCAGCTTTCTCACCGCGCTCTACGTCATCTTCGTCCCCGTCATCGCCGTCATCATATATCGCCGCAATCCGCACTGGGTGGTTTGGCCCGGCGCACTGATGATGTTGACTGGCATATTCCTGCTGTCAGGCGGCGCCATCGCCAGCCTGACGACGGGAGACATGCTCAGCATCACCTGCGCCGTCTTCTGGGCTCTCCAGATCACCCTTGCCGGTCGCTTCGTCATGCAGAGCAACAGGCCGCTTGCGCTTTCCTGCACGCAGTTTTCCATATGCGCCGCGTTGAGCATGGTCTTCGGCGCAATGGTCGAACCATTGAGCTTCACCGCAATCTCGTCTTCCATCGGCGAAATACTCTATGTGGGTCTGGTTTCCTCTGGCCTTGCCTTCGTGCTGCAGGTCGTCGGGCAGCGATATACGACGGCACCACAGGCAGCCATCTTCCTCTCGTCCGAGGCGCTATTTGGAGCCTTCTTTGCTGCGATCTTTCTTCAGGAAACCATTCAGACTGCCGGCTACATTGGTTGCGCGATAATTTTTGCCGCGATTTTGCTGGTAGAGCTGGTTCCCGAACTGTCGAGAAAGCGAAATAACGCGTTAAGTGCCAAAACCTGAGCACTCTCGTAATTTTCCACATTCAATAAAATTTTCCCCTTTCACGCGAAATTTACCACTGAATCCCATCGCCAGCGATGTTTTCATTTCAGAACTTCTAAAACGTGAGAAAAATTCTGCCATTGCAGTGGTCTGTCGCCCATATGGTGTAAGGGGCGCATCCAATTTGTCTAAAAAGTTTCGCTTGCCAATTCTAAATAAACACAGCAATCTACTGCGGTTCGGGCAAGTTGCGAGCATGGGAAGGCCTAAAAAATGAATGCTCCGGAGATAAAAAACTCTGGGCGGCGGGGACAAAATAACGTTGATCAGAACGTCAAAAGCTTTCCACGCGAAGGTCCACATTCTCAACTATCAAAAACTGCCTGCCGTACGCCTTAACCGGCAAAACTGTAATGCTGCCTGGAGCTGAACACGGGCAGAGCGAAAAGGACCTGATGCATGGCCGAGACTGGCACTGTTAAATTCTTCAATACCGACAAGGGCTTCGGCTTCATCAAGCCAGACAATGGTGGCGCCGATATTTTTGTCCACATCTCCGCTGTACAGGCTTCCGGCCTGTCCGCACTCTCAGAAAATCAGAAAGTAAGCTTCGACACTGAACCGGATCGTCGCGGCAAGGGGCCGAAGGCAGTCAATCTGCAGATTGATGGCTGAACCCTCACGACTTTCTCTTCTGGTTGAAGCCCGGCAGGAATGCCGGGTTTTTTTGTGCTCCAGGCAAGGGTTGCATTCGCTCCTCCCCAGTTCCCGCATCGTGTAGCCGCCTGCCGCGGCCAGAAGAATGACTAGAGGCCCTGGAGGTAGGGGTTGGTGCGGCGTTCCTCGCCTATGCGTCCACCGGGACCATGGCCGCAGATGAAGCCGACATCATCGCCAAGAGGCAGTACCTTGTCCCTAATCGATGCCAGCAATTGCTCGTGGTTGCCGCCGGGAAGATCGGTGCGTCCAATAGAGCCGCTGAACAGGACATCGCCCACATGCGCAAAGGCCTGCTCTCTGTTATAATAGATCACATGGCCCGGCGCGTGGCCCGGGCAGTGAAGAACTTCGAAGCGATGATCCCCGAAGGACAGCGTATCGCCATCCTTCAGCCAGCGGTCCGGCAATACATTCTGAAGCCCGGGTATGCCGTAGGTTTGCGCCTGAACTTCAATACGCTTCAGAAGCGGCCTGTCATCCTCATGCGGCCCGACAATGGGAAGAGATAGCTTCTCTTTCAGCTCCTTGGCACCACCGGCATGGTCCAGATGCCCGTGGGTCAGCCATATCTCTTTTAAGGTAACACCGTTTTCCTGGATGGTCTGGATGATGACATCCACATCTCCGCCCGGATCGACAATGACACCTTCCTTGGTGTCCTGATCAAAGAGAATGGTGCAGTTCTGCTGAAAAGGCGTCACTGGGATAATGCCTGCCTGTAACTTTCCCATTGTATCTCCCTTTTAAAAACAGCGTCCTCTATAAACCGCCATTTTTCGCCAGACAACAAAACCGCAGGGATTATTGCGCCGACAAAGACTATGCCCCGGCGACAACATTTCCCTTCGATGAAACAGACGCCTATATTTTAGCAATCGCTCAAACTGGAACAGACCGTTAACTCGCGCGTTCTTGCCCCAGTCTTCAAAGGAGTGAGGCAGATGAACAAGAAGCTGAAACTTATGATCGCCGGCGGCGCGCTTACGCTGCTCGCTGGGTACGCCAACGCGGCGATGGTTGCCACCACGGCTTCCGACATTTCTGTACGTTCGGGCCCAGGCGAAGATTATCCTGAGGTCGGTCTCGCCACCCGTGGCAGCGACGCCGTACTGGACGGCTGCCTGGACGGCAGCGCATGGTGCCGTATCGAAGTAAATGGTGTGCGTGGCTGGGCAAATGCCGATTATCTCAACGTCATGTACGAGGGCGCGCCCGTAGTTCTGCGTGAGCGTCGTTCTGAGATCAACGTTCCCGTCGTGACATACGAAAAAACATCCAACGTCCAGTCGGAACCAAATCCGGGCGACCCGAACCTCGGTCGCGTTGGTGAAGTCGATCCGCCGGAAAATGTCATGACCTATATCGAGCGTCATCCTGGTCAGGTAGTGCGCATCGATGGCGATGTCGCCATCGGCAGCACGTTGCCAGCAACGGCAGAACTCGTTCAGATCCCAGACTATGAATATAGCTACGTCATGGTCAACGATCGCCGGGTTCTCGTAGAGCCAACCACCCGCCGGGTCGTTTACGTCTACGAATAAGCCTGACGCATAAGCTTGAGTTTACTGTAAAAAGAGCGCGGTTTTCCTGCGCTCTTTTTTTGCGTATCCCGGCCCCCTCCGCATAATGTCGTTGATGTTCCTCCCTCGTCATATTATCGAACGCAACAGAAAATGATTGCAATCGACCTCCTGTTGTCGCGTATTTTCAGATAGTCTGCAGCCGCATCGCCGGGACTGCAGAGCAGCCGAGAAGTCGGCGTGGTCGTGCGATGCAGGTGGTAAGAGCGAGAAGGAACCAAGGTGCCTGCCCAGTCGATGAAGAAAGCCGTCAGACGCGCCCCACCTCTTCCACATGTCGATGATGGAAAGATCGACTTCGATACGATTGAGGCGTTCTTCTTTGCCTATCGCGACTTTGTTTCGGACCCGGACGTAATCCTGTCAAAGCTGGACTATGGCAGAGCGCACCACCGCGTGGTCTATTTCGTCTGCCGTCAACCGGGCATGACGGTTGCCGACCTGCTGGATACCCTGCAGATTACCAAGCAAAGTCTTGCGCGAGTGCTCAAACAGCTCATCGATGACGGCTACATAAGACAGATGGCGGGCCCTGAGGACAGACGACAGCGCAGGCTTTACCCCACCTTGACGGGCCGTGAACTGGCGCTAGCTCTCAGCGATCCACAATCGCGAAGAATCGACCGTGCCTTGGAGGGGATGCCACCGGATGCCCGTGCCTGCGTTCGAGAGTTTCTTGCGCGAATGCGTGACCCGGAAACGGACCGCCCGACCATGGAAACAGCCTCTACGGAGGACAAGGAGTAGACATGCCGAGCGGTACACCGAAACAGCCACTTGCAGATGATGATGCCCCTCACCTGCTGATCGTCGATGACGATGCGCGCATCCGGGCGCTGCTTCAACGCTTTCTTGGCGACAAGGGCTACCGGATTACCGCTGCGGCGGATGCCGCGGAAGCCCGCCGCAAGATGCAGGGCATCCGCTTCGATCTTCTCATTCTCGACGTGATGATGCCTGGGGAAAACGGCCTGTCGCTAACCCGATCGCTCAATGAAAACAAGACCGTACCGGTCATTCTTCTGACAGCGCGTTCGGAAGCGGATGCACGCATCGCCGGGTTGGAAGCCGGTGCCGATGATTATCTTCCAAAGCCCTTCGACCCGCGCGAGCTTGTGCTGCGGATCAACAACATCCTGAGACGCAACGCATCGCCGGATACGCCCAAGATAGAGCAGATCATTTTCGGGCCGTATAATTTCTCCGTACCGCGCAAGGAATTGCGGCGCGGCGCGGAAGTCATCCGGCTGACAGACCGCGAACAGGAGATCATGCTTCTCTTCGCGCTTCGCGCAGGCGACACGATCCCTCGCCATGAACTGGTCGATGCCGACGCTGATGTTGGCGAACGCACGATCGACGTCCAGATCAACCGGCTGCGGCGCAAGATCGAAGACGACCCGGCAAATCCGGTCTACTTGCAGACCGTGCGCGGCATCGGGTACCGTCTGAGCGTGGACTGACACTGTCTGCGTCCCTTACGCCAACTGGAAGAGACGACAATGGCCAGCCTCGATTTCATCAGTGCCGCGAGAAACAGCGGGATCGCCCGCGCCTGGCGGTTCTTCGTTCGCTGGCTTCGCCACTGGCTGCCAACCGGGCTATATACCCGGTCGCTGTTGATTATCATCCTGCCCATGGTTTTGCTGCAGGTGGTGGTTGCCGCCGTTTTCATGGAGCGCCACTGGCAAATGGTGACGGAGCGGCTGTCCGCCGCCGTCACCCGCGACATCGCCGCCATCATCGAACTTCTGGAGAGCGATCCGGAGGAAGACGACTACCAGCGTGTTATCCGCATCGCGCGCGACAGGCTGGATCTCAGTGTCTATATCGAGCCGAAGACACCTCTTCCCGAGCCTCGCGCCCAGCCGTTCTTCTCGATCCTAGATACGATTCTCGCCGATCAGATACAGCAACAGATCGGCAGGCCCTTCTGGATCGATACATTTGGCAACGGCTCGCTGGTCGAGATCCGCATTCAGCTTGCCGACAAGACGTTGCGTGTCTTTACCCGTCGCAGCCAGGCCTATGCCTCAAACACGCATATCTTTCTGGTCTGGATGGGCGGCGCCTCTCTAGTGCTTCTTGGAATATCCATTCTGTTTCTTCGCGGTCAGATCAGGCCAATTCTGGCGCTCGCGAAAGCCGCCGAGAGCTTTGGACGCGGCCAGAAAATCACCGCCTATTCGCCGCGAGGAGCGGACGAGGTTCGTCGCGCGGGGCTTGCCTTCATTCTCATGCGAGAGCGCATCGAGAGGCAGATGGAACAGCGCACAGCCATGCTGAACGGCGTGAGCCACGATCTTCGCACCATCCTCACCCGGTTCAAGCTGCAGCTCGCGCTTGCCGGAGACAATCCGGATCTTGAAGGTCTGGACAAGGATGTGGACGACATGCAGTCCATGCTGGAGGCATATCTTGCTTTTGCCCGCGACGATGCCGAAGAGAGCATTGGTACGCTGGAACTGGCACCCCTGTTTGACCGCTTTGCCAGCGATTTCCAGATGTGTGGAAAGACCTTCAGCTACGAGCTGAACGGAATTGAGGGCCTACCCGTTCGCCCCAACGCCTTTTCCCGATTGATCGGCAATCTGGTGGCCAATGCCCACCGCTATGCCACCACGCTGAACATCCAGGCACACCGTGCGCCAAGATCGATCACGTTGACTTTCGATGACGATGGCCCGGGAATACCCGAGGAGTCCCGCGAGGACGTGTTCAAGCCGTTTTATCGTCTGGATGAAGCGCGCAATCTTAACGCATCAGGCACCGGCCTTGGGCTTTCTATCGTCAGGGACATAGCCCGAAGCCACGGCGGTGATGTAACGCTGGGAGACAGCGCTCTGGGCGGGCTTCGCGTGATCGTGAAAATACCGGCCTAAAGCCTTTCCGTCTGGTGAGGCAAATGCCCCTGCCATGGACGACGCCGTGGACGGAGTTCGATGTCAGCACATTCTCGCGCCGTTTGGCACTGCCTGTTCCACGCTGGCGAGAACAATATCGCCCTCCTCATCCGCAAAACCGAGCGTCAGAACTTCCGAGCGGAAGGGACCGATCTGGCGTGGCGGAAAGTTCACGACGCCCAGAACCTGTCGGCCGACCAGTGAGTCCAGCGTATAGTGAACTGTGATCTGTGCAGATGATTTCCTGATGCCGATCTCGGCACCGAAATCGATCTTGAGCTTGAAAGCGGGCTTACGCGCTTCGGGAAAAGGCTCGGCTTCGATGATGGTGCCGACGCGAATATCGACCTTTTCAAAATCCGCATAGGTGATTTCTTCGCTCATGGTCCAATCTCCCAGAGACATGGAGGGACCGATGCCCCTAAGGGGACCCGGTCCTCGAGCGTCTCCTCGTTAAGTGGAAGCGCTCCAGCTTACACGGCCAGTTCTTCGGCCCGTTTCTTTGCAGCGGCAATGGCTTTGTCAAAAAGCGGTTGCATCCCATTATCTGCCATCAGGACCGAGAGGGCTGCAGCTGTTGTGCCGCCCGGCGACGTAACGTTCTTTCGTAGCCGTGACGCGTCCTCGGGGGACTGGTGAAGCAGTTCACCAGCCCCCGCGACGGTTTCCCGTGCGAGACGCATGGCGAGGTCCGCCTGCAGGCCAGCTTTGCGACCTGCCTCCGCCATGCACTCGACGAGATAAAAAACGTAAGCAGGCCCGCTGCCCGAGAGAGCCGTAACCGCGTCAATATCGGCTTCGGTCGGCACCCACTCGACGGGGCCGCTGACCTTCAGCAAGGTTTCCACAAGCGAACGCTGTTGCTCGGACACCGCCTCATTGGCATAGGCGCCGGTCACACCGCGGCCAATCATGGCGGGCGTGTTCGGCATGGCGCGGATGGCCGCGGATTTGCCAAGTGAAGCTTCGATGCCTGCGAGCGTCTTGCCTGCTGCGATCGAGACGACAATCGTCTGCGGCCCGACCAGCGTTTTCAGGGCGGGCAGGATCGTATCCATCAACTGCGGCTTAATGGCCAGAAACAGAATACCCGCAACAGTATCGCGCGGCGCTTCTGTCAGATGCGTTGCGCCGGATTCTGTAATCCGCCTCATCATGATATCGGACGGACCCGGATCGACGACGAGGATGGAAGAGCCGGTGATGCCCTTCTCAAGCCAGCCCGACAGCAAAGCGCCGCCCATATTGCCGGCGCCGATCAGAACAAGTGGACCCGATGCAAGAGTGACCATCGATCAGGCCTCTCCAACCGTCTCGAACAGTGCCGCTTCCATGGCAGCCTTCGCTTCCATGCCGGACCAGACGACAAACTGGAATGCCTGGAAATACTGCTCGCAGGCTTCAAGCGCGCTTGAAAGAAGCACTTCCACCTGCTGATTGGTGGGCTCCGCCCCGCCTGCCAGAAGCAGCGACTGACGGAAGATGATGACATCTTCCTGACGCCAAAGGTCGAAGTGGCCCATCAGCGTCTGGCCGTTGACATGCGACAGAAGGCGGATGACTTCGTTGACCCGGTGATCGGGCACCTTGATGTCGAAGGCGCAGGCGAGATGAAGCGCCTCGAACTGTTCCATCCAGGAAAACGAAACATGGTAATCCGCCCAACGGCCTTCGACCGTCATGGCAATCTCATCCTCGCCGGAGCGTTCGAACGACCAGTCGTTTGACGCAGCCACAAACTCGATCATATCGACCGGGTTGGAGTAACGTTCGACTTCAAATTCCATTAAGCTCATACGGCACCTTCTCAGCCGGAAATGAATGTTCTGTCTCGCACGCAAAGGCACAAAAACGCACACACAAATGCCGGTTACAACACATTGGGATGATGTCCGACGCTGCCAGAATAACGCAGTTAACCTGTCTGGAGCTTACCGAGTTCATTACGAATCATCATTTAAAATCAGTGTATAACGAGCGAGTCCCAGCGCCACCCCCACCTTCCCGTTTTTGCAATCAGAACGGTGGATATCTCCTCGTACGAAACCTCAGTTGGGAGTCATAACCGACTCTGCCAATTGCATTTTTCGAGTGTTTCCACAGACGTTAAAAAAAACTGAAGGAATTTGCTTGCTTGCACAGGCCGAATCCCCACTGCGGCCGAAACCTGTAGCAAAACGGAACAGGCATAAAAAAACCGGGCCCTCTAGAAGGCCCGGCGTCAGAATCAACGAACAGATTTGAAGCCTTAGGAGGCGGTCGCGGAGAGCTTTGCTTCCAGCGCGTCCAGCCGCGCACGCAGCGCGTCGTTTTCGTCGCGAGCCTGTATGGCCATTTCGCGCACGGCTTCGAATTCTTCACGCTTGACGAGATCCAGACTGTTCAGCCAGCGTTCTGCCTGCGCATGAAAAGCCTGTTCGACTTCCTTGCGCATACCCTGGGCTGCCCCTGCTGCATCGGTCATAAGCTTCGCGAATTCATCGAAAATACGGTTTGTTCCAGTCGTACTCATGGTGCGATGTCCTCGTAAAGATCCAGGTCAGAATAGGGAAAAGCCGGTCGCCTTTCCGCTCCATACTCTTCAGGTAGGCACTCGCCCGCGACGTTGCAAGCGAAATAAGAAACCGTTCCTTTTGCTGCCCGATTGACAGCGTCACGATAGCGCCGAAGAATCGCCTTGACCGCACCCTTTTCAATCGCCATTTTCCCGCTCCGGGAAAAGAATGATTGAGATATCTGGTTCTTAAGGTCAGCCCTCTGGCGTTCCTTGCCCTCAACGCAATGACAATGGAATAAGCGATTTGTTTGGACCCCTCGCCCAGTTATCCATCATGCCGTTCCCGAACATCGATCCGGTAGCATTCAGTCTGGGCCCGCTGGCCATTCACTGGTATGGCATTGCCTATGTCTTCGGCATCATGCTGGGCTGGTACTACGCCCGCAAACTCAGCCTTTCCGACACGCTCTGGCGGCATGACAAATCGCCCGTCACCCCCGCGCACCTGGATGACTTTATTGTCTGGGCAGCCGTCGGCATCGTTCTGGGCGGACGCATCGGCTACATTCTTTTTTATGACATGCCGGCCGTCATGGCCAATCCGGTGCGGGCATTGCAGGTCTGGAACGGCGGCATGTCGTTTCACGGCGGCCTGATGGGAACGACGCTGGCGATGTACCTCTTTGCCAGACGCAATGGCATACCCGTCTGGAGCATGTTCGACATCATTGCCGCAGTCGCCCCGCTCGGGCTTTTCTTCGGTCGAATTGCCAATTTCATCAATGGAGAATTGTGGGGACGCCTGACGGATGTTCCCTGGGCGGTGGTATTTCCAACCGGCGGTCCGTTTGCGCGACATCCGAGCCAGCTTTATGAGGCCGGTCTGGAGGGACTGGTCTTGCTGATCGTTCTGGCCATTCTTATCTACGGTTTCAAGGCGCTGAAAAGCCCGGGTACCGTGACGGGTGTTTTCGTCTGCGGCTACGCGCTTTCCAGAATTTTCGTAGAATTCTTCCGCGAACCCGATGCGCAGATCGGCTATCTCGCTGGAAACTGGCTGACCATGGGCATGGTTCTGTCGACGCCCATGTTCCTTTTAGGTCTATGGGCTGTCGTGCGCGCCCAACGCGCAGCGACGCCAGAGAGAACCGGATAAACCACGATGCCGACACCGCTCGCACGCCGCATTAAGTCGCTCATCCGCCTCAACGGCCCGATGAATGTTACCGACTTCTTTTCGCTCTGCCTGGCTGATCCGGAGCACGGCTACTACAAGACGCGCCAGCCCTTCGGCCGGACCGGTGACTTCGTAACGGCGCCGGAAGTGAGCCAGTTGTTTGGCGAAATGCTGGGCGTGTATATCGTCCACGCATGGCAGCGCCATGGCACGCTCGCAAATGCCCGCCTCGTGGAAATCGGCCCGGGGCGCGGGACGATGATGACGGACATTTTGCGCGTGGTTCAGCGCATTGCGCCGCCACTCTACGAAACGATGAGTGTCCATCTTGTGGAAACCAGCCCGCGGCTGGCCGAAGCGCAGCAAAAAAAGCTGGCAAGCCATGGCGACAAGATTTCGTGGCACGAAAGCTTTGAGGAGGTTCCCCCGGGCTTTCTGCTGATCGTCGCCAATGAGCTGTTCGACGCCATCCCCATTCGTCAGTTCGTCAAGACGCCACAGGGCTTTCGTGAACGGGTGGTCGCACTCGGCGCAGATGATGAGCTGATCTTCACGTCGGGGCTCGCCAGCATCGACCCCGAACTGCTGCCGCCATTCCCGGAACGTCAGCCCATCGGCACGATTTTTGAATATTCCCCGGCACGTGAAGCGGTCATGGCAGCCATTGCCAAGAAACTGAAAAGTCAGGGTGGCACGGCCCTCATCATCGATTACGGGCACGTGGTTTCCGGCTTCGGTGATACGTTGCAGGCGCTTCGAATGCATGAATTCGATCCGGTTCTGGCGCATCCCGGCGAAGCGGACCTCACCAGCCATGTCGATTTCGAAAGCCTCGTCAAGACAGCGGAAAGCAACGGCGTGCACGTCAATGGCTGCCTGCCCCAGGGCGACTTCCTCTATGGCCTAGGGTTGAGAGAGCGGGCGCAAGCGCTGGCTGCGAAAGCAACCCCCGATCAGACGCTGGAAATCGCGGAAGCCGTCAATCGACTGGCTGGTGAAGGCGTGGGCAAGATGGGTGAGCTTTTCAAGGTGCTTGCCGTGTCCAGTACGCCGGTCCACCTCTTGCCTTTCCGCCCGCTGGATTGACAGCAGCATGGCCCTTGGGCCAACATCGCCGCAATTCGAAGCAGTCAAAAACTGCCGCAAGCATCCCATGTGATGTGCTCAAACGGAAACACTCGCTCGCAAATATGCGTTTCAAATCAGCGACATCGCCAAGGAATGACACCGCAATGCAGGACGAAACGCTGCCGCTTCCCATTCTCAGCCCCATGCTGGCCGTTGCTGGCGGAAAACAGATCCGCCATGGCTTCTTCGGTCGTCACGGCGGGGTTTCCGAAGGCATTTATCGGGGACTGAATGTCGGCCTGGGTTCCAACGACGACCGCGACGCCGTTGCCGAAAACAGACGACGCGTGACGAACTGGTTCGATCTGCCGGTGGAAAGACTGGCAACGGTCCATCAGGTCCATTCCCCGGATGTCGTCGTGGTGGATGGATCATACAACGGTGAGCGACCTCAGGCTGATGCCATGGTCACCGCCACTCCGGGTCTGATCCTTGGTGTTTTGAGCGCCGATTGCGGCCCCATCCTTTTCGCCGATGCCCAACAGGGTGTGATCGGTGCGGCTCATGCGGGCTGGAAAGGTGCGGTATCCGGCGTCCTGGAAAACACCATCGAAGCCATGATTGCTCTTGGAGCACGGCGTGAACGCATCGTCGCAAGTCTCGGACCGTCCATCTCGCAGGAGAATTACGAGGTGGGGCCAGAGCGCGTCGATAGCCTCAAGGAGATGAACCCGGACTACGCGGCCTACTTTTCCCCATCGCCCAAGGATGGCCATGCCTTTTTCGATCTGAAGAAGCTGACCGTCGACAGGCTTGCGAATGCCGGAGTGCAGGTGGAGGACCTCGGTCTGTGCACCTACCCCGATGAGGACCGTTTCTTTTCCTTCCGCCGTACCACGCATCGCTCCCAACCGGACTATGGACGGCAGATTTCAGCAATAGCAATTCTGGAGACCTGATATGGCCCTGCATTTCGACGCCGCCGAGTTCGAGGCACGCCATGCCCGCCTGATGGAAAAGATGGCGGAGGAAAAGCTGGATGCCGTTTTGCTGTTTGCGCAGGAAAGCATGTATTGGCTGACCGGCTACGACACGTTCGGCTACTGCTTTTTCCAGACCCTGATCGTCAAGGCCGATGGCACCATGACGCTTCTCACCCGCTCGGCGGATTTGCGCCAGGCACGCCAGACGTCCAACATCGAAAACATCGTCATCTGGGTGGACCGCCTGAATGCCGACCCAACGCTGGACCTCAAGAACCTGCTGAGCGAGATGGATCTGCTGGGTTGCCGCATCGGTATCGAGTTCGACACCCACGGCATGACCGGGCGCATTGCGCGCCTGCTGGACAACCAGCTTGCCAGCTTCGGCCAGATTATCGATGCCTCAGCTATTGTCAGCAACCTTCGTCTGATCAAGAGCCCCGCAGAAGTGGCCTATGCACGGCGGGCGGGCGAACTGGCAGACGATGCGCTGGATGCAGCGCTGAAGATCGTGGCTGCGGGTGCTGACGAGGCAGAGATACTTGCCGCCATGCAGGGTGCCGTTTTCGCGGGCGGTGGAGACTATCCTGCCAATGAGTTCATCATCGGCTCCGGTCCCGATGCGCTGCTCTGCCGCTACAAGGCCGGGCGCCGCAAGCTGGATACAAAGGACCAGTTGACGCTGGAGTGGGCAGGCGTGAGCGCGCATTACCATGCGGCCATGATGCGCACCATCGTGATCGGAGAGCCGGAATTCCGTCACAAGGAGCTCTATAACGCCTGTGCCGAGAACATTCGCGCCATCGAGGAGGTTCTGCGTCCCGGTTACACCTTCGGAGATGTCTTCGACGTCCACGCACGTATCATGGATGAGCGCGGCCTCACACGCCACCGCCTCAATGCCTGCGGCTATTCGCTGGGCGCGCGCTTTTCGCCCTCCTGGATGGAACACCAGATGTTCTATGCCGGCAACACCCAGGAAATCCTGCCCAACATGACGCTGTTCGTCCACATGATCATCATGGACAGCGACTCCGGCGTTGCCATGACGCTTGGCCAGACTTACCTCACGACCGAGGGAGCGCCGGAATCGCTCTCCCGTCATAGCCTGGATTTGCTCACGGCCTAATCTCGATTTGACTCCCGTCGGCTACGAACCTTACATTGCTGCGAAAGACGTTCGGCGGGAGACGACATTGAAGGGACATCCACCATGCGGCGGCTAGGGATGATGATCGCAATCCCCTGCCTGAGCGCTGTTCTGGCAGGCTGTAACACCACAGATACACTCACCCCCTTGGTCGATGTCGGCCATGGGAACACGCAGTCAACGCCGGTCAATCAGGGCGACCTCGACCAGATGGCGGCGGCCGCAGACCGGTCTCCAGGCGGGGTCTCCGCCCAGATACCTGCCTATGCACCGCAAAATACGCGGCAAGCGCAGGCTCTGGCCATGTCGAGTGGCGCTCAATACGGCCAACCCATCGCCCAGCAACAGCCTGCCCCTGATCAACAAGCGCCGGCGCCAGCTCAGCCCCAGGCACAAGCGCCTGCGCAGGTAGCTTCTCTGACGTCTGGATCTGCCGCAGGCTCCATCCGCTTTCTTCCCATCATTGGCGCCCCTGTAGAGGCCGTGACGCCCCTGTCTCGCCAACTGGGTGCCGAAGCGCGCGCCAAGGGCCTGACGATCAAGCCGTCGACGGATGCCTCCGCTGAAAACATTCTCAAGGGATATCTTTCCGCCTTTGATGATGGCGGCAATGTCACCATCGTCTATGTATGGGATGTTCTGGACCCCAATGGCGCCAGACTGCACCGGTTGCAGGGACAGCAGACTGTGCCCCGGCGAGGCACTGATCCATGGGGCGCGGTGACTGATACAACCATGCAGAAAATCGCTGCCCAAACGCTCAATGACTATCAGGCGTGGAAGCAGGCAAAGCAAGGATAGCAACTCAGGATGGTATGAAACTTTTTTAGGCATTGCGGAGTCACAAAGTTTTCACGAAAATCATGGGTAAGACCCTCTGAGCTCTTGCATTCACGGGCAACACCGCTATTAAGGCGCCCATGGCAAAACGGCGTGTCCGACACCCTTCGGGTCGGGTATTCCTCCCCGTTTAACGACGCATGGACCTCAGGGAACATTCTCTGTCGGGTTTTAAGCGATGGCATGGAAACAGGCGGCAGCAATGAAGGTTTTCGCAGGCAATTCGAACCGGCATCTGGCCGAAGCGATCTGCAAGTATCTGAATGTCCCTCTTGGAAATGCCACTGTAAAGCGGTTTGCCGATCAGGAAATATTCGTAGAAATTTCTGAAAACGTGCGCGGTGAGGACGTTTTCGTCGTTCAGTCCACGTCTTTCCCCGCCAATGACCATCTGATGGAACTGCTGATCATGATCGACGCGATGCGTCGTTCCTCGGCAAAGCGCATCACCGCCGTTCTTCCCTATTTCGGCTACGCCCGCCAGGACCGCAAGGCCGGTCCACGGACGCCCATTTCAGCGAAACTCGTTGCCAATCTCATTACCGAAGCCGGTGCTGACCGTGTCCTGACGCTGGACCTCCACGCAGGCCAGATCCAGGGCTTCTTCGATATTCCCACCGACAACCTCTTCGCCGCACCCATTCTGGCACGCGACGTCAAGGAACATTACGACACCAAGAAC
Source organism: Rhizobium sp. Leaf311 (assembly GCF_001423445.1). NCBI lineage: Bacteria > Pseudomonadati > Pseudomonadota > Alphaproteobacteria > Hyphomicrobiales > Rhizobiaceae > Rhizobium > Rhizobium sp. Leaf311. The sequence continues at coordinate 650,381 of NZ_LMNZ01000001.1, read as the reverse complement.
GTCGTTGTCGTTTCGCCTGACGTCGGTGGCGTGGTGCGCGCCCGTTCGCTGGCCAAACGTCTGGACTGTCTGCTCGCCATCGTCGACAAGCGCCGCGACCGTCCGGGCGAGTCCGAGGTCATGAACGTCATTGGCGACGTTACCGGCAAGGACTGCCTGCTGATCGACGACATCGTGGATTCCGGTGGTACGCTGTGCAACGCCGCAGAGGCGCTTCTCAAGAATGGCGCGACCAGCGTGACGGCTTACATCACCCACGGCGTTCTCTCCGGCGGTGCCGTGGCGCGTGTGGCCTCTTCCAAGCTGCGCGAGCTGGTCATCACCGACAGCATTCAGCCAACGACAGCTGTTCAGTCAGCGCATAATATCCGCGTCATCACCACAGCCACCCTGCTGGGCGAAGCCATCAATCGTACATCGATGGAACAGTCGGTTTCCGGTCTGTTTGACTAAGACTGCGGCCGGAATATCCAGCTCCCGCATATTGGAATAGATATTCCATTTCCAACCATGGATGAAATAAAAAAGCCGGCGCATTCCGCTCCGGCTTTTTCTGTCTTTCGGGAACCGGCTCCCGGAAGCTCGCGAGAACTTCCGGGAGAATGCCGGCGGCAGCGGCCACCGGCTCCGGGGAGGACCCTGGTGCTTCCTAGAAGAAGCCGAGCTTGTTGGGGCTGTAGGAGACCAGCAGGTTTTTCGTCTGCTGATAATGATCCAGCATCATCTTGTGGGTTTCGCGACCAATACCGGACTGCTTGTAGCCGCCGAAGGCAGCGCCTGCAGGATAGGCGTGGTAGCAATTGGTCCAGACACGCCCGGCCTCAATGCCGCGCCCTGCCCGGTAAGCCGTATTGGTGTCACGGCTCCAGACGCCCGCGCCGAGGCCATACACCGTGTCATTGGCAATCTCGATGGCCTCGTCCAGCGTCTTGAAGGTGGTGACGGATACGACCGGTCCGAAGATTTCCTCCTGGAACACGCGCATCTTGTTGTTGCCTTCGAACACCGTCGGCTGGATGTAGAAGCCATCCTTCAGGTTGCCCGAAAGCGACTTCCTGTCGCCACCGGTCAGGACCTTTGCACCTTCCTTTTTGCCGATCTCAAGATAGCTCATGATCTTGTCGAACTGCTCCTGGGATGCCTGCGCACCGATCATGGTTGCAGCATTCAGCGGATCGTCCTGGCTGATCGCTTCCACGCGCTTGATCGCCTTTTCCATGAAGCGATCATAGATGGACTCGTGAACCAGCGCGCGCGATGGGCACGTGCACACTTCGCCCTGATTGAGGGCAAACATCGCAAAGCCCTCGAGCGCCTTGTCGAGGAATGCGTCGTCTTCGTTCATCACATCCGCAAAGAAAATGTTGGGAGACTTGCCACCCAGTTCCAGCGTAATGTTGGTGACGTTGTCTGCGGCGTAGCGCATGATTTCCTTGCCGACCGAGGTCGAGCCGGTAAAGGCAATCTTGGCGATGCGGTTGCTTTGTGCCAGCGGCTTGCCCGCTTCCGTACCAAGGCCGTTGACGATGTTGAGAACGCCGGGCGGAAGCAGGTCTTCGATCAGCTCCATCACCAGCAGGATCGAGGCAGGCGTCTGCTCAGCAGGCTTCAGCACCACGCAGTTGCCAGCCGCAAGCGCGGGCGCAAGCTTCCAGGCCGCCATGAGAATGGGGAAGTTCCAAGGAATGATCTGACCGACGACGCCGAGCGGCTCGTGGAAATGGTAGGCGACGGTATCATTGTCGATCTGGCCGATGGACCCTTCCTGCGCGCGCACGCAGCCTGCGAAATAACGGAAGTGATCGATCGTCAGCGGAATATCGGCATTGGTGGTTTCACGCAGCGGCTTGCCATTGTCCCAGGTTTCAGCCCGGGCGATAAGGTCGAGATTGTCCTCGATGCGCTGGGCGATCTTGAGAAGAATATTGGATCGTTCCGTTACGCTGGTGCGACCCCAGGCCGCGCGGGCCTTGTGCGCGGCATCCAGTGCCGCTTCGATATCGCTGGCATCGGAGCGCGGGACTTCGCAAATCTTGTGACCCGTGACCGGAGACAGGTTATCCATATAGCGACCCGACTTTGGCTCCACCCATGCGCCGCCGATGTAATTGCCATATTTCAGCTTGAACGGCGCTTCGCCGGCCTTTTGCTGGACCTGAATGTTCATGAGTTCATCCTCCCTGATGAAATGCGGTCCTTATCTGACCGCGTGACAGGAAGGTGCTCGCAGAATGCGGCCATTCATAGAGGTGGCGGGCGATTCCGCATTGCACAGTGTTTCACTTCTGCGACAGCGGAAGCGATCAACACACCATCATGAGGTTCAGTGAACGCCGAATTTCTTCATCTTGCGGTGGAGCGTTGCCCGGCTGATGCCAAGCAGGGATGCAGCCTGCGTTATATTGCCATTGGCACGTGACAGCACACGACGGAGTGCGGCTCGCTCCGCCTCCGCAAGCTCCGCGCCCCGGTCATGGCGATCTTCCTTCAACGCATCGGACGCAGGAATACCAGCCGCCAGCCGGGCATCATCCAGCCGCAGCGCAAGCCGCGCCGCCCGCGTCGCCCCCAGAATGATATCGTCGGGATCAACGGCCAGGAGCGACAGGGATGTGGAGCCGCCTGATGGCAGCATGAGAATGCGCGCACCGGGAAAGGCACGCCGGAAAAGATTGCCTTCTATGCGCTGGGCCGCATCGCGCACCGCCTGGGTCAGCATGGAAAAGGTGAATTCGTTGACATCGTCGCGACAGGTGGAAATGTCCAGCGCACCGGTCACCTGCCCGACGTGATCGCGAATGGGCGCGGTGGTGCAGCACAGGCTGATATTGGAGGAGAAGAAGTGCTGGTCGCGGTAGATCGTAACGGACCGTTCATCGGCGAGCGCCGTGCCAATGCCGTTGGTGCCGACGCTTGCCTCGCTCCAGACGGCACCAGACCACAGGCCAAGCTGGCGGAAATCCCGATCATCGCTGACAGCGCCGCGTCGCTCCAGCGCCACGCCATCTGCATCCGTCAGAAGCAGGCAGCATCCGGCCTTTCCGACTGCGGTAAAGATCCGGTCCAGCTCGTCCTCGCTCTCCGCGATCAGACCGGCAGACACTTCCCGGGCGCGCTGAAATTCCGTATCCGTCAGAAAGACTGGCTTGCTGCTCTGTTCAGGCGCCAGTTTGTATTTCGTCATGCAGCGACGCCAAGAGGCGATTATGGGCGAACTGGCGGCAGCCGATGGCTGGCTCGCACTCTGGTAGACATGATCCGCATGCGCTGTGCCGATAGACATGGACTCCTCCCGAGTTTGACGGGATGGTGCGCCGGAAACAAAGGTCTTTCAACAAAAAAACGCTTTACGTCCTCTTCGCCCACTCAGCTTGCGAGCGAGATAACGTCCTGCGCCGAAATGGTGATGGGCTCTCTTGGAAGATTGACCACCGACTCGATACTCTCCGCAGGCCCCGGCCGCCCGAAATAGTAGCCCTGCACATGCTGGCAACCTTCGCGACGAAGGAATTCGACATGGGCCAGCGTCTCAACACCCTCCGCCAGAACGGGAATATCCAGGCTGTTTGCCAGAATGAGCGTTGAGCGCACGATGGCCTGCGATTGTATGTTCGATCCCAGCCCCTCGATGAAGGCGCGGTCGATCTTGATCTTGTCGAAGGGGAAGCTCTGCAATGTCGAAAGGGATGAATAGCCCGTGCCGTAATCATCCATGGCGATGCGAACGCCGAGTGTTTTCAGCCTGCGGATCGTCAGCAGCGCATGTCGGTGATCGTCGATAATGCCGCTTTCGGTTATTTCCAGCTCGAGACGACCCGGCTCCAGCCCGCTTTCAAGAAGAATACGCTGCACTTTCTGCACGAAATCGGAGTCCGAAAGCTGCAAGGGCGCTACGTTGACGGCGATGCTCAAGGGATTTTTCCATCGAACGGCCTGGGAGCAGGCTTCGCGCAACACCCACTCGCCCATTTCGATGATGAATCCCGTCTGTTCGGCGATGGGAATGAATTCGGCAGGCGAAATCATGCCACGCTCCGGATGGTTCCAGCGCAGCAAAGCCTCAAAACCAACGATTGTGCCGGTGGCCGTGTCATTCTGCTGTTGAAAATAAAGCTCGAATGCGCCCGCAGCCAGACCCGCTCTCATGCTGACCGCAAGCGCATTTCGGGTGCGCGATGCTTCGTCCATGGACTTGTCATAAAAGCAGATCGTGCCGGTCACATCGCTTTTTGCGCGATACATGGCGACGTCAGCCTGGGATATCAACGTATCGATATTTCTAGCACCCGCATTGCCAACCGCAATACCGATGCTGGCACCGACCGAAAGCACGGTACCGTTCCACGCCACCGGCTTGACAATTTCCGCCAGCAGCCGATTTGCAAATTCGATCCCGTCTGCGCGCGAATAGAAGCGATGCAACACGGCAACGAATTCATCGCCCCCGACGCGGGCGACGAATTCGCCGGGCCGCAGAACCGAACTCATGCGGTCAGCCAGTGAGCGAAGTACGGCGTCCCCTGCCCCATGGCCGTGGACGTCATTGATTTCCTTGAAGCGGTTGAGATCGAAAGACAGCAGGGCAATGCGCGCGGTAGGATCGGCGCTGCGCTTCATCAGCAGTTGCAGATGCTCATGAAAGGCTGCTCTGTTGGGAATACCCGTCAGGGCATCGTGAAGCGACAGATGGCGGTATCGTGCGACAGCCTGCAGGCTGGCCTCTGAGTCGATGACATAGGTCGAAAAGCCGAAAGCCAGAAGCACAAAGGTAATGATGATTGCGCTGCCGCCCATGAGACCCGGCGACACCAGAGCAGGTGCGATGGTCAATACCGGATCGAAAGACAAGGAAAACGCCGCCATGGCGGTAAAGTGCGTGGAGGCAATGGCAAGGACCAGAAACGTCATGCCGCTATACTTGCAGAACCAGTTGACCGGACGAACGACGCGATTTGTCGCCAGAACGCCGAAAATCGCGCCAAGCACCATGGACGCAACCACATAATACGGGTCCCAGATCAACGTCCCCTGTACCGTATAGGCCGCCATGCCAGTGTAATGCATACACGCAATGCCAAGGCCGACAACCAGCCCGCCGCCTTCGGCAAGTGCCGATTGTCCGCCATAGGTCGAAATGGCAAAACCCGCCGTCGTGGCAAGAATGGCGATGATAAAGGACAATCCGGTAAAACCGGGCAGGAAGCCGACACTACCGGGTGCCTGATATCCCAGCATGGCGACAAAATGGGTCGTCCAGATCGTGGTTCCGCCGATCATGCCAGCAAGAAAAAGCCAGTTGGCGCGCTGTATAGATGCGGATTGTCTGGCGCGTGCAAAGAGACGCATGGTCAGAAAGCTGCCCATGACACATATGGTGACTGCCGCCAATGTGTAGCGGATGTCGTGTTCGACGGCCAGGCAGGTGAGAATTTGGTACATTGACATCACGCATCTGTTGAAGTGTCACAGATACTAGTCATCATCTGTATTCATCGCGTTTATTGATATAGATAAGCAAAAATTAAATTATACCCCTCTAAATAGAGGTATTTTGTCCAGACTAAAATCCACGGGTGAAACAGGGCGTTGCGTGACAACGCGGTGACAAGCCTTGCCTTTGTGCCCTCTTTATATTATAGCGCCCGCATCCGTGTAGACACCCTTGGAGGCAACACGGGCGAGATGGCATTCAAAACGCCTCTCCAGTTCCATCCGGCCTGCCGGAGTGAACTCTCCAGACAACCTAAAAGGATTATGCCATGAGCAAAGAATCGTATGAGCTCAAGGCCGAGGCGCGCGAACGAGTTGGTAAGGGGTCCTCTCGTGAACTTCGTCGCAACGGTTTGATTCCTGCTGTCATCTATGGTGACAAGCAAACCCCGATTTCCATCGCGATCTCGACCAACGAGGTCACGAAGCGCGTTCAGGCTGGCGGTTTCATGACCACCATCGCCACGATCGACGTCGACGGCCAGAAGTACAAGGTTCTGCCGAAGGACTACCAGCGCGATCCAGTTCGCGACTTCATGATGCACGTAGACTTCCTGCGCGTATCCGGCAATTCGCAGGTTACCGTCGAAATCCCGGTTCACTTCATCAATGAAGAAAAGTCCGAGATCAAGAAGGGTGGCGTTCTCAACATCGTTCGTCACACTGTCGAAGCCCACGTTCCGGCAAACGACATTCCTGAGGCGATCACGGTTGACCTCGACGGTCTGAAGATCGGCGACAGCGTTCACATTTCGCAGGTCAAGCTGCCGAAGAACGTCGCACCTGTCATCACCGACCGCGATTTCACAATTGCAACCATCGTGCCGCCAGTCGTCGCGATTGTTGATGAAGCAGAAGCTCCGACAGAAGAAGCTTCCGAAGAATAAGTCGCGTTTCGACGCTGCTTTTATGCCTTCTAATGCCTCGCATCCTCAGGATGCGGGGCATTTTTTATGGCCGGATGATATCCATAGATCTTTCAACAATCGCCATCAGAATTATTTAGTGCTGATTAATCATGCCCGGAAACGATAATTCAAAACTTTAAGTTTAGACGTCATACGATTGGTACGTTCGGGACCATTGTCTGAGACTTATCTAATCTGGGACGCGTCACCATTTTCAAACAAGACTTTTTATCGCGTGCTTCTGTTGTATGCGCGGCAAGGGTTGAAGGGCAAAGGGACGGTAGTACGGCATATGACTCACTCCGTAGAAAGTCGCTTCATAGCGATTGTTTCCGGCGCGCTTTTGGCGTTGGTCACTCCGCTCTTCACTATCCTGCTGATGCTTTCCCACCACGAAACCGTCGAAAATCAGAATGACCGTCTGGAAATCCTGCTGGTTGCCAATGCGCAGGCCCTGGGGCGTCCGCTGTGGGATCTCGACGATGAAAGCATCAACCAGATTACCGGAACGCTGGTCACCGATCCTGCCGTCTACATGGTCAAGGTTCGCGACATATTCGGCCAGCTCGATATAACCCAGACCGCCGGCTCCCGTACGCCCTCGGATATCTCGTCTATCAGCCGCGACATCACCTACAAGAACCTCGATGGTGAAACGAAAGTCGGCACCATCACCGTCTTTTACCAGAATGTCGGCCTGTTTGCCTCTCTCGGCACTATCGAGCTTGCGGCCATATCGATCTTCGTCCTCGCCATCTTCACGATTTTTGCAGCCGCCATCATCGGCAACCGTCTGATGGTAATGAAGCCGCTCTTGAGGCTGACGGCAGCCATCGAGGCAACACGGCGTCTCGGCTCCCGCCACCATGTGGACTGGCGATCCGAGGACGAAATGGGCCGCTTGGCGCAAAGCTTCAATGAAATGCAGATTCAGTTGGAGCGGGAAGAGCAAGAAATCAAAAAGGCGCATCAGCGCACGACGGAAATCTACAACCGCACGCCAGCAATGCTGTTCTCGCTGGATCCGACCGATCGCATTGCCGCAGTGAGCGATTATTGGGTAGAGGCGACAGGCTACCAGCGGGCAGACGTTTTGGGCCATAATTTCGCGAGCCTGATCTTCCCGGAAGATCGGGCCCGTTTCGTATTGCGCAAGCACAACGAACACACAACCCATGGCATGGCAGGAAGCTCCGAGCTGACCATAAGGTTCCAGTGCGGCGATGGCCGCATCATGGATGTTCTGATCGCTGAAAAAGCGCTGGATGCGGGCGATGGCCACCACCGCTCCGAATGTCTGAGCGTCATGACCGACGTAACCGAGCTTCGACGCTCGGAATTGCGCAACCGGATGCAGGCCATTTCGGATCACCTCACCGGGCTATTCAACCGTCAGGGCTTCGAAGCCATTCTGGACGAGAAGATTATCGAAGCCGATGAAAACCATACTGAACTCGCCTGCCTTTTCATCGACCTAGACCGCTTCAAGATCATCAATGACAATCTGGGGCACGCGGCCGGAGACGCCGTCCTCAAGGGTTTCGTTGATCGCCTAAAGCTTCTTTTGACGCCCATGGATAGCGCATCGCGCCTCGGTGGAGATGAATTCGCGGTTCTGTTGGCGGGTCCCATGACCCAGCAGCGCGCCGAACGCATCTGCGCCGAAATCTGCGCAATCTTCGATACGCCATTCGATGCCAACGGCCACAGCGTTCGCCTGAGCGCAAGTATCGGTCTGGCGCTTTATCCGAGCCATGCAAAAACCGCCGCCGAGCTTCTGCAAAACTCGGACATGGCCATGTATAGCAAAAAGCGCGCAGGCAAGAACGGTGCGCAAATCTTCGATCCGGCCTTCATGAACGAGGCTCGCGAGCGCGCGGAAATCGAACAGGATATCGAGCAGGCCTTGAAGGAGAACTGGCTGGAGGCCTATTTCCAACCCATCCAGAAGCTGAAAAGCGGTGAAACTGTCGGCTTCGAAGCGCTGATGCGCGTCAGACATCCCCGTAAGGGCCTTCTGTCCCCCGCAGCCATCATCGCCGTCGCTGAAGAAAACGGTTCGATCAGCCGCATCGGCAGCAAAATCCTTGAACACTCCATCCGGAATCTCGCCAAGCTGTCGGAGTTGCCAGGTCTGGAGAACGTCTATGTGGCCGTGAATTTTTCCGCGCTACAGTTCGAGCCGGGCTTGCCGACCAGAATTGCCGGGCTTCTCTATCGCCATGACATCATACCGAGCAGACTGGTCATCGAAATCACCGAAGCCGTGTTGATGCATGACGACCCGCAAATCCGGGCTGTGCTGGATGCCATACGTCAGCTGGGCTGCCGTATTGCACTGGACGATTTCGGAACGGGCTATTCCTCGCTGAGCTATCTCAATCGTTTCCCGGTCGATATCGTCAAGATCGACCAGTCGTTTACACGTTCCATTCGTGATAAGGTCCCAGAGATCAGCCAGAGAAGCCGAATGCTTGTGGAGGGCATCAGCGCCATTTCCCACAAGATGAACTGCGTGGTTATTGCCGAAGGTATCGAGTCCGTAGAGCAGCAGGAGATGCTCAAGGATATTGGGGTGGATTGCGGACAGGGCTATCTCTTCGCGCGCCCACAACCTATCGACGCCTATATTGCGGAATTTGAACAAGCAAATAACCAGGCCATTGCAAAAGTAGGAACATGACTTCATCGGGGGGATGGAAGTGAATGTGGCGCATCATTTTATTTTCGATTGCTTTTTTTATAACCTCATCGGCTTCGTCCGAGCAGCTTTTCATCACGACGGAGGAATATCCACCCTACAATACACGCGGGACTGACGGGCAGCCCCGCGGGGTCTACATGGACCAGCTCAAGATTATATTCGCCAGAGCCAAGGTCGACTACGATGCGACGGTCACGCCGTGGGCGCGCGCCATCGCACTTGCAGAAAGCAAGCCGATGCACTGCGTTGTGGCGGCGGCGCGAACGCCGGAGCGTGAGGCGCAGTTCAAGTGGGTGTCTCCGGTTCACACCGACAGGAATGTGCTCGTCGGCCTGAGAGAACGGCGTCTCAAGATCAAAAACCTCGACGAGGCCAAGGACTATCTGATCGGCACCCAGCGCAACGACTATACCCAGTCGGTTCTGAAGTCGCTGGGATTCACCCATATCGACCTCAGCGCCGATTTCGACAAGACGCTGTCGAAACTGGCCGCCGGACGCATAGACCTGATGCCCATGTCTGAAAGTGCGCTTCGGAAACTGCCGGGCGCGAGCTTCCAGGAGGTTGTGGTTCTCACAAACCAGAGCCTGGGAATGGCGTGTAATCGCTCCGTTCCAGATGAGTTGATCAGCAGAATGCAGGTCACTCTCGATGCCTTGATCGCAGACGGAACCCAGCGCAAGATTTACGAGAAATATGGTCTCGTCATTCGCCAATGATTCCCGGCAGGCGATAAAGACGTTGACTTCAGCTCGTTTTTTCGGTGGTGAAAGGCAATCGTCAATCGAAACTGAGCGGACACGTCAATGATCATCATTGCAGGCCTCGGAAATCCCGGCACGCAATATGCAGCCAACCGGCACAATATCGGCTTCATGGCAGTGGATGCCTTGCAGCGTCTACCTTCCTTTTCGCCATGGGCGAAAAAGTTCAAGGCCGAAATTTCCGAGGGCGAAATCGCGGGCGAAAAGATATTGTTGATGAAGCCGCTGACCTTCATGAACCTCTCCGGCGAGGCCGTTGGCGAGGCAATGCGTTTCTTCAAGGTGAAGACCGGCGACATCATTGCCATTCATGACGAACTCGATCTGGCGCCCGGCCGCGCCCGCATCAAGATTGGCGGCGGCCATGGTGGGCATAACGGCCTGAAGTCGCTGGATGCCCATTGCGGCAAGGAATACAGGCGCTTGCGGCTTGGCATCGGTCATCCTGGCGACAAGGAGCGCGTTCACGGGCATGTTCTCGGTGACTTCGCCAAGTCTGACAAGACATGGCTGGAGCCGCTGCTCGATGCCATCGCTGACAATGCTGACCTGCTCGTCAAAGGCGAAGACTCGCAGTTGATGAACAAGCTGGCGCTGGCCGTTGGCGTAAAGACCGAAGAAAAGCCGGCAGCCAAACCATCAAAGCCCGCCGCGCAATCCCACATCCATCAGGCCCGCAATTCAGCCCAGCCGAAGAAGCTTCCGGAGACCGGCCCCATGGCGGAAATGCTGAAAAGAATGTTTGCCAAGAAGGATTGAGAGTGGCACCGACCACTTCGCTGCCGCTTGAAACTTCGTCACGCCTCCCCATTTCAGCCTGATGAAGACATCTGACCGCCATTGCGGGCGCCGCTGCGCCGCCCAGAAACATCCAGACCATGGATGATCCTGCGAGCCAACAGACAATGGCGGCCGCACTTGGCCGGCTTCCCGAAGACCTGCCGGAGAAGGTCACGCTGGAAGGGCTGCTCCAGAGCCTTGGCGACAAGGCCATTGCATTTGTTCTGGTCGTCTTCGCCATACCCGCAATCATACCGACACCCGGCATTCCGGCGGGCATGATCTTCGGAACGGCTTTGGCCATCCTGTCCCTGCAGATCATGTTTGGCGCGAAAAAACTGGTGCTTCCTGGGTTTCTTGGCCGCCTGTCGATCTCGCGCTCCATCATAGAGCTGACCGCATCGAAGGCTGCACCACGGCTTGCGAAGCTGGAAAAGATGCTGCGACCACGCGGCCATGTGCTGTCGAAACATCTCAGCCCGGCGGTTATCGGCATCGTCATTTTCCTCATGGCGGTCCTCATTGCGCTGCCCATTCCCTTTGGAAACGTGCTGCCCGGCCTTTCGGTGCTAGCGATTGCGCTTGGCCTGGCACAGAAGGACGATGTCGCCGTCTTGACCGGCTTTGCCCTCGCGCTGCTGTCCATGGTGACAAGCGTGGCGATTATCTATGGCGGATGGGCCCTGATTTCGAACTGGTTCGGCCTCGGTCAGGCGGCGGCCTGAGGCAGTTCGTTGCTCAATGAAAACGCTCCAGGCCTGCAATTTGCGCGAATCCTCAAGCTTTCCGGCAACAAGGCTTGACCTTCCCCTGCCCATTCCGCAAAAGGCTGGCTAACGGAATTCTTGAGAACAGAGACAGGTTCAAGCCATGGGCTTCAAATGCGGTATCGTCGGTCTGCCGAATGTCGGCAAGTCCACACTTTTCAACGCGCTGACGAAAACGGCGGCTGCGCAGGCGGCAAACTATCCCTTCTGCACGATTGAGCCCAACACAGGCGAAGTTGCCGTACCGGATCCGCGCATGAAGGTTCTGGCCGATATCGCCGGTTCCAAGGAACTCATCCCTACCCGCATTTCCTTCGTTGATATTGCCGGTCTGGTTCGCGGTGCCTCCAAGGGTGAAGGCCTCGGGAACAAGTTCCTCGCCAACATCCGCGAAGTCGACGCCGTCGTTCACGTTCTGCGCTGCTTTGAAGACGACGACATCACCCATGTCGAAGGCCGCATCAACCCGGTTGGCGATGCCGACACGATTGAGACCGAGCTGATGCTCGCCGACCTCGAAAGCCTCGAGCGCCGCGTTGAGCAGACGCGCAAGCGCGCATCTTCCAAGGATAAGGATTCGCTTGCCCAATTGCCCGTCATGGAAGCGGTCATCAAGCTGCTGAATGAAGGCAAGCCCGCCCGCCTTCTCTTGAAGACGCTTGCTGCCGACGAAATCGAAGTGCTGAAGGGGCTTAACCTTCTGACGTCGCACCCCGTGCTCTATGTCTGCAACGTATCTGAAGCGGATGCCGTCGATGGCAATGAGCACACCAGGGCCGTTGCCGAAATGGCAAAGGCGCAGGGCGCGGAATGCGTCATCATTTCTGCGGCGATCGAATCCGAAGTCGCCCAGCTTCCTGAAGAAGAGTCCAAGGAATTCCTCTCGGCTCTCGGTCTTGAAGAGGCTGGCCTTGATCGGCTGATCCGTGCAGGTTACCACCTGCTCGACCTCATCACCTATTTCACCGTTGGCCCGAAGGAAACGCGCGCATGGACCATCGTGCGCGGCACCAAGGCGCCGGGTGCAGCCGGGGTCATCCACACCGATTTTGAACGCGGCTTTATTCGCGCCTTTACAATCGCTTACGACGACTACGTCACCTATAAGGGTGAAGTCGGAGCAAAGGAAGCCGGCAAGGGCCGAGATGAAGGCAAGGAATATGTCGTCAACGACGGCGATGTCATCCACTTCCGCTTCAACACCTGAGGCACACGCCCTCCGCAAGAAGCCCGCGCATCGTCGCGGGCTTTTTGCGTTGACCGCCAAGTTTTGCATAAACCCCGGCAATATTACCTTTACGTAAAAGGCCGATTTACGATAGGCTTTAGCCCAATCGTGCTGCGGAAGAGGAGTCTGTCAGTGAAATACGGATTTGAGGATTTTACGCCGGGCCGGAGCTTCCCGCTCGGACCAAAACTGGTCACTGCGGAGGAAATCATCGAGTTTGCGGAAGAGTTCGATCCGCAGCCCATGCATCTCTCGGAAGAAGCCGGGAAAGCCAGCATTTTAGGGGGGCTTGCGGCCTCAGGCTGGCACACATGCGGAATGCTGATGCGCATGACCGTCGACAGCTATATCAGCCACTCGCCCTCACAGGCTGGCCTCGGCGTCGATCTGGTGGAATGGAAGAAGCCCGTTCTGGCGGGTGACACGTTGAGCGGCACAACAACCGTGATCGACCAGAGGGTCAGCAAGACGCGGCCCGGCATGGGCGTCGTGAAGCTGCGCCACGAGCTGCAAAACCAGCGCGGACAGATTGTGTGCATAGTAGAGTTGAATGCCATGCTGGCCACCTCCGCAGAAACGGCAAACGCATGAAATTCATCGACCTCTACCCGACCGATGTCCGCCTGGAGCTTGGTACGATCCATTTCTCTGCCGCTTCAATCATTCGCTATGCGGAAAAATTTGATCCGCAGCCCTTCCATCTGGATGCGGAAGCCGCGAAGAACTCCGTCTTCGAAGGTCTCTGCGCCTCCGGATGGCAGACCAGCGCCTCCTGGATGAAATGTTTCCTGAACTTCTGGTCAAAGGAAGCAAAGCGGCTGGTGGCGCAAGGGATAGAACCGCCCAAGCTCGGCCCCTCCCCTGGTTTTCGCGATCTCAAATGGCTTCGCCCGGTCTATGCCGGCGATGACGTGACCTATTTCACGACAATGAAGGCATCGCGCGCCTTGGCATCACGACCCGGCACCTACATGAACACGACACTCAACGAGGGCGTTAATCAGCATGGTGACGTCGTGGTGACGTTTGAGAGCAACGTTCTGGAATTCGATTAGACGCGATCGCCCTTCACAGGATCTGTAGCCTTGCAATAAAAAAGCCCCATGACGGGGCTTTTCTTACGCCTGCATTCTGGTGCAGCGTGATCGGCGTAGAGCATTTCCTTGTAAATGGAAAGGCTCTAGTGGCCCGAGAACTCCACCAGTGTGCGCACTTCGACACCCAGATCCTCCAGCTTCTTTCGGCCACCCAGATCGGGAAGATCGATGACGAAGCAGGCAGACACGATTTCAGCGCCCATCTGGCGCAGAAGCTTGACCGCACCTTCTGCGGTTCCACCCGTTGCAATGAGATCATCGACAAGAATGACCTTTTCACCGGGCTGAACGGCGTCCACATGCATTTCCATCTCATCGACGCCATATTCGAGACTGTAGGCCACGCGCACCGTCGTGTGGGGCAGTTTACCCTTTTTGCGGATTGGGACGAAACCGGCTGAAAGCTGATGTGCAACGGCTCCGCCAAGGATGAAACCGCGCGCTTCCATTCCCGCGATCTTGTCGATTTTCGTACCCGCATAGGGCTGCACCAACTCATCTACCGCCCGGCGGAAGGCACGCGGGTTGCCCAGCAACGTCGTAATGTCGCGAAAGATGATCCCTGGCTTGGGATAGTCATGAATGGAACGAATGGCAGCAGCGAGCTCCGAGGCGATGACGGTCATGGAATTTCCGATGGTGTCAGGATTAAAAGTGAGGCAACTTTAACAACTCAGCCCAAGCAGACCAATAGGAAAACAGGTGCAAAGGGCATGGAAAAAGCCCTCACGCGTTAACGTGAGGGCCAGTGTCTTGATATCCTTGATGTTGGAGATCAGTGCTCTTTGCGGGAGTACACCGACTTCTTCGTCAGATAGATCAGCGCCGTAAAGATCAGCAGAAACACGATGACCATGAAGCCGGTGCGCTTGCGCTCTTCCAGATGCGGCTCAGCAGCCCACATCAGGAAAGCGGAAACGTCCTGAGAATACTGGTCCAGGGTCTGCGGCGTGCCATCATCATAGGTCACCTGATCGGCGCTGATGGGCGGGGCCATCTTGAGCGCGATTGCGCTGGCGAAATAAGGGTTGAAGTGCGTGCCTTCAGCGACTTCGATACCTTCCGGCGGCTCCTGATATCCCGTCAGCAGCGCATGGATGTAATCCGGGCCGCCTTCCTGATATCCGCCGAGAATGGGGATCATGTCGAAGATGAACTGCGGGAAACCGCGTTCCACGCCACGGGCCTTCGCCAGAAGCGACATATCGGGAGGAGCGGCGCCGCCGTTCGAAGCTGCAGCTGCTTCCTTGTTCGGATAGGGCGACGGGAAATGGTCGGATGGCACAGCCTTGCGCGAGAACATCTCGCCATCGGCATTTGGGCCGTCCTGCACTTCATATTCGGCAGCAAAAGCCTTCACCTGTTCCTCGGAGTAACCCAGATCTTCCAGCGTGCGGAAGGAAACGAGACTCATCGAGTGGCAGGCAGAACAGACTTCCTTGTAGATCTTCAATCCACGCTGAAGCTGGCCCTTGTCATATTTGCCAAATGGACCGGCGAAGGACCACTTTTCTTCATGTGGCTTGAGGACGGGAAAGTGCCCGCCTGCAATGGCATGTTCGGTCTGGGCCTTCAGGTCGTGTCCTTCTTCCGCGGCGAAAGCCGCGGATCCGAAGCCGCCCATGGCAGCGATAAGCGCGATGCTCGTTACAAGCTTTTTCATTGTAATCGTCCTTCTCTCACGCTCATATCTTGACGGCGGCCGCAGGCGCGGCGGCTGTCTTGCCGTTCTTTTCAAGAACAGCTTCGGTGATGGAATTCGGAATACGTCGCGGCGTCTCGAACAGGCCAAGCAGCGGCATGATGACGAGGAAGAAGCCGAAGTAGTAAACCGTTCCGATCTGCGAAAGCGTGACGTAGGTGCCTTCTGCCGGGCGGGAACCGAGCCAGCCGAGCATGATGGAGTTTACGACGAAGACCCAGAAGAACATCTTGTACCAGGGGCGATAGACAGCCGAGCGAACCTTCGATGTGTCCAGCCATGGCAGGAAGAACAGCACGACGATAGCACCGAACATGACCAGAACGCCGCCGAGCTTGGAATCGATCGGGCCAACGTTGAAGGTAATCGCGCGAAGCATGGCGTAGAAAGGCAGGAAGTACCACTCAGGCACGATATGTGCCGGTGTCTTCAGAGCGTCCGCCATGATGTAGTTGTCGGGGTGGCCAAGGAAGTTCGGCATATAGAACACGAACCACGCATAGGCCAGAAGGAAGATGGAAAGGCCGAGTGCGTCTTTCAGCGTTGCATAGGGCGTAAACGGAACGGTGTCCGTCTTGCTCTTGATTTCAACGCCTGTCGGGTTGGTCTGGCCAGTCACATGCAGTGCCCAGATGTGCAGGATGACGACACCGGCAATCATGAAGGGCAGAAGATAGTGCAGCGCGAAGAAGCGGTTCAGCGTAGGCTGATCAACCGCAAAGCCGCCGAGCAGGAACTGCTGGATCCACTCGCCGACGCCAGGAAACGCGGTGAAGAAGCCGGTGATAACGGTTGCACCCCAGAAGGACATCTGTCCCCATGGCAGAACGTAACCCATGAAGCCGGTCGCCATCATCAGCAAAAAGATGACGCAGCCGAGAATCCAGAGGATTTCACGCGGTGCCTTGTAGGAGCCGTAGTAAAGTCCACGCGCAATATGCAGATAAACGGCAATGAAGAAGAAGGACGCACCGTTGGCGTGCATGTAGCGCAACAGCCAGCCGTGGTTCACGTCGCGCATGATCTTTTCGACCGAATTGAACGCAACCGTCGTCTCGGCTGCATAATGCATGGCCAGCACGACGCCGGTCAGAATCTGCACGATCAGCATGACGGCAAGCATCGCACCAAAGGTGTATGCGTAGTTGAGGTTGCGCGGAACCGGATAGGCTATGAAGCTGTCATAGACCATGCGCGGCAGTGGCAAGCGGGAATCGACCCATCTTTCGATACCGGTCGAGGGCTGGTAACTGGAATGACCACTCATTTCATATGTCCCCTTATCCGATCTTGATCACGGTATCGGATGTAAATGCGAAGGTCGGAATATGCAGGTTCTCCGGCGCCGGACCTTTGCGAATGCGGCCCGCCGTATCGTAGTGCGAGCCATGGCAGGGACAGAACCACCCGCCGAAATCGCCGGCTTGACCCAGCGGAACACAGCCAAGATGCGTGCAGGAACCGACCATGACGATCCAGTTTTCCTTGCCCGCGCCTGCGGAACGATCGACATCCGTCGCCTGTGCGGTGGCATCGAGATTGGCGTTACGCGCAACGGGATCCTTGAGCTCAGCCAGCTGGACGGCATTTGCTTCTTCGATCTCTTTTGGAGTTCTGTTGCGAATGAAGATCGGCTTGCCGCGCCACTTCACGGTCAGAGACATGCCCGGCTCCACGCTTGCGACGTTGACTTCGATGGAAGCCAGAGCCAGCGTCGATGCATCGGGACGCATCTGGTCAATGAAAGGCCAGGCAACTGCGGCAGCGCCAACTGCGCCAGCCATACCTGTTACAAGATAAAGAAAATCGCGACGGGTGGGTTCACCCGAAGCGTCATGGTCATTTACGTGCTCGCTCACCGCTACACCATCCTCTGCGCTGATTTTGTTGAAAGTCGCATGAGTCCTCCAGCTATGTTTTGATCCAGGACAAACTCGATCCCCCTTGTCCCGGATACCGCGCGACGAGAAATCGCGCCTATTCTGCTTGATCGCAAAATATGCCGGACCTTGGCAAGAGGAAAGCTCACAAAGCTGCCGTAATTCTGCCTTGTCAGGTCATTTTTCTCCGTCTTTTCCCGTCCTGCTGGCCATCATGCAACATTGTGCCGGAAAATCGCGCGTGTTAAGCAGAATCAGGGAGAGCCCTTCAACGAGGTTTTTAATTTTGAAAGCTAGGCTCACCTGTGTCGTTGCGTTTGCGCTCACACTTTCGTTGGCAGTCATAAGTCTTCGATATGTCTTCGATTTCTGGATTTTGGCCTTCGTCACCAGTTTCCAGTTGCATATCGCAATTATGGTCGCCCTCACCTCACTGTTGGGCCTGGCTGTACTGCGGTCCCGCATCTTCGTTTTACTGCTGATCTGGGCAATCGTACTGGGTGCCCACACCCTCTACATGCACCGGGAATTCGTCACCGAAGCCTATGCTCCGAAGGACGCGACACCGTTCCGGCTGCTTTCCTTCAATGTGCTGATGGAAAACGGCGCCAATGCCGAATCAATCGCGGACGCGATCCTCGCACAGAGGGCAGACGCTGTTTACGTCATGGAGGCTGCGGCACTGAGAAGCGTGCTGCCGCGCCTGCAGCAGACTTACCCGTATCGCTTGGGATGCGGCGAAAAAACGCAGTCCTGCGATCTGCTGATCCTGTCAAAGCTGCCGCTTATGGATGCGGGTATCGGCAGCCTCAGCTATGTCAGCCGCGACCGCTTCGCAATGGCCACCATCGAACCGGCGGGCATCAAGCTGACCCTCGTGGCCGCCCATCTGGCAAAACCGTATTTTGATGAATATCACCGCAATGAGCTGAGCCGCATCCAATTGGCCATCGCCTCGGTCAGCGGCCCAGTCATACTCGGCGGCGATTTCAACTCGGCCAGCATTGCCCCCGATATGCGGGAATTCCTGCTCGCTACCGATCTGAAAAAGGCCCAATGGGAGCCGGCCACATGGCCCATACCTGCGGGAAAATTCGGCATCGCGATCGATCACATATTCGCCCGCGCACCAGCTACGCTCATTAAGACCGAGCGATTGCCAGACAATCTGGGGTCCAATCACTTCGGACTGGTTGCCGATTTTGCGATTGCGAAGCCTTAAACAGGCTGAACCGTTTCGTCCGATAAGAGGAAGCCGCCAGACTGGCGTGCCCACAATTCGGAATAGAGCCCGCCGCTGGCGACGAGCTGGCTGTGGGTACCCTGCTCCACAATACGCCCAGCATCCATCACCACCAGCCGGTCCAGTGCCGCAATCGTCGATAGGCGGTGAGCGATTGCTAGAACCGTCTTGCCCCGCATCAACTCGTCCAGATTGCTCTGTATGGCTGCTTCCACTTCCGAATCCAGTGCCGATGTCGCCTCGTCCAGCACAAGAATTGGGGCGTCCTTCAGCATCACGCGGGCAATGGCAATGCGCTGGCGCTGTCCACCAGAAAGCTTCACGCCGCGCTCGCCCACATGGGCGTCCAGCCCCTTGCGCCCGCGCTGATCTTCCAGCTTATCGATAAACTCATCCGCCCGCGCCCGGCGTATGGCTTCCAGCAATTGCTCCTCGGTCGCGTCCAGACGTCCGAACATGATGTTGTCGCGGATGGAGCGGTGCAGAAGCGATGTGTCCTGCGTAACCATTCCGATATGGGAGCGCAGCGTTTCCTGCGTTACCGCCGCAATATCCTGTCCGTCGATGAGAATGCGGCCCTTTTCGACATCATAAAAACGCAGCAGGAGATTGACCAGCGTCGATTTCCCGGCCCCGGAGCGACCGACAATGCCAACCTTTTCTCCCGCCGCAATATCAAGGCTGAGATCATCGATCACGCCTTTGCCACGGCCATAGTGGAAACTGACGTGATCATAGCGAATGGCTGGACGTGCCACGGACAATGCCTTGGCGCTTTCGGCGTCCACCAATCCCAGCGGCTGAGAAATCAGTTCGGCGGCGTTTTGCACCGTCCCAAAATTGCGCATGATGCCGTTGAACTGCGTCATCAGACGACCGAGCAGGAAGTTGAGGCGCAGCACGAGCGCAAGCGTAAAGGCAACCGCCCCGGAACTGATCTTTCCAGACAGCCAGAGATCGATGCAGAGCGCGGCCATGGATGTGATCATGATGCCTGACAGGAGCGCCATGGATGCCCGGACCCCGGTGATGAAGCGTGTAAACATCATCGTCGTGTTCTGGAAGATGTCGAAACCCTGCCGCATGTAGCGGTCATTGGCGTCGTCGCGACCGAAGAGCCTCAGGGTCTGGATATTGCTGTAGGCATCCACCATGCGGCCAGACAGCATGGATGCAGCTTCTGCCGTCTCGCGGGAGTGCTTGCGGATGCGCGGCACGAAATAGCGCGCCAGCATCGAGAATATGCCGACCCAGACCAGAACGACAACCGCCAGCCGCCAGTCCAGCCCGCCGATCAGAAACAGCATCGAGACCGAATAAATGCCGACGAACCAGACGCTTTCCATCAGCGAGGTCACAAGATCGCCCGCCGCCTGCCCGCCGGACCAGACCTTGGTGACGATGCGGCCCGAGAAATCATTCTGGAAAAATGTGAGCGATTGTCGCGCGACATGCATATAGGACTGCCAGCGCACGAGATTGTAGAAACCGGGCGTGATGATCTGCTGATCGACCAGTGCCGTCAGCATGGTCACGACGAAGCGGACGACGGCAATGAGGAACAACATGCCGATCAACTCGTAACCGTGCCCGGCGATCAGCCCTGCCCAGCCATCGCCGGGCTTTACGCTCGAGAGAATGTCCACCAGCCTGCCGACGAACCAGAACAATGCGGCCTCGATGGCGGCCGTCATGCCGCCAAGAACGAGCATGGCGAAAAACGGCGCCTTGGCCTGCCTCAGATAAAACCAGATGAATGCGAAGGTATCTTGCGGCGGACGAAGATCGTCCTTGCGGGCGAAGGGCTTGATCCAGTTCTCGAAAACGCGAAAAATACGGGTGATAAGCATCATTCCGATATAGGCGGTTTCATCGGACGGGCAAAGCGGCGGCTGGATTATATTTTAGTAATGAGATTGGTGGAGGGAATGCTTTGTCCGCTACGATTTCAACCACTCCCTAACCCCGGCCTTGAGCCGGGGTCCGGCAGCGCCGCGTCTGCGCTGCAAAAGAGCTTTTTTCGATCAAGGCCTTGATCAATCTGGCCCCCGGCTCAAGACCGGGGTGAGGGAGTGGGGGAAGCAGAAACCTACTCCCCTGCCACCTTCATGTCCGGCTCTTCTTCGGAGATGAACCCGCCGGACTGACGCAGCCACAGATCGGCATAGATGCCTCCCTGCTCCACCAGTTCCGTATGCGTGCCAGCCTCGACGATCTTGCCCTTGTCGAGGATGATGAGGCGATCCATCTCGGTCAGCGTCGACAGGCGGTGGGCAATCGCGATTACCGTCTTGCCTTCCATCAGCGCAAACAGGTTTTCCTGAATGGCCGCTTCGACTTCCGAGTCGAGCGCCGAAGTTGCCTCATCGAGA
Organism: Rhizobium sp. Leaf311; assembly: GCF_001423445.1. Lineage (NCBI taxonomy): Bacteria > Pseudomonadati > Pseudomonadota > Alphaproteobacteria > Hyphomicrobiales > Rhizobiaceae > Rhizobium > Rhizobium sp. Leaf311. Next base: position 629,446 of record NZ_LMNZ01000001.1, on the reverse strand, counting down.
ATGAGGATCGGCGCATCCTTGAGGAACACGCGGGCAATAGCGATACGCTGGCGCTGACCACCGGAAAGCTTGACCCCACGTTCTCCGACCTGCGCGTCCAGCCCCTGATGCCCATGCATATCCACCAGCGTTTCGATGAAGTCCCAGGCATTGGCGCGCTTTGCTGCGGCAATGATCTCTTCGTCCGTCGCTCCGGGATGACCATAGGCGATGTTTTCGCGGATCGTGCGGTGGAGCAGCGACGTATCCTGCGTCACGACGCCGATCAGCGAGCGCAAACTATCCTGCGAGACATTGGAAATATCCTGCCCATCGATCAGGATGCGGCCCGACTCCAGATCGTAGAAACGCAGCAGCAGGTTCATCAGCGTGGTCTTGCCAGCGCCGGAGCGACCGACGAGACCGACCTTTTCGCCCGGCTTGATGTTGAGAGACAGGTTCTCAAGAACGCCCTTGTTCTTGCCATAGTGGAAGCGGACGTCTTCAAAGATGATTTCACCCTTGTGGGCAGACAGCGCCGGCGCATTGGCGGCATCCACGATATCGTGCGGCTTGGACATCATGTTCATGCCGTCATAGACGGTGCCTATGTTCTCAAACAGCGATGTCACTTCCCACATGATCCACTGCGACATGCCGTTGACGCGCATGGACAGGCCGATGGCAACGGCAACCGAGCCGACGGATACCGAACCCATCATCCAGAAATAGAGACCCAGCGACGTGGTGGAAAACATGACGAGCGCATTGTTGATATCGATGGCGATGTTAAACGCGGAGATGCGGCGCATCTGCCGATGGACCGTCTTGAGGAATATGTTCATGCCTTCACGCGCATAGACCTCTTCACGGCCCGCATGGGAAAACAGTTTGATCGTGGCAATGTTGGTGTAGCTGTCTACGATGCGGCCCGTCATCAGCGACCTCGCATCCGCCTGCTCACTGGCAAGGCGGCCAAGCTTCGGCACGAAATAGGTCAGGATCGCAATATAGGCGGAGAGCCAAACCACCAGCGGAATGACCAGACGCCAGTCAGCCGCCGCAACCAGAAACAGCATCGAACCGACGAAGCTGATGGCGTAGACGAAGACGTCGATGATCTTCAGCGCCACTTCGCGGATGGCAAGCGCTGTCTGCATGACCTTGGTGGAAACGCGACCGGCAAACTCGTTTGCGAAAAACGTCATGGAATGACGCAGCAGGAACCGGTGCATGTGCCAGCGGGCAATCATGCCGAAGTTTCCAGCCAGCGTCTGGTGCATGGTCATCGTATGGATGGACCCCATCAAGGGCAGCGCGACCAGTACGATTGCGGCCATGAGGATGAGGCGCCAGCCCTCATCCTGCAGGAATGTCTCCCGGTTGGCAGAAGACAGCCAGTCCACGATGTTGCCCAGGAACTGATAGAGCATCACTTCGGCAATCGCGATGCCCATGGACATCAGGCCGAGCAGCAGCAGCCACGGCGCAGCAGGCTTGACGTAGTGCCACATGAAGGGCAGCAGCCTGCCGGGTGGAACAACAGGCGTTGACGCGGGAAATGGATCGAGACGTTTTTCAAACCAGCCGAACATGGCCAAGCTCCGGACAAAAATAACCCGAATTAACGGCCGCAGGGCGAAATAAGCGCCAGGGCCTGAACGGGAAGAACATTGAACATGGCCGCAACAGCCACATGACGAAAGGTAAAAACAGGAAAGTGCGGACGAACCGCTGGAAACACCTATGCCTGTAGCGGCACGACAAGGGCCGGGAGGCGATATCGAACGAGCATATTCATCTGAACCTCCTTGGCTGGTGTTGAAGATGCAACCTTGTAGCTCAAAAAATATGCATTGGCCAGCATGAAACTCCCACTAATATATCCCCGTCACCCCTACCATCGAACTATGTCGGCGCGACGAAACCGGCGGGCGATAGACTTTCTTGTTCAGACGTAGCGGGCCGTGGTAAGTCCCGGCGATTGCGCGACACGGAAGAGATGCCATGCCAGAGATCAGGATCGCCCTTTATCAACCCGATATTCCGGGAAACACCGGTACGATCCTGCGGCTTGCGGCGTGCCTGGGCATTGGCGTCGATATCATCGAACCTGCCGGTTTCGACATTTCGGACCGCAACCTGAAGCGTGCCGGAATGGATTACCTGACCACCGCATCACTGACCCGGCACGTCAATTGGGAACGGTTCGAGGCGTGCCGCATCTCCACCGGTCGCCGGCTGCTTCTGGCCTCCACCAAGGCAGCACTGCCCTATGTCGATGTGGCTTTTCGAGCCGACGACATTCTACTGTTCGGCCGCGAAAGTGCTGGCGTTCCAGATCACGTCCATGAGAAAGCCGATGAGCGGCTGATCATTCCCATGATGGAAGGCCAGCGGTCGATCAATGTCGCGGTTTCCGCTGCAATGATTGCCGGAGAAGCGTTGCGGCAGACGGCGTGGCGCTAGGGCCATCGCCATTTTGCTCCAAAATGTCGTAATCAGCCCTGTACGACACGGCATTTCAGGCCTATATTATTTAGCCAACTAACATTCCCGCCCCCGAATACTTTCCACGCAGCGTGTCGTCCGAAAGCAGACCGGTTTCGGGCAAGCCAGGACGCACACAGTCATTTCACTGACGGAAGGAGGGCGACCGGACAATGCAATCCACCATCACCATCGTCAATCTGCTCGGCGCTGTCGCGCTTCTTCTTTTCGGACTTGCTCAGGTGAAGTATGGCGTGACGCGCGCTTTCGGCGTCAAGCTCAGAGCCGTGCTGGCGACGGGCACGCAAAGCGGTCCACGGTCGCTCCTGTCAGGCTTCCTTGCAACCATCGCGCTGCAAAGCTCCACCGCAACAGTGCTCACGGTCGCATCCTTTGCCGAACGTGATCTGATCCGCCCGCGCATGGCGCAGGTCGTTCTGCTGGGTGCCAATATCGGCACCGCCGTTACGGCATGGATTTTCGCGACCGGGGTTGCCTGGCTGTCGCCCATGCTTATCCTCACCGGCCTGATTGTGCGCAAAGGCGCGTCCAGTGCCCGGCAGGGCAGCGGCACAGCCCTTGTGGGCGTTGGCCTGATGCTTTTGTCTCTTCATCTGTTGAGCAGCGCAACAGAGCCGATGCGCGATTCACCGGCGCTTGGCGCCTTCATCGGTATGCTGGATGACGCCTGGCCCGTCGCGCTCATCCTGTCTGCAGCACTTGCTTTCGTGTCATCCTCCAGCCTTGCCGTCGTGGTCCTCATCCTGTCGCTAGCCTCCGCCGGTGTCCTCTCCACAGGTCTGATAATCGTCCTCATCCTCGGCGCCAACCTCGGCGGAGCGATCCCGCCCGTCGTTGCCACGCTGTCTGCACCGGCATCGGCGCGCCGCATCACCATCGGCAATCTGGTGGTCCGCACCGTCGGCTGCGCCATTGCGCTGCCGCTTGCGGGATATGGCGCGCTGTTGCTGCAAAGCCTGCCGCTATCGCAGGCTATGTTGCCGGTCGATGCGCATCTCATCTTCAATCTGGCGCTTGCCACTCTTGCATGGCCGCTGTCCGGTCTCATCTCCGACTTGATGGGCAAGCTGGTGCCCGATGACCCGCAGGCCGATGAAGGCCCGCGTTTTCTCGATGCCGATGCGCTCGACACCCCCGTCGTCGCTCTTGCCAACGCCACCCGCGAAGTCCTTGTCGTCGGCGACACCATCGAGCGGATGCTGATCCGGGCGGAAAATGCCTTCAAGCACAATGATCTTGGCCCTCTTGCAGAAATCATCGCGCTGGAAAAGAAGGTCGACGCGCGCCAGCAGGACGTGAAGATCTATCTGTCGCAGCTGGGCCGCAAGGGGCTGGACGAGCAGGATGGTCGCCGGTCGATCACGATTATCGACTACGCCATCAATCTGGAACATATCGGCGATATCATCGAGAAGGGCCTTGCCGAGCAAATCCGTAAGAAAATCCTCAACGGCTTCAAGTTCTCAGATCAGGGCTATGAAGAGCTCAAGACGCTGTTCGACATGACGATCGAAAACCTGCGAGCGGCCCAGAGCATATTCGTAACCGGTGATTTCGATCTGGCCCGTCGTCTGATGGAAATCAAGATCGATATCAGACGGCTGGAAAAGCAGTCCTCCGGGCGACACCTGGAACGGCTGCGCGATGGCCTGATGCAGAGCCTGCAGACAAGCTCGCTGCATCTGGACATGCTGCGCGACCTCAAGCGTATCAATGCCCATATCGTATCCGTTGCCCACCCGATCCTCGATCAGGGCGGCGTTCTCGGCGAAAGCCGTCTGAGGGCCACAGACAGCAGGGCGTAAGATCAATCGGCGGAAGGCAGCCGCCGCATGGTGAATTCTATGCGGTCGCCTTCAAGCGTCCGCCAGCTTTCCACTTCGGTCCAGTAAGCGGCCTTCGGATATTCATCGAACCATTCCTTGGCCTTGGCGCGTGCTTCGCCACGGCTCATGCAAAAGGTCTGGCGAACGAACATGCCGCTTTTTTCGTTCTTGCGGCCACCGGCGGCCTGATCCTGCCGGTGGGCATCGATCCTGCGCTTGAGGCCGGCCAGGGGTGGCGGTCCGGTAAATTTCGTCATGACATTCACCTCTCTGATCAAAAGATAGTGTGCCAGCGGACAGTTGGCGAGTCGAATTTGTGTCTGTCCCGTGCGACTGTTAAACCGGGCAGGACTTTGCGATTCGACCTGAAGGAATACGAATATGGAACGGCCAGTTTTGCCGAAAGGCTTGCCCGACGACATCGAGGACAAGAAGGCACTGGCGAGAACATGGTTCGAGAGCCTGCGCGATACCATCGTGACCTCCTTTGAAGCCATTGAGGACGCGCTGGAAGGCCCCCTGTCCGACCAGCCGCCCGGCCGCTTCGTGCAGAAGGACTGGCACCGCGACAACGGCGAAGGCGGCGGCGGCAAGATGTCGATGATGGAAGGCCGCGTCTTCGAAAAGGTCGGCGTCCACACATCCACCGTTCATGGCGAGTTTTCGCAGGAGTTCCGCAATCAGATACCCGGCGCGGAAGAAGATCCGCGTTTCTGGGCTTCAGGCATTTCGCTGATTGCTCATCCCATCAATCCCAACGTGCCTGCCGTTCACATGAACACCCGCATGGTTGTCACCTCCAGCCACTGGTTTGGCGGCGGAGCTGACCTTACCCCCGTGCTGGATCGTCGCCGCACGCAGGAGGATACGGATGCGCAGATTTTCCACCGCGTCTTCGAAATCACCTGCAACAGACACGCGGTGGCGGACTATCCGCGCTACAAGCAGTGGTGCGATGAGTATTTCCATCTCAAGCACCGCAACGAGCCACGCGGCATCGGCGGCATATTCTTCGACTGGCTGCATCCCGCCGAGGAAAGAGGAGACTGGAACGCCAATTTTGCCTTCGTGCAGGATGTTGGCCGGGCCTTCAACCTCGTCTATCCCAAGATCGTCCTGGGCAACTTCAACAAGCCGTGGACGGAAGAAGACCGGGACGAACAGCTCGTTCGTCGCGGTCGCTACGTGGAATTCAACCTGCTCTATGACCGCGGAACCATCTTTGGTCTCAAGACGGGCGGCAACGTGGAATCCATTCTGTCATCCCTCCCGCCCGTCGTGCGCTGGCCATAATCGGGGAACTGAAACCTTCTCGGGCGCCACGCGCCTGAGTCGCGTAAACAATTTCAGGCACCTACAGGTTTTATTCAGCAGGACTGAGAAATCACGAAAAGTTTGACTTTTGTTAGGTTTTTTCGCGCATATTTCCGAAGATTAGCTCTTATGAAAACGTCGATGTGGTGGTAGTCTCCCAGCGTTGATGACTGGAGGAGCTATCATCATGATTACTTCAAACAGCATGTCTCTGTCCTCGGTCCCCGGTGACGGCGAAAAGATTATTCCGACCCAAGAATTGATTGACCGCCTTGCCGCCGAAATGCGCGCCACAGGCGACCGCGAATTGCCTCACTCCTTTTATGTAGAACAGGTCAAACGCAAGCTCGCCAATGATGCGGCGGCAAATGATGACCGCCTGGAACCGCGCAGCATACCCGCTGCGGCCACATCCTCCGTATTCCATTGCTGGGCTATGCCTGAAAGGGTCTGACGGGAACCGAACAAGTCGGACACCCGTTTGCTGATGGAAGGGCGGATATGCCTTCACAAGGCCGCCGCCCTTTTCACCAACAATGGGAGGTATCAATGCGACTCTTTGAATGTGGAACTCTCGTCCCCGGTTGCGAATGGCATACGCGGGCGAGTGAAGATGCAGAAGTCGTGCGACGCGCGGTCGAGCACCTTCGCCAAGCTCACGGCGAAACCATCATCCGGGAAAACATGGTCGAGAACATCAAACATCGCATTCGCGATGAGGCGAATGTTCAGGCCTGATCCTTGATTTCCGATTGAAGCCGGGCGGTTAATGCTGCCCGGTCGAGTGAGAAGTTCATTTCAACCCATTTTTCTTCCAATGCGGCCAGTATCTCCCCGACCTTTGGGCCCGGAGGAAGGCCAGCGGCCAGCACGTCTGCACCGGACAGCGGAAACTGGGGACGGGCAAATTTTTCCGCCCGCGCGAGCAAAGCCGACAGTCTCGCAATCTTCTGCATCGCCTCGGCGCCCGCAGAAACATCTGCACGTGCGGACGCCAGCGCAAGCCTTGCTCTCATCGCTACGCCCTCAACGCCCTGCCGGTAGAGCAGACGGTCGAAGGCTGCGTCGGTGATAGATGCATCTACCGCCGGGGCCGATGCCCATGATTTTAACCGCTTGGCTTCAGCGTTGGACAAGCGCAGACGGACCGCCATAGCCGCTACCCTGTCAACGTCAACAGGGATAATCGACGCGAGACGCAGAAGCGGGTCCGGTTGCCAGCCCAACGCCTTCTCCGCTGCCACAAGCCCATGAATGGCATCAATGCCCCATTTTTCGGTTTCCGGCAGAACCTGTGCCAAAACGCCGGACTGGCGCATCCACAACAGCGCCCGCGATGGGTCTTCCGCCGCCAGCAACTTCCTGGTTTCGCTCCAGACCCGTTCGGCCGAGAGCGTCGGCACCTTGTCTTTTGCGCGTGCACACGCACGCAGGCCGTCTGCGTCGGGCCGGCCAGCGCCGTAATGGGCAAAGAAGCGGAAGAACCGCAGGATGCGAAGATGATCCTCGGCGATCCGCCGATCCGCATCTCCTATGAAGCGGACGATGCGATTTTCGATATCAGGCAGACCGTCGATCAGGTCGATGACGTCACCCGAGGCATCTGCATAGAGCGCGTTGATGGTGAGGTCGCGCCGCTCCGCATCTTCCTTCCAGTCTGTGCCGAAAGCCACCTGCGCGTGTCGCCCGTCTGTCTCCACATCGCGGCGAAGCGTCGTTACCTCGAAACCCTCGCCATCCAAAACCAGCGTGACGGTGCCATGCTCGATACCGGTTGGAACCGCCTTGATCCCGGCGTCTTTGGCACGCTCCACGACATCCTGAGGCGGCAATGTCGTTGCTATGTCTATGTCACCTACGGGCATATCCATGAGGGCGTTGCGCACCGCGCCGCCGACAATGCGCGCTTCGCCGCCATCTGCATTCAGAAGCGCCAAAATCCGCTGAAGGCCCGGCTTGGAGAACCACTCTTGCCCCGCGATGCTGCTCATGAATAGAACCTCTCGTAAATGCTGCGTGTAATGCCCGCCGTAATGCCCCAAATATATCGCTCGCCATAGGGCATTTCGTAGAAAAACCGCTCCCTCCCCTGAAAGATGCGGCTGGCGCGTCTGTGATTTTCCGGGTTCATCAGAAATCCAAGCGGCACTTCGAACACATCGGCAACCTCTGTCGGATTGAGCGTGAGCTCAAAACCGGGTTTGACAACCGCAAGAACGGGCTTGATACGGAATCCGGTGCCGGAGACATAGTCGGGCAGACGACCGACTGTCTCGATATATGAACGGGATAGGCCGATTTCCTCTTCCGTCTCACGAAGTGCCGCTTCCTCAGGCGAGGCATCATCCGCGTCGATGCCGCCGCCGGGAAAGGAAATCTGGCCTGAATGCTTGCGAAGCGTGGCTGTGCGCAGGGTAAAGATAACCCGGGCATGGTGGCCATAGTCGACAACGGGCACCAGCACGGCGGCATCCTTGAGCCTGATACCGTCGCCCGCAAGACGCACACCGGGATTCAGACCATGATCGCCATTGTCATCCACGTCCCGCTCGGCGACACCCTGCCCTTCTTCCAGCACGCGTCGCCTGAAGTCCTCGGCGGAAAAATCCATTGCGCTCACTGTCATCGGGAAAGTGCGTCCAGTTCATCGGCAGGCATGACAGGATATACCGCGCCACCGGAGCGGACGGCAAACATATCCTTTCCATCGATTTCCACGACCTCACCCAGTTCGACCAGATCATACATCACCGCGCGCGAAACCAGCGCTTCCAGCCGACCCCGCACAAGAACATATGGTTTCAACTCATTGTTTTCGCCAGAGATTTCAAACCGCAGCGGATGATCCGCGCCGACCTCGACGACATCTCCGACATTGGTCCGGAAGGTGAGAACCGGCATGGCGTCCCTTGTCGCCACATTCATTTCAACCGCTATGAAAGGCGCGTCGGCCACGCGGATGCCGACTTTTTCCACAGGTGTGACCAGATAGGTCTTGCCGTCCTCATCCTTGCGCAGCACCGTTGAGAACAGCCGCACAAGCGGCGCGCGACCGATGGGCGTGCCCATGTAGAACCACGTTCCATCCGCACGGATTTCCATGTCCAGATCACCGCAAAATGGCGGGTTCCATCGCTCGACGGGGGCAGCACCACGGGGCTTGTCACCGGTCTGCTCGGCGGCACGGGAAATCATCGCCGCAAGCCCTGCCGCATCCGTCGCTGAATTTATCGTCTCAACCGCCATATTCGAGCCCTGCTTTGTCCATTATTGAAGTCCCAGACACGGGTAACGAGATAGTCATTCAAAGGATGCTTGTCAGCCGGCAGGATGACAATAAGCTATAGGCAGCGCGAGATGTGTCCTGTATGCGATGATGACCGGTAACAAGATGATGGCTGCGTCTTAAAGTTTGAGGAGAGCGATATGGGCATGATGAACACCAGCGAAACCCTCGACGAAAAGGCAATCATCGCCGCTGCCGAAAAGGCGCTGTCCGACATTGCCGCCATAAGGGCGGAAGTGTCCAAGGTGATTTTCGGTCAGGAGAAGGTGGTCCAGAACACGCTTCTCGCCATTCTCTCCGGCGGCCATGCCCTGCTGGTTGGTGTTCCCGGTCTCGCCAAGACCAAGCTCGTCACCACCCTTGGCACGGTTCTCGGTCTCGATGCCAACCGCATCCAGTTCACGCCGGACCTTATGCCATCGGATATTCTCGGCTCCGAAGTGATGGATCAGGATGAAAGCGGCCGCCGTTCCTTCCGCTTCATCAAGGGACCGATCTTCGGCCAGCTGCTGATGGCGGATGAAATCAACCGCGCCAGCCCACGCACGCAGTCTGCGCTGCTGCAGGCCATGCAGGAATACCACATCACCGTGGCGGGCCAGCGTTTCGACCTTCCCAAGCCTTTCCACGTCCTGGCCACCCAGAACCCGCTGGAGCAGGAAGGCACCTACCCTCTGCCGGAAGCCCAGCTTGACCGCTTCCTGCTTCAGGTGGATGTCGACTATCCCGATCTTGCCGCTGAACGTCAGATCCTGCTGGATACGACCGGCACCGCATCGGGTGAAGCCCGCCGCATGATCGAGGCCGACCGCCTCATCGAAATCCAGACGCTCATCCGCCAGATGCCGGTCAGCGACAAGGTGGTGGACGCCATTCTTGCGCTCGTGCGCTCTGCCCGACCGGGCCATGGCAACAAACTGACCGACAAGAACGTTGCATGGGGGCCGGGACCGCGTGCAGGCCAGTCCCTGATGCTGACAGCTCGAGCCCGTGCGCTTTACGAAGGCCGTCTGGCACCATCGCTGGACGACATCCATGCACTGGCAGAACCGGTTCTCGAGCATCGCATGGCGTTGACATTTGCGGCGCGCGCGGAAGGCATGTCGGTTCGCGACGTTATTGCGGGCCTTGTGGAGCAGGCCAGAAACTGACCGGTTCAAGGGTCGGATCTTAAGGAGTGCATGTGGCATCCATCGGCCAGATCGTAGAGCAAACGCCCGCCAATGACGTGCTTGCCCGTGCGCGCCAGCGCGCCGCCCTGGTGCCTGATTGCATGGTTGAGGCCAAGCGCATCGCCAACACCGTTACCGCGGGCTGGCATGGCCGCCGCAAACGCGGTATCGGCGAAAACTTCTGGCAGTTCCGCCCCTATGCCGAGGGAGAAAGCCTGTCACGCATAGACTGGCGCAGGTCTGCCCGTGACGATCATACCTATGTTCGCGACCGGGAATGGGAAGCTGCCCATACCATCTGGCTATGGGCGGATCTCTCGCCCTCGATGATGTTCAAGTCCACGCTCGGTTCCGTTTCCAAGGAAAGCCGGGCGCTGGTGTTGCTGCTGGCGCTGGCGGAAATTCTTGCCCGCTCCGGAGAACGCATCGGTTGCCCCGGCATCATGGAACCCATATCCGCCCGCAACGCTGCCGAGCGGCTGGCGACTGCGATCATGCACGCACCGGCCACGACGGGCCTTCCCGATACGTCGATGATCCGCGGCTCCAGCGACATCGTGCTGATCGGGGATTTTCTCGATGATGCAACGAGCGTGATGGAACGTCTTTCGCCGCTCGCGCGCCGTGGGCTCGGCGGTCACGTGGTCGAGATCGCGGATCCCGCAGAGGAAATCTTCCCCTACAGCGGCAGAACCGAATTCTCCGACCCGGAAACCGGGGAAAAGCTGACGGCAGGCCGCGCTGAAACCATTCGCGATGATTATACCCGCGCCTATCTGGCAAGGCGGGATGCGCTGTCATCCTCGCTTCGCCGTCTCGGCTGGAACTTCGTCTTTCACCGCACCGATCACCTGGCATCCGAAGCCCTTGTCGCCATGCACATGTATCTGTCAGGCGCACCGGGCGGCGGGAAGAATGGAGGCCGGACATGAGCGCCCTGCCCTTCGTCTTTACCAGCCCCTACATTCTTTTCGGCCTTCTGGCGCTGCCCGCCATCTGGTGGCTGCTTCGCCTGACGCCGCCGCGTCCAAGGGCGGAAGTGTTTCCACCGCTACGGATTCTCGCAACCGTTCTCAAGCGCGAGGAAACACCGTCGCAGAGCCCATGGTGGCTGACACTGCTGCGGATGCTATTGGCCGCCGCCGTCATTTTCGCACTGGCCGATCCGGTTATCAATCCACGCAACAATACGCTTGCGGGCAGCGGCCCTCTGGTGCTGATCGTCGATAATGGATGGGCGTCCGCCCCGGACTGGGATCGCCGGGTCCAGACTGCGCAGGCTCTCATTGGCGACGCCGAACGAGCAGAGCGGCCCGTTTCCATCGCCTTTACCGCAGATCGTGACCATGATGCCGAAGCTGGCACGACGGCAGCGGCGCTGGAAAAGCTGGCCGCAGCCAAGCCTCAACCCCTGGTGCCGGACCGCAGGCGCGCTGCCGAAGCGGTCATCGAGGCCATGAATGGGACGACACCGGGAACTCTCGCTTTCATTACCGATGGCGTCGCCACGCCGGATGACCGGGCCGCGCTCAGCAACCTCGCCACCATGCAGGCCGCAGAATTCCGGTTGGTCGAGGGTGATGGCCGCGCAGTTACCGCCATTACCGGTGCTGAAAACGGTGCCGAGACCATGACGGTCAAGCTGTCCCGACTGGATACGACCGGTCCGGCCAACCTCACCATCAACGCGCAGGACACTCAGGGCCGTATTCTCGCCAGCGACACCGCAAGCTTTGCACCGGGTGCGGCAGAAACAACCGCCGTATTGGGCGCCCCCTTCGAACTGCGCAACGACTTTGCCCGTCTGTCGATCGACCGCCTGTCCACCGCAGGCTCCGTCCACATGCTGGATGATGGTTTCCGCCGCCGTCGCGTTGCGCTTCTGGCTGGCGAAACCGCCAATGATTTTCAACCGCTGTTGCAGCCTCTGTTCTATATCAGCCGCGCGCTCCAGCCCTATGTCGATCTCGTTCCGCAAAGACAGGCCGATCTAGCATCCGCTATCCCCGAATTGTTGCAGACCAATCCCTCCGTCATCGTCATGGCCGATATCGGTCGTCTTCCGCAGGAAACCTACGCACCGCTTGAACGCTGGCTATCGCGCGGCGGCACGCTGATCCGTTTTGCAGGTCCGCGCCTCGCCGCAGCCCCCGCCGAGGATCCGCTGGTGCCGGTGACATTGCGACAGGGTGAGCGCGCGCTTGGCGGCGCCCTGTCATGGGCAGAACCGCAACCGCTGGCAGACTTCCCCAATTTCGGCCCCTTTGCCGGTATGCCGAAGGCGGATGGTATCCATATCAAACGTCAGGTTCTGGCAGAGCCGACGCCTGATCTTGCCGAGCGTACATGGGCAAGCCTTGCCGATGGTACGCCGCTGGTGACAACCCGCAACATCGATGCAGGCCGCATCGTGCTGTTCCATGTCAGCGCCGAGGCCAGTTGGTCGGATCTGCCGATCTCCGGCCACTTTGTGGAAATGCTGCGCCGTATCGTCCAACTCTCGCTGGTCGGAGGCTCGTCTGCCTCCGCCAATGCGCCCGCTGCCGCCTTGCCGCCATACCGTCTGCTGACTGCAACGGGCTCCCTGTCCCCTGAAATCGGCACCGCCCGCCCGCTGGATGTCAAGCCCGGCCAGTCGCCACGGGCAAGCTTCGACAATCCGCCCGGCCTTTACGGCACCGAATCCGGTTTCGTCGCGCTGAACCTTTTGCCGCCGGATGCCACGCTCCGCCCGATCGACGCCTCCATGGCGGGAACGGCAACGACGCGCGAAGGTCTTGTTGGCGAGGCCGCCAAATCCATGCGCCCTGCCCTCTTCATCGCGGCACTCCTGATGCTGTTTGCCGATACACTCATCGTCCTCTTCATGAACGGCGTCTTTTCGCGCCTTCCGCGCGCACGCTCTACGGCTGCCGGAATGCTGCTTGTGCTGACCGCTAGCCTTGCGGCTTTTGGGCCTGATGTTGCCCGCGCCGATGACCCCAAGCCGGGTGATGAGGCCATTTTCGAGCGGCTGGACACCACCCATCTGGCCTATGTGCGCACCGGTGAGGATGATGTGGACCGCATTTCCGAACAGGGTCTGCGAGGGCTTTCCGAATTTCTGACATGGCGCACCACGCTTGAACCCGGCCAGCCGGTGGGGCTCGACATTTCCAGCGACGAGCTCTCCTTCTATCCCATCATCTACTGGCCGATATCGGCGACCGCGCCGATGCCATCGACCGCTGCCATATCACGCATCGATGCCTATATGCGTGCTGGCGGAACGGTGCTGTTCGACACGCGCGACCAGTTCTCGTCACTGGACACCGGCAGCACCAGCGCCAACGGTCAGCGTCTGCAGGAAATCCTCGCCAGTGTCGATATTCCGCCACTGGAGCCTGTGCCGAAGGACCATGTCATCACCCGTTCCTTCTACCTGCTGAACAATTTCCCCGGTCGCTATAATGGCAGCCCGCTCTGGGTCGAATCCCGGCAGGATGCTGCCAAGACAACATCGGGCATTTCATCGTCAGGCGATGGCGTTTCTCCCATTCTCATTACTGGCAATGATCTTGCCGGTGCCTGGGCCGTGGATGCCAATGGTGCACCTGTTCTTCCCACGGTTCCACCGGACGAGGTACAGCGCGAACATGCCTTCCGCACCGGCGTCAACATCATGATGTATATGCTCACCGGCAACTACAAGGCCGATCAGGTCCACGTGCCCGATATCCTCCAGCGGTTGGGGCAATGATATGACACTGACATTCGCCCCCTTCCTGCCGTGGATCGTCATTGGCATTCTCGCCGCCGCAGCCTTTGTGCTTGCCGTAATTGGCCTTTGGCGGGGCGTTCGCGGTGCGTGGCTGCGCGGCCTTGCGCTCGCGGCACTTCTGCTTGCCATCTCCAATCCGCTTCTGACCAATGAAGAACGCGATCCGCTTTCCACCATTGTCCCCGTTATTGTTGACCGCTCACAAAGCCAGGACGTGCAGCAGCGGCCTGAACAGACGGATCAGGCGCTGGCGACACTCAAGGAGCGCCTCGCCCGTTTCCCACGCATCGAGCCCCGCATCGTCGAGGTCGAGAATGATCCCAACAGCGACTCACCCGCAACCAGCCTGTTCTCTTCGCTTGCTGCAGCCGTCTCAGACGTATCGCCCTCGCGCGTCGGCGGTGCGATTTTCCTGAGCGACGGCCAGATCCACGATATTCCGAATGTGACACCCAACATCGAGCAGACGCTCGGATTTAAGGCCCCTATTCATGGCCTGATCACCGGACGCCCGCAGGAATTCGACCGCCGCATCGAAGTGGTCCGCGCACCGCGCTTCGGCATCGTCAACGAAGAGCAGGAACTGACGCTGCGCGTTTTCGATGATGGACGTTCACAGGGTGGACAGGCGCGCGTCACGATCAAGATGAATGGCGAGGAAATCGCCACGCTGGATGCCACACCCGGTCAGCCGCTGCCCTTTGCTTTCAAGGTTCCCAGAGGCGGCAACAATGTCATGGAATTTTCTGTGGCCGAACTTCCCGGTGAAGTCACCACCAGCAACAACCGTGCCGTCCACGTTATTGAGGGCATCAGACAGAACCTGCGCGTGCTTCTGGTCTCCGGCGAACCCCACGCCGGTGAGCGGGCGTGGCGCAACCTGTTGAAGTCAGACACGTCAGTCGATCTCGTGCATTTCACCATTCTGCGTCCGCCGGAAAAGCAGGATGGCACGCCGATCAACGAGCTGTCGCTGATCGCCTTCCCGACGCGTGAACTGTTTGTCGAGAAGATCGAGGATTTCGACCTCATCATCTTCGACCGCTACCAGCATCGCGGTGTTCTCCCAATCCTCTATTACGACTACATCGCGCAATATGTCGAAAAGGGTGGCGCTCTGCTGATTGCCGCAGGTCCGGAACATGCGGGCCAGGACTCCATCGCCATGACGCCGCTTGCCTCCGTGCTGCCGGCCCAGCCAACCGGTGAAATGCATCAATCCGCCTTTTATCCGCGCCTCTCGGACGCAGGCAAGAAGCACCCGGTCACGCGTGGACTGGAAGGCTCAGGCCAGGAGCCGCCGCAGTGGGGACGCTGGTTCCGCACCGTCGGCGTCGATCAGCCACAGGGGCAGACCGTGATGCTGGGGGACGGACAGGACCCCCTCCTCGTTCTCAACCGACAGGGTGAAGGCCGCGTTGCCATGTTGTTGTCCGATCAGGGCTGGCTCTGGGCGCGCGGTTATGAAGGCGGCGGTCCGCATGTCGCCCTTTATCGCCGGATTGCCCACTGGCTGATGAAGGAACCGGAGCTTGAGGAAGAGGCGCTGACGGCCCGCGCCAATGGCCGCACGCTGGAAATTACTCGCCAGACCATCGGCGACAACCCCGGCAATGCGACCGTGAAATTCCCGACGGGCAGGACCGAAACCATGGCGTTTACGCAGGCAGAACCCGGTCTTTACAAGATCGAGCGCCGCATGGATGAAACCGGCCTTTACGAAATCACCAATGGCGACTTCACCACCCTTGTTCACGTCGGCGCTGTCGATGCACCGGAATTCAAGGCAATGATCTCCACCACCGAGCCCTTAAAGCCATTGGCCGATGCGACCAAGGGCAACATCCACCGCGTCGTCAACGAAGATGGTCGTGTTGTCCTGCCCGATATCCTGCCCGTGCGCGGAGATGTACGGGTCGCCGATAATGACCGGATGCTCATTCGCCTGACGGATGAAACCGTTCTGAAGGGCGTCAACACGCTGCCGCTCTTTGCCGGTTTTGCAGGCCTCGCCGCCTTGTTGATGGCGTTTTCCGCGCTGTGGTGGAGAGAAGGTCGCTGATGCAGCCTACCATTTCGATCAGTCAGACCGCCGACAAGGACAGCGAAGCGGCGATATTAGCAGCGCTTAAGTCCTACAATATCGACCGCTTTGGCCCTAGCGACTGGCAGGAACTCGTCATCTCCTTGCGAGATGATGATGGCAACGTCATCGGCGGCCTCTGTGGACATACCGCCCGCGGTTGGCTTTACACACAACTGCTTTTCGTCCCGGAAACGTTGCGCGGCCAGAGCCTTGGCCCAAAACTGCTCGCCATGGCCGAAGACGAGGCCATCAAACGGGGCTGCGTCGGCGCTTTTATCGATACGATGAACCCCGATGCGGTGCCTGTCTATCAGAAGTGCGGCTATGAAATTTTTGGCCGGATCGAGAATTTTGGCGAAAGTTCGCTTACCTATTTGAAGAAATCATTGTCTTAACCGCACGATTATTAGCCAATGGCGAATTTTATTGACTATTGTTAGCGGATAGCTATTTTATGAAGAAAATCGCTTACAGCAAATCCTCATTGAAGGTTTTACGCCGCTTACCGAGAAATGAGGCGGAACGGATAACCTCCAAGATCGAGCAGTACGCAAAAGAGCCGAAGTCGCTTGCCAACAATGTAAGGGCCTTGGTGGGCTCGTCATACATAAGATTGCGCGTTGGTGACTGGCGCATTGTCATGGATGATCAAGGCAACGTTCTGGAGGTAATAAAAATAGGCGCTCGCGGCGAGATTTACGGATAGGAAAACACACATGCAAACGATCACGACGCCGGGTGGAGAAACACTCGTTGTTCTTCCGCTATCCGAATATGAAAAGCTTGTCGAAGCAGCGGAGATCGTGTCAGCAGATGCGATCAAGGCAGATATTGCTGCTGGCCGCGATGAGCTGGTTCCAGCCGAAGTCGTCAACCTCATCCTTTCCGGGGAAAATCCAGTAAAGGTCTGGCGGGTGCATCGAGGCATCACCGCCAGACAACTGGCTGAAAAAGCTGAAATAAGCCCGCCTTATCTTTCCGAGATCGAACACGGCAAAAAAGAAGCAAGTCTTTCCGTCATGCGCAAGATTGCCGATGTACTCGGCGTTGATCTGGATGATCTCGTATAGGCTAGCAGCCGTGCCCTTTCATTCCAGACTAAGACGAAGCTTTGACCCTTCATCAGCAGACTAGATGGCTCACCCGATGGCGCGAAGCTGCTCGACGAAAGGCTCGCCATCCTCAGCGGCCGCTACGGTCGCCTCGCACTTGCGCCAGCCGATCTTGCCCTTTAGCCGCTCATGCGTATCAGCTGCCAGAGGCACGACAAGCACCCGGTTCATATCGACCGGGCCGGGAAAGTCGAGCGCGCCATAGGCGACCCTCTCGAAGCCCAGGGGCATGTAATAGGGTGGATCGCCGATGAGGATGACGCCTTCCGAGCCCTTGCGTTTGGCAGCAGCAATCGCAATGCGAACCAGTTCGCGGCCGATGCCAAGGTTCTTGTGGGAGGGGCGGACAGCGAGTGGTCCTAGCATGTGGCCTTTCACGCCACCGGCCAGCACCGGCGTCATGCGCACGGAAGCAATGGTTTCACCATCATCGGCGCAGATGTAGGAAATCGACCGGTCGTGAGGGCCCTGCTCGCGAATGCGGGCGGCGGCGCGCGTGTGGCGGCCTGGACCGAAAGCTTCTGCGTTGATGAGTTCGATAATGGCGTCATGCGACGCGTCTTCGGTGAGGTAGACCAGTTCGTGCTTGGACATGAAGGGACCGGAACGTTTCAATACGGATACGACAATGTGACGGCTGCGCCGGTTAAGGCGTTCGAAGCGTCAGCGTCGTCGGAGCATCCGTGTTGCGGTCATAAAGCAGAATTCCCTCAGAATTGTGATAAACGCGGATATCAGGAAAATTCCGGCACGTCCAGAACTAATCCGGCGCACACCCATTCATTGATATGAGTGAATACGAACGCACTGTTTACAGCCGCCAGGGTTTTCCAACCCCAAATCGGTGGCTTACAGTAAGCCAAAACGAGATGTAGGAGAAAGCGCGATGGGTATGCTGGTTGAAGGCGTCTGGAAAGACGTCTGGTACGACACCAAGGAAACCAAGGGTCACTTCAAGCGCAGCGCCTCGCAGTTTCGCAACTGGATCACTGCGGATGGCGAAGCTGGCCCTTCCGGCAAGGGCGGCTTTAAGGCCGAGAAGGACCGTTATCATCTCTACGTCTCTCTGGCCTGCCCCTGGGCACACCGAACCCTGATCTTCCGCAAGCTCAAGAAGCTGGAAGACTATATTTCCGTATCGGTCGTCGATGCGCTGATGCTGGAAAATGGATGGGAGTTCAAAGCTGAAGATGCCCGCACGCCGGGCGCGACTGAGGATCATCTCTTTGGCGCGTCAGCCCTGTGGCAGGTTTATACCAAGGCCGACCCATCCTATTCCGGCCGCGTGACCGTACCCGTGCTGTGGGACAAGCAGCAGAACACAATCGTTTCCAATGAATCGGCAGACATCATCCGCATGTTCAACAGTGCTTTCGATGCGCTGACGGAATCGACCGATGATTTCTACCCAAGAGAGTTTCGAGACGAGATCGATGAGGTCAACGCACTCGTCTACGACACCGTCAACAATGGGGTCTACAAGGCAGGCTTCGCCACCACGCAGGAAGCCTATGAAGAGAACGCCGTAAAGGTCTTTGAAACACTGGACCTTCTGGAAAAACGGCTTGAGGACAAGCGCTTTCTGCTTGGCTCTCGCCAGACGGAGGCAGACTGGCGGCTGTTCACGACCCTGGTCCGCTTCGATCCGGTCTATGTTGGCCACTTCAAATGCAATATCCGCCGCATTGCGGACTATCCGAACCTGACGGGGTATCTGCGCGATCTCTACCAGACCGCAGGTGTGCCTGAGACGGTCGATATGCGTCACATCAAGGATCACTACTACCGCAGCCACAAGACGATCAATCCAACGGGAATCGTTCCCGTGGGGCCAGAGCTGGAGCTAGAGAAAGCGCACGACAGAGCCCGGCTGGGCTGAAGCTACCAGTAATCGGCCGGCGGCGTTTCGCCCGCAATTTCCAGCAGGCGACGCCGGGTCGCGCCCGTGGTTCCCTCAGGCAGTGCGTCGAATGCAAAAAATCCGCTTTCGCTGATTTCCCGGTCGGCGATTTTTGGCGCTGTTTGCCTTACATCCAGCTTGTAGAGCAGGACGTGGTCCTTGTTGCTGGTGCGATTATTGAAATAGACGTGGACGAGCACCGGTGGAGAAACTGCGACCAGATTGCCCTCTTCCCGTATTTCCTTGTGCAGCGCCTGCAGACAGGTCTCATGCCTCTCCACACCGCCTCCCGGCATATGCCAGCCAGCAATATAGGTATGGCGCACAAGAAAGATCCGGCCTTCGCCATCAAAACACGCTGCGCGAACGCCCAGCGTCATTCCCCGGCGCAGGAAAAAGAAGCTATGCAGCGCACGTTTTGCGAGATTCTGCAACAGAATGCGGAACCCATTTGCCTGACCACGGTTGTCGCTCAATAGAGATCCTCTCACCCGGCGCATGGCAGTGCCATCACGGATTTTCACATTTCTTGGTCTGGCGACTATCCCATTGAAAAAATGGGGTTTCGCGTTGGACGCCTAGTTTCCGATACGGTATGGCTTACCCATGTTCAAACTCGCTCACATTTCTGACGTCCATCTCGGCCCGCTGCCAAAGCTGACCTTTCGCGAACTGGCCTCTAAGCGCATTACCGGCTTTGTGAACTGGCGCCTCAACCGCCGCAAGCATCTTTTCACCGATACGCTGGAAAGACTGGTGGATGACATGGAAGGCAAGGAGCCGGACCATGTGGCCATCACAGGCGATCTTGTCAATCTCGCCACCGGCATTGAAATCCGCGCTGCAGCGGACTGGCTGGAGGAAGTGGGCGACCCCCTGAAAATATCCGTCGTGCCCGGCAACCATGACGCCTATGTGCCCGGCGCGCATGATAAGGCCATGGCCGCCTGGTACCCCTATGTGCGGGGCGATGGCGACGCGGAAGAATGGGACGAAGACCGCAAGATTTTTCCTTACATGCGCATACGCGGGCCGGTCGCCATGATCGGCTGCTCGACCTCCATTGCAACACCACCTTTTTCCGCCACCGGCTATTTTGGTCGCAGGCAGGCGCGCGCGACGGCGGAACTGCTGCGCAAGGCCGGCGAACAGGGTCTGTTTCGCGTCGTCATGATCCATCACCCACCCGTTCGCGGTGCTGCCGCCACGCATAAACGCATGATCGGCATTCGACGCTTTGCCGCAGCGATCGGCACCGGCGGCGCAGAACTCGTCCTGCACGGCCATACGCACCTCAACACGGTCTATTGGCTGAACACGCATCGCGGGCGCGACCATACCCCGGTCGTAGGCATAGCATCCGCCTCACAGGGGCCGGGCGGAGAAAAGCCCCGCGCCGGATACAATCTTTTCCATATCGATGGCGGTCCAGGCACATGGAACGTGACCTGTGAACGCTATGGCCTCAACGAGAAATCGACCGGCATAGAGCTGGAAGACGTGCGTGTTTTCTACACCAACGGACGTCCACTGGGCTTCACAAACCCCGCTGAACAGGGCGAGGAAGACTGAGGCGGGAGCACCTGCCCCCGCCCACCTCAATAGAATGCTTTGCTTCCTGGCCCGCGTTACGCCTTGGCCGCCCGCTCTTCCAGAACACGGTTGGCAGCAGACACGATTGCCTCGAGCGAAGCGGCAACGATGTTGGTGTTGACGCCCGCGCCAAACAGCTTTCCACCGGGGTGCTCCATCTCGACATAGGCGATGGCAGAGGCGTTGGAGCCGTGCTGCAGCGAGTGTTCCGAGTAATCGTTGACCGACAGGTCAACGCCAAGATAGGTGGACAGTGCATTGATGAAGCCATCAATCGGACCGGTCCCCTTGCCCTCGATGCGCTTTACCTCACCGTTATCGGTGATCTCGGCAGCCACGACACGCACGCCCTTGAAATCGCCAGCCGGATAGGTGTGGTGATCGACAAACTTGATGCGGGCATTTGGCTGCGTCACGTAGCGTTCGATGAAGCGGTCGTAGATGCGCTTGGCTGGCAGCTCGACACCCTCATCGTCGGTAATGCGCTGAATGTCTTCGCGGAACTCCACCTGCAGATTGCGCGGCAGGTTGATGCCGTAATCCTGCTGCAGAATATAGGCGATGCCGCCCTTGCCGGACTGCGAATTGATGCGGATGATCGCCTCGTAGGAGCGCCCGACATCCTTTGGATCGATGGGCAGATAGGGAACTTCCCATACGGGATGATTGGCAACCTTGATGGCCTTCATGCCCTTGTTGATCGCATCCTGATGCGAGCCGGAGAAAGCCGTATAGACCAACTCACCGACATAAGGATGGCGCTCGGGAATCGTCATCTCGTTGGAGTATTCATAGACCGCCTTGATCCGTTCGATATCGCGGCAGTCCAGTTCGGGGTCGACACCTTGGGTGTACATGTTCAGCGCCAGCGTAACGACGTCGACATTGCCCGTGCGTTCGCCATTGCCAAACAATGTGCCTTCCACGCGGTCGGCACCTGCCATCAGGCCCAGTTCGGTGGCTGCAATGCCTGTGCCACGGTCATTGTGCGGATGCAGGGAAATGATGACATTCTCGCGGTTGTCGATGTTGCGGCACATCCACTCGATCTGGTCGGCGTAGATATTGGGCGTCGCCATCTCGACGGTGGAAGGCAGGTTCAGGATCAGCTTGTTGTCAGCCGTCGGCTTCACCACCTCGACAACCGCGTTGCAGATTTCCAGCGCCACTTCCAGCTCCGTACCGGTAAAGCTTTCCGGCGAATATTCGAAGCGGTAACCGCCGCCGGCCTTGGCAGCCATGTCGGTAATCATCTTGGCGGCATCGACGGCAATCTGCTTGATACCGTGGACATCCTTGCCGAACACCACGCGGCGCTGCAATTCGGAGGTGGAATTGTAGAAATGGATGATCGGGTTCTTGGCGCCTTCCAGTGATTCGAACGTGCGCGTGATCAGTTCCGGACGGCACTGTACCAGCACCTGCAAGGACACGTCCTCGGGCACACCACCCTCTTCCACACACCAGCGGGCAAAGTCGAAATCGGTCTGCGATGCGGAAGGAAAGCCGATCTCGATTTCCTTGAAACCCATTTCCAGCAGCAGCTTGAACATCCGGGCCTTGCGATCATGCCCCATGGGATTGACCAGCGACTGGTTGCCATCGCGCAAGTCCACCGAACACCAGATTGGCGCCTTGTCGATGGTCTTCGACGGCCAGGTGCGGTCCTTGATATCGATGACAGGGTATGGGCGATACTTGACGTTCGCGTCCGGCATTCCCTTGGTCGTGTTGGAAATCTTGGAATCCATTGTGCTGCTCCTTCAACGCATCGGGGCTGAAAAGCCTTCACGAATGCGCGCCCAAACGGGCCTTAAATCCAGTGTAATATGAAATTTCGAGTTGAGGAGCATTGGCACCAGCGGGCTTTCGGCCGCCGGGCGCTCCTCACTGGACCCGGCAACCGCGTGTAAGGTCGAGGCTAAGAAGCGAGAGTGCACCGCACGGGCTGGCCTTCGCAGAAATCTGCGCGCTCATGCCGGAAGTGATTACGGTGCGAATGGTCATGTCGATTTGTATAAACAGCGGTTTTTGATCTGGCAAGTAACCATCTAGTCTTTGTTGCGGCTATTTTCACGAAGAGACGTGCTTTGCTTTTTCAGCAATCCACTCCTCCAGAAGAGACTGGCGTGTCACACCCAGGCGCAAGGCTTCCGCATCCACCTTCCGCAATATCCACTTCGGCAGATCGATATCGGCATGTTCAAGCTCAAGGCCCGGTCGCGTAGCCTTTGACCAGTCGAAATGATCGCTGACATCTTCACCATCGTCGAACCTGCGATCCAGTTCTTCAGCGCTGATAGTCTTCATAATACTGTCTCTCCCTGTCTCTGGAGCGCCTTACAGAAATGATCCGAACGCGATCATCTCTGTAAGTATAAATCGCACTCCAGCAACGTCCGTGAAGCTGAGCGACCATAATATACCGCTCCTCTCCCTCTGTTGCGAGTGGTGCGGTGATTCTTTTATGATCGCGCCATAAGGCCTGCGCTTCTATAAAGTCTATGCCGTGCTTGTCTTTATTGCTGGCACTTTTGGACGGGTCGAACTCAAATGTCATGGAATATGCCCGGAGCAATCCTCAGCGCTTCACCACGCGCTGCAAAGCCATCATCAGACCGCCGCCCAGCAGACCCCAGAATGCGCCGGATATGCCACCGAAGGACAGGCCGGAAGCTGTTATCAGGAAGGTTATGGCGGCGGCTTCGCGGGTCTCGGGCTCTTTGAAAGCGGCGACCGCTGAACCGGAAAAAGCGCCAACGAGTGCGAGACCCGCAACTGCCTGGATGAGAATGGGCGGAGCCAGCGCCACGAAGGCTGTGACCACACCGGCAAGCAGACCGAAGATCACATAACCCACGCCACTGACAATGACAGCCCAGTAGCGACGCCTTGGGTCCGGATGGGCATCCTCACCTGCGCACATGGCGGCAGTGATGGCGGCGAGATTGACGGCGTGTCCGCCGAAGGGTGCCGATAGCAGCGAAAAAAGGCCCGTGGTAGCAAAAAGCTGCCCCGGCTGCGGATCATAATTGTTGACCTTTAACACGGCGATGCCAGGTATATTCTGCGAGGCCATGGTGACGATGAACAGCGGCAACGCAACGGAGACCAACCCTTGCAGGTTGAACACCGGCAAAACGAACTCCACCGGCGGGGCCAGCGATTGCGCCACGCTGTCGAGTGCACCTGCGGGGATATCGACCCCGAAAATCATGACCAGCACGAAGGCGCCAAGCGCGGCCGGAACCGCAAACAGGCGCTTGAAGGCGCCGACGACGATCCATGCCAGAATGATGGGCAAGCCAAGCAGAGGGTTGAAGCCGATTGCTTTTATTGGCGCAAAGCACAGGCCGATGATGACGCCTGACAACATGGCATTGGCAAGCGGCGTGGGTATGGATGCGACGGCGCGGCCCAGCGGCTTGAACAGGCCCGCAATGATGATCAATACCGCGCAGACGATGAACGCACCCACGGCGGCGGGAAACCCGCCTTCGATTACGCCCGTCGTGGCCAGAAGGGCGCCGCCCGGCGTCGACCACGCGATACTGATCGGAAGCCGTGTTGTGGCGGACAGGGCGATGGCGCAAAGGCCGACGGCCACCGAAAGCGCCATCAGACCGGATGCCGCCTCGTAATCGGTGGCGCCGACGCCTTTCAGGCCCTGAAGCACCACGGCAAAGGAGCTGGCAAAGCCGACGAAAGCCGTCAGCAGGCCCATGAAAAGGCTTTGGAGAGAGAAGTCTTTATGCATGGCGACGGTCCAGAGCAGGCAGGATATTGCTCTGGAACATTATTTTGACCGCATGCGCAAGCCAAGGTAGTCGTGCTGATGCCGTAAATGGACGAAACTTGAGCAGATAATCGTTGTTTTCGCTATGGTCTGCAATAAGGCAGACACATTTTCCAGCCTGCGCTTTGCCAATCTGCATGACAGCACGGTGCGTTTTCTCAAACGCCCGACGCTGCAAGACCCGAGATCTGTTGCACAATTCCTTGAGTCGATTCCGATTTGAGGAATTGTGCAAGACCGTGAGCGTTTCGGGTTTGCCGCCATAGGAACCATGGCGACAAATGTTTTCTTGACCTGAGTTGTTAGAACTGCACCCGGAACTTTGCATTCGCGCCGTGCTCATAAGCATTCTTTCCGATCTGGCCATTATAGCCAAGGCTGAAGGTTGAGGCCGGTGTCAGGTTGAGGTCCAGTCCTGCTTCCAGCAAGGCGGCATCTTTGTCGATCGGCGTGCCGGACACTGTGAAGCTGTCACCCGTGGCAAAGCGGGCAGTCGAGATTGGATCGACATCGCCGAAAGCATGAACCCATCCGGCCGTGCCGCGCAAGGCTGCGGCGGTTCCGAGCAGCTTTATATCCTTCGATGTGCGCAGTCCAATTGTGGTGAAGGTTGTATTCATCTGCTGCTCATCCACGGTCAACGCTGCAGAGCCGCCTGTTTCGCTGAAACCATCAGTCTTCACGCGCGAATAAGAGAGAGACGCGAAGGGTTCAAAGTTCGCAGGGGCGGTTTTGATCGTATAGCCGACTTCCGCAAAACTGCTCAGGCTGCCGGCATCATAGTCCCCCTTCAAGGTCTGATTCAACAAGGAGACCTGGCGGGTATTATCAACGTCGCTCCAGGCATAGTTAAGTCCGGATCGGACCGTAACCGCCCCCCAATCGCCAGTGCCGTAGACGCCAACATGGTAGTTGTCACTGTTGCCATCGCTCGTCGAGGTATCAAAAGAGGAGTGGCTATAGCCGCCCATGACACCAACGCGCCATGCATTGGAAACTCGGCCATCGAAACCAAACAAGACGCCGCCGTTGCCGGTGTCGGTATCTGGCCCGCCGCCGGTGCCTTTCACCTTACCCCAGGAACCAAAGCCCATCGACCATGCGGAGAACCGCTGGGAATCAAAGGTTTGCTCCTTCTTCTCATAGGATGAGAAAGGGTTATTCTTTTTGGGGGTCTTTTCTTCTTCAGCATAGCCCAGCGGCGCGATGGACGGTGCCGCCACGCTTTGGGTAATGCTGCGCATGCGCGTGTTGACGGTGTTGTTGACTGTCTGGACCGTTTGCACAAAGGATGCCTGAGCGGTGGCATAGCTGTCGCCGGAGAGCTGCTGATAGGCCGTGCGCGCCTCATCGTCGCTCAATAACAGCATGGAGTTGTGAAGATCGAGCGATATGCCTGATTGCGAGAGGCTGTCGAGCGAACGGGCGACTGCCGACTGGTTTGGGGTTTGGGCGACAGGCGTAAAGAGGCCCGTACCGCTTGAACCCGTATCCTGCACCGCAATTGTCAAATAAGCGTTGTTTTCATCATAGCTTGCGGTTGTTGTCAGGAAGGCAGACCTGCTCACAACCCCTGTGAATGCACCGCTTAATGTGCCTTCTGCGGCAATGACAGTGTAGGTCTTGCCACTGAGGTAGCTGGTTGATGCATCAAGCGCAGTAACCGCGATTGTGCCGCCATTGATGGTGGCATTGCCGGTGACCCTTGTCTGATCGCCATAAAGAATACTTCTCGTGCTTATGCCTTCTGTGCCGCTCAGATCGACAGCATAGGTCGAGCCGCTTTCGAATGTCAGATCACCATTGACGGTCAGGCTGCCAAGACTGTTTCCGCCCGGTGAAAGCGTGCCACCACTGAGAATATTTGTGGTGCCAACGTCACCATAACCACTAAGCGTGCCCGTATTGGAGACGTACAGCCTTCCTCCCAGCGCACCTGTGACGTCGAGCGTGCCGCCCGTGACATTGGTGGTGCCGTCGAATTGCGAGCTATCGCCGGACAGGGTGGTGAAGCCGGCAATCTGGTTGATTGCGCCGGTGTTGTCCGCATTGGATGACATCGCTGTCGAGAAATCATAATCCGAATCGGTGTGATTGAACACCAAAGTGCCGCTACCTTGGCCAAACGCCAAATTTGCAGCGTTCAGTGTGCCTGCGGCCACAGCCGTCTGACCAGACGCGGCACCAATGTTCAGTGTGCCTGTCGAGGAAGCAGAATATGCAATATTTACAGTACCGCCATAACCTCCACCAGTCTGCTCGGCACCTACATTCACAGCACCGCCATCTGCGATGGTTAAAGTGCCCGTTCCAATATAGCTTGGATCTATGCTGGTGTTAAAGCCGCCGAGGTAAAAGAAGCTGCCATTGGTCCAGGTCGATCCACTGCCGGTGACCTTCACGAGTCCTTCCCGACCATCGTAAACACCGATAAAGCTGGTGTAGGCTGTTACCGTTGCGCCATTCTCTATATTAAGCGTTCCACGACCCTTGTAACCAACGGCTAAGTTCGGCGTGGCAAAACTTGATCCACTGCCAGTGACGGTAACGGTTCCTTCACTGTCGCTCTCATTGCCAATAGTCGTATAATCAGTGCTGACAGACCCGCCGTCGCTGATTGTCAGTATGCCGGTTCCGCGATGACCGATAGAGGTTGAGCTAGTGTTTTCCCAAATCGTACCGCTGCCGGTTACGGTGACGGTGCCGGTAACACCTTCTTGCTTTCCGACATAGGCGCCCGTGCCGGTCACAGTCGCACCGCTGTTAATTGTCAGGGCGGCATTGCCGCTCTCACCGACGATAACATTGGTACCATAGTTTATCGAGTCAGATATGGTCTCGCTTCCGTTATTGAAGACGATGTCTCCGCTGTCGACTGCAAAAGCAAGGTCGACATTGCCGCAGAGAGCGAAAGTGGATGCCAAAAGCGCCCGCCGAAAATGTTTTAAATTATGCTTTGCGTTCATAATTACCCCAAATGCACTCAATCCGATTTAGAACAGCCGGAATCAGGTCGTATTTATCGACATAGATACGCAATCTATAATTGAACTTCATGAACTTAAAGCTGAAAAAGCGATTTGCGAACGACTTTTTTTGGGGTATCCGCAATTTTGACGAAACAATTTCTCTGTCCGGCAACTTTTGTTCGTATAGATTGCTCCAGTTGAAAATTCGACGATAGACGCGACCATTTTTACGGGGCGTTTTTTCTATGGGCAGAAACCGCAAAAGAGTTTTCCGCCTATGATTCATTAGTATCCGATGCCATGCCGCCTGAGGGTTGGTGCCTGTTGTTCTCTCGGCCCCGCCCGTGTAAACCCCGGCCAGCAAACAACGAGATACGCCATGCTCCCTTGGATAGAACTGGACCGTGCAGCCATTCCCGGCGATGGCACCGAACTGCGCCTGAAGCAGCGCGGTCAGGAATTTTCCATCATGCTTGGTTCGAACGAGCTGATGAACAGCCGGCTGAGCGGTTCCGAGGAAGCATTGGCGACACTATCCTGCGAGCGCATTGCGGGCCGCAGTAAACAGCATATTCTTATCGGCGGTCTTGGAATGGGGTTTACCCTGCGCGCTGCACTGGGTGCACTGCCGCCGGATGCCGACGTCACCGTGGCAGAGCTTGTACCGGCTGTCGTAGACTGGGCGCGCGGACCGATGGCCGATCTGCACAAGGGCACGCTCGATGATGCCCGCGTCGATATTCATGTCGGCGATGTCGGTGCGCTCATCCGCTCCAAAAAGGCGGCTTATGACGCAATCCTGCTGGATGTCGATAACGGCCCGGATGGCCTCTCCCGCCCCTCCAATGACAGCCTCTATGATCGCGAAGGGCTGGAAGCGGCCAGAAGCGCGCTGCGCCCGAAGGGCGTGCTTGCGGTCTGGTCTTCAGGTCCGGATGCTGCCTTTACCCGACGCCTTCGCCAGACCGGCTTCAAGACCGATGAGGTCAGCGTTCGCGCCAATGGCAAACGCGGCGGTGCGCGTCACACACTCTGGCTTGCTGCCAAGGCTTGACGACAGAAAGTGTCAGCGCCTTGAAGTAGAGCGTTCTCCCAAAGCGTCCAAGGCGTCGGCATTATCCCTGCCCCATGCGTAAAGCATCTCCACCGGTTCGATGAAGCGGTTACCGAGCGGCGTTAGCCTGTATTCGACAGCAGGCGGGCGTGTGGCGTGCACGTGGCGCGTGACAAGGCCGGACCTTTCCATCTCTTTCAAAGTCTGTGTCAGCATCTTCTTGGAAATGCCCGGCAGGCTGCGCTCCAGCACACCGGTGCGCGCGGCCCCCTCATGCAGCTTGTGCAACGTGTGCAGGATCATGCTCGTCCATTTGGTCGAGAAGAGTTCCAGAACGCGTCTCGGCGCACAATCCTCGCGCCATTCTGCTTCGTGGCTACCCGGTTTCATAGTGGTCACCCTTTGGTTTCCATGTCCCCAAACAGTGCCGTCTACACGATGACGCGCCGGATGACTAATTAAAGCGTTTACGAAATGGAGTTTGAACATGGTTAAAACGGCATTGGTCGTCGGCGCAAGTGGGATCGTGGGAAGTGCCACGGCAAATCTTCTGTTGGAACAGGGTTGGCAGGTCTATGGTCTGGCCAGACGCCCGACCCAGCAAGAGGGAATCATTCCCGTCTCGGCAAATCTGCAGGATGCAGTCGAAACCGCAAAGGCGCTCGCGGATGTGCGGCCAGAGGCCGTCTTTATCTCGACCTGGGCGAGGCAGGAAAGCGAAGCGGAAAACATCCGCGTCAATTCCGCCATGGTGCGCAACCTGCTGGATGGTCTGAGCCTCGGCAAATCCACTCGCCATGTGGCACTGGTCACAGGTCTCAAACATTATCTCGGACCCTTTGAAGCCTATGGCAAGGGCACGCTTCCGCAAACCCCGTTTCGCGAAGAACAGGGCCGTCTCGATGTCGAGAATTTCTACTATGCGCAGGAAGACGAGGTCTTTGCCGCATCCAAACGCGATGGCTTCAGTTGGAGCGTCCACCGCCCCCATACCGTGATTGGCCAGGCAGTCGGCAATGCCATGAACATGGGCACGACGCTGGCGGTCTATGCCACGATCTGCCGGGAAACCGGACGCCCCTTCCGCTTCCCCGGATCAGCCGCCCAATGGAACGGCCTGACCGACATGACGGATGCGAACCTTCTGGCCAAGCATCTGCTCTGGGCAGCGCAAACGCCTGAGGCAAAGAACGAAGATTTCAACGTCGTGAATGGCGATATCTTCCGCTGGAGTTGGATGTGGGGCCGCATCGCGGAATGGTTCGGCATTGAAGCAGCACCCTTCGACGGCACCGTCACTCCTCTGGCAGAACAAATGGAACACGACGCCGAAATCTGGAATAAAATTTCCACTCGCGAAAATCTCGCCGAGCCGGATCTTAACCGCCTCGCATCGCCCTGGCATACCGACGCCGACCTGGGACGCCCCATTGAAGTCGTGACCGACATGGGTAAAAGCCGCCGTCTCGGCTTCAAGGAGTATCAGCCAACCGACGACGCATTCTTTGCGCTCTTCGAAACGCTGCGGAAGAACCGTCTGATTCCCTGAGCGCGCTATTGGCCGATTACAGACAATAAAAAACCCGCATCGGCATAGCCGGTGCGGGTTCTTTTTAATCAGATAAGGCGTGCCTTAGATTTCGGCCTGCGAGGTCACGATGCGCGAAGCAAGGCCGTAGGCAACAGCTTCTTCAGCGCCCAGCCAGTAATCGCGGTCGATGTCCTTGGCGATCTTTTCTTCCGTCTGGCCGGTGGCCACGGAGAAGATCTTGATCAGGCGCTTGTTCATCTTGATGATTTCACGTGCCTGTATCTCGATGTCGGATGCCATGCCGCGTGTGCCGCCGGATGGTTGGTGCAGCAGGAAGCGGGTGTTCGGCAGGCAGATACGACGCTCCTTCGGCACCGACACATAGATCAGCGCACCAGCGGAAGCGACCCAGCCCGTACCGATGATCCAGACCTTCGGCTTGATGAACTTGATCATGTCGTGAATGCTGTCGCCGGACTCGACGTGGCCGCCGGGCGAATTGACATAGACGCGGATGTCTTCATCGCTGGCTGCGGCGAGCGCCACAAGCTGCGTGCACACTTTCTGCGCCAATTCCTGCGTGATGCCGCCATAGATGAAGATCGAACGCGACTTGAAAAGATTCGCTTCCGTTTCCTTGCCGATCGGCAGTTCCTTGCTCTTGTCGTCTTCTTCTTCGTTCATGGGGCGATCTCCAACGTAATTCATTACCTACCGGACATAGTGTGATTTGTTTCGTAAAACAATGATTGAAAAAGACAAGGCGCGGAACTGCTTAATAAACAGACCTCCGGCAAATGACGCATGGACACGGACTTCATGCCTACGATATCGTTAATTTGCGGGGTTAGACAGGCGACCCAAGCGCCCTTGCTCCGCGTCCAGTAATCGAGAGGGAACAATGATCAAAAGACTTTCACTCGTTGCGGCAACGCTGGCTGCGTCCACGCTTCCCGCCTTTGCTCACCTCAATCCGGAAGAGCACGGCTCCTTCATGGCGGGCTTCTCCCATCCGCTGTTTGGCGCTGACCACATTCTCGTCATGGTGGCGGTGGGTATCTGGGCGGCGCAGATCGCGGCAACGAGACATGATCGCCGCGCACTGTTCATGGTTCCTGCGGCTTTCGTCGGCGCAATGGCCATCGGTTTCCTGCTGGCACTCGGCGGCATCGAGCTTCCATTCGTAGAGCCTGCCATTCTTGCATCTGTGATCGCCCTTGGACTGCTGGTTGCCATGGCAACACGGGTTCTGGTGAACGCGGCTGCGGCCATTGTCGGCGTTTTTGCCCTGTTTCACGGCCATGCCCATGGCGGAGAACTGGGCAGCGCGGGCGCGCTGCAATTCGGCATTGGCTTCGTCATTGCAACGGCGCTTCTTCATGTCGCAGGCATGGCGCTGGGGCTGGGCATTGCAAAGCTTGGGCCGATCGCTGCACGCCTCACAGGAGCGGCGACCGCACTTGCCGGTCTGTCACTGGTTCTCGGCGGCTGAGCAGGCGCTTAACCTTACAAAAATGTTAGAAAATTCCGGCTTTCAAAAGCCGGAATTGAACCCTACTTCCTTGCTGTGCGTTTCTCGACACGCCAAGGAGGCAACCGATGTCACCAGAAGAAACCCAACTGCTCACATCCCTGTTCGACAGGGTTAGATCCGCATCCTCCACACCGCGCGATGCGGACGCCGAAAGGCTTATCAGCCAGGCCGTAAAGGATGAGCCAGCCGCCCCCTATTATCTTGCTCAGGCCGTTATCGTGCAGGAGAAGGGACTGGAAGCAGCGGCGGCGCATATTCGCCAGCTGGAAGAACGCATCCATCAGCTTGAAAGCAGCAACACTGCACCGCAGCAGGCACAGCAGGGCGGCTTCCTCAGCTCGATCTTCGGCGGCAACCAGCAGCAGGCACCGGCACCGGCACCAGCGCCAAGCCCCAGCTCTGCGGCCCCCGCTCCAACCTATCGCAACGACATATCCGGCCAGACCGCGGGGCCATGGGGCCGCACCACGGATGCGCCGCAGCAGACCAGTGGCCCATGGAGCCAGCAGCCCTCCGGCTTCGGCCGATTTGGCGGCGGCGGTGGCGGCGGTTTTCTGCAGGGCGCGCTAGGAACGGCGGCCGGTGTCGCAGGCGGCATGTTGCTGGCCAATTCGCTGAGCGGCATCTTCTCCAACCACGTCGCCTCATCCGGCTGGGGTGGCGCGGGCTCAGCCAATGCGCCCGTCGAGGAAACCGTCATCAACAACTACTATAATGACGACGACAAGCCACAGCAGGACGCCTCGGACAATAATGACGACGTGCAGCAGGCGGATTATGACGACAGCAATGACGACATGGATTTCGATTCAGGCGATGGCGATTCCTTCGCCTGAATCTCTCTCAGAGCGGGATCAGCCGCGACCGCGATAGGTCGCGACACCCTGCTCGGGAAGCCAGACGCCTTCCGGCGGCGCACCCGTCTGCCAGAAAACATCGATGGGGATGCCGCCGCGCGGGTACCAATAGGCACCGATGCGCAGCCACTTCGGCTGCAGCAGCTCCACCAGACGTTTAGCGATGTAGACGGAGCAATCCTCGTGAAACGCACCATGGTTGCGGAAGGCGTGCAGGAACAGCTTCAGCGACTTCGATTCCACCAGGAATTCACCCGGGATGTAATCGATGACGATATGGGCAAAGTCCGGCTGACCCGTCATCGGGCACAGTGACGTAAATTCCGGTGCGGTAAAGCGTACGACATAGTCCGTGCCGGCGTTGCCGTTCGGCACTTTTTCCAGAACGGCCTTTTCCGGACTTTCGGGTGCTGCAACCTGCGCACCCAGTTGAGACAGGCCGGAAACATCCGTGACTGACATGATTCAAACTCCTGCTTCTTGAAACTCGACCCGGACGCCATGCGCCTGTTCACTTTCGGGTTCGACGTGAATGGCGAGGACGGCACCGGGCACGGCCTCTCTTATGGCATCTTCCAGCCGGTCGCAAATCTCGTGTGCGGCACCAACCGACATGGCCGAGGGTACGACGACGTGAAAATCGATAAAGGCTACCGACCCGGCCCTGCGGGTTTTGAGATCGTGGACGCCCAAAAGACCGGCGGAGTTCTCCGCAATCGCCGTCTTGATGATCTCGTCTTCCTCCGGCTCTACCGCACGGTCCATCAAGCCGCCAAGCGAGTGCGTGATGACCTTGTAACCCTGGAAAAGAATGTTGATGGCAACGATGATGGCAAGGATCGGATCGAGGATCGCGTAACCGGTGATGATTGCCAGCACGAGACCGATCAGAACGCCGCCTGAGGTGACGACGTCCGACATGATGTGATGGCCATCTGCCAGAAGTGCCGGAGAGGATTGCTTGCGCCCGACCCTGATCAGCACCGTCGCCCAGACGAAATTGAGGATACCCGCAAAGGCGTTGATGGCGAGGCCGAGCACCGGTGCATCCGGCAGGCTGGGTGCCATGAGACCACCCCAGGCCTCTTTCACGATCAGAAGCGCGGCCACCACGATCAAAACACCTTCCACCACCGCAGACAGATATTCTGCCTTGTGATGCCCGAACTGGTGATCGTCATCGGCTGGCTTTTGCGCGTAACGGATAACGAAATAGGCAATGAAGGCCGCCACCACATTGACGGTTGATTCCAGACCATCGGACAGCAGTGCGACGGAGCCGGTAAACCACCAGGCCAGAAGCTTGAGGCAAAGCACTGCAATGGCAAATGGAATTCCCCAGAAAGCAAGCTTTCTGACGAGTGCGTGACCCTGTTCGTTCATAACTGACCCCATGCAG